>CAYJMW010000006.1:0-6028 GCA_964371235.1 uncultured Polaromonas sp.
GTCAACATGAATCAGGATCAGCGCGTTACCTTCCTCGGGGTTTCCTACATCTACAATTTCTAGGAATTGGTCAACCCGGTCACACGACCCGGTGTTCTTCAATGGCACCGGGTCAATTCTTGCGGCTAGCGGCGCCCGCGCGTTGTCCCGTGGACATCAATCTGGACGCCAGGTACAAAGAAGTGGTTGTTTGAACACCGCCAGTGCTCGAACCGCGTTCACGGCGCGCTTGCGTTGAATTTCCTATTCGTGGCGCAATAGGAAAGCTTGCAGCGCTTGCTCCAGCGCGGTGATGAACGTGGCCGCCACGTCAAACCCGGTCTGCTCAAATATCTCCTGGAAACAGGTCGGGCTGGTGACATTGATTTCAGTCACGTAGTCGCCAATCACATCAACACCCGCCAGCAGCAGGCCGCGTGCCGCCAGCACGGGCCCGAGCGCATCGCCAATCTCCTGGTCGCGCGCCGAGAGTTTTTGTGCCACGCCCTTGCCGCCGGCGGCCAGGTTGCCGCGCACTTCGCTGCCCTGCGGAATGCGTGCCAGGCAGTAGGGCACCGGCTTGCCGCCGATGATGAGCACGCGCTTGTCGCCCTGGGCGATCTCGGGCAGGAACTTCTGCACCATCAGGCTTTGCGCGCCGTGGCGGTTCAGCGTCTCGGTAATCGAGCCCAGGTTCAGGCCATCGGGCCCGACGCGGAAAATTCCCATCCCGCCCATGCCATCGAGCGGCTTGAGAATAATGTCCTGGTGCTCGGCATGAAAGCGCTTGATGTCCTCAGGGTCGCGCGTCACCAGCGTGGGGCCGATGAACTGGGGGAACTCCATGATGGCCAGTTTTTCGGGATGGTCGCGCAGCGCGCGCGGCTTGTTGAACACCCTGGCGCCATCGCGCTCGGCCTGCTCCAGCAGGTGCGTGGCGTAAAAATACTCGCTGTCAAACGGCGGATCCTTGCGCATCAGGATGGCGTCGAAATCCCGCAAAGCCACCGCACGCGCGCCAAGCGTCTCGAACCAGTTCGCCGCATCCGCCGTCAGCGTGAGGTCGCGCACATGGGCCATTACGGCCGCGCCGCGCTGCCACATCACGTCTTGCGGCTCGCAAGCGCTGATGCGGTGGCCGCGCCTTTGCGCCTCGCGCATCATGGCGAAGGTGGTGTCCTTGTAGGTCTTGAACGACTCAAGCGGGTCGGCGATAAAAAGAATGTTCATGATTCAAAGTGCCATTGCTGCTCATTGGGTTGCTATAATAACAATAGCTGCTTGCGTCCGTATCCAGAGGGCTGGAGTGCTAAAACACCCTCAAATCTCGATCTTGCTGCCGAGCTCCACCACCGCATTGTTCGGCAGATTCAGGAAGTCGGCCGCGCCGCTGGCGTTGTGGTGCATCTGCGCAAACAGCTTTTCACGCCAGGGCGCCATGCCACTGCCGATGCGGGGAACCACGGTGTCGCGTGAGAGGAAGTAGCTGGTCGTCATGGGCTCGAGCTCGCAGCCCCGGCCCTTGATCTGCTCCAGCGCGCGCGGCAGGTCGGGGTCGTTCTTGAAGCCATAGTGCACTATCACCTGCCAGCAGTCGTGGCCCAGCGGCTCAAGTTCCAGGCGCTTGTTCATGCCGATCCAGGGCACCTCGTGGTTGCGCACCGTCACAAACAGGTTTTGCTGATGCAGCACCTTGTTGTGCTTGAGGTTGTGCAGCATCGCGTTGGGCACAATGCCAGGCTCGGCGGTCATGAAGATGGCGGTGCCCTCGACCCGCGCTGGCGGACTGACGAAGACGGCGCTCAGAAAACTGGGCAGGTCAATGGCGTCGGTGCGCAATTTTTCGTTGAGAATGCGTCGGCCCTCTTTCCAGGTCACCATCAGCGTGAAGACCGAGCCGCCAATGACCAGCGGGAACCAGCCGCCGGCAAACAGCTTCAGGAGGTTGGAGGCAAAAAACGTAAAGTCCACGACAAAAAACACGCCGGTCGCGGCCAGGCACAGGCTGAGCGGGTAATTCCAGGCATAGCGAATCACGTAGAAAGTCAGCAAGGTGGTGATCAGCATGTCGGTGGTCACCGCAACGCCGTAGGCTGCTGCCAGGTTGCTTGAGTTGCGGAACATCACCACCGCCAGCACGATGGCGACAAACAGCGCCCAGTTGACGAAAGGCAGGTAGATCTGGCCGGTGTCACGCACGCTGGTGTGCAGGATCTTCAGGCGCGGCAGGTAACCCATCTGGATGGCCTGCTTGGTGACGCTGAAGGCGCCGGTAATCAGCGCTTGCGAGGCGATCACCGTGGCCAGGGTGGCCAGGCCCACCAGCGGCAGCAGCGCCCATTGGGGGGCCATCAGATAAAACGGATTCTTGACGGCGGCCGGATTGCCCAGCAGCAGCGCGCCCTGACCGAAATAGTTAAGCACCAGCGCCGGCATGACAATTGAAAACCAGGCCAGCCGGATCGGCTTCTTGCCAAAGTGGCCGAGGTCGGCATAAAGCGCTTCGGCGCCGGTGACGCACAGCACCACGGCGCCCAGAATGATGAAGGTAACGCCCGGGTTGGCCCACATGAACATCAGCGCGTAATGCGGGCTGAGCGCCTTGAGGATGACCGGGTGCTCGGCGATCTGCATGATGCCCAGCAAGGCAATCACGCCAAACCAGGCCAGCGTGATCGGCCCAAAAAACTTGCCGATGCCGGAGGTACCGTGTTTTTGCAGCGCAAACAGGCCAAACAGGATGATCAGCGTGATCGGGATCACGCCCTCGGCGAAGGCGGGCGAGACAACTTCCAGGCCTTCCACCGCCGACAGCACCGAAATGGCCGGCGTGATGACGCCGTCGCCATAAAACAGCGAGGCGCCGAAAATGCCGACCAGCAGCAGGACGTGCCGGGTTCTGGGCCTGTCCTTGACGGCATTGGTCGCCAGCGCCAGCATGGCAATCAGGCCGCCCTCGCCGTTGTTGTCGGCGCGCAACACCAGTGTCACGTACTTGATGGAGACGATGACGGTCAGCGTCCAGAAGAAGATCGACAGGATGCCGTGGACATTGTCGGAGGTGAAGGGAACGTGGCCGCTGCCGAAGACTTCCTTGATGGCATACAGGACGCTGGTTCCGATGTCGCCATAAACAACGCCGATGGCACCCAGGGTGAGCGCCGCGAGTGATGATTTTTTACTGGCCACAAAACCTTCCCGTCTTGATGGGTCGGCCGGTGAAGACACGGTCAGGGGAGATCAAAGCTGGCGGGTGAGGGTTACCTTTGGGAACGCTATTTTGCGCTCAGGGGCTCAGTTTGCGGGTCGGCAATCACGCTTAATGCCAACAAATCCCGGTTTTGTTGCACCGCAACAACTTGTAACATATCCCCCTTCAGTCATACACCTCGGCGTTGGGGTCGGTTGCTTCGAGTTCGTAGCTGGCGGCCAGCATGGCCAGACGGCCGATCACGCCATACATATAAAAGCGGTTGGGGCTGCTCGAACCGGGTTTCTGGCCTGGCTGCGGCAGGCGGCCGCTGTCGGCAAAGGCCAGAGGTACAAAACTGGAACCCGGGGCGTTGAGGTTTTCGTCCACGCCGCGCTCGGCGTGCACGCGGTAAAACCCGCCGACCACATAGCGGTCCATCATATAGACCACAGGCTCGGCCACCGCGTCGTTCACACGTTCGTTGGTCAGCACGCCTTCCTGAATGATGACTTCGGACAAGGCCCGGCCGTCCTTGGTGGCGCTCATCTTGTTTTTTGTTTTTCGGCTCAGCGCGGACAGGTCTTTCACGTCGCGCACCGTCATGATGCCCATGCCGTAAGTGCCGTTGTCGGCCTTGACGACCACAAACGGCTTTTCGTTGATGCCGTATTCCTTGTACTTGCGCCGGATTTTTGTCAGCAGCGCATCGACGTTGGTGGTCAGGCACTCCATGCCCGCCCCTTCGGCAAAGTTGACCTCGCCGCAATGCGCATACATCGGGTTGATCAGCCAGGGGTCAATGCCCAGCAGCTTGCCGAAGCGCTTGGAGACTTCCTCGTAGGCCTTGAAATGCGTGGACTTGCGCCGCACCGACCAGCCCGCGTGCAGCGGCGGCAGCAGGTACTGCTCGTTGAGGTCTTCAAGAATGCCGGGGATACCGGCTGACAGGTCGTTGTTGAGCAAAATGGTGCAGGGGTCGAAGCCCTTGAGCCCCAGGCGCCGGTCGGTGCGGATCAGCGGCTCGATCGTGATGGACTCGCCGGTCGACAGATTCAGGGTGGTCGGTTCCTTGATCTCGGCGCTGAGCGAGCCGAAGCGCACGTTCAGGCCAGCCTGGTGAAAGATGCGCCTGAGCTGGAGCAGGTTCAAAAGATAAAAGGTGTTGCGCGTGTGGCTTTCGGGCACCAGCAGCAGGTTGCGCGCTTCCGGGCAGATTTTTTCAATGGCGGCCATGGCGGCCTGCACCGCCAGTGGCAGCATTTCGGGGGTGAGGTTGTTCCAGCCGCCGGGGTACAGATTGGTATCGACCGGCGCGAGCTTGAACCCGGCATTGCGAATATCCACCGAGCTGTAAAACGGCGGCGTGTGCTCCATCCACTCAAGCCGGAACCAGCGCTCGATGGCCGGTGTCATGTCAAGAATGCGTTGTTCAAGCTCGTTGATGGGGCCGGTCAGGGCGGTGATGAGGTGCGGAACCATGCGGCCACTTTCGATGGGAATTTTGTTATGCGGTGTGGCGATAACACCGGGCTTTCAGGGATATTGGGATGGTGCCCGCACTTGCAAGTGCCCCTGCCGGCGTGTCAGGTCCGCACTTCGCCCTGCCCCAGCACGACGTACTTGAGCGAGGTCAGCCCCTCGATGCCGACCGGCCCGCGCGCGTGGAACTTGTCGGTGCTGATGCCAATCTCGGCGCCCAGACCAAACTCGAAGCCATCGGCGAAGCGGGTGCTCGCATTGACCATCACACTGGCTGAATCGACCTCACGCAGAAACTGCTGGGCGTGCATGTGGTCGCGCGTGAGGATGGCGTCAGTGTGGTGACTGGAATACTGGTTGATGTGGGCAATCGCTTCATCAATACCGGCTACGATCCTGATGCTGATGATGGGAGCCAGGTATTCCTCATACCAGTCCTGCTCGGTGGCGGCCTTGACTTGTGCCGCGGGCACGGCCGCGAGCAGTGCCCGCGCCTCGGCATCACAGCGCATCTCGACCCCTTTGGCCGCGTAGATGGTGCCAATTTTTGGCAAAAAATCAGCCGCCACGCCGCGCGCCACCAGCAGGCTCTCAAGGGCGTTGCAGGGGCTGTATTTCTGGGTCTTGGCGTTGTCGGCCACCTTGACCGCCATGGCGACATCGCAGGGCTCATCGACATACACATGGCAGTTGCCGTCCAGGTGCTTGATGACCGGCACCCTGGCTTCCCGGCTGATGCGCTCGATCAGGCCCTTGCCACCGCGCGGAATAATCAGATCGACGTACTGCGGCATGGTGATGAGCTGGCCGACCGCGGCGCGGTCGGTGGTTGGGACCAGTTGCACGGCGTCGGCGGGCAGACCCGCCTGCCCAAGCGCCTGCTGCACCAGCGCCGCCAGCGCCTTGTTGGACTCGATGGCCTCGGAGCCGCCGCGCAGGATGCAGGCGTTGCCGCTCTTGATGGCCAGCGCCGCCGCTTCGATCGTGACGTTGGGGCGGCTTTCGTAAATCATGCCGAAGACGCCAATTGGCACGCGCATCTGCCCGACGCGAATGCCGCTGGGCTGCTGTTTCATGCCCGAAATGCTGCCAATTACATCGGGCATGGCGGCCAGTTGCTCGCAACCGAGCGCCACGGTTTCAATGTCTTTGGCGCCGAGCTTGAGCCGATCCAGCAGCGGACCCGCCAGCCCGGCTGCCGCCGCCCGTTCAAGGTCATGCTGGTTGGCCGCCTGGAGCGCCAGGGCGTTTTTCCGGAGTAACACTGCAAGGCCCAGCAGCGCTTTGTTTTTAGTAGCTGTTGATGCCCTTGCTACCTGGGCAGACGCGACTTTTGCATTGGCGCCCAGGGTATCCATCAAGCGCGCGAGCGCACTG
>CAYJMW010000006.1:6128-90430 GCA_964371235.1 uncultured Polaromonas sp.
AGACGCGACTTTTGCATTGGCGCCCAGGGTATCCATCAAGCGCGCGAGCGCACTGTTGGCTGGACTCTTTTCAGCCATTTCGTTTGGGAGATCGGGCGCGTTCATGCCGCTATTTTGCCTGCAATCTCAAGCAAGAAGAATGTAAGCTGAAATCTCTCTGCGCTTGATGGCCTTCACCATGCCCCCGCCACCATGCTAGGGCGCGAGGGTGCTCACATAGTCCGCCGCCGCGGGCCGCAACCGCTCGCCCTTGCGCGACTTTACGGTGCCGATGCTGACAAAACACAGCGCGTGGTCACCATCGGCCAGGCCGAACAGCGCGCGCAGACCGCCAGACTTGAGAGCCTTGCCGCTGGTCAGCGCCGAGCCATAACCCAGCGCAGTGGCCATGAGCAGCATGTTCTGCACCGCGCAGCCCGCGGAAACAATACGTTCATGCAGGTCAATCTCGGGGTCGCCGCGCGCGCCATTGACGACCACCAGCATCAAAAGCGGGGCGCGGTATGCCTTTTCCTGCGCCTGCGCGACTTGCTCAGGCGTCGCGGCAGCATCGCGCTCGATGAGCGCGGCACCAAAGACATCAGCCAGCCGGTCACGCGCAGCCTCGGGCACGAGCACGAATCGCCAGGGGAGAATCTGCCCGTGATCGGGCGCGGAGGCCGCGGCGTTCAGGATCATGCCCAACTGGTTTTCGTCTGGTCC
The DNA here is from genome assembly GCA_964371235.1 of uncultured Polaromonas sp. Lineage (GTDB taxonomy): Bacteria > Pseudomonadota > Gammaproteobacteria > Burkholderiales > Burkholderiaceae_C > Polaromonas. The sequence goes on from CAYJMW010000006.1 coordinate 6,831, forward strand.
GGGGACAACCAGGCGCTTGGGCAAAATCGTCTGGCGCGACTGCATGAGCAGTGCAGCCATGGCCGCCGGGTCGTTACCGGAGACTGCGTTTTCCATGTTATTCGGGGCGCCCATCGGCGCGCAGGCGACCGTACCAGGCGCCCAGGCGCACACCCCACACAGCCATCACGCTGGCCCACAGCAGGGCGGCCGGCAGCAGCAGCCGACTGCCAAGCGCACTCTGCGCGGCAGCCGCAACACGCAGCACCGTGGCCAGTTGCAACAACCCGAACAACGACCAGACGACGCGGTCAGCCACCACTGCGCGCCCACCGTGGCCGCAGGACACACGCGTGACCATGGCGAGCATCAGCGATGCCAGACACCCCATGGTCAGAGCATGCAGCGAACCCAGGGCCAGCACCGGAGCCGATTGGGCCCAGCCCAGCAACTGCGAAACACCACCCAGCAGCAACGCCAGACCGAGCCACACAAAACCGATGTGCAGCATCGCCAGCAGGCGATTCTTCAGACTCTGCGCCAGCCCCCAGACCCACGCCAGCCAGAGCAGCACGGCGCCCGCAGCCAACTCGAGAATTCCGCGGGCGAGCAGCCACACTGGCGCCACCAGGCCCTGCAGCGGACCGTCAGGCGCCAACCAGACGCAGGCCACCTCCATGACGGCAACAGCGAGCATCAGCCACAACACCCAGAACGGGTGCCAGGCTGCCATGAACGGGATGGCGCTGGAAGTAAAGAAGGGGATCATGCGGTGCGCCACTGATACAAACACCACAAGCACAAAGCCCCAAAGGCCTGTAAGAATGCAGGCCAGGGCCACGGCTGGCTGCTCCAGCACCAGACTGAGCAGCAGCCCGGCCAGGCTCAGACAGCCCACGATGCACGCCACGCCGATTGCGCGAGCATGCAGCCGGTCTTGCGCATGACTGATGCGGATGAGCCGCCAGAACAGCCCCGTGATCCACACCTGGCCAGCCAGGGCCATGGCAAGGCCGCCCAGCGCTGGCAACACCTGCAGATGCGCGCTGAACAGCCACCAGAGCCAGCCCGTTGCCTGCAGCAGCAACGGTGCCAGCAGTTGCTGCGCCCGCAGCGGCCGCACGCCCAGCCACTTCGGACCCGCGGTGAATAAAAACCCCGAAAAAAACAGCGGGATGAAGCCGAACGTCATGACCGCTCCATGCACCAGTGTGGGCGGCGCGGCGTACGGCAGCGCAACAACCGTGCTGACGCGGCCGAATTGCACCAGCGCCCACCAGGCACCCGATGTCACCAGCACCACCATGGCCAGAAAGAACGCCAGCCGGTGCGGTGCCAGCAGCAGGTAGCGGGTTCGCCAGCGGCGGTCCAGCGTTGCCCGCTCCCCAGCGGAAGGTTTGCCTTGGGTCACCCGCAAAGGGATGACGGGGCGTGGAATCATCCACAGCTTCCCAAGTGACCGCATTGGGTGCAGTAGTCGCAGCCGTCCTTGCGGATGACGGCGTGTGCCCCGCATTCGCTGCATTTTTTGCCTGCCATGACGGGTGGCGCGCCCACGGCAGGAGCGCTTTGCTGATCCGGCGACAAGGCCTCTTGCGCCAGCTGCCCGGTGGCGCGCTGGATCAGGATGTTCTGAATCGCGTAAGCGATGGCGGCCACCTCCGAGTCGTGCCACATCGGCACCGGTGTGCCGTCGGCCTTGCGATGCACGCCCAGTCGCACCGGGCCGCGGTCCCAGGCAACCTTGCGCATGTCGCTGAGCGCGCGCTCGAGAAATCCGCCACGCGCCGCGAGCGACAGCAAACGCATGCTCGACGTGATCCACTGCTGCGACTCGCCGCTCTGACCGACCGGCATGAAGAACTCAATGGCGCGGTCCACCATGGACAGGCCATCAGCGCTTGGCACCGGCAAAAACGACACCAGCAGGTACAGGGTCTGGTGGCCTTCCTGCGTCCAGTACTCCACCTTTTCCGCCACTGCCGAGAGCGCGCCCTTGGGCCGACTCTCAATGACCGTGCGCATGGGGTCGATGATTGCCGCCGCTGCCACCATGGCTGGCGCATGCACTTCCAGCACCGAACCCAGAATGGCGTTGGGCCGGTAAGTGGCCAGGCCCTTGAGATGCGCGCGCCATGCCTGGCTGTACAAGCCCTTGAAGTCCTCATAGGGATAGTCGGCCGGCACGTTGACGGTCTTGGAGATCGCGGTATCCACAAATGGTTGAACCGCTTGCATCATGGCAATGTGGCTGTCAGCCGACATCTCGAGCGCGGAGACAAAGTAGTCGGGAAGCTGCTCCACATTGCCGCCGAGCTCGCGGTACAGGCGCCATGCATGGTCCTCCACGGCGTAGCTGGTGGTGCTGCCGTCGGACTCACGCTTTTTGCGCCGGTACATCCACGAGAACGGCGGCTCAATGCCATTCGACGCGTTGTCGGCAAACGCCAGGCTGACGGTGCCGGTCGGCGCAATCGACAGCAAGTGGCTGTTGCGAATGCCATGCTTGCGGATGGCCTGCTGCAACTCGTCGGGCAGGCGGCTGGCAAAGGTACCAGGGGCCAGATAGCCCTCAGCGTCGAACTTCGGAAAGGCACCTTTTTCCTTCGCCAGCGCCACCGACGCAGCGTACGCCGCGTCGCGCATATGCTCGGCAATGCGCGCGGCCATGTCCCGGCCCTCCGCCGCGTCGTAGCGCAGGCACAGCATGCTCAGCACGTTGCCCATGCCGGTGAAGCCCACGCCAATGCGCCGCTTGGCAGCCGCCTCGTCGCGCTGCTGCGGCAGTGGCCAAAAGGTCACCTCCAGCACGTTGTCAAGCGCGCGCACCTGGGTCGCCACTGATTTCCCGAATGCCTCGAAATCAAACGCTGGCACGCCATCAAAACCGAACGGGTGCCGTACAAAGCGTGTCAGGATGATCGGCCCCAAATCGCAGCAACCGTAGGGAGGCAGTGGTTGCTCGCCGCAGGGATTCGTAGCGGCAATCGACTCGCAATAGCGCAGGTTGTTGTCCTGGTTGATATGGTCCAGAAACAGAATGCCGGGTTCGGCGAAGTCGTAGGCCGAACTCATTACTGTGTCCCAGAGTTCGCGCGCGGGAAGCGTGCGATAGACCCACATTCCGTCAGGACGCTCAAGCGCGCCCAGCGCGATCAGCGCCGCGCCAGGTTTGGCCCGGTGCACCAGTTCCCAGGGTTGGTCGTCCGCCAGCGCCTGCATGAACGCGTCGGGCACGCCGACCGACACATTGAAATTGTTCCAGCGCCCAGGGGTGCGCTTGGCGGTGATGAATTCCAGCACATCAGGGTGGTCAATGCGCAGCACGCCCATCTGCGCACCGCGTCGCGCACCGGCGCTCTCCACCGTTGAGCACGACTGGTCAAATACATTGATATAGCTGCACGGTCCCGAGGCCACCGATGCCGTCGCCTTGACCTCAGCGCCGTGCGGGCGAATGCGCGAAAAATCGTAGCCCACGCCGCCACCGCGCCGCATGGTTTCGGCAGCCTCGCGCAAAGCCTCATAAATGCCCGGGTAACCTTCAGCATCCACCCCCTGGATGCAGTCACCCACGGGCTGCACAAAACAGTTGATCAGGGTAGCCTGAATCGCGGTGCCGGCGGCGCTCATGATGCGGCCCGCGCCGATGGCGCCGGCCTGCAGGTTCTCCAGAAACCGTGCCTCGTGCCCGGCGCGCTGTGCCTCGGGTTCGACCGAAGCGAGCGCCCGCGCCACGCGACGGTACAAGTCTTCCAGCCCGCTCTCGCCGGGTTTGAGGTATTTTTCCTTCAGCACATCATGGCTGATGGGCTGAATTGCCATCAGGTCTTGCGGCTGACCAAAGCTTTCGCGTTTCATATCACAATTCCTCAGAAAAATGCTGCCGGGTGACCGCCGCCCAACAGCCATTGCACCAAATTTTGTGCAGAACAAGCCGACTCTCCGAAAGCATAGGCCGATTTTCGTATCACCGCCAAAAAAATGCCACCGCGCGCTGATGGGAATATCTACCGCTGGAGTCGGTCAAAACCGCCCCCCAGGAAAATCAGCCCATGCTAGTCGAATTGCGGATCTGACACGCTACATACAGTGTGCGAAGAGACTATAGCACGCTACTGGTAGCGTTTTTTGGAAAAAGTGGCAGAAAGCGATGTGCGTTCAGACTCAAGTTGTGGCCAGGCCGAAAAGTGTCAATCAACAGATAGCGCTACAAAGCCATTGCGCGCGAAAAGAGCAAACCACCCGGAAACCGGATGAGTTGATCACCGTTCGATGCCGGCGCTCACTGCACCAGCGGCGAATCGGCCCCATCCAGGTCAATGCCTTGCACCTGTGCCTGACCGACCAGCAGGCTCATGTACTGGTGCAAGGCTCTGGCGCGCGACTGCATGGCCAGTTGAGCCGCAATACGTTCCCGCACTTCCTCGAAGGGTGGCTGGCTGCCGCTACGCCGCTCCAGCACCTCGATGATATGGAAACCGAAACGTGTGTGAAACAGCCGTGGATGCACCCCCATGCTCGACTGGGAATACTTCTGGTGAAACAGCTCGCTGGCCAGCTCGGGCGCGCAATCATCGGGGCCGATCCAGCCGAGATCGCCGCCCTGCGTGCTGCTCGGGCAGTTTGACAATTCGGCCGCGAGTTGCGCAAAGCGCTCGGGATGAACACCCTTGCGCGAGAGTTCGAGCAACGCTTTTTCGGCGCGGATGGCCAGGGCCTGAACATTCACGCCAGGCGTCACCGCGAACAGGATGTGGCGCACATGCAGCGCCTGCCCAACCAGGAACCGCGGCTTGTTGGCCGCATAGTAGCGCTGGCACTCGGCTTCGTCGGGTTGGGGTGAGACGACGGCTTGTTCCAGCATGGCCTCGATTACCTTGCGCTCAGCCTCGCCCAACTCCGGAGCCAACTGTGTGGAGTGGCGCGGCAACAGGTCGATCGAAACCGCGCGCTGGCGCAGCAATTCAGCATAGGCCCGCTCCCTGAGCGTCGCCGCGTCCGGTCTCTGCCCGGCTTCATGCAGCGCAATGCCGTTGATGCTGACCACCGGTTCTGTCGATTCGGCAAGGGCCTCTGCGGTACTTGCGCATTGGCAGTTGCTGCCGCCGCAGCCCGCGATCCCGGAAGTAAGGGGATTCATGAAAGCACCTCCGATTTTCAAACCGAAGACCGGCGGTTGCCCAGAGGCGTTTTGGGCGTAATGCCCAAACGGCGACTGCGCACCAGCTGGTACGGGCGCACCAGATAGCTCACGCTGGCGAAACCGCTCCAGACATGCACCAGGCGGGTGAACGGAAAGATCAGGAAAATCGACATACCCAGAAACATGTGGGCCTTGAACACCCAGCCCGTTTCAGCCAGCAGCTCTGGCGCACCCGCGCGGAAGGTCGTGACGCGTTGCGCCCATTCGGCCAGCCTCATCATCATGCTGCCATCGAGATGCTGCGCCGACAATGGAATGGTCCCCAGGCCCAACACCAGTTGCAGCCACAGCAGCAGCAGCAACACGATGTCACTGGTCCTTGAGTTGATGCGGATGCGCGGATCGAACAAACGGCGGTGCAGCAAGATGGTGACACCGGCAAATCCGAACAGGCCAAACAAACCACCCGAAACCATGGCCATCAACTGCTTGGCGCCCGCGCTGATGAATGGCTCGTAAATGAAGTGGGGCGTGAGCATGCCGAAAGTGTGTCCAAAAAACAGGAACAGCACACCAACATGAAACAGGTTGCTGCCCCAGCGCAACTGGCCCGCGCGCAGCAGTTGCGAGGAGTCGCTCTTCCAGGTGTACTGATCCCGGTCAAAACGGATCAGACTGCCCAACAAAAAAACGGTAAGGCAGATATACGGGTAGTAGCCAAAAAGGAAGTTGTCTAGGTAGTTCATGCGGTCACTCCCCGGGAAGCGGTAGATTTGCGAACAATGTGAATGGGTTGCGGATCGCCTGGCCTGGCTTGCCCACGGGTGCTGCAGCCATCGAACACAACCGGCTCGGCCCAGCTCTCATCCACGGGCTCATCGGCTGCAATGGCGACGGCTTGCGCTTTGTGGCCTGCCAACTCCAGCACCGCAGCCACTACTGCGGCGTAAGGGCTGCCGCGCTGCTGCAAGGCGCTAAAAATGGCCGTGAGAATGTGCGCCATTTCGCCCAAAAACTCACGCGCCACCGGCGGAGGCTGGGTTGACGCAAACTCAAGCACCACGCACAGATGATCAGGCAACTCATGCGGGCTCATTTGCAGACCGGCTTTTTCGTAGGTTTGCACCAGGTCAATCATGGCTGGGCCCCGGTCGCGCGATTCACCATGAACATGCTCAAACAGGTGCAGCGAAGTGGCGCGGCCACGGTCGAAAGTCTCAACATAGCGCGCCTCGACCTCATAAGCGTCAAGGCGCGTCAGCTCGGCAGCCAGTGCGTGCAGTTCAACCCGTCGCGCCGCCGGAATGACTGCTTCGGCATCAACAGCTTCAAGCAGTTCGGACAAATGAGCACGAAGCGGCTCATCCGGATACCCCAATAGCAAGGCCAGCGCACGAAGGGAATAACGATTGGTTTTCATGAGCGTCTCCAGACGGTCAGACCACTGAATGGATGGGAATGGTGCGTGGCTTGGCACCACCGAACAGGCTGGTTTCGGATGAGCCATCGGAGCAACCATTGCCGAATGAAAAACCGCATCCGCCACGCAGGTCAAACGTGTTTTCCGCATACTCGCGGTGAGTGGATGGAATCACAAAACGGTCTTCGTAGTTGGCAATCGCCATGATCTGGTACATCTCTTCCACCTGTGCCACTGTCAGGCCGGCCTGCTCCAGCACCGCCAGATTTTGCAGTTGGTCCACATGCTTGCTGCGCTGGTAGGAGCGCATCGCCAGCATGCGTTGCAAGGCGCGAATCACCGGGCCGGTATCGCCTGCCGTCAGCAGATTCGCCAGGTACTGGACCGGAATGCGCATCTGGGCAATGTCGGGCAATTCGCCGTTGACACCAATTTGCCCGGCGTTCGCCGCCGACGTAATGGGCGACAGCGGCGGCACATACCAGACCATCGGCAGCGTGCGGTACTCGGGGTGCAGCGGCAGCGCCACTTTCCAGTCCACCGCCATCTTGTAAACCGGGCTGCGGCGCGCGCCTTCCAGCCAGGCCTCGGGAATTCCGTCCTTGCGCGCCTGCTCGATCACCGTGGGGTCGTTCGGGTTCAGGAAAATGTCGAGCTGGGCCTGATACAGATCCTTGGCCTCTTCCACGCTGGCCGCTTCCTGAATTCGGTCGGCGTCATAGAGCACCACGCCCAGATAACGGATGCGGCCGACGCAGGTTTCAGAGCATACCGTGGGCTGACCTGCTTCTATACGCGGGTAGCAAAAAATGCACTTCTCGGCCTTGCCACTTTTCCAGTTGTAATAAATCTTCTTGTACGGACAGCCAGAGACACACATGCGCCAGCCACGGCACTTGTCCTGGTCAATCAGCACAATGCCGTCTTCCTCGCGTTTGTAAATTGAGCCCGATGGACACGAGGCCACGCACGCCGGATTCAGGCAGTGCTCGCACAGGCGCGGCAAGTACATCATGAAGGTGTTTTCAAACTGCCCCACCATGTCCTTCTGGATCTGCTCAAAATTCGCCAGGTTGGCATCCTTGCCGCGCTTGGAAAACTCACCGCCCAAAATTTCTTCCCAGTTCGGCCCCCATTCAATCTTTTCCATGCGCTTGCCGGTGATCAGGCTGCGTGGACGCGCCGTGGGCGGCGCCTTGACTTCGGGCGCCGATTGCAGGTGGTCGTAATCAAAGGTAAACGGCTCGTAGTAGTCGTCAATCTGCGGCAAGTTCGGGTTGGAGAAGATGCGCATGAGCAGCTTCCACTTGCCGCCCTGGCGCGGCTCGATCGAGCCGTCGGCCTTGCGAATCCAGCCACCATTCCACTTGTCCTGGTTTTCCCACTCTTTGGGGTACCCAATGCCGGGCTTGGTTTCGACGTTGTTGAACCAGGCGTATTCCATGCCGGGTCGGCTGGTCCAGACATTTTTACAGGTGACCGAACAGGTGTGGCAACCAATGCACTTGTCCAGGTTCAGCACCATCGCAATTTGCGCGCGAATTTTCATTTCGTGTTCTCCTTTACGCCTGAATCGTCGCCGCGGCTTCGCCGTCGAGCCAGTCAACTTTTCGCATCTTGCGCACCACCACAAATTCATCGCGGTTGGAGCCGATCGTTCCGTAGTAGTTAAAGCCGTAGCTGAACTGCGCGTAGCCGCCGATCATGTGCGTGGGCTTGGTCACAATCCGCGTGACAGAATTGTGGATGCCGCCGCGGGTGCCGGTAATCTCGGAACCCGGGGTGTTGATGATCTTTTCCTGGGCGTGATACATCAACACCATGCCGGGGTTGACGCGCTGACTCACCACCGCCCGCGCCGCCAGTGCGCCGTTGACATTGAACAGCTCGACCCAGTCGTTGTCTTCGATACCCGCGCTCTTGGCGTCGTCTTCACTCAGCCAGATGACCGGCCCGCCCCGATTGAGCGTGAGCATCATCAGGTTGTCGGTGTAGGTCGAGTGAATCCCCCACTTCTGGTGCGGAGTGATGAAGTTCAGTGTGATCTCGGTATTGCCGTTCGGCATGTGCCCCATGATGGGAACCACCGTCTTGAGATCGACCGGTGGCCGATAGCTCGACAGTCCCTCGCCAAACGCCAGCATCCACGGATGATCCAGATAGAAGTGCTGGCGACCTGTGAGCGTGCGCCAGGGGATCAGCTCATGCACGTTGGTGTAACCAGCGTTGTAGGAGACCGTCTCGCTCTCAATGCCGCTCCAGGTCGGCGATGAGATGATCTTGCGCGGCTGAGCCTGAATGTCGCGAAAGCGAATCTTCTCATCCTCGCGATGCAGTGCCAGATGGGCGTGTTCACGGCCGGTGATTTTGGACAACGCCTCCCAGGCCTTCACCGCCACATGGCCGTTGGTCTCCGGCGCGAGCATCATGATCACTTCGCAGGCATCAATATCGGACTCGATCTTCGGCATCCCTTTGGTCACGCCCTCGGCATGCACCTTGCCATTCAGTTCGGCCAACTGACGCACTTCCGTGCTCGTGTTCCATGCAATGCCCTTGCCGCCGTTGCCTACTTTGTCCAGCAGCGGGCCCAGCGCCGTGAAGCGTTGGTAGGTGTTGGGAAAGTCGCGCTCAACCACGGCAATCTTGGGCGCCGTCTTGCCGGGGATCAGGTCGCACTCTGCCTTGGTCCACTCCTTCACGTCAAAGGGCTGCGCCAGCTCGTCGGGCGTGTCGTGCATCAACGGCGTGAGCATGACCTCTTTCTCGACGCCCAGGTGGCCCACGCAGACTTCACTGAAAGCCTTGGCAAAACCCTTGTAAATCTCCCAGTCGCTCCTGGACTGCCAGGCCGGGTCCACGGCAGTGGACAAGGGGTGAATGAACGGATGCATGTCGCTGGTATTGAGATCGTTTTTCTCATACCAGGTGGCCGTGGGCAGCACGATGTCTGAATACAGGCAGGTGGTGCTCATGCGAAAGTCAAGCGTGACCAGCAGGTCCAGTTTGCCCTCAGGCGCCTTGTCGTGCCACTTCACTTCCCTGGGTCGGGCTTCTTCGGCGCCCAGGTCCTTGCCCTGCACGCCGTGGGTGGTGCCGAGCAGGTGTTTGAGGAAATATTCGTGCCCTTTGCCGGATGAACCCAACAAATTGGAGCGCCATACAAACAGGTTGCGCGGCCAGTTCAGCGGGTTGTCCGGGTCTTCGCAGCTCATCTTGAGTGAGCCGTCCTTTAGTGACTTGACGACATAGTCTTTCGCATTCAGTCCCTGCGCCTGCGCGTCTTTGACCACCTGCATCGGGTTGGTCTGCAGTTGCGGCGCGCTCGGCAGCCAGCCCATGCGCTCGGCGCGCACGTTGTAGTCGATCAGGCTGCCGCCGAAACGCTGTTTGTCGGCCAGCGGCGACAGGATTTCGTCCACACCCAACTTTTCGTAGCGCCATTGATCGGTGTGCGCATAGAAGAAACTGGTGCCGTTCATCTGGCGCGAGGGGCGCACCCAGTCCAGGGCAAAGGCCAAGGGTGTCCAGCCAGTCTGTGGACGCAGCTTTTCCTGGCCCACGTAATGTGCCCAGCCGCCACCGCTCTTGCCAATGCAGCCGCACAGCATCAGCATGTTGATGATTCCGCGGTAATTCATATCGACGTGGTACCAGTGGTTCATGCCGGCACCGATGATGACCATCGACTTGCCCTGCGTTTTGTTGGCGTTGTCGGCAAACTGGCGCGCCACGGCAATGACCTGATCGCGCTTGACACCGGTAATTTTCTCTTGCCACGCGGGGGTGTAGGGCGTGTCGTCGTCATAGCTGGCGGCGGCGTTTTCATCTGGCAGGCCGCGTGCCACGCCATAGTTGGCCACCGTCAGGTCAAATACCGTGGCAACCAGCGTAGTGCGCTCTTCGCCGGCCTTGCCCAGCTTGATGCGTCGCACCGGTACCTTGCGCACCAGCACGTCTTCTTGCTTGTTGGCGGTGAAGTTAGGCCGGTCAATGCCGCCAAAATACGGGAAGCCCACGTCGTCCACCACATAATCGGGCTGCGTGCCTTCCATCAAGCTGAGTTTGAGCTTGACTCCACCGCCTGAACGCGCTTCCTTGTTTTCCAGATTCCACTTGCCGGCGTCCGGCGTCCCTTCGGCGCCCCAGCGAAAACCAATGGAACCGTTGGGCACGACCACCTTGTCGCTTTCGTCGAGCGCCAGCGTTTTCCACTCCGGGTTGATCGCCTGGCCCAGCTTGCCGTTGAAGTCGCTGGCGCGTAGGTAACGGCCCGGCACCATCACGACCCGGCCATCCGGCAGGGTGCGCTCTTCGAGTTGCACCAGGTTGGGCATGTCGGTATAGCGGCGCACATAATCGTCAAAGTAGCTGCTGCGCCCTTGCTCGCCCTCCCCGAAGTAAAACTCCTTGAGGATCACATGGCCCATGGCCATGGCGACCGCGGCATCGGTGCCCTGTTTGGGGTGAAGCCACAAATCTGCGAGCTTGCTCACCTCGGCGTAGTCGGGGGTGATGGCCACTGTTTTGGCACCTTTGTATCGCACCTCGGTAAAAAAGTGGGCATCGGGCGTGCGCGTCTGCGGTATGTTGGAACCCCAGGCAATGATGAAGGTTGAGTTGTACCAGTCAGCCGACTCGGGCACGTCGGTTTGTTCGCCCCACACCTGCGGGCTGGCCGGAGGAAGGTCGCAATACCAGTCGTAAAAACTCAAACATACGCCGCCAATCAGCGACAGGTAGCGGCTTCCGGCCGAATAACTCACCATCGACATGGCGGGAATCGGGGAGAAGCCGATCACACGGTCGGGCCCGTATTTTTTTGCGGTATAGACGTTGGCGCTGGCGATGAGCTGGTTGACCTCGTCCCAGGTGCTGCGCACAAAGCCGCCCAGGCCACGCTGCTTTTGCCATTCCAGGCGCGCATCCGGGTTTTCCACAATGCTAGCCCACGCATCGACCGGGCTTTTGGCCAAGGCCAGCGCGGCGCGCCAGTGCTTGAGCAGCCGCGCCCGCACCATCGGGTATTTCACCCGGTTGGCACTGTAGAGATACCAGGAATACGACGCACCCCGGGCGCAACCGCGCGGTTCGTGGTTGGGTAAATCGGGGCGCGTGCGTGGGTAGTCGGTTTGCTGGGTTTCCCAGGTGACGATACCGCCCTTGACATAAATCTTCCATGAACACGAACCGGTGCAGTTCACGCCATGCGTGCTGCGCACGATCTTGTCATGCGCCCAGCGGTCGCGGTAGGCGTCTTCCCAGGTGCGGTCCTCTCCCGTGGTTACACCGTGGCTACCAGAGAACGATTCTTTCGGACTGGAAAAGTGACTTAGTCGATCAAGGAAATGACTCATTTGAATCTCCGATAACAGCTTGTTGAACAGTGTTGAGTAAAGTCAGTGTCAAGGGTTCTTGATCTCGGAACCTGCGCGTAGGTAGAACCACCAGTTCAGCACCAAACATAGTGCGTAGAAGATGGCAAAGCCGTACATGGCAAATTGTGGCGTTGCGGCCTTGATCTGCTGGCCGATCACTACCGGCGCAATGAAGGCGCCATAAGCGGCAATGGCCGAGGTCCAGCCCAACACCGGGCCCGCTTGCTGACGATCGAAAATGACACCGATGGTGCGGAAGGTGGAGCCGTTGCCGATGCCGCTGGCGAAGAACAGCACGACAAACAGACCCAGGAAAGCTGGGAAGTACTGCTCCGGCGTGGCCGACTCATAGGCCTGCATCATGACGTAGCCCACCGCGACCGAGGCGAGCACCATCACCGCCGAGATGATCTGCGTCACGATCGAGCCGCCCACCTTGTCGGAGATCCAGCCGCCCACCGGACGCACGGCGGCACCTACGAACGGACCGATCCAGGCATAAGCCAGCACCGCCGGCGCGTTCGGGTTGTTGAGCGTGTGCTGCAGCACACCCGCCGCATCACGGACATGGCTGATGCCGAAGATCACCTTCATCGCCAGCGGGAGCGCCATTGAAAAACCGATGAAAGAGCCGAAGGTGACGATGTACAGGATCGTCATCGACCAGGTGTGCTTGTTGTTGAAAATAGCGAACTGCTTGGCGATGTTCTCCTTCATCGGGCCGAAGGCCGCGAGTTTCATCAGAAATAAAGTTCCAACAATGATCAGCGGCATCGCCACCCACATGTTCAGCAAGCCAAGGCCTGTCGGTTTGGGCATATAAAGATACAGGCCGATGCCCGCCGGAATGAAGGTCAGTGTGTAGATCCAGGTAATCTTGATGAACGCCATGAACGTTCCGCCAATGTTGGGCGAAATCGGCACCAGGTTGTTCATGCCGAACCAGCACAGTGCCGAAAGCGGCACCAGCGACAGTACCCAGGCGAAGCCGGCGTTCTGAATCCAGGTGGGCGTTCCAGCGGCAATTTTCCCAAAGATCCAGCCGCTGTCCTTCACCAGCGTCATCGGCTCGCCGCCAAAGGGGCCGAAAATACTCACGGTCATAACCAGTGGGATGACAATTTGCATCGTCGTTACGCCAAAGTTACCCAACCCCGCGTTGAGACCTAACGCCGTACCTTGCAGGCGCTTGGGGAAAAATGTGGTGATGTTGGACATGGAACTGGCGAAGTTGCCGCCGCCAACACCCGACCATAGAGCCAGCATCTGGAACACCCACAACGGCCAATCTTCGTGTTGCAGGGCGATTCCGGTGCCTATGGCAGGCGCCAGGAGCATCGCCGTGGTCAGGAAAATGGTATTGCGGCCGCCCGCAAGGCGGATGTAGAAGGACGACGGGATGCGCATGGTGGCACCGGCCAGACCGGCAATAGCGGTCAGCGTGAACAACTCGGCCTGAGTGAACGGGAAGCCCAGGTTGAGCATCTGCACCGTGATGATGCCCCACATGCCCCACACGGCAAACCCGCAAAGCAGCGCCGGCACCGATATCCAGAGGTTGCGGTAGGCAATGCGCTTGCCGGTGCTTTCCCAGAACTGTTCGTCCTCGGGACGCCAGTCGGCAATATCAGCGCTGGAAGGGTTTTTTGTACTCATGAGGCTTCTTTCAAAAAAAATCTTGCTCCAGCCTGCGCGCCAGCTGCGTGGCTGCCCATGACTTCGGTGCGGCGCACTTCGGTCCAGTACATCCAGATCAGCGAGACCCAAACCACGCCGTACATCAGCATGAAGGCGCTGGAACGAACGCCGGTGAGGTCCATCAGCGCGCCAAACATGATGGGCAATGCAAAGCCGCCCAAGCCGCCGGCCAATCCGACGATGCCGCTGATGGTGCCGATGTTCTGGCCGTAGTCGTCGCTGATGTACTTGAACACGCTGGCCTTGCCAAAACCCCAGGCGATACCCAAGGTAAACATCAGTGCCGTGAAAACGTACACATTCAAGCCAAAATGGAAAGTGGTCGGGCCCTTGACTGTCAGGATGGTGAAGTCCATCTGCGGGTACGACAGCAAGAACAGGCAGATCCAGCTCACCCACATCACCCACCAGGTCATGCTGTGGGCGCCGAACCTGTCAGACAGCACGCCCCCCACGGCGCGCAATATCCCGCCGGGCAATGAGAAAGCCGCCGCCAGCAAGGCGGCGATGCGGATATCTAGGCCATACTCATCGACGTAGTAGTGCACCATCCACAGGCTCAGCGCGACATAGCCGCCAAACACAATGCTGTAATACTGGCAGTATTTGATGACTTTCGGGTCTTTGAGGGATTTGAGCTGATCGCGGAACTTCACATGGCTGGGCACCCGGTGAGACGGCTCGCTGTAGCTGAAGAGCCAAAACAGGATGACGGCGCCCAGCATGATGGCCGCATAAACCCTGGGCACCATGGCCCAGCCAAACGCTACCAGCAACACCGGGGCCAAAAATTTATTCACCGCGGCGCCCGCGTTGCCCATGCCGTACACGCCCATCGCCATACCCTGACGATTCCTCGGGAACCAGCGGGCCACATAGGGCGTGCCAACCGAGAACGATCCACCGGCCAGGCCCACAAACAGGCCAATCAGAATGTATTGCCAGTATTGGGTGGCGTAAGTCATGAGCCAGATGGCGGGCACGGTGGAAGCCATCAGGACCGCCATCACGATGCGCCCGCCAAATTTGTCAGTCCAGATTCCCAGCGGCACGCGGATGAGGGAACCCGTGAGCACCGGCATGGCCGTGAGCAGACCAAACTGGGTGTCGTTAAGGTTCAGCGTCTTCTTGATGGGGATGCCGATAACGGCAAACATCATCCAGACCATGAAGCACACGGTAAAAGCCAGCGTGCTGACGATCAACACCGACCAGGCTTTTTTGGATTTACTCAGTTCAGAGGTCATAAGTCTTGCTCCAGAGATATGACATGACTTTCGCCTTTTCCCGCGACCTTGACTATCCACCTTTGGGACACACTGACGCGCCAGAAGGACTAGAGCGCCCGGCGCCGCATAGTTCTGAAGTACTATTTACGCAGCGAAGTGCAGCGACATTGATCTGGCTCAACCCGGCTCGCGGCTTGCGGCATAAACGGCCGCCTGCACGCGCGAGGTCAATTGCAGCTTGCGCAAAATGTGCTGAACGTGAATTTTTACCGTCGTTTCCGCAATGTCGAGCTTGCGCGCTATCACCTTGTTGCTGTCGCCGCAGGCTATCAAAGCCAGCACTTCGCGCTCGCGAACAGACAGCAGATCAATGTCCACCCTGTCATGAGAAACGGAGGGCACGGCGGGCTCAACACGCGCTTGACCAGCATTCATCGTAGCCGTCCCCCCGGTCGGATTGGCTGGCACCGATGGCCGGACCGCCCTGGCCCGAAAAGCAATGACCAGTTTGGTCATCATGTCCGGACTGATCACTGACTCTCCGGCCAGCACCTTGATGATGGAATCACACAACTGATCCGATTCCACGGTTTTCAGCAGGTATCCGTCGGCTCCGGCCTGCAGCGCCGCCACCAGATCGGTTTCATTCTCGCTCACGGTGAGCATCAAAATGCGGCTGTCAGGCGCCGCGTCCTTGAGCGCGGCAATTCCGTCCACGCCACGCACCCCCGGCAAGTGGTTGTCCAGCAAAATCAGATCTGGCCGCTCGCGCGCGACACAGCGCAGTGCTTCGCCAACGTCGCCGGCCTCGCTGGAGACGGTGAAACGGTCATCCTGCGACAGCAGCGCGATCAGTCCGCGCCGAAACAGGTTGTGGTCGTCAACCACCATCAGGTGAATCGGTTTCATGGCTCTTTTCATCAGGAGTCGTGCACGGTCTCGACCAGGGGCACGAGGTCAAGCCCCGCAATGGCCACGCCCCCACCGGTCACCGGATGCGGCGGCAGTGTCAGCGTGACGGTGGTCCCCTGCCCCAAAGCGGACACCACAGTCACCTCGGCCCCAATGCGATCAGCGCGCTCACGCATGATCTTCATGCCGACATGGGATTGCCCATGGCCCTGCTTCGCTTCGAAACCGACGCCATTGTCGCGCACCACAAAACGCCAGCGCGAGCCCTTCACCACATCCAGGGCGACATGGCTTGCCGCCGCATGCTTGCGAACATTCGATAGCGCCTCCTGCACCACATGCAACACCTGCACCTGAACGTCGGGTGGCAACGGCAACCCGTCACCTTGAACTTGCAGGAGTGTTGGCAGCCCGGTTTGATGCTTGAACTTCTGCAGGGTTTCCTGCAGGGCCTGCTCCACGTCATCGGTATTGGTACGTGTGCGGAAATGCACCAGCAGTTCGCGCACGTCGTTGATGCTCTCACGCAGCCCAGTATCCAGTTCGTCGAGCGCCTTCTGCATCTGCGCCGTCTGGCCGCGCTCAACGGCCGTGCGCAACAACTGCAATTGAATCTTCAAGAAAGCCAGCGACTGCGCAATCGAGTCATGCAGTTCCCGCGCCAGCAGGGCGCGCTCCTCGCCAACCGCGGCCTCACGTTCCAGGGCAGCGGCGCGCAAACCTTCCAACGCGCTGGCCAGGTGGCTGGCCAGCGCATCGAGCAACTCGGTCTCGTCAGTGCTCAGCGTGATCGGACCCCGGAAAAACAGATTGAATTCGCCCAGCAGCCGCTGCTGTAGCCGGATCGGCACGCTGACCACGTTTTCGTAGCCCACGCGGGCGCAATGGCGCGCCGGTGCGTCATCGTGACTCAGGATCGGTATGACGCGCGTGCGGGCGTCTGGTTTGAGGTTGCCGCAGGCGCAGGCATCAGCGAGCAAGCTGCGCTCCTCCTCCATCAAGTCTTGCGGGAAACCGCTTGATGCCAGCATCAGATAGCGCTGGTTACCCTCATCGGACCAGCGAACGGCAGCGGCATCGGCCTTCATGACGGTACGCACACGCTGGGCAAAGCCGCGCGCCAGTTCCTCGATGCTGTTGGCCCGCGCCAAAAAAGCGCTCACCGCGTAAAGCGCCTCAAGTCGCGCGCGTTGCGCCTCGATGCGCCGGGTCTTGGTTTCGACCTGGGCTTCCAGCCCTTCGTAAAGCGACTGAAGGGTCCATGCCATATGGTTGAAACCGGCTGCCACCTGGCCGAACTCGTCCTGCGTGTCCACCTCAATGCGCGCGGCAAAGTCGCCGGACTCGACGGTGCGCAGCCCCTGCCGCAACCGCCCGAGCGGATTGATCACATACTGGTAACCGGTATAGAGCATCACCACGGCGCCGCCAACGGCCAGCGCCAGCATGACAAACTGGAACAGGTTCAGGATCGCCGTCAGTCGCGACAGATGCTGCTCAATCGCCAGCACCAGGCGATCGATGGCCTCAACAAAGTTGCCCGCCGCCTGCACCGAAGTCTGGGTCGTCGGCGCAGGCTCGGCCAGCCATTGCGGGCGTTGCTCGCGCCACAGCGACTCAACAACGGCAAAGCGCTCGTGCACCTGTTCATCCCACGGTACGAACAACGGTCGCAAGGGATCACCGGTCCGCAGTACCGCCAAGCTCTCATCAAACCGGCCTACGAGGTTCTGCAGTTCGGTGCGCGCCACACCCGCCTGCACCGCACTGGCCAGGCGCCAGGTCTGCATGCGCAGGCGCCCGGCTTCATTGACTGCCGCGGCGCCTCCTTCGAGCTGCCAGGTTACCCACAAGGTCAGCCCAATGGATACCAACGCAACAATCAAAAAACTCACGCCGATAAAAACGAGTTTCCTGGCCAGGGAGGCGGTATGCCGCATCGCGTCAACTCCTTGCCCTGCGCGCCGAAACGCGCGATTCGCGGAATCCGGCAGCCGGTGTGCTGCACTGCTCGCACAGCAGGCCGGCAAGCCGGTGCAGTGCCCGCCAATTGTCCGCGGGCCAGTCGGGCTGCTTCAAGCCCTTGACAATTCCGTCCACCTTGTGAGCAGCTTGCAGCAGCTTGGCCAAAGTGGCTTCGCCGATTTGCGGCAGCACTCTCTCATAGAGTTTTTCCTTGACACCCCAGACGCGGTTTTCGCGTAGCGCCAGCGGCATGGGTCGGCCCGCTTGCAAGGCGCCTTTGACACGTTTCATGCTGCGAATGTCTTCGGCCAGCGCCCAGTGCACCAGCACTTCTGAGACACCTTCGGATTGCAGGCCGTCGATCATGCGCGCCGCACGCGCCAGCTGACCCCCGAGAACGGCCTCAGAGAGCTTGAAGACGTCATAGCGCGCGACATTGAGCACGGCATTTTCAACCTGCTCAAAACCGAGAACCGCCGACACGTCCTGCACGCCGCAGGGATAGAGCAGGCCCAGCTTCTGGATTTCCTGGTGCGCCGCCAGCAAGTTGCCTTCAACCTGATCGGCAAAGAACTGCAGCGTGCGCTGGCCCTCCTCACCCGCGGCAACGCGCTGGCCCTGCTGTTGCAGACGCTGGGCAATCCAGGACGGCAAGGCGCGGCGATCAATCGGGTCGAACTTGACCGTGACGCCAAAACTGTCAAGCGCGCCAAACCACGCGCCTTTGGTAGCAGTGCTGTCCAGCCGGGGCAATGTGACCAGCGTGAGCGTGGTTTCATCGTCCTGGGCGCGCTCGGCCAGTTGTTGCAGCGCCACCGAGCCTTCCTTGCCGGGTTTGCCGCCGGGAATCCGGATTTCAACGATCTGCTTGTCGGCAAACAGACTGGGCGAGCCAGCGCTGGCCAGCACCTCGCTCCAGTCAAAATGAGGCCCGGCCGCCGTGTGCACCGTGCGTTCGGTGTAGCCCTGAAGGCGCGCCGCCGTGCGCAAGGCATCAGCAAACTCCTGCACCAGCAGGGTCTCGTCGCCGTGCAGGGTGTAGAGGCTTTTGAGCCCCCGCTTGAGGTGCTCTGGCAGGTGGGCGGGTGCAAGTTGCATGGAAGGGCTAGTTTAAGAGAGCCGAAAGGTTTCCAGGTGAATGCTGGTCTCGGTGTTGCTGATGCCTTTGAGCAGGCGGATGCGCTCAAGCACCTTGGCCAGCTCCTGCAGGCTCTCGGCGCGCAGCTCGGCCAGCAGGTCCCAGCGGCCATTGGTGTCGTGCAGGGTCGCCACGCCGGGCTCGCCCAGCAGGTTGGCGATGACGCTGCGGGTCTGGTTGCCGTCCACGGCAATACTCATCCAGGCCTTGATTTCGTTACGCTGCACATCCGGCCGCAAGCGCACGGTATAGCCGACGATGATGCCATCGTCCTCCAGTCGGCGAATACGATTCGTCACCGTGCCACGCGACACACCGAGTTTGTTGGCCAGCGCCGCCACAGTAAGCCGAGCGTCTTGCCGCAACAGGGACAGCAACTGGTGATCCGTTTCATCCATTTCGATATTTTATCTTGACATAAGAGCAATTTATTGCCTATTTCTATACATTTATGACGATTGTTATTGCCCAATGCCGTCGCCAGACTACAGGCTAACCGTTGAAAAAACAAGAAGATCACCATGAACGCACTATCCACATCCCGCAAAAACACCCTTTTTCTCAGCCCGCAAGACGTGGCTGATATCGTCAACCGCCAAGGCATGGTCGCCACGTTGAAGGACATGGCTCAGTATATTGAGCAGGACTTTTTACGCTGGGCAAGTTTTGACAAGTCCGCCCGGCTGGCCAGCCATTCGCAGGGCGGCGTGATTGAGCTCATGCCGATTGCCGATGACGCGACTTACACCTTCAAATTCGTCAATGGCCACCCAAAGAACACAGCCAGCGGTTTATCGACCGTGATGGCTTTTGGTGTGTTGGCCGATGTCGCCACCGGTCTGCCGCTGCTGGTTAGCGAGTTGACCCTGACCACCGCCATGCGCACGGCCGCTACTTCGGCGATGGCTGCGCGTGCCCTGGCCCGGCCAGAAAGCCGCGTGATGGCGCTGATTGGCAACGGCGCGCAAGGTGAGTTCCAGGCACTGGCCTTTCACCACTTGCTGGGCATTGAAGAAATCCGCCTGTTTGACACCGACACTGACGCCACCGCCAAGCTGATGCGCAACCTGCAGGGCAATCCGGACACCGCCGCTTTGCATCTGAGCGTTCATTCAAGCACAGCCGAGGCAGTCCATGGCGCAGACATTGTGACCACCATCACCGCCGACAAGACCAATGCCACCATCATCACCGCTGACATGCTCACGCCCGGCATGCACCTGAACGCGGTGGGCGGCGACTGCCCCGGCAAAACCGAAATCCATCCCGATGTCTTGCGTGCCTCCAGCGTGTTCGTTGAATACGAGCCGCAGACCCGCGTGGAAGGCGACCTCCAGCAACTGCCGCAAGACTTCGCCGTAACGGAGCTTTGGCGGGTGTTGTCAGGGGGGAAAACCGGGCGCGACAACGCCGGGCAGATTACGATGTTTGATTCGGTTGGATTCGCGCTGGAAGATTTTTCAGCGCTGCGTTACCTGCATGACCGGGCCCGCTCATTGCATCTTGGTGAATCAATCCCGCTGATTCCGCGGCTCAATGATCCGAAAGACCTTTACGAACTGGTCAAGCCCGGCACGGCGCCAGTCGGCGGGAGACCGGCGGCCTCAGACAAAACCGGACGCCCGGTCGCCATGGCTGGGGAAAGGCAAACCGAGCTCGCATGAAGCAGCCTTTTTCCCCGCAGGCAGCCAAAGCCGTGGTGATGGTGCGACCGCACTTTTTTGCATCCAATCCGGACACGCTGCCGGACAATGCATTTCAGACCGTCAGCGCCGGCAGTTGCACTCAAGCCATCTCGGCGGCCGCATACGAGGAAGTGGCGGCCATGGCCCGGGCGCTAGAGGCGGCTGGCGTGCGCGTGCATTTGTTCGAAGATGAGACTCGCGCAACGCCCGACTCGGTTTTCCCGAACAACTGGTTTTCCACCCATGCGGGCGGGCATGTCGCGATCTATCCGATGTACGCGCCGAACCGCCAACACGAACGGCGCTGGGACATCATCGATATGCTCAAGCAAAATTACCGCGTTCAGGATGTGGTTGACTACTCCGGTCTCGAACCGGATAAGGTGTACCTTGAAGGCACTGGCGCCATGGTGCTTGACCACATTGAACGCGTCGCCTACGTCGTTCGGTCAAACCGTGCCAATCCGCTTGCGCTGGAGCGCTTTTGCACGCAATTCAATTTTGAACCGATGGTTTTTGACGCGGCCGATGCAACCGGACGACCGGTTTACCACACCAATGTGCTCATGTGCATCGGCACCGACTTCGCGATGGTTGGCCTGAGCATGATCACCGATGAAAAACGCCGCGGGCAAATCCGCGAGCGCCTGGCTGAAAATGGTCGAACGGTGATTGATCTTTCAGCGCACCAGGTCTCGGAGTTTGCCGGCAACGCGATCGAATTGCAATCGAGCCACGGGCGACTTCTGGCGCTGTCCGCGCGTGCGCTCAAAGCTCTCAGGCCACACCAGTTGGCAGCGCTCCGGCGCGGTGCTGAGCTTCTTGCGCTCGATGTCCCGACGCTTGAGCTCGCAGGCGGCTCGGTTCGCTGTATGCTGGCAGGCATTCATCTCTCAGCCCGGCCCAAGCCCTAAACCTGCCCTCGCCAGCATCACTCCGCCATGACACGACCCATCACGCTTATCGGCGCTCCGACCGACATTGGGGCGGGCACCCGCGGCGCATCCATGGGACCTGAAGCCCTGCGCGTGGCCGGGCTTCAGGCCGCGCTCGAGGGTCATGGCCTGAGTGTGACGGACCTGGGGAACCTCAGTGGCCCCGCCAACCCCTGGTTGCCGCCCGTCAAGGGCTACCGGCACCTGGCCGAGGTAGTCGCGTGGAACCGTTCGGTTCACGAGGCCGTGCATTGCGCACTGACCAGAAACGCGACACCGCTTTTGCTCGGCGGCGACCATTGCCTAGCCATTGGCTCGATCAGCGCCGTGGCCCGGCATTGCCGGGAAGTCGGTCAGAAATTGCGCGTGTTATGGCTCGATGCGCACACCGATTTCAACACCCATGCCCTGACACCCACCGGCAACACACACGGCATGCCCGTCGCCGTGCTGTGTGGCCATGGGCCTGCCGAGCTGACCGGAATGGGCGGCGCATGCCCTGCGATCACGCCCTCGGTCATACGCCAGATTGGCATCCGCAGCGTGGACGAAGGTGAAAGGCGCTTTGTCAGGCAAGCCGGGCTGGAGGTGTTCGACATGCGACATATCGATGAAATGGGCATGAAGCGCACCATGCAAGCCGCGTTGGCCGGCATCAACGACAGCACCCATCTGCATGTGAGTTTTGATGTCGATTTTCTTGATGCGGCGATCGCGCCAGGCGTGGGAACGACCATCAGCGGCGGCCCAACCTACCGCGAAGCCCAGTTGTGCATGGAAATGATCGCCGACACCGGCCGCATGGCATCGCTTGATGTCATGGAACTGAACCCCGCGCTGGATGTGCGCAACGGCACGGCCGAGCTCGCCGTTGACCTGATTGAGAGTCTGTTCGGAAAAAGCACGCTGATGCGGCGCTACTGATCCGGCCTGAATTGCCGAACTCAGTCCCGCGACGCGGCCCGGCCAATTTCTGGCCATCGGTGATGCAAATACAGCCAGGCCACCAACCCAATGCACATCATGCCCAGCGAAACCGCGGCCAGCGCAGGCGCTGAGTGCATCACCAGCGGCGCCACCACACCGGCCACGATCCCGTTGGCGGTTGAGCCGATAAAGGCCTGAAGGGAAGATGCCATGCCGCGCCGCGCCGGGTAAAGATCGAGCACCAGCAGCGTAACGACCGGCACCATCAGCGCCCAGCCGAAGGCAAACACGGCAATCGGGAACAGGGCCCATGACACATGCGCCTTGAACAGCAGATTGGCGGCAAAATTGATCAGCGAAGTTGCCAACATGACGGCAAAGCCATGACGTATCTGCTGCTTGGGCGCGATTTTTCCAGCCATGCGGCCGCTCAGCCAGGCGCCCGACATAATGCCGGAAATCGTGAGCATGAAAAACCAGAAGAACTCGGTCGGCTGCAACAAGAGATGCTCACCCAGAAATGCCGGTGCCGACAGCACATAAAGGAACATGCCATTGAAGGGCACGCCGCTGGCCAGCGCCAGCAGCAAGAAACGTGGACTCGATCCCAACTGCCAGTAGCCGCGCATCAGATGTCGCACCTCAAAAGGCTGGCGGTCGTGCTGCGGCAGGGTTTCCGGCAAAAACCGGTAGTTGGTGCCCCAGAGCACAACGCCCACAACGGTGAGAAACCAGAAAATGCTGTGCCAGCCCAGATGCACAAAAAGCCAGCCCCCCACGATCGGTGCAATCGCCGGTGCAACTCCAAAATAGATCGTGACCTGGCTCATGACCTGTTGCGCTTGCGCTGGAGGGTACATGTCGCGTATCACCGCGCGTGACACCACAATTCCGGCACCCGTTGACAGGCCCTGCAAGGCCCTGAAAAAGACCAGTTGCCCGATGCTTTGCGACAGCGCGCAGCCGGCCGATGCCAGGGTGAACATGGCAATACCCCAAAGCACCACCGGCCTGCGGCCAAAGCTGTCCGCCAGTGCGCCATGAAACAGGTTCATGAATGCAAATCCGAACAGATAGGCCGAGAGCGTTTGCTGCATCTCCACGGGCGATGCACCCAGCGAGCGGGCGATGCCAGCGAACGCCGGGATGTAGGTATCAATCGAAAACGGCCCGAGCATCCCGAGCACTGCCAGCAGGATGGCCAGGGTCCAGCGCGGCGCCCGCCACAGTTGGTCGGCATCCGGGTTCATTGTTTTTTCAGCTTCAAGGCCGTTTCATACAGATCATTGCGTGGTGTGCCGGTAATCTCGGCGGCCACCTTCACCGCGGTTTTCAGGGGTAGTTCCGCCAGCAGCAGTTCCAGCACCCTTGTGCTGCCCTCCTGACTTTTCTGCGGGGCCGACGCATGCAGCACCAGCGCAAACTCACCGCGCGTGCGCTGCGGGCTGGCAGCCAGCCAGGTGGCCATTTCCTGCGCCGGCAGGGTCGCGATTTCTTCGAACTGTTTGGTCAGCTCGCGGCCCACGGTCACCAGCCGGTCCTGCAGCACCGCCATGGCGCGCGCGAGGGCCTCAATGCGATGCGGCGCCTCAAGAATGACAGCCGCCCGGGTGTCGGCTTGCAGGGCCGCAATGGCCTGCTCGCGCTCGCCCGCCTTGCTGGGCAAAAACCCGGCGAACACAAATCCGGTGGCGCTGTCCGCGCTGCCTTCCGCGCGTGTCACGCCCGCGGCGCTCAGCACGGTGGTCACGCTGCTGGCGCCCGGCAACGGCACTACCTGCAACCCGGCGGCCCGAACGGCGGCGACCAGACGCGCGCCGGGGTCGCTCACGGCCGGCGTGCCGGCGTCGCTGACATAGACCACGCGCTCGCCCCGCTGCAGGCGCTCAACGACCAGCCCTGCGGCTTGCACTTCATTGTGCTGATGGACGGCCAACAGCGGTTTGGCTGCCCCGGTTTCGATGCCATAGTGGCTCAGCATCGCTTGCGTATGCCGCGTGTCTTCGCAGGCAATCGCGTTAGCCAGTTGCAGCACATACAGGGCGCGCAGGCTGATGTCGGCCAGATTGCCAATCGGGGTCGCGACGACATACAGTGCGCTTTCCGGATAATGCTGCATGCCTGCTGCGGCGCGCGCCGCATCCAGTGCCAGGTCGAAAGAAGCGTTCAATGTGGTTTTCCAGAAAACAGTTTGCCAAGTCGCCACGCAATGGCGTCGTCCATGAAGTCGATAAAGGCGCTCAGGCGTTGCCGACGCAGATTACCACCAAGTCGCGTGGTGACGCGGCAGAGTCTGTCGCGCGTGCTTACCTGGTCCGGGCTGGCCTGACATTCATCGAGGCCAATTACCGCTCGCCGGGGCGCGGTGGCGGCGAGATTGATCTGATCATGCGCGCGAGCGACGGCACGCTGGTGTTTGTCGAGGTTCGTCAGCGCACGCGCTCGTCGCACGGGGGCGCCGGGGCCAGCATCGGCGCAGTCAAACAGCGGCGCATCATTTTTGCCGCGCGCCACTTCCTGATGCGCTTTGCCACCCTTCCGCCTTGCCGCTTTGATGTTGTGCTGGTGCAGGGGGCATTGATGGATGGAGCCTCGCCTGAGAGGCCGCAGGCACGCATCGAATGGCTGCAGGCTGCGTTTGATGCGTTCTGAACGCGGGCGCTGGCGGACTCGACAATACGGAAACTTTTGTAACCAAAGCTCGCGTTTTCCGGGGTCCAGGCCCCACGCAGGGTAGTGCTTCACCCCGACCCGGTATCATTGAACAATGCCCGAACAACGTATTGCACAACAGTTTATTGACAGCGCGGACCTCAAGTACCAGGCTGCGGCGACTCTGTCCAAACCGATTGCAGCAGCGATACAGGCCATATTGGCCAGCGTCACCAGCGGCGGCAAGGTGCTGGCCTGCGGCAACGGTGGCTCGGCGGCCGATGCCCAGCACTTTGCCGCTGAATTCGTGGGCCGCTACGAGCGCGAGCGGCCCGAGCTTGGCGCGATTGCCCTGACGACCGACAGCTCCGTCCTCACGGCAATTGCCAACGACTATGACTTCAGCGTGATTTTTTCCAAGCAGGTACGCGCGCTCGGGGGCGCTGGCGACGTGCTGCTGGCCATCAGCACCAGTGGCAACTCGGCCAATGTGCTGGCGGCCATGGAAGCTGCCCATGAGCGCGAGATGATCGTGGTGGCGCTCACAGGCAAGGGTGGCGGAAAAATGACGCACGCCCTGCGCGAAACCGATGTGCATATCTGCGTGCCGCATGATCGAACCGCGCGCATTCAGGAAGTGCATCTTCTCGTCCTGCACTGCATTTGCGACGGTGTGGACACCCAGTTACTTGGCGATCAGGAGTCTTCAGTATGAAACGAATTGTGATGAAACATCTGGCCCTTTCAGTAGCGGCGGCCGCTTTGTTGTCGGGCGCCCTCACGGCCTGCGTACCGCTTGTCCTGGGAGGCGCTGTGGGGGGGGTCATGGTCGCCAGCGACCGGCGCACCTCGGGGGCCCAGCTCGAAGACGAGGGGATTGAGTTGCGGGCGCTCAGCCGCATTCGCTCCAATGTGGGTGAACGGGTCCATGTGAACCTGACCAGCTACAACCGGCAGGTGCTGCTGACCGGCGAAGTGCCCAACGCGCAAGACCGGCAACTGGTCGAACAAATCGTTTCACGGGTCGAAAATGTGACCAGCGTTGTGAATGAGCTGGCTGTCATGGGCCACTCCAGCCTGCGCGATCGCTCATCTGACACGCTGGTGACCGGCAATGTCAAGGCCAGGCTGCTGGATGCCCGCGATCTGCAGTCGAACGCCTTCAAAGTCGTTACCGAGCGGGGTACGACTTACCTGATGGGACGGGTGACGCAGCGCGAGGCAGACCGCGCCACAGCGGTGGTTCGCGGAACAACCGGCGTGCAAAAAGTGGTCCGGATTTTTGAAATTATCAGCGAGGAAGAACTGGCGAGCCGGCAGCCCACGCCAGCCAAGTCGCAACCCGCTGCTGCCAAACCATCGGGCAGCTAAAAGCCTGCACCGCAGGTCTACCTCAGCCGCTTGATCAGGCTGGAGCTATCCCAGCGATGGCCCCCCATGGCCTGCACATCGGCGTAGAACTGATCGACCAGGGCCGTGACGGGCAAACGGGCACCGTTGCGCCTGGCCTCATCAAGCACCAGCCCGAGGTCCTTGCGCATCCAGTCCACCGCAAAGCCAAAATCAAATTTATCCGCCACCATGGTCTTGCCGCGGTTGTCGAGTTGCCAGCTTTGCGCTGCACCCTTGCCGATCACGTCGAGCACCTGGTTCACGTCAAGGCCGGCCTTTTGGCCAAACGCGATGGCTTCGCTCAAGCCCTGCACCAGGCCCGCAATGCAAATCTGGTTGACCATCTTGGCGAGCTGACCCGAACCGCTTTCGCCCATGCGGGTGAACGCCTTTGAAAACGCCATGCCGACCGGCTGGACCGCATCGAATGCGGCCGCATTGCCACCGCACATGACCGTCAATGCGCCATTTTGGGCGCCCGCCTGGCCGCCCGACACGGGTGCGTCAATGAATTGCAATCCAATGTTTTTTGCGGCAGTGTAAAGCTCGCGGGCCACGGTGGCGGACGCCGTGGTGTGGTCCACAAACACCGCGCCGGGCTTCATGCCGGCGAAGGCACCGTCTGCGCCGAGCGTGACGGCGCGCAGGTCATCATCGTTGCCAACACAGCAAAACACAATGTCGGCAGCGGATGCCGCCAGGCGTGGCGTTTCAGCACATGCCGCCCCTTGGGTGCCCGAAAATTCGACGCACCAGGCCACCGATTTGGCGGCACTGCGGTTGTACACGGTAACCTGATGGCCGGCCAGCGCCAGATGGCCGGCCATGGGGTATCCCATGACGCCAAGGCCCAGAAAAGCGACATTGCGCGGGGGGGTGGGTTCGTAGGTTTTAGGGTTCGTGCTGTTCATGATAAGGCGTTTAATAGGGATTGAGAGTATGGGCACAACCGGCCCGCGCGCCTACACAATGGCAAAATTCTCTGTGCCTGCAGAAAGATCGACTGACTTGCCGCGCCGCGAATTGAGCTTGATCTGCAGCCGCAGGTCATTGACTGAATCGGCATTGCGCAAGGCATCTTCGTAGGAAATCTGGTTGCCTTCATAGGCATCAAACAGCGCCTGGTCAAAAGTCTGCATGCCCAGGTTGCGGCTTTTCTTCATGATTTCCTTGATCTCAAGCACGTCACCCTTGAAGATCAGGTCCGAAATCAATGGCGAATTGAGCATGATTTCGACCGCCGCAAAACGGCCCTTGCCATCTTGCCTGGGGACAAGTCGCTGAGAAATCAGGCCCCTGAGGTTAAGCGACAAATCCATCAGCAACTGGGCACGTCGCTCTTCGGGGAAGAAGTTGATGACACGGTCCAGCGCCTGGTTGGCACTGTTGGCGTGCAGCGTGGCCAGGCACAAATGGCCGGTTTCGGCAAAAGCCATGGCGTGCTCCATGGTTTCGCGATCCCGAATCTCGCCCATCAGGATCACGTCCGGCGCCTGGCGCAGCGAATTTTTCAGGGCCGCGCCCCAGCTGTCGGTGTCAAGCCCGACTTCGCGCTGCGTCACCACGCAGTTCTTGTGCAAATGAACAAACTCCACCGGGTCTTCAATTGTGATGATGTGGCCAAAAGATTGCTCATTGCGCCAGTCCACCATGGCTGCCAGCGTGGTGGACTTGCCCGATCCGGTGGCGCCCACAAGGATAGTCAGCCCGCGCTTGGTCATTGCCACTTCCTTGAGCACCTGGGGCATCCCCAGCCCGTCGATGGTGGGGAGCACGGCCGGAATGACGCGCATCACCAGGCCGACCTTGCCCTGCTGCAGGAACGCGTTGACGCGAAAACGCCCCACGCCCGGCGGGGAAATCGCAAAATTGCATTCCTTGGTGCGCTCAAACTCGGCCGCCTGTTTGTCATTCATGATGGCGCGTGCCAGCACCAGCGTGTGACTGCCGTTCAACGGCTGAGGCGAGACCTTGGTCACCTTGCCGTCCACCTTCATGGCGGGTGGAAAATCCGCGGTAAGGAACAGGTCGCTGCCATTGCGGCTGACCATCAGGCGGAGAAGGTCATTGATGAATTTACTGGCCTGGTCGCGTTCCATGGGGTGTCCTTTGAATTTTCAGGCCTGTTTGTCGCCGAGGCGGGCGCTGACCAGCCTGAGACGAAGCGCCAGCTTGCGTGCCAGCACGGCGATCAGGCTGGCGGCCACGGCTGGCTCGGCCGTCATCATTTCGTCGAGCGCCTGCGCGCCCAACACGGCGATGTCGCATTCGGTCAGCGAGGTGCATTCTGAAAAGCGCTTGCCGCTGTCGAGCAGCGACATTTCGCCCATAATGTCACCCGGTCGCGTTTCAGTCAGGCGCAGCCGCTCACCCCAAGGCTGAAGACGGTCCACCGCGATGGCGCCGGTCAGAAGCACAATCATGAAGTTGCCGTATTCGCCCTGGCGGATGATGTCGCGGTTTGCCGGCACGGTGGCAAAGTCAAGAAACTGTTCCAGCTGGCGCACTGAAGCCGGAGGCAGCCGCGTCATGTATTTGTCCTTGGCCCATAAATCTTGCAGCAGCTTGCTGCCGCGCGAAGCCGAAAAGCGCTTCGCGCCAACCTCGTTGGCTCGCG
The DNA here is from genome assembly GCA_964371235.1 of uncultured Polaromonas sp. Lineage (GTDB taxonomy): Bacteria > Pseudomonadota > Gammaproteobacteria > Burkholderiales > Burkholderiaceae_C > Polaromonas. The sequence goes on from CAYJMW010000006.1 coordinate 35,904, forward strand.
CTTCCCAGGGGACCAGCTTTGAAGGGTCCACCCCCTGATCGGCAAACGCGGTGCTGAACATCACTGAATCAAGGTGGTCGTCGTCACCCTGGGCGGTGGACGGGCCCAGAAGTCCGAACAGTTTTTTCATGATTGTCTTCTCCTTGGATCTGGCCGTTCAGCCCGGGAAGTTTTCAGGAGTTTTGGCTTTGCTGCGAGCTTCTGCGGAGGAAATCACATTGCGCTTGACCAGGTCGTTCAGATTCTGGTCCAGTGTCTGCATGCCCACACTGTTGCCGGTCTGAATGGACGAGTACATCTGCGCAACCTTGGCTTCCCGAATCAGGTTGCGAATGGCGCTGGTGCCCAGCATGATTTCGTGCGCTGCCACGCGGCCCGCGCCGTCCTTGGTCTTGCACAGCGTTTGCGAGATCACCGCTTGCAGCGATTCAGACAACATGGAACGGATCATTTCCTTCTCTTCAGCGGGAAACACGTCAATGATGCGGTCAATCGTCTTGGCCGCGCTGGAGGTGTGCAGCGTGCCGAACACCAGGTGGCCGGTTTCGGCGGCGGTCATGGCCAGGCGTATGGTTTCGAGGTCGCGCATCTCGCCCACCAGAATCGCATCCGGGTCTTCGCGCAGGGCGGACTTCAGGGCCGCGTTGAAGCTCAGTGTGTGCGCGCCGACCTCACGCTGGTTGACCAGGCATTTTTTGGATTCGTGCACAAACTCGATCGGATCTTCCACCGTGATGACGTGACCGTACTCGGTTTCATTCAGGTAGTTGACCATGGCCGCCAGCGTGGTCGATTTGCCCGACCCGGTCGGGCCCGTGACCAGCACCAAGCCGCGCGGCTTGAGCGCCAGATCGCCAAAAATCTTGGGCGCGCCCAATTGCTCGAGCGTGAGAATTTTTGATGGAATGGTTCGCAGCACCGCACCCGCACCACGCTGCTGGTTGAAGGCATTGACACGAAAGCGCGCCAGACCGTCAATCTCGAAGGAAAAATCAACCTCTAGAAACTCCTCGTAGGTTTTGCGCTGGGTGTCGTTCATGATGTCGTACACCATGGCATGCACCTGCTTGTGATCCAGCGGATCGATGTTGATGCGCCGCACGTCGCCGTTCACCCGGATCATTGGCGGCAAGCCCGCCGACAAATGCAGGTCGGACGCCTTGTTCTTGACGCTGAAGGCCAGCAGTTGCGTGATGTCCATCCCGGGAAATCCTTGGAAGTCGAGTTCAGTCTGAGTTTACAGTTCGATTATGACCATGATTGTTCGCAATCTCCAGCTTGTCCGTGACCGTATCACCACAGCGTGCATCGCCGCCGGGCGCGACCCGGCCAGCGTGCGCCTGCTGGCGGTCTCCAAAACCTTTGGTCTCGATGCCGTGCTCGAAGCCGCATCCGGAGGGCAGCGGGCGTTTGGGGAAAACTATATCGCCGAGGGCATCGGAAAGATTGAGGCTCTGCGCGCCTGGCAAACCACGCAGCCAGCCGCTGCCAACAGTGGACTCGAGTGGCACTGCATCGGCCCGGTGCAGAGCAACAAGACCCGCCTGGTGGCCGAGCACTTTGATTGGGTCCAGTCTGTGGATCGGCTGAAGATCGCGCAGCGCCTGAACGAGCAGCGGCCGCCGCACTTGGCGCCGCTGCAAGTCTGTCTGCAAGTCAACGTGGATGGCGGCGCCAACAAGTCGGGCCTGCCACCCGCGGACGTTCAGGCACTTGCGAGAGAAGTTGGGCGACTGCCGCGCCTTGCCCTGCGCGGCCTCATGGCGATTCCCGAACCTGCTATTGATTTTGTAGCTGCTTGCGCCCTGCACGCAAGGGCAAAAGCCATTTTTGACCAAATAAATTCGGCAGGCATGTTGCCTGTCCGCATGGACACGCTGTCGCTGGGCATGAGCGCGGATCTGGAGGCGGCCATTCATGCTGGCAGCACCATGGTGCGCGTGGGTACGGCGATTTTTGGCGGGCGGTGAGCCCTGTTTACTGCCTGGGCAAGGCGATCGGCTTGATGCTGCCGCAATCGCGGCCCAGCCATTTGCCCGATGAGGACATGGCGGTGGTGGTCTTGGGCGCGCCTTTTGCTGTGCTGGTGATTTTCATGGCCATGGTGTAGGCGCTATCGCCCTGAAAGTTGTACACCGCTTCGCCGCTTGAGGCCGGATCGGCGCAGGTGAAGTTCATCTTCATGCTGCGGCTGGTCTTGTCGGTGATCGTGGTTTTGCAATTGCCCTGTTGCCGGGCCTGCATCTCGCCGCGATCAATCATTTCCTTCGTGATGCAAGCTTTGGCAGTGATGCCGTTTGCGCCTGCGCCCTGGTTGCCCATCATTGCCTGCATCTGCTTGCGTTGCTCCGGTGGCATGCTGGCCATCTGCTTTTCCATCTGTGCCATCGCCTTGTCCATCTCCGGGCTTGGGCCGATCCGGGTAGTGGCTTCCCACAGGCCCGGTTTCATGGTCTGGGCGCCTGCCGAAGCAGCAGCCAGGCCCATGGCAGCAACACACGCAACAAAACGCAAATTCATCTCGGCTCCCGGTGGTTATCGGTCAGGATTATTGGCCAGGTCGCCGCATTGCGCAAGGCGGATTCAGCCGGGGGGCATGCAGCGGCCGTCAGCGCACGAAGCGCCCGCCGCGCCCAATCAGGGTCAGGTCGGTGAAGCGTGAGCCCTCATGGCTTTTCGGGCTGTAGTTGACATAAAAGCCGCCCATGTTGTACTCGTGAATCGACTCCAGTGCCGTAACCAGACTGTCCCGGGTCAGCGCCCGGCCGGCCCGGCGCAGCCCTTCAGTGAACACTTTCGCCGCCAGGAAGCCTTCCATGCTGGAAAAGTCAAAATCCTTGTGGCCCGCCTCCGTCATGCGCTGCTGGTATTCACGCACGATGGCCGACGAGGCGATGTAGGGAAACGGCACCACCTGGGAGATGGTCACGCCCGCACCGACATCGCCCAGTTCGTCAGCCAGCGCCTTGGAGCCGACAAAACTGACGTTGAAAAACTGGCCGCCATAGCCCTTGGCCTTGGCCTGCCTGATCAGCGCAGCGCACGATTTGTAGGCGCTGATCTGTACCACCGCCTCGGGCGCAGCCTTGAGAATGGCCGCCAGCGATGCCGCAACATCCACGCTGTTGCGCTCGACCGTGACGCTGGCTGTCGGCTTGAGATTACGTTTGGTCAGCGCCCGCAGCATGCCTTCCAGCCCGGCCTTGCCATAGGAATCGTTCTGGTAAAACACGGCGATCTTGCTGATACCCAGGGTAGTCAGGTGCTGCACGATGCGCTCGGTCTCATCGAAATAGCTGGCCCGCACATGAAACAGGTTGCGGTTAAAGGGCTCGCGCAGACCCTGCGCGCCGGTGAACGGACCAATCAGCGGAATGCCAGCCGCGTTGATGGCGGGAACGGCGGCGAGGTTGGTCGGCGTGCCGACCGACCCGACCAGCGCAAACACCTTGTCCTCTTCAATCAGTGCCTTGACAGCGGCTATGGCCTTTTCCGGCTCGTAGCCGTCATCACGCGAGACCAGCTTGATCGTGCGCCCGTTGATGCCGCCGGCCGTGTTCACGGCATTGAAGTGCGCCAGCATGCCCAACTGCATGCGCTTGCCCAACTCGGCAGCGGGACCGGTTTGGGCCGCGAACTGCCCGACACGGATTTCAGTGTCGGTAACGCCGACTTCCGCCGCAAAGGCAGTCAAACTGAAAAAAGGCAGCAACAGTGCGCCAGCGCGCAGCAAGCGTGTGAGATTCATCGTGGGCGCCTCCAGAAAAAGTGTTTGACTGGCTGGTTTCCTTGATGCGATTTGCCAGGCCAGCCGGAACTGCAAAATGAGCTATGCAACGCCGAACATAGCGCAAGGCCACGCGCTTGGCAATGCGCTTCGGCTCAAACCCGCCGACCCCGCCGGCAATAACCATCAAATGCGTGCGAAAGTACCACCCGCTTGCGTTTTCTTACACGCCCAGCGCCAGCCGGGTGGTGTTTTTCACTTCTTCCATCACCGCATAGGTGCGGGTTTCACGCACGCCGGGCAACTGCCACAGGACGGTGCCGGCAAACGAGCGGTAAGCGGCCATGTCGGCCATGCGGGTCTTGAGCAGGTAGTCAAAACCGCCGGCGACCATGTGGCATTCCATGATTTCGGGATAGACCTGCACCGCCGCCTTGAAGGCCTCAAACACGTTCGGCGTGGTTCGGTCCAGCAACACTTCCACAAACACCATCAGCCCGGCGCCAAGCTTGAGCGGGTTCAGCCGTGCTTCGTAGCCCAGAATGTAAGCGTCCCGCGTGAGCCGCTGAACGCGCGCCAGCACTGCGGTGGGTGAGAGGGCCACGGACTCGGCCAGCTTGAGGTTGGAAATTCGCCCGTCCTGCTGCAGAACACTCAGGATTTTCAGGTCGATGCGGTCGATGTCGGATGAATATTCGTGCATGCGTAGTGAATTATTCTGTAAATCGTACAACTTTAGTCTGAAATTCGTTGCGCTTCAATAGACCATTGGCTCAACTGAATTCACATGATTCACTTTGAATTTTTCCACCCACTGATGGAGTCACCCATGTCAGCATCCACTCGCCTGCCCTTTCCCTACCGCCCCGAGGCCGATGTCGTTTCCTCCCACCTGCAGCGCCTGGCAGGCGCACTTGACTGGGCGGCTGCGGCCCGTTTGGCCGAGCCCTGGGTGCAGTCGGTGCGCGACAATCCGCCGCCGTTCTGGGCCATGGAGAGCCTGCTCAAGGAATACCCCATTTCCAGTGCCGAAGGCCTGGCCCTGATGCGCTTGGCCGAAGCCCTGCTGCGGGTGCCCGATGCTGAAACCGCCATCACACTCACAGCTGACCAGCTGGGCCGGGCCGATTTCGATGCGACCGGCGACGGCGCCAGCAATAGCCTCATGGCCCGCCTGTCGGCCTCGGCGATCGGCCTGTCCAAGAAGTTTTTGCCTCCTTCGGCAAGCTCAGGACAGGCTGAGAAATCTGACCTCATGAGCCGACTCGGCGCGCGTACCGTGGTGGCGGCCACCGTGCGCGCGTTGCAGTTGCTGGGCCGCCAGTTCGTACTGGGTCAGACCATGGACGAGGCCATGAAGGAGGCCAATAACGCGCGAAAAAAATCGACGCTCCTGAGATACAGCTATGACATGCTGGGCGAAGGCGCGCGCACTGGCCAGGACGCGTTGCACTACCTCGACAGCTACACAAACGCTATCGATTTCATAGCTACTCAATCAAACAAGACGTGGGCTACCGAGCAAAATGATGGTATATCCATCAAGCTCAGCGCACTTCACCCGCGCTACGAAGACGCGCAGCGCGAACGCGTGATGGCCGAGCTGGTGCCGCGCGTCTGGGGTCTGTGCGAGCTGGCGGCCCGGGCCAACATCAACCTCACGATTGACGCCGAGGAAGTGGACCGGCTGGAGCTCTCGCTCGATGTGTTTGAAGCGCTTTCCGCCCGGGTGGCGCAGCACCACCCGCAATGGCAGGGTTTTGGGCTGGCGATGCAGGCCTATCAGACCCGCGCGCTCGAACTGGTTGAGCACGTCATCACCCTCGCCCGCAAATACAGGCTGCGCCTGATGTGCCGCCTGGTCAAGGGAGCCTACTGGGATTCGGAAATCAAGCGCGCGCAAGAGCTGGGCCTGCCGCACTACCCGGTGTTCACCCACAAGGACCACACCGACGTGGCGTACCTGGCCTGCGCGCAGGCGCTGCTGGCCGCGCCCGATGCCGTTTACCCGCAATTTGCCAGTCACAACGCTGGAACGATTGCCGCCATCCTGCAGCTGGCTTCCCGCAACGCCGTGCGCCGCGCCGGGCCGCCCCAAGCAAGCACAGCCCCCTCGGGGGGCAGCGAAGCACACGCAGTGGCGAGCGTGGGGGCCCAATTCGAGTTGCAGCGCCTGCACGGCATGGGCGAAGGCGTTTTCCGCGAGGTGCTGAAAAACCCGCAGATCAGTTGCCGTGTCTATGCACCCGTTGGCGCGCACCGTGACCTGCTGGCCTACCTGGTGCGCCGCCTGCTGGAAAACGGCGCCAACTCGTCATTCGTTCACCAGTTGGCCGACGAATCGGTGGACATGGGCGAACTGTTGGCATCACCGCTGCGGCTGGAGCCCGAACCCTCCTTGCCGCTGCCGCCCGCGCTGTACGGACCGGGCCGCGCCAACAGCCTCGGGCTGGATTTGACGGTGCAGAGCATGCGCGCGCCGCTGCTCGCCGCCCTGCGCACGACTCCAGTTCCCGTGGTGCCGGAGTTTGATGCCAAATTGGTCTCCAGCGCAGTCAATATCAGTGCGAGCAGCTATCACAAGTGGAGCAAAGTGCCGGTCGCGGAACGCGCGGCCATCCTGCGCCGCGCTGCCGACGCGCTGCAGCAGCAGATGCCGAAATTTTCCGCGCTGCTGGTCAGGGAAGCGTTCAAAACATGGGGCGACGCCGTGGGCGAAGTGCGCGAGGCGGTGGACTTCCTGCGCTACTACGCCAATGAAGCCGAGCGCATCATGGCACCCATTGCCATGCCAGGGCCAACGGGCGAGACCAATGAACTTCGACTGGGCGCGCGCGGTGTCTGGGTCTGCATCAGTCCGTGGAATTTCCCGTTGGCAATTTTTACCGGCCAGGTGGCGGCCGCCCTGGCCACCGGCAACGCCGTGCTGGCCAAGCCAGCCGAGCAAACACCGGGCGTGGCGTGGGAGGCGGTGAAGCTGCTGATTGAGGCCGGCGTGCCCGAAGGCGCGCTGCAATTGCTGCATGGCCCCGGCGAAACCGTTGGGGCAGCGCTGGTGGCCGCACCAGGCGTGGCCGGCGTGGTGTTTACCGGCTCGACCCAAGTCGCCAGGATCATCAACCGGGCTCTGGCCGCCAAGGACGGCCCGATCGTTCCGCTGATTGCCGAGACCGGCGGCATCAATGCCATGCTGGTGGACAGCACGGCCCTGCCCGAACAGGTGGCCGATGCGGTGATGCAAAGCGCATTCCGCTCGGCTGGTCAGCGCTGCTCGGCGCTGCGCCTGCTGTGCGTACATTCGGCCATAGCCGACGCCGTGATTGAAATGATCCAGGGCGCCACGCAGGAGCTGGTGCTGGGCGACCCGGCGGAGCTGGCCACCGATGTCGGCCCGGTGATTGACCAGGAGGCCTTTGACAACATCCAGAAGCACCTGAAACGTCTTGGTTCAACATCAAAAGCGCTTGTCACCCATAAGGAACAGGCGCAAGCAGCTATTGATTCAGTAGCAGTCGTGGCCCACAGCGTAGCGCCTGCGGCCTTTGAAGTGAGTAGCCTGGCGGAAGTCAAAGACGAAATCTTCGGCCCCGTTCTGCAAATCGTGCGCTGGGGCAGCGGCGCGCTCAAAACCCCCGAAGCCGTCATCGAGCAGATCAACGCGCTTGGCTACGGTCTCACGCTGGGCCTTCAGACCCGCATCGATTCGCGCGCGCAGGCGCTCGCCGCTGCCGCGCACGTCGGCAACATTTACGTCAACCGCAACATGATTGGCGCGGTGGTCGGCGTGCAGCCGTTTGGCGGCGAGGGCCTCTCGGGCACCGGCCCCAAAGCGGGCGGGCCGCACTACCTGTACCGCTTTTGCGCCGAGCAGACGCTGACGGTCAACACCACGGCGGCAGGAGGAAATGCGGCGCTGCTGGCGGGTTGAGTTCCGCTCTCAGCCCCGCAGGTGGTGCGAGTCTGGTTGCCACCAACTGCGAACCAATGCTGTCCGCTGATGAAAAGCTCGCGCTTGCTGCCAAAGCACGTACCATGGACAATGCGTTGTGGGAGCAGTTCGTTGATCCCGCCGGCAATGCTGACGGAAAGAACCGGGACACGGCACGGCGTGGTCCGGAACGGGCCAAGTCACCCGGCCAAGGGTAGTGACTGGAAGGAGTCAAGGCAGCATGTTCGAAGGCAAGGCATTGCCATTGTCACCACAGGGCATCAGCAGCGCGCTGGGCCGCCTGGGCGTGGATGCACCGGTGCTCTGGGCCGTGCTCACGGTGGAGACCAGCGGGTGCGGGTTTCTGCCAGACCGTCGGCCGAAAATCCTGTTTGAGCGGCACTGGTTCAACCGCCTCACCGACGGCCGCTTTGACAATCAGGCGCCCGACATCAGCAACTCCCGCGCTGGCGGTTACGGCAGCGGCGGTGCATTCCAATATGAAAGGCTCGTCAGGGCGATGGCGCTGGACCGGGCCGCCGCGCTGAAAAGCACTTCATGGGGCCTGGGCCAGGTCATGGGGTTCAACGCCACCAAGGTCGGCTACGCAGATGTCGAGGCGCTGGTGAGCGCGGCGCAGGCGTCCGAGGATGCGCAGCTCAACGCCATGGTCGGCTTTATCCAGCAGGCCAATATCGCCCGATACCTGAAGCAGCTTGACTGGGCCAAATTTGCCTTTCACTACAACGGCCAGGATTTCCAGAAAAACAGGTACGACGAAAAACTGGACCTCTGCCACAGGCGCTACAAGCAGGGGCCGCTGCCAGACCTGTCGGTTCGCACTGCCCAGCTCGGTTTGATGCTGCTGGGCTATGGCGGCTCAGGTTTTGTGGACGGCTGGTTTGGCGTGAACACCCAGAGGGCGTTGGTAAAGTACCAGCAGAAGTCCGGAATTCAAGCCACTGGCTCGGTCGATGCCGCCACGATGGCCCGCATCCACGCAGATCTGGGCTGGTAGCTTTCCGCGCCCAGGAGTCTGCGCTGGCGCTTAAGGCGCCGTGAGGTCCGGACGGGGGGTCTGCGTGAGCAGGTAGGCCTCCATTTGCTCGATGGGCCGGGGCGTTGCGAACAGGTAGCCCTGAAAATACTCACAGCCCTGCTCGCTCAGAAAGTCCCGCTGGGCCAGCGTTTCCACACCCTCGGCCATCACCTCCAGGCTCATGCTGTGGGCCAGGGCAATGATGGCGCGCGAAATGGCGGCGTCGTCCGGGTCAGTCAGCACGTCTGCGACAAAGCTCTTGTCAATCTTGAGCTGGTCCAGCGGCAATCGCTTGAGCACGGACAGCGACGAATAGCCCATGCCGAAGTCGTCGAGCGCCAGCGTGACCCCCAGCGCCTTGAGTGAACCCATCTTGGCCAAGGTCACCTCCATGCGGTCGGCCAGCAGGCTCTCCGTGAGTTCGAGCTTGAGCCGCTTCGGCCGGATGCTGGTGCGCGCTATCGCGGCCATCACCATGTCCACGAAATCCGGGTGCCGGAACTGGCGCACGCTGACGTTCACGGCAATGCTCAGGCCCGCCGTTTCTGGCCGTGCGGCCCACGCCGCGAGCTGTTCGCACGCGGTCTCGAGCGCCCATTGGCCAAGCGGCAGAATCAGGCCCGTTTCCTCGGCCGCCGGGATGAACTCTGCCGGCGCGACCAGCCCGAGTCTTGGGTGCTGCCAGCGCAGCAGCGCCTCGACGCCGGTGACGCGGCCGAGCCGGTCCACCTGCGGCTGGTAATACACCAGAAACTGCCGCTCCTGCAGACCGATGCGCAGGTCGGAACTGATGGCCGCTTTGGTGCTGACGGCGGACTGCATGGCGGGGTCGAAGAAGCACACGGTGTTGCGGCCCAGGGTCTTGGCATGGTACATCGCCAGGTCGGCCTGCTTGAGCAGTTCGCTCACACTGTCCTGCGTACCGTTGAGCGACGTCACGCCAATGCTGGCGGTCGTGTAGTGCTCGTGTCCGTCCAGGTCAAAAGGCTCGCGCATGTAGGTGAGTACCTTTTCAGCGACGATGCGGGTCCGCTCGGCGGCAGCGTCCGGATCGCCACCCAGGTCTTCCAGCATGACGACGAACTCGTCACCACCGATGCGCGCCACGGTATCGGTTTTGCGGACGCAGCCGAGCAGCCGGGTGGCGACCTTTTGCAGCAGCAAGTCGCCCTTGTGGTGGCCCTGGGTGTCGTTGAGAACTTTGAAGATGTCCAGGTCGATGAACATCAGCGCGCCCTGGTGCCGCGTGCGGGCGCTCTGGGTCACATGCGCCAGCCGGTCCATCAGCAACTGCCGGTTGGGCAAATCCGTCAGTGGATCGTAGAAGGCCAGATGGTGAATTTCGTTCTCCGCGGCCTTGCGCTGGGTGATGTCTCGGCCCACGGCAACCCAGTGCGTGAGCTGGTCCGACGGGGCGAGCACCGAGACGATCTCCAGCTCCACCCAGAACCAGCTGCCGTCCTTTCTGTGGATGACAAGCTCGCTGCGAACCTGCCGGTTCCGCTGCAGTGCCGCGGACATGCGGAGCAGTTCCCCCTTCTGGGGGTTGGGTCCGAGCAGCATGTTGGGTGGGGTGCCGACCATTTCCTCCCGGCGGTAGCCGGTGTGCTGTTCGAAGGCGTCATTGACGAAGACGATGCGCGGCGCACGTTCACCGCCGGGCAACGCCTCTGCAATGACCACGATGTCGTTGAGCCGCGAGATGCTGGTTTCCAGCAGCATCAGTTGCTCCTGCGATTTGCGCCTCTCGGTGACGTCGCGGAAGTACACCGCCAGGCCTTCGGCGAATGGGTACGCCCGCACTTCGAGCCATTTGTCAATGACCGGGTAGAAGTCTTCGAACTCCACACGGCTATTGGTCGCAAGTGACTGCTGGAGCTGTTGCTTCAGGCGCTGTCCCTCGCCACCCGCCCAATCGTCCCATATCTCCTTGCCCAGCAGATCGCAGGTGCTGCGCTGCAGCAATCGCTCGCTTTCCTGGTTGACGTAGGTGAAGCAGCACTGGCGATCGAGTGTTACGAAGGCCTCCGTGATACTGGCCAGCGTTGTGGTCAGGCGCATCGCCAGACGAAGGGTTTCACGCTGGGACTGCTTTCGAGCGGAGATGTCCTTCAGAACACCCTGGATGCGGATGATCCGGCCGCTTTCATCGCGGTTGCCACTTTCTTCGTCTTGCTCGGCATAAATACTCCTGTGAGTCATGTTATGCCTCAAACACAAAATTCCTGACAGGCTCAATGCGGGCCAATTCCCCATTTGAGTAAGCGTGCCCGTTTTTCATCGCCTGGCCCTGGCTGGCATACATTAAGATCAGCCTGGATTAACTGGGCATCAATCATCGGGCTATGAAAATACTACTGACGGGAGCGGCGGGCTTCATTGGCATGAGCATCGCATTGCGCCTGCTCGCGCGCGGGGACGAGATGGTGGGGCTCGACAACCTCAATGACTACTACGATGTCACCCTGAAAGAAAGCCGACTCAATCGGCTCACGCCTCACGCCGGTTTTCGCTTCGTCAAAATGGATGTGGCTGATCGGCAGGGCATGACAGATCTCTTCGCTGCTGAGAAATTCGACCGGGTCATTCACCTTGCCGCCCAGGCGGGCGTGCGCTATTCGCTGCAAAATCCACATGCGTATATAGACAGCAATATCGTCGGTTTTGTAAACATTCTTGAAGGTTGTCGCCATACACAAGTGCAGCACTTGGTTTACGCGTCAAGCTCCAGCGTGTATGGCGGCAACACCAAAATGCCGTTTTCCGAGCATGACAGTGTGGACCACCCCGTCAGCCTGTACGCCGCCACCAAGAAAGCGAACGAGTTGATGGCGCACACCTATAGCCACCTGTATGGTTTGCCCACCACGGGGTTGCGGTTCTTCACCGTTTATGGTCCCTGGGGCCGGCCCGACATGGCCTTGTTCCTGTTCACCAAGGCCATCCTGGAAGGACGGGCTATCGATGTGTTCAACCACGGCGACATGAAACGCGACTTCACCTACGTCGATGACATCGTCGAGGGCGTCATCCGGGTGCTTGATCGCGCGGCCGTCTCCAACCCGGCCTATGACCCGGTTCTGGCTGATCCGGCCACCAGCAGTTCCCCTTACCGGGTGTTTAACATCGGCAACAACAACCCGGTTGCCTTGCTCGACTTCATTGGCTGCATTGAAGACGCCTTGGGCAAGACTGCCGAAAAACGCCTGTTGCCCTTGCAGGACGGTGATGTACCTGCCACCTATGCCAACACCGATGCGCTGCAGGAATGGGTGGGTTTTGTGCCCGGCACCGGCATCGAGCAAGGCATTGCCCGCTTTGTGGCGTGGTACCGCGCCTATTACAGGGTGTAGCGTTTGATCAACCGCCCTGGCGCCCGCCTAAGCAGCTTGGTCGTGGCGTCTTAATCTGGGGTGGGCACATTCCAAGCGTGAAATAATCCCATTTTTAAAATGCCGCATCCTGTTCGTGATTGTTTCCATTGTGGTGCCCGTCATCGCAAACTGGATGCGCGCCTACATGATCGTCATGTTGGGCCACCTCTCGGGAAACAAGATCGCAGTCGGCGTCGATCACCTGATTTACGGGTGGGTTTTTTTTGGCGTCGTCATCATGTTGATGTTCATCATTGGCGCCCGCTGGTCCGAGCCCGAGAAAGCGCTCAATGTGGGCAGTGCGGAGCGACCCGCCGAGCAGACAATAACCACCGCCAGGCTTTGGGCCACCAGTGCCTGTTTTGCGGCGTTGGTGGCAATACCGCACATCGCCTTGTGGGCTATTGACCGGGTTGAGAGCGACGGCCCAGTGCCGCTCAACGCGCCCACGGCGCTGGCTGCAGGTTGGCAAGCCGTCGCACCAGTCGGGGCAAGCTTCAAACCGGCTTTCCAGAATCCTTCCGCCGAGATACACGGTAGTTTCGCCAGCCAGGGCCACACTGTCGGGCTGTATCTGGGCTTCTACCGGCATCAAAATTATGAACAGAAGATGGTCAGTTCCAGCAACGTGCTGGTTGCAAGCAATGATCCTCAATGGGCTCAAGTGGTCAGCGGCAGTCGTCCTGTCAAGCTGGGCAGCAAAGCGGTGAACGTGCGTGCCGCGGAGCTACGTAGAGCGGCATTGTCGGCGCAAGTCAATTCCGGTCGTCTGGTGGTATGGAAAATTTACTGGATCAACGGCACCTTGACTGCCAGTGACTACCTCGCCAAAGCTTATAGTGCATTTTATCGTTTGACGGGGCGGGGCGATGACTCTGCAGTCATCATTGTTTACACGCCTAAAGATCAGGCCGGAGGCGCTGAAGCGGTCCTGGAATCCTTTTTGTCGGCCAACTACGCGATCATTGATGAATTGTTGCGCAAGACGCAGCAACGATGACTTTATTAATACGACGGAGATCTCAAAATGAGTGTTGTTGCCGTGATCGGGTTAGGCTATGTGGGTTTGCCTCTGGCGGTGGAGTTTGGCAAACACTTTCGCACCATTGGTTTTGACATTGCTGAATCAAAGGTTGAGTCGTGCCTGAGAGGTGTTGACCCTTCACGTGAATTGACAGACGACGAAATGCGGGCTTCTCCCCATGCGGTTTACACCGCAGACCCGACCCTGCTGGCCGAGGCCGACATCATCATCGTGGCCGTTCCCACGCCGGTGGACAATGCCCACATTCCTGATTTTCGCCCGCTCGTCGGCTCCAGCACCAGTGTCGGACGGCATATGAAAAAGGGGGCCATTGTGGTCTATGAATCCACGGTTTATCCGGGTGCGACCGAAGAAGTCTGTATTCCCGTGCTGGAGCGAGAGTCCGGCCTGAAGTGGAAGCAGGATTTTTTTGTAGGCTATTCACCCGAGCGGATCAACCCCGGCGACAAAGAGCACACCCTTACCAAAATCCTCAAAATTGTCTCGGGCGACAGCCCCGACACGCTGGACAAAGTGGCCAGGCTGTATGAAACCATCATTCTGCCAGGCGTTCATCGTGCATCGAGCATCAAGACAGCGGAGGCCGCCAAGGTGATTGAGAACACCCAGCGTGATTTGAATATCTCCCTGATGAACGAGCTGTCCATCCTCTTCGACAAACTCGGTATCGACACCACCGAGGTGCTCGCAGCCGCCGGTACCAAATGGAATTTTCTCAATTTCAAGCCTGGTCTGGTGGGCGGCCATTGTATTGGTGTGGACCCCTACTACCTGACCCACAAGGCCGAGATGCTGGGCTATACGCCGCAAGTTATTCTGGCGGGTCGGCGCATCAACGACGGCATGGGCAAGTTCATTGCCGAGCAGACCATCAAGCAGATGATTGCGGCCGGCAGCTACATCAAGGGTGCCAAGGTGAACGTGCTCGGGCTGACCTTCAAGGAAGACTGTGGTGACCTGCGCAACTCCAAGGTGATCGACATCATCCATGAACTCAAATCCTACGGGGTAGAGGTGTTTGTGACCGACCCGCGGGCCAAATCAGATGAAGCCATGCATGAGTATGGGGTTCCGCTGCTGAATTGGGACGACCTGCCCCGGGCCGACGCCATCGTTGCCGCCGTTGCGCACCGTGAATATGCCGCGCTGACGATTGAAGATTTTGGTAAGAAACTCATCAAGGGCGGTGCATTCGTTGACGTTAAAGCCGCTTTCGACCGCAGCGCCATCGAAGGCGCGGGTTACAAACTCTGGCGCCTTTAAATGTCAGACAGTCGCCCGCTCGTACTGCATGTGGTGTACCGCTTTGATACCGGCGGGCTGGAGAACGGCATTGTCAATCTCATCAACCACATGCCACCGCACGCCTATCGCCACGCGGTGCTGGCCCTGACTGATGTGACGGAGTTCCGCCACCGCATTCAGCGTAGCGACGTGGAGTTCATCTCGCTGCACAAGCCGCCAGGCCACGTTTGTCACGCTGCAGCCTTGTCCAACATCGTGTAAGCCTCAGAAAATAAATCGGCTGGGGGTCGCCAAGATTCCCATACTTCCCTAGTCAGTATCAGACTGGTCCTGATGCTAACCAAGCACTACTCATGCCAATAGAGAATAGAAAAAGCCGAATACCCTTTTAACTCAATGAGTTAAATGTTTTCGGCGGTTCAGAAGCAGTTCGTTTGAATAGCTTCGAGGCGATATTGTAAAAATGTTCGACATTCAATCGCTTTAGGTCGGGTCTATTAAAGACCCACCCTCCATCGCCAGCAGACGAGAATCAACAAGCCAAACCCCAAAGACTATTCGCTGCACTGGCCACCGTCCCGGATGCCGCGCAGGCGCTCGCCGCTTCCGCGCATGTCAGATGAAAGGCAGCCAGCCACAGGCCTTCCCGCGTCGGCTGTCGCCCGCTTGACGAGCAGGCCGGCGTGGCTGCCGCACAATGCCCGGATGCATCATCTTCACGCACCCTTGCAGGCGCAGATTGTTCAATGGCTGGTGGCGCCAGGCGCGGCGGTTCGCGCGGGCGATGTGGTGGTGATTCTGGAAGCCATGAAGATGGAGCACGAAGTGCGGGCCGTGGCTGACGGCCAGGTGCGCGAGCTGCTGTTTGCCGCAGGCGAGACCGTGAACGAAGGTGATTTGCTCCTTATTTCAGAGCACATTACGTATATTCCACGTGGGCTGGAGCAACAAAACATACATGAAAAAACTTCGGCTGCCGTGCTGCCCGAGCCCCCTGCCCCACTGCGCGCCGACCTGCAGCGCGTGATCGACCGCCATGCGCCAACGCTCGATGCAAGCCGCCCCGAAGCCATGGCCAGGCGCCACGCGCTGGGCCAGCGCAGCGCGCGCGAGAACATTGCCGACCTGTGTGACGAAGGCAGCTTCATTGAATACGGCGCGCTGGCCGTCGCCGCGCAGCGCAGCCGCCGCAGCGCGGAAGACCTCCTCAAGAACACGCCCGCCGACGGCATGGTGACGGGCATGGGCAGCATCAACAGCGGCATGTTCGGCCTTGATGCCAGCCGCGCGGTGGTGATGGCCTATGACGCCACCGTGCTGGCCGGAACGCAAGGGCTGCGCAACCACCAGAAGGCCGACCGGATGCTGGGCATTGCGCTGAAAGACAGACTGCCGGTGCTGCTGTTTGCCGAAGGCGGCGGCGGCCGGCCGGGCGACACCGACATGCCCGTTGTGGCGGGCCTGCATGTCGGCACTTTTGCCAGTTATGCACGCCTGTCGGGTCAGGTGCCGGTGGTCGGCATTGTGGCGGGGCGCTGTTTTGCCGGCAACGCAGCGCTGCTGGGCTGCAGCGACGTGATCATTGCCACAAAAAGCAGTTGCATCGCCATGGGCGGCCCGGCCATGGTCGAGGGCGGCGGACTTGGCGTGTTCAAGCCCGGCCAACTTGGCCCGGCCGATGTGCAGCACGCCAATGGCGTGATTGATGTGCTGGTCGATGACGAGGCCCAGGCGGTGGCGGCCGCCAGACACTACCTGTCATTCTTTCAGGGGCGCGTGGCCGAATTCACCGCGCCGCCTGCCACCGCGCTTCGCGAGGTGGTGCCCGAAAACCGCATGCGCGTTTATGACACCCGCGCCGCCATGGCGGGCATTGCGGACGTGAGCTCGCTGCTGCACCTGCGCACCGGCTTTGGCGAAGGCATTCACACCGCGCTGGCGCGCATTGAAGGGCGGCCGGTCGGCCTGATCGCCAACAACCCGATGCATCTGGGCGGTGCCATCGATGCGGATGCCGCCGACAAGGCGGCGCGCTTCATGCAGTTGTGCAACGCGCACGGCTTGCCGCTGGTCAGCCTGGTCGATACGCCTGGTTTCATGGTCGGCCCCGACATCGAGGCCAGGGCGCAGGTGCGCCACGTCAGCCGCATGTTCATTGCCGCGGCGCACCTGCGCGTGCCTTTTTGCAGCGTGGTGCTGCGCAAGGGCTACGGGCTGGGCGCGATGGCCATGACGGCGGGCGGCTTTCATTCGCCGCTGCTGACCGTCGCCTGGCCCACCGGCGAATTCGGCGCCATGGGGCTGGAGGGTGCAGTAAAGCTCGGCTACCGCAAGGAACTGGAGGCCGAACCGGCAGGGCCGCAACGCGAAGCGCTTTACCAGCAACTGCTTGCCACGCAGTATGCCAATGGCAGCGCGGTCAACATGGCTGCGACGCTGGAAATTGATGCGGTGATTGATCCGGCGCAAACTCGCGACTGGCTGGTGCGGGGATTGCAATCCGCAAAGTTGGCTGACCCGGCGACCTCAATCGCGAACCGCTTTATCGACACATGGTAGGAGCGCGGCAAAGGCGTGGCGGGTGTTCACCGCTGAATGCAAGCACTAATTTTGTTACCTCTTTTGCATACGGCGCAAGCTTTTTATTTTCTGCCGACGTAGCATGGGTTCTTTTTTAAGGACGTCACATGGCAACACCGTTTTTTGGCAAGCGCGAGAATGAGACCTCGACAAATTTACGTCCGGCTGCATCAGGTGCTTACGGCGCCACGGGCGCATCGGGCGCGCTGACGTCTGCTTCCCAAACCGCCAATGCGCAAAATACGGCCAAGGCCGCCAGCGAAGCGGCGGCCTTGGCCAGTACCGTCAAGGAAGGCGGCAGCAAGCTGACGGTTGGGCCCAACATCAAGCTCAAGGGCGTCGAGATCACCGACTGCGACACGCTGGTAGTGGAGGGCCTGGTCGAAGCCACCATGGATTCGCGGGTCATGCAGATTGCCGAGCAGGGCGCATTCAAGGGTTCCGCTGAAATCGACGTGGCGGAAATTCGAGGCGAATTCAATGGCAACCTGACAGTGCGCCAGAAGCTGGTGATTTATGCCACCGGCAAGGTCACCGGAACCATTCGCTACGGCAAACTGGTGGTTGAAGAAGGTGGTCAGCTCTCGGGAGAAATCCTGTTTGGCACAGCTGGCAGCGCCAAATCAGTGAACGTGAGCAAGCCCGGGCTGCAGGCGGTATAGCCAGCGCCTGGCTCACCGGCACAAAGAGTAACAAAGGGTGCGGGCGCGGAAGCCCGATAGCTTTAGAAGCGCGGCAATTCCGGATGTGACATCTGCCCGCCGCGCACCAGTTTTTTCCCATACTCGACGCAGCGGTTCAGCGTGGGAATGACCTTCCCCGGATTGAGCAGGCCCTTGGCATCAAAGGCGCGCTTGACGCCAAACATCTGCTCGTTCTCCTGCACGGAAAACTGCACGCACATGGAGTTGAGTTTTTCCACGCCAACGCCATGCTCGCCGGTGATGGTGCCGCCCATGGCGACGCTGGTTTCCAGAATCTCGGCGCCGAACGCCTCGGCGCGGTGCAGTTGATCGGCATCGTTGGCGTCAAACAGGATCAGCGGGTGCAGATTGCCGTCACCGGCATGAAATACATTGGCGCAACGTAACCGGTATTTCTTTTCCATCCCGGCAATCGCCTGCAAGATGTCGGCCAGCCGTTTGCGTGGAATGGTGGAGTCCATGCACATGTAGTCGGGGCTGATGCGGCCTGACGCCGGAAAGGCATTTTTACGACCGCTCCAGAACCGCAGGCGTTCGGCCTCGTTCTGGCTCACGGCAATGGCGGTGGCGCCATGCAGCCGCAGCACCTCGCTCATGCGGCCGATTTCCTCTTCGACTTCTTCCGGCGTGCCATCGCTTTCGCACAGCAAAATCGCCGCCGCGCTCAGGTCATAACCGGCATGCACAAAATCTTCCACCGCCGCCGTCATCGGCTTGTCCATCATCTCCAGCCCGGCCGGAATGATGCCTGCGGCAATCACCGCCGCCACGGCGTCGCCAGCTTTGCGCAAATCGTCAAAGCTGGCCATGATGCAGCGCGCCAATTGCGGCTTGGGCACCAGCCTGACGGTGACTTCGGTGGTGACGGCCAGCATGCCTTCGCTGCCAATGATGATGGCGAGCAGGTCGTAGCCGGGAGCGCCCAGTGCGTCGCTGCCAAATTCAACTTCCTCACCTTCGATCGTGAAGCCCTTGACCTTGAGCACGTTGTGCACCGTGAGGCCGTATTTCAGGCAATGCACGCCGCCCGAATTTTCAGCCACGTTTCCGCCTATGGTGCAGGCAATCTGGCTCGAAGGATCGGGCGCGTAATACAGGCCAAAAGGTGCCGCCGCCTCGGAAATCGCCAGGTTGCGCACGCCGCCCTGCACCACCGCCGTACGGCTTGCGGAGTCCAGCTTGAGGATTTTGTTGAACTTGGCCAGCGACAGCGTGACGCCCAGCTTGTGCGGCAAGGCACCGCCAGACAGGCCCGTGCCGGCGCCGCGCGCCACCACCGGCACGTCCAGCGCGTGGCAGGTTTTTAGCACCGCCTGCACCTGCTCATAGGTCTCGGGCAGCGCAACGGCCAGCGGCCGCTCGCGGTAAGCCGTCAGTCCATCACATTCATAAGGTGTGGTGTCTTCGGCGTTCCACAGCACGGCGTGCCTGGGCAGCACGGCGATCAGCGCCTGCGCCACTTGCGACTGGCGTTCTGCTCTTGTCTGTAAATTGTGCTGCGTCTGTGAAAGGGTTGCGTTCATGGTGTCAGTCCTGCTTTGAATTCATACTGTAGGGCAAGCGGCGCGAGCCGGGTTGAAGAAATTTGCACGGCTGCGTGAAAAGCGGCTTCGACCGCCCCGCAAACAGCCAAGGCGATCAAGATAGTAGGATTCGCCCATGATCTCCAGCCCTTCAAGCGCCATCGACCCTGGCGCCACCTCCGCCCCTGCGACCGTTTTGCCGCCCGACGATCCGCTGCGCGTCACGCTGCACAACGAAGTGCATGCACGGCCCTCGGCCCGGCTGCGGCTGCCGGCGCTCATCATTTACGTCGCGGTTCTGAACGACGGCGTGACGCGCGAGCAGGAATGTGCTCATTTGCGCCACCTGCCCGGTCAGCAGGGACTGCCGCTGGAGCGCCTGCAGGGCAACTTTCTGCGCCTGCGCTTTGAGGGCTACACCGTCACTTGGGAGCGGCACACCGAATTCACGCGCTACTCAATCGTGCAGCCGCTGCCCGCCAGCGCGTACCTGGGCGCTTGTGAACCCGAATTGTTGTCTGCCCTGGCGGTTGCGCCCGAATGGCTGCGCAGCATTCCCGGCCTTACGGTGGCGGCCATGCAACTGGCCCTGGTTGAAGGAGACCTGTCTGACGCGTCAGCGCTGATGAACCAGGCGCAGGCCTGGTTTGGGGGGCGTACCGTGGTGGCGTCCCAATTGGGCGATGAACACTCCTGGGTGTTGACTGAATTTCGTATTGACGCTGAGGGCTTCGAGCGGATGTTCACGCTGTCGCCCCCCGGAACGTCCCAGACGCGGGTCGGCCGCATCGCGCAGCGCCTGCTGGAACTCGAAACCTACCGCCTGATGGCCCTGCGCGGCCTGCCCGTGGCCAAGCAGCTAGGGCCCATGCTGGCCGAGTCCGAAGGTGCGCTGGCCGACATCACGGCGCGACTGGAGCAGAAGTCGGCATCCGACCAGGAATTGCTGGACACGCTGGTCACGCTGGCCGCGCACGTGGAACGCGCCACGGCCGAGCATGTCTATCGCTTTTCGGCCACGCGCGCTTACGACACGCTGGTGGCCCAGCGCATTGCCGAGCTGCGCGAAAAGCCGATTCCAGGCACGCAGACCCTGGGCGTGTTCATGCAGCGGCGCCTCTCGCCCGCCATGGCCACGGTGGCGGCCACGGCGCAGCGGCTGACTTCACTATCCGAACGCGTCGCGCGCACCAGTGCGCTGCTGCGCACGCGCGTTGACATCGCCACCGAGATTCAAAACCAGCAGTTGCTGGAAAAGCTCACGCGTGGGCAGGAAATGCAGTTGCGCCTGCAGTCCACGGTGGAAGGCTTGTCAATTGCCGCCATCTCCTACTACGTGGTGAGCCTGCTGCTCTACCTCGGCAAGGCGCTCAAGGGCGCGGGTCTGCCGATCAACCCCGAAATTGCGGCGGGCGCGCTGATTCCGTTGGTGCTGTGGGCGGTGTGGCGCACCACAAGGCGCATTCACAAGAAACTGCAGGGCGGGCGTTGAGTCACCTCCCGGCACACTGTCAACCCAAACGCTTTCGCAGCCAGCCAGAAAACGCGGCGCATTCCCAGCCGTCCATGGCGCCGTCGAAGCGACTCCGGTTGTCCATCAGTGCTCCTGAAATCAGGCGGCTTTTGTCGCGACAATCACCTGAAAATTGCTGAAAAACACCGTATGGCGCTCACAAGTAACGCCAGGCACGGCCTGCAGTTGCAGCACCGGGTCGTGGCTGTTCCATAGCGCCAGACCATAGGGTTCAAACACTTTGAAATAGGTCCAGCTCAGGGCCCGCAGGAACCAGGGACTCGGACGGTGAAACTCGGCCAAATACAGCTTGCCCCCAGGGGCAAGCACCCGCATGGCTTCCCCGAGCGCCTCAATCTTCAGGTGGTGCGGCAACTCATGCAGCAGGAAAAACATGACATTGGCGTGCACAGAGCCATCAGCTTGCTTCAAGGCAATGGCGTTCTCCTGCAAATAGACGGTTTGCTCAGCGTAATCGCCCAGCTTGGCTTGAGCGTGATCCAGCTCGTTTTGAATGATGTCAGCAATCAGCACTTTGCGCGCGCCCGATTTGACCGAGGTCTTGACCACGCGGGGAATCACATTGCCAAAGGCGCACGACGTGATCAGCACCTGCTTGTCCTGCAAATCAAGGTGGCGCAGACCGTGGGTGATGAGGGACACCAGGCGACTGTACTGAAAAAGCAATATCGCCGAAATGATGGGCTGCCAGTCCACCAGCCGGATCAGCCGCATGTTGGAATAAATCGGGTACACATGCGCTGCATCGTGCTGTAACTGCCCCCTGACACCGCGCATGATCAGCGCGCCACGGGTCAGGGTGAAGAAGAACAAGACGGTGCTGGCCAAAAAAATCACCACCGCCATCAAAGTGAAAGACAACCAGGCAGGCATGACATTCCTTTACAACACAGTCCTCAAGAAACTTGAATCTTTTTACCATTAGACCAAGGCTTTGGGGTCAATTCTTGATATAAGTCATGTTTTAGGCAGGTTCGACGCAGCTTATGGGATTCAAAGCCTGCCTGACCCGTCAGGCTTGTTTCACCGGTCTTGCACACAGACCCACCCCCAGCACGAATCCCACAGCGCTGGTCCGCGCGCGGGAGCGAGGATCGAACTCGCTGAATCAAGCCAGGGCTTGCAGCGTTTCAATGACTTCTCGACAGTGTTGCCCAGCCTTCACGCCCAGCGCCCGCGCCAGCGGGTTCACGTGGCTCACGATCCCGTCAGCCAGCGTGCTGTTGGCCTCGCCGATGCGCGCGCTGTCGTGGCGCACGGTGCAGGCGGCCAGGCCGTGGGACTGCAAGAAAGGCAAGGCGGCCAGGCCTGCGGCGTCGCGGCCCACACCGGCGTCATTGAAAACGCTTAACAGGGGCCGTGCCGCCAGCGCATAACGGGCTGAACTGATGCCGCCGTGCGAGCCGCTCACCGCCACACACCCCACGTCCTGCGGACCCAGTTCGGTGATCGAGTTGACGACGCGCAAAGGCGTCATGTCCGGCATGCCCTGTCCTGCGGATGAATCAATTACTTTTTGCGTGCCGCGATGGAACGCTCTGCGCTACTTACCAGGTCTGTGCCAATCGTCTTTTTCCACTTGTCGTACACCGGGCGGGTGGTCTTGACGAAGGCATCGCGCTCGGCGGGTGTCAACTGCGTGATTGTCACGCCGAGTGCGGCGATTTCCTTCAGCAGCGGCTGGCCCGGCTCGTTCAGGCCCTTGCGGGCAATCGCGATCTCCTGCTTGCCGGCGTCAACGGCGGCATCGCGCACGATCTTCTGGTCCGCCGGCGTCCAGGATTTCCAGATGTCCTTGTTCACCACGAACACCAGCGGGTCGGCCACATAGCCCCACATCGTCACGTTCTTCTGGCCCACGTTGTGCAGCTTGGCGGCGGTGAAGATCGACATCGGATTTTCCTGCCCGTCCACCGCGCCGCTGGCGAAGGCCGGCTGCGCGTCGGCCCAGCTCATCTGCGTTGGGTTGGCACCCAGCGCGGTGAAGGTGTCAAGAAACAGCGGCGAGCCCACCACGCGAATCTTCAAGCCCTTGAGGTCAGCGGGCGTGTGCACCGCGCGTTTGGAGTTGGTGAGTTCGCGATAGCCGTTCTCGCCCCAGGCCAGTGGCACGACACCGGCCTTGTCAAGCGTGGCGAAAATCTGCTTGCCGACCGCGCCCTGCGTCAGTGCGTCGATGGCCGCGTAGTCGGGCATCAGGAACGGCAGCGAGAACAGGTTAAGTTCCTTCACTTGGGGCGACCAGTTGATAGTCGAGCCGATCGCCATGTCAATCACGCCTTGGCGCAAGGCGCTGAACTCGCGCGTCTGGTCGCCCTGAATCAGCGACACACCGGGATAGAGCTTGATGTTGATGCGCCCCTGCGTGCGCTCCTTGATCAGATCAGCCCAAATCTGGCCACCCTTGCCCCAGGGGAAAGCCGTGCCGACCACGAGCGACATTTTGTATTCGGGCTTGTAGGCCGTCTGGGCCGTGGCCCCGGTCGTGAACGCCAGCGCGGCGGTCGCTGCCAACGTGAACTTGAGGAATGAACGAAGTTTCATGGGAACAGTCTCCTTGGGTTGAAAAACGATAATGTTAAGGGGTATTCGGGGCAGGGTCAGTAGCCCAACTGCGTCGGCAGCCAGAGCGCCAGCTGTGGCCACATCACGACGGCAACAATCACCAGGAACATCGAGGCGACCAGCCAGAGCACCCACCGCACGGTTTCATCCATGCCGACCTTGGCAATGCGGCACGACACCATAAGGTTAACCGCCATCGGCGGCGTGAACTGGCCCAGAGCGACCAGCAGGGTGAGCAGCACGCCGAACCACACCGGGTCCCAGTGGTAATGCTGCACGATCGGCCACAGCAGCGGCACGAAGATCAGGAAGATCGATATACCGTCCAGGAACATGCCCACCACGATCAAGAGCAGCACCAACAACATCAGCACACCCTGCTCGCCCAGGCCCGAGTTCACGATGGCCTGAGTGACCGGATCGATGACACCCAGCGTTGACAGCGAATACGCGAAGATGCCCGCCAGCGCGACCACGATCAGGATCACTGCTGAGAGTTCACCCGATTCACGCAGGATCACAAACAGGTCTTTGAACTCGATGGTGCGGTGAATCACCATGCCGACAAACAGGCCGTAGAACACCGCTACCACCGCTGCTTCGGTCGGCGTGAACCAGCCCGCACGCATACCGCCCAGAATCAGCACCGGCGCCACCAGCCCCCAGATCGCCTCGCGCAAACTGTGCCAGAACGGCGGGCGGGGCAGCGTTGCTTCGAGCCTGCCCATGCCGTGCCGGCGCGCCAGCCAGAAGGTCGGCGCCATCAGCGCCAAGCCGACCAGAACGCCGGGAATCATGCCAGCCGCAAACAGCGCAGGCACCGATGCGCTGGGCACCAGCACCGAATAAACGATGAACGCTATTGACGGCGGAATCAGGATGTCGGTGGCCGCCGCCGCGCCCACCACGCTGGCCGAGAACGCGGCCGGGTAACCGGCGCGCGACATCGCCGCGATCATCACGCCGCCCACTGCCGCCGCCGTGGCCGGCCCCGAGCCCGAGATGCCGCCCATGAACATTGCCACCGCAATTGCCACGATCGGCAACATGCCGGGGCCGCGCCCGACGATTGAAATGGCGAAATTGACGAGTCGTGCCGCCACGCCGGAGCGGTCGAAGATGGAACCGACCAGCACGAACATCGGGATCGCCAGCAGCGGGTACTTGCCCAGCCCGGCGTAGAAGTTCTGCGGCACGGCCAGTAGGCCAAACCACTGCGCATCGCCATTGGCCAGCGCAATGCAGGCGGCGCCAATCAAGCCCATCGCGGCGCCAAGGGGCACCCCGGCCAGCATCATCACCACGAAGCCGGTGAAAAGCAGGGTCGCAATCATTTATCTGACTCCCCGGCGCGGCTGCGCCGGATCAAAAGCCCGACGGCACGCAACGCAATGGCCAGCGAAATGATGGGCAGCCAGATCGTGTACCACCATTGCGGCACACCGATCCCGGGCGAGGTTTCATGAAAACGAAAATCGTCCCACACCAAACGCACGCTGAGCGCCGCCATCAGGAAAAACAGCAGTGCCACCATGGCCGCGCCGAACAGCGCCAGTCGGCGCTGGCGCTTGGCCGAGCCACTCGCCGAGAAGAACTCGATGCAGATGTGCCGGTTGCGCGCGACTGCGGCCGAGCCCGCCACCATGGCCAGCACAATCATCAGGAACACCGAGAACTCCTCAGTCCAGGCGAAGGAACTGTCGGTGAAATAGCGCACCAGAACATTGACGAAGGTGATACAGGCCAGCAGGCCCATAATGATTACGGTGAGCCAGTCCTCGATCTTGAGCGGAATGACGGTCACTTCAGCCTGCGCGGCAGGGTCCGGCACTTCGATCGGCAGGTGGGTGGGTTCGTGGGGTAGATGCATGAGGAGAATGCGCAGGTTATTGCAAAAGTGTTGCCTCCGGTATTGGGAGATACCTTACTTCAACATGGCATGTACCGCAGCGGCCACGGCATCGGCGCTGATACGCGACTCGGCTTCCAGCACCGGCGCATAGCCCACCGGAATGCGCGGCGCACCGAGGCGTTTGACCCTGCAGCCAGTGGCCTCGGCTGCCGTAGCGGCGATCTCGGCGCCAAAGCCGCCCACCTGCACCGCCTCGTGTACCACCAGCAGGCGCCCAGTCTTGGCGCACGAGGTGAGCACCCGCTCACGATCCCATGGCCAGATGGAGCGCAGGTCGATCAGTTCCACGTCGATTCCCTCGGCCACCAGCGCGTCGCAGGCCTGTTCGCACACCAGCACCTGGCGGCTCCAGCTCACCAGCGTCAGTGCCGAGCCGCTGCGCCGCACTGCGGCCTGCCCCAGCGGCACTTGCAGCGCCTCATCCACCGCGCCCTGGGCGCCCCAAAGCGTCTTGTGCTCGATATAAATCACCGGGTCGCCCGACTGAAGCGCGGCGCGCAGCAGCGAATAATTGTCTTGCGGGGTGGACGGGCAAACCACCACCAGGCCCGGCAGGTGCGCAAACCAGGCTTCGAGCGACTGCGAATGTTGCGCGGCCGAAGCATCCCAGATCCCGCCGGGCATGCGCGCCACCAGCGGCACGCGGCCCTGGCCGCCGAACATGAAACGGTTTTTCGCCGCCTGGTTGACGATCTCGTCCATGCCACACAGGGCAAAGTCCACCACCCGCATCTCGACCACCGGTCGCAGTCCGGCCAGCGCCATGCCCACCCCCGCGCCCATGATGGCGGCTTCGCTGATGGGAGCGTCGATCACGCGCTTCGCGCCAAAGCGCTGCTGCAGCCCGGCGTACTGGCCAAAAATTCCGCCACGGCCGACGTCTTCACCCAGCACCACGACGTTTGCGTCCAGTTCCATTTCATGCTGCACGGCGCGCACCGCTGCCTGCGCGTAGCTGATCTGCGTCGGCGTGTCAGGGAGTGTCTTCAAAACCATGTGCCCGCTCCCGTGGTCTGGACGTCGGTGAAGGCGGCGCTGGCGTCAGGCCAGGGCGCGGCATCGGCAGCGGCCAGCGCGGCCTGAACCTCTGCGCTGGCTCCACTTTCCATGGCATCGAGCGCCTCGGCGGCGTACCCCTGCGCCAGAAAACGCTCGCGCAGACGGGCGATCGGGTCGGTCAGCAGCGCGGCCGCGAGCTCCCGCGGATCGCGGTAGGCGGCCGGATCTACCGACACATGGCCCTTGACGCGGTAGGTCAGCGCATGCAGCAGGCACGGTCCTTGCCCGGCGCGCACCTGCGCCACCAGGCGCGCCGCCGCCTTGAACACCGCGAACACGTCATTGCCATCGACCTGCGTGGCGGCGATGTCCAGGCTTTCCGCGCGCGCTGAAGCACCCTGCCCGGCCGTCATCGGCCCACTGGCGGTGGTGGCACTCCAGCGGTTGTCCTCGCAGACAAACAGCACCGGCAGCGCGAACACCCGGGCCCAGTTCAGGGCTTCCAGAAATGGCCCCCGATTGATCGCGCCATCACCAAAAAAACACACGGTGATGGCATCACGTCCCTGCAGCTTCTGCGCCTGCGCGGCACCCACCGCAATCGGCAGCCCGGCCGCCACCACGCCGTTGGCGCCGAGCATGCCCACCGAAAAATCGGCAATGTGCATGGAGCCGCCCTTGCCACCGTTAAATCCTGTGGCCTTGCCGAACAACTCGGCCATCATGCGACCCATGTCGGCGCCCTTGGCCAGCGTGTGGCCGTGCCCGCGATGGGTGGAGGTGAGGTAATCTGCGGCATGCAGGTGGGCGCAGACGCCGGTGGCCACGGCCTCCTGCCCGGTGGAAAGGTGCAGCGGGCCGCGAACCCGAGCCGTGCCCGCCGCGCTTTGCCCATAGGCACTGACGCCACCCTGGCTGGCGATTTCAGCGGCGTTCTCAAACGCGCGGATGCGCACCATGGTGCGGTACAGGCCAGCCAGCGTGGCCTCAGTCTCAGACGCAATCAAACACTTGTCTCCCAGCCCACTGCCGGGGCCTTGAAAAGCAAAACATGGTAACACCGGCGATCCGCGTTTCTTTGCCCGGCATTGAGTCGCCGCCAGACAAGCTGCTAGCCCACACTCTTGCGCAGCCAGTCGGCAAACGCGGCACATTCCCAGCGGTCCATGGCGCCGGTGCGCCAGCACAGGAAATGAGCGTGGGGGCTTGGCACGTTGCGCTCGAACACGGCGTTGCTGCCCAGTCGCACCAGCGCGCCGCGTTCGAGCCAGGGCGCGCCCAGTTTGAGACGGACCAGGCCGATGCCCATGCCTGCGGCGGCGGCATCGCACATCAGGCCTATGTCATTGAACTGGGAGCCGCCCAACGGTTCGGGCCATTCGAGCTGATGGGCGGCAAACCACGTGCGCCAGGGCTCCAGCGGCGAGCGCAGCAGGCTTTCACCTTCCAGGTCCTCGGCGGCCTCAAAAGGCCCATACTCGCGCACAAAGGCCGGCGAGGCCAGCGGAGCGACCTCGTCCCTGAGCAGGCAGACATGCTCCAGATCGGCGTAGCGCCCGGTGCCAAAACGCACGATCAGGTCGGCATCCTCAGCCTGCACGTCGAGCAGCGGAATCGACACTTGCAACGTCAGGTCAATCTCGGGGTAAGCCTCGGTGAACTGGCGCAGGCGCGGAATCAAAATGGAGCGCGCAAACGTTGGCGTGACGGCGAGCCGCAGCTTGCGCTTGTCGGCGCTGGCGCTTTGCCCGGCCGCGCCAGGAAACCTTTGCAGCGTGGCCAGCCCCTCGCGCACATGCGCCAGGTACTCGCTGCCTTCGGTGGTCAGTGAGAAATCAGCGCGGCCAAAGAGCCGGGTGCCAATGATCTGCTCAAGCTGCTTGACGCGGTGGCTGACCGCGCTGGGCGTGACGCATAGCTCTTCGGCCGACTGCGTGACGCTGCGCAGCCGCGCCAGCGCCTCGAAGGTCAGCAGACACTGGATGGGGGGGATTCTCTTGGCGCCCGCCGCGTTGGACATGGATGCGTTCATGGCCGTGCGATTTTAGTCCCCGGCATGATTCGTCTCCCGTTCGCCATGCCGCTTGCGCGCGCTGCCGCAGACAGCATGTTAAGCTGATCAGTTGTGTGTCGCGTTGATCGATTTTTCCGGAGCTGACTATGCCTGGCCTGTTACCCAATGTGGACCCTGAGGGTCTGCTCGAATACTCCGTGGTTTTTACCGACCGCTCGATCAATCACATGTCACAGCAGTTTCAGGGCGTCATGCGCGACATCTCGGCCATCCTCAAAGAGGTTTACAAGGCAGAGTCGGCCATCGTGGTGCCCGGTGGCGGCACCTTCGGCATGGAGGCCGTGGCCCGGCAATTTGCCACGGACAAAAAATGTCTGGTGCTGCGCAATGGCTGGTTCAGCTACCGCTGGAGTCAGATTTTCGACATGGGCAAGATTCCCTCGGAGACAACGGTGCTCAAGGCGCGCCGTGTGGGCGAGGGCAAACAGGCCCCCTTTGCACCGGCGCCCATTGGCGAAGTGGTGGCCACCATCAGGGCCAAAAAACCGGACATGGTTTTTGCGCCTCACGTCGAAACCGCATCCGGAATGATTCTGCCGGATGCTTACATGCGTGCCGTGGCGGATGCGGTGCATTCCGTCGGCGGCCTGTTTGTGCTCGATTGCATTGCCTCCGGCACGATCTGGGTGGACATGGCCGCGGTTGGCGTTGACGTGCTGATCAGCGCGCCCCAGAAGGGCTGGAGCAGCGCGCCCTGCTGCGGCCTGGTGATGCTGAGCGAGCTGGCCCGGCAACGCATCGAAGCCACCACCAGCACCAGCTTTGCGGCCGATTTAAGGAAGTGGCTGCAGATCATGGAAGCCTATGAGGGCGGTGGCCATGCCTACCATGCCACCCTGCCCACCGATGCCTTGACCAGATTGCGCGATATGATGAAAGAGACCCGGCAATACGGCTTTGCCAAGGTCCACGCCGAGCAGCAGCAACTGGGTGACAAGGTGCGTGCGCTGTTTGCCAGCAAAGGCATCAGGAGTGTGGCGGCCGAGGGTTTCCAGGCCCCCGGCGTGGTGGTCAGCTACACCGAAGATCCCGGCATCCAGTCCGGCAAGAAATTCCTGGGCCAGGGTTTGCAAACGGCTGCGGGCGTGCCGCTGCAATGTGATGAGCCGGCCGACTTCCAGACCTTCCGCGTCGGCCTGTTTGGTCTTGACAAGCTGCACAACATCAACCGCACCGTCCGGAACCTTGAGAAGGCTTTGAGCCAGATCCTCTAAGGTGCTTCTGCACGAAAACAAGCACTTCGCTTTGGCCGCGCCAAACCCTGCCGTGCAACTGAGCCCGCTTCGGCGGGTTTTCTTTTGACTTGACTACTTGAAAATGACCGTCTTGTGTCCGTTGAGCAGCACGCGGTGCTCGCTGTGCCATTTCACGGCGCGCGCCAGCACCTGGCTTTCGGTGTCGCGGCCCATGGCCGTCAGGTCTTCCACGGTTTTGCTGTGGTCGGCGCGTGCCACATCCTGCTCGATGATGGGACCTTCATCGAGCTCGCCGGTCACATAGTGCGCGGTTGCGCCAATCAGCTTGACGCCGCGGTCATGCGCCTGGTAGTAGGGCTTGGCGCCCTTGAAGCTGGGCAAGAACGAGTGGTGGATGTTGATGGCGCGGCCCGCAAGCTTCTTGCACAGGTCGTTGGAGAGAACCTGCATATAGCGCGCCAGCACCACCAGCTCGGCGCCCTCGGACTCGATGATCTCCAGCTGCCTGGCCTCAACCTTGGCCTTGGTCGCGGCGGTGACCGGCAGGTGATGAAAGGGAATGTTGTAGCTGGCCGCCAATTGATAGAACTCGCGGTGGTTGGAGATGATGGCGCGCACATCCAGCGGCAGCAGGCCCGACCTGCAGCGAAACAGCAAGTCGTTCAGGCAATGGCCTTCCTTGCTGACCATGATGACCGTGCGCATGGCTTGCGTGGTGTCGTGCAGCTTCCAGTCCATCTTGAAAGGCGCCGCAAAAGCCGTTAGCTGGCCCGACAGCGCCTCATGCGTCAACTGCTCGCAGACGAACTGCACCCGCATGAAAAACAGACCTGTGTCAGGGTCGTTGTATTGCGCGGCTTCCTCAATGTTGCCGCCGCGCTCGAGCAAGAAACCGGATACGGCATGAACAATGCCGCGGCGGTCCGGGCAGGAAAGGGTCAGGATATAAGCGTGATTCATAAGGGGTGAATTGTCGCAGGTGGCACGCGCCTGCGTCCGCAAAACACTCAATGCCTGATGCGGGCCACCCGCAAGAGTGCCAGAATGCAGGATCAACTCCGCATTCGATCCCATCACAACCGAGGAAACCGACATGGCTTACAAAGATTTCAACATGGAGCACCAGTGGCTGCCCTTCACCCCCAACCGCAGCTTCAGGAAAGACCCGCGCGTTTTTGTCGCTGCCGACGGCATGCACTTCACCACGCATGATGGCAAGCAGGTGATCGACGGCATTTCCAGCCTGTGGTGCGTGGCTGCCGGTCACAACCGCAAACCGATTAACGAAGCGATCAAGAAGCAACTCGACACCCTGGACTACGCAACGGCATTCCAGGCCAGCAACGATCAGGCTTTCAAGGCCTCTGAAATGATCGCGGCCATGGCCCCCGGCGACCTGAACAGGGTGCTGTTCTGCAATTCCGGCTCGGAGGCGGCCGACACCTCGCTGAAAGTGGCGCTGGCCTATCACCGCGCGCGCGGCGAGGGCCACCGCAATGTGTTCATTGGCCGCGAAAAGGGCTACCACGGCGTGGGCTTTGGCGGCATGAGCGTGGGCGGCATTCCGGCCAATCGCAAAGTCTTTGGAGCGGCCTTGCTGCCGCGTGTTGACCACATGCGCTTTATCCATGACCCGGTCAACCACGCCTACATCAACGGGGTTGAGCCCGAGTGGCAAGAAGACATTCTGCTGGAGCTGGAAAACCGCATTTTGCCGCTGCATGACGCGAGCAATGTGGCCGCCATTATTGTGGAGCCCGTGGCGGGAAGTGCCGGCTGGTATTTGCCGCCCAAAGGCTATCTGAAACGGCTGAGGGAGATTTGCGACAAGCACGGCATTTTGCTGATTTTTGACGAAGTCATCACGGGTTTCGGCCGCTTGGGATGCAATTTTGCGGCGGACTATTACGGCGTGGTGCCCGACATGCTGAACTTTGCCAAGTGCGTGACCAACGGCGTTTTCCCGCTGGGCGGCGTGATCTGCTCAGACCGTATTTACGACGCCATGATGAAGGCCAACGCCAGCAGCCCCGAGTACGCCATTGAGTTGTTTCACGGCTACACCTATTCCGGCCATCCGGTGGCATGCGCTGCGGCCATTGCGACGCTCAATCTGTACAGGCAGGACAAGCTGTTTGATCGCGCGGCCCAGATGGGCAAAGTGCTCGGAGATGCCATGCACAGCAGCTTCAAGGGTTTGCCCAATGTGATCGGCATTCGCAGCCTCGGTCTGGCGGGTGCGGTGGAGTTGTCGCCGATGGCAGGCGCGCCGGGCAAACGCGCCTATGACATCTTCATGGACTGCTACCACCATGGCGTGCTGGTGCGGCCAGCCGGGGAAGCCCTGGTGATCTGCCCGCCCTACATCGTCGAGAAAGAGCACATCGAGCGCATCGTCAGCGTGCTGGCCGATTCAATTCGCAAGAACGCCTGAGTTCGGCCCGAATTTCTTGCGCAGCCCGGCGCACTCATCCGTCTCCGGCACCGGGGGCGTAGGCCATACCGCATCAAAAGCGTCGGCCTTTTCCTCACCCGGGCCATCACCCGCGCGCAGGTGAACCGCCTTGGCCTTGATGTCTGTCGGCAAGTGTTGCGGCACGCCCAGGCGGCGGTCGGCATGGCCGTTGCCGGTCAGCAATACCACCACCTTGCCGGGCAGGGCCGCATGGCTCAGCACGCTGGCCATGGTGATGTCCTTGGCGATCTGGATCCGCACCATGGGTGTGATCTGGCTCTCGGGCAGCAGGTTGCAATGGCCGATGCGGATTCGTTGCTGCTGCACGGTAAGGGCTGGGCCCGGCAACTGAGCGTCGAGCTTGCGGTCGGCCATGCTGCCAGCCATTTGCGCGCGAGGCAAGTTGGCGCCCAATACCGGAACGCCTGCGTGAACGGCGGTCATTACGGCCGGGCCGTAAGCTTGCCAGGGCCAGCCTGGCTCGTCCCAATGCAACGCGTGGCGGGCCTGCGCTTCACTTGCGCCGGGTTGGAGCGCCGCCGTGCTCACGCCCGCATCTGCCATTTCCAGCGCCAGCGCAGCCAGCAGGCCGCGGGCCGCCAGCAGCGCAATGACCTGCTGCTCGATCTGCTGGTGTTCGGCGGCAGTATGCTGTTCGCCGATGAGCAGCACATCGGCAGGCAGCACTGCATCAAGCCGGGCTGCAGTTGCCGCAGCGCCGTCACCGCGCGGCGGCTCGATGATGGGCGCTTCAGCGCGGCTGGCGCAGCCGACCGCAATCGCCAGTGTCGCAGCGGAAAGCAGACCAGCCATGGCACGCGAGGAAAAGGAGCAGGAGCGATGAGGCATCAGTGGATACTACTGCCTGCGGCCCGGTGTTTTCCGCGGGCAGCCCCATTTCGCCTGTGTCCATGCGTTTGAACCCATACATGCGTCTGTTGCCGCGCTTGCAGACTTTGCCCGCCCGTGTTGTGCTTACCCTGCTGCTTGCCTGGGCCGCCGCCGGCCTGTGCGTGATGTTGCACACCCCCCTGCCCTGGATGATCGGGCCGCTGCTGGCAACGGCGGTGGTCTCGATGCTGGGCATAGCTACGGCAAGCTGGATACCGCTGCGCAATACGGGCCAATGGGTCATAGGCACTGCGCTGGGGCTTTATTTCACGCCGCAGGTGGCCCTGCTGGTGGCGGGTTTGTGGTGGGCCATTGCGCTGAACATTGTCTGGGCGCTGCTGCTGGGGCTGGCCTTTGGCAGGTGGCTGCATTGGGTGCACCGCAGACCGGGGCTGCTGCACATGGGCGGCCTGGCGCGCACCACCAGCTATTTTGCAACCCCAGTCGGCGCCGCTTCGGAAATGACCCTGATGGCCGAGCGCCACGGCGCGCAGACCGAACTGGTGGCATCGGCGCACAGCCTGCGGGTGCTGCTGGTCACGCTGATCATTCCCTTCGGCTTTCAGTGGGCGGGTCTGCATGGGCTGGACACCACCCTGCCCGGCGCCCGCGTGGTGCATCTGCCGGGGCTGGCGCTACTGGCGCTGCTGACCGGCATCGGCTGCTGGGTCATGGTCAGGCTGGGGCGCACCAACCCCTGGTTTATCGGCGCGCTACTCATCTCCCTGCTGCTGACCGCGCAAGGTGTCACGCTGTCGGCGATTCCACTGGGAATGACCAATGCCGCGCAACTGCTGATTGGCATCAGTCTGGGCGTGCGTTTTACCCGCGGCTTTGTGCATCTGGCCCCGCGCTGGCTCGGCTCGGTGGCGCTGGCCACGCTCGCGATGATGGGGCTGTGCGCCGCATTTGCGGGGCTGCTGGCGCAATTCACGCAGCTGCATTGGGCCACGCTGCTGCTGGGAACCTCACCGGGCGGTATTGCCGAAATGTCCATCACGGCCAAGGTGCTGCAACTCGGCGTGCCAATCGTCACGGCGTTTCATGTCACGCGGCTGGCCGCCGTGCTGCTGCTGGCCGAGCCCGTGTACCGGTGGCTATATCCACACCAGCAGCCGGCCGGGGACGGGCCACCGGCATGAGACCGGTCAGTGCAGCGAGATGGGTGTGTTGGCCAAGCCGCTGTAGCCTTCGAGCGTATCTTCAACTTCTTCCTGGGTCGGCGTTTTTTGCGCCCAGGCGCTCAGGCGCTGCTGGAACATTTCTGCCCACGAGCCATCGAGGTACACCTCTTTGCCCGAGCGCTTGTCAACGATTTCAAAACCATGGCGCGCCAACTCGGGAATGGCGGGGGCGGGCGCGGACTCGTCGGGAGCGTTGGCGTGAATCTGCACCACCACAAAACTGTCTGAGTCGTAAAGCATTTGCATGGTTGTGTCCTTTTCTCTCAGATAGCAACGATAGTGCCAAGTTCAAGGGAATTGGGCAAACTGGCCGGTAAAGCTGACCGGTGTGGGGTAAATGCACCACACGGCGGCGCTGAACGGCGCTGTGGCTCGTGCTGCTCGGGCTGATCAGGGCGGCGTCAGGGCACTGAGCTGCTGGTCAACAAAGTCTCCGTTGTGCTGGGTGATTTTGCTGCGCACGGGCAGGTACCCCAGTGCGGGCGCGTACCAGAGCTCAATCGTCTGGTCGAATTCGCGCCGGGGCTGGCGCGCGAGCTTGAGCGTGCTCACTTCACCATAGGGCAGGTCGAGTTTTTCCTCGGCTTGCACGACGAACGTCCAGGTGTCCGCATCACGCGGCCCTACGGTGTACAACACGATGCTGGCGCCTGCCGGAAAACCCGCCGGGTTGCCCGCGAGCATGCCGCCAAGCTGGAAAAAAACGCTCATCCGGTCTTGCGCGCCCTTGACCCACGGAACCGACGGCGTGTTGGCGCTGAACGATATCTGGCCTTTGTCGGGCTCGAAATGCGCCGCCACTTCGGTTCTGGACTTGTCGGAAAAGCGCGTCGGCGCCAGGCCTTCAGCGCCTAGCCGGCCGCTGCTGGTCATGCTGCGCGAACCGAGAAACAGCGCGCTGACCGTCATGCTGGCGTCGTAGCTGCTGCCTGCGTTGTTCCAGACCAGTTCCGCGTTCGCGTAGTAGGTCAGTCCCTTGGCGCTGCCTGTCATTTTGTACGCCAGCCGGGTGCTTGCGGGTAGCGCCGTGGCGGTAGGAAACGACAGGCTGGGGCCGATTGGGGGCGCCTCAGCGGCAATCGCGGCACTGGCGGCACTGACCGCACCAACGACTGCGGCTGCAGACGCCGCAGCCATGGCGGGGGCGGCAGCGGCCACGGCCGGAACCACAGCCGGGACCGGGACCGGATCAAGCAAGTCGGTGATGACGGCCGTTTCGCTGCCCGGGCTGAGCGCGGCATCGGGGTTGTTCGCAACAATCGGTTCCGTGCCGGATTTAGCTATTAAATTAGTAGCAGATTCTGCATATTCCACCTGGGCTGATGCCACTTTTTTCTTAAGCTTTTTTTGGGGAGCGAGCTTGTCGGCTGGCTTGGCAACGGGCATGACATTGGCAGCGGCCACGGGAGTTGGCACGGCGGCATCAGGCAGTGGCGGCGGCACGATGCTGCGCGTCACAAAAGCCCGGGCATGGCGCGCGGTAGGGTCCGGCGTCGGACCGAAATGGTTGGGCGCGGTTCGCAGCACAAGGGCATGGGCGGCCAGCACCACCAGCACCAGCCCGCCCATGGTCCGCCAGGACGGCGCACCAATCGCCAGCGCCGCGTTCGCTCGCTCGGCGGCAGATGCAGTCAGGGCACTAGAATTTGACATTGCCTTGAATCCTAACCCGGCAGCCTGAAAACGCGTCTGCAGCACGCCTGACCTCAACCGACAGCCACCCATCAGGAACCCGATGAAACTTGCCACTTACAAAGACGCCTCGCGCGACGGCCAGCTTGTAGTCGTCTCGCGCGATCTCTCCGTGGCGCACTATGCGACCGGTATCGCCAGCAAACTGCAGCAGGTGCTGGACGACTGGAACTTCATGTCGCCGCAATTGCAGGACTTGTACGATCTGCTCAACAACGGCAAGGCGCGCCATGCATTTCCGTTCGAGCCGGCCCGCTGCATGGCCCCGCTGCCGCGCGCTTACCAGTGGGCCGATGGCTCGGCCTTCATCAACCATGTCGAGCTGGTGCGCAAGGCGCGCAACGCGCAAGTGTCCGCCTCCTTTTACACCGACCCGCTGATGTACCAGGGCGGCAGCGACGATTTTCTGGGGCCGTGTGATGACGTGGTGGTTGCCAGCGAAGCGTTTGGCATCGACTTTGAGGCCGAGGTCGCCGTGATCACGGGCGACGTTCCCATGGGTGCGAGCCCCGGGCAGGCGCTCGACGGCATACGCCTGTTAATGCTGGTCAACGACGTGTCGCTGCGCAACCTGATTCCTGATGAGCTGGCCAAAGGCTTTGGCTTTGTCCAGGGCAAACCGGCAACGGCTTTCAGTCCGGTCGCCGTTACGCTCGATGAAGTGGCCGACGCCTGGGACAAGGGGCGCCTGCACCTGACACTGCAAAGCAGCTGGAATGGCCGCACGGTTGGCTTGTGCGAGGCCGGGCCCGAAATGACCTTTCACTTCGGCCAACTGATCGCCCACCTGTGCAAAACCCGCAACGTGCGGGCCGGCAGCATCATCGGCTCAGGCACCGTCAGCAA
This sequence comes from uncultured Polaromonas sp., assembly GCA_964371235.1. Taxonomy (GTDB): domain Bacteria; phylum Pseudomonadota; class Gammaproteobacteria; order Burkholderiales; family Burkholderiaceae_C; genus Polaromonas. The sequence continues at coordinate 72,417 of CAYJMW010000006.1, forward strand.
CCAGGACTGGAGCCACGGCTACAGTTGCATTGCCGAAAAACGCGCCATTGAAACCATCGAGGGCGGCCAGCCCAAAACCGGCTTCATGAAGTTTGGCGACACGATTCGCATTGAAATGAAGGGCAAGGACGGGCAAAGTGTGTTTGGTGCGATTGACCAGAAGATGGTTGCCCCAATGCCCGGTTAATCAGGCTGCCTTGCTGATCTGCGACACGAAAAGCTTGACGCCACGCAACATCATTTCAACCGAAACCGCCACCAGGATCAGGCCCATCAGGCGCTCGATGGCAACCACCAGACGGTCGCCCAGCAAGCGCTGAATGCGCCCGGCCAGCAGCAGAACCACCGCCCCGACCAGCATGGTGACGGTCAGCGCGGCAATCCATTCCAGCCGACGCTCCGGCTGCTGGCTGACCAGCAGCATCACCGTCGCCATGGCCGACGGCCCCGCCACCGCCGGAATCGCCAGCGGCACGATCAGCGGCTCCCCCACCAACTCTGCCGTTTCGCCGACCGGTGGCGGAAAGATCATGCGCAGCGCGATCAAAAACAGCACCACGCCACCGGCCATCTGCAGCGAAAGATCGCTCAGGTTCATGATCCGCAAGAAGCGGTCGCCCGCAAACATGAAGGTCAATAGCACGACAAATGCGATCAGGATTTCACGCACGATCACGCGTGAGCGGCGCTCCGGCGCAACGTTTTTCAGCGCCGCCGCGAAAATGGGGATATTGCCGAATGGATCGGTGATGAGCAGCAGCAGGATGGTGGCGGAGGCAAAGGTGTAATTCATGGCGCGGCAGGGTGAATCAGGCTTTTCAGCGCGCAAGCTTAGCAGGACCGACCGGCCAGCATAAAACCCGGTTGACGCGCCGCGCCAGCGCTGCACAATGCAGGCTGCAAGGTAAAACAGACTACAACACGCCAGGAGACGCCATGAGCAACGCAGACAATTCCTTTTCCGCATTCGGCAAATTGGTGCCCGGATTCGATTTTTTGCAAAACCTGGCCAAGCAGGCGGCCGGCAGCGCAGCGCAAAGCATTCCGCAACTGCCCAACCTCGGCAACTGGGTCGCGCCCACGCTCAATGTGGAGGAACTCGACAAGCGGATCCAGGAGCTCAAGGCGGTCCAGTTCTGGCTCGACCAGAACGCCATGGCGCTCAAGGCCACGATTCAGGCGCTTGAGGTGCAGAAAATGACGCTGGCCACGCTCAAGGGCATGAATTTCAACATGGGTGACGTGGCCAATGCCTTCAAGCTCAAGGTGGCCGACAGCGTCGCCGGGAGCGCGCAGCAAGTGGCCGACAAGGCCAGGACGTTTTCGGGGCTGGAGATTCCGCCTTCAGCGTATCAGGCGGCCCAGACCGGTGCTGAACCCGTCGCAGCGCCCGCGGCCGACGCCGCGCCAGTAAAAGCCAGAACGCCCAAAGCGAAAGCCAAGGTCAGCAAGCCCCCGGTTGCGGCTGCCCCTGGCGTGGTGGACCCGATGCAATGGTGGGGTGCGCTGACCCAGCAGTTTCAAACCATTGCAGCGGATGCGATGAAAGAGGCCGCCAAAAAGGGAGCCATCGACACCACCAGGAATCTGGCCACCGGGCTCGCCAAAGGAGCCATGAAGACCGCCAGCGGCATGGCCCAGAGCGCTGGCAAGACCGTGGCAGGAGGCGCGCGCGCCGCCATGAACACCGCCCTGCGCAGCAACCAGGCCTGGCCCACCCCCGGAGCGGCCAAAACCTCATCCCGGGCAACGCCCAAGGCAGCAGCGCGCAAGGCGGCTACTACCCCCAAACGACGCACGACGTGACCGGGATTTAATTCGAAGCTGGCCCCCACTAAAACTTAGGCCGCGAGCGCCAGTGGCTCAATTTCGGCTTCTATTTGCTTGGCCTTTTCGCGCTCGGTCAGCTTGAGGTCATGCATCTGCTGCAGATTGAGCCACGACTGCGCGTCGCCGCCGAAAAAGCGCGCCAGGCGCAGCGCCGTGTCGGGCGTCACGCCGCGCCGTTCCAGCACGATGTCGTTGATGCGCCCGGCCGGCACATGCAGCGCTTTCGACAGCGCGTTGGCGCTCATTTGCAGCGGCTTCAAAAAGTCCTCGCGCAAGACTTCGCCAGGGTGAACCGGCCGCATTCCGTTTTTGATCATGTTGCCCTCCATGGCATAAAAAAGTCAGTGGTAATCGACAATCTCAACATCGCTCGGGCCGTCGGCAGTCCACACGAAACACATGCGCCACTGTTTGTTGATGCGAATGCTGTGCTGACCCTCACGCTCGCGCGTCAGTGGCTCGAGATGGTTGCCGGGCGGCGATTTAAGAAACTCTAGCGTCGTCGCAGCCGCCAGTTGCGTCAGCTTGCGCTCAGCCACTTCCCTGATATTGGCAAACCGTCTGGACTTACCGGTTTCAAAGAGGGCTTGGGTGTCTGCGCACTTGAACGACTCGATCATGAGCGAGCATTTTATACCGCTTGCCGGTAAGCGGCAGATACATTCGGTAATTTAATTGGAATCTGACCCCGATTAACCCCCGATTAACCCCCGATTAACCCATTGACATGCGGCCTGAAAGGCAGATAATTTACTTTGTGCATTCGTAATTTAGTGCAGAGTTAATTTAGGAAAATACCATGACGGCAACAACATCCTATCCGGTCAGCGTCAAGGTGGTTGGCGCCAATGGCCAAATCTCACTCGGTAAGCAGTTCGCCGGGCGCCAAGTTCTGGTGGAACAACAGGAGGCCGGCGTCTGGCTGGTCCGTACCGCCACCGTGGTGCCCGATAACGAGCGCTGGCTCCATGCGCCTGCGGCAGCGTCTGACCTCAGCCAGGCTTTGTCATGGGCGGCCCAGAATGCGCCCGACGATGCGGCACTGGAGAACACCCTGACCCGTCTGTCACATGGCCAGCAGTAGTGCAGATGCGTTGGTTCGGCTGGACCTGAACAACCCTGTATTCCAAGCCAGCCTGCTCGGCCTGCAAAAGCCTGAGCGGCATGCAGCGCTCGACACACTGAACAAAATCCGTCAACTGATGTGGAACCAGCTTTACCGTGACGGCGGACTGAAGTGGGAAAAAATCAGCAGCATCAAGCCGCCGCCGGATATTGATGCAATCTACTCCCTTCGCATCACCCAATCCCGGCGGGCAACGGCCTACCGGGACGGCGACTTCATCCGCTTGCTAACAGTCTCACCTGACCACGACAGCACTTATGGGCGCAAGTAGGAATTAGCTGCGTCCGCCCGACGGCCCCGTGGGTTACCGCCTATTGCATGGGTAGATCGGATTAATTGGAATCCGACCCCAATTTATCTATTCATTACCCCGATCACTATGTATTTAATAGCTGCTTATGCAATAGATACAAGGGCTAGCGGCTATTTTCTCTCAAGATTTTGATCGCTTTCCAGTCTTCAGCGTCATCGTCTCAGGAATTAATTGGAGTCTGACCCTCATTAACCTTTGACCCTCATTAACCTTGCCTTTTTCAGCGAGCACCGACCAAAAAAGCAGCGGGCGGCAAAATCGGTATAGCTCGCCAAGGGTGCATTTGCGTCAGGTGCGGGTCGCTGGCTACGATCATTTCGGCGCTCACGGCCAGGGCCAGCGCGAGGAACTTGTCGTCCTTCGGATCGGCACACTCTTTGACTTCTTGCGTCACCTCCACCATTCGCAGGTGCCGGCGCAACCCCTCTACAAACACCTGCCTTGCAGACACTGAAGCATAGCGATCAAACTTTGGCCGCAGCAGCACCGTTTGCAATTCGGAAAAAGTAGCCGGCGACACGCATACCTCATAGTGGAGCAGCGCCCGCTCAAGCGCCAGCGCGGGCACCGACTGCGGCCGAATCGCGGCGCTGACCAATACGCCCGTATCAATGACGATCGGCCTATCGAAGCGCATTGACCAACTGCGTGACGTCAGCGTCGGTCAAGGCAGCAGCGTCGGGCTCGGGTCCCTGCTCTTGTGCCAACTGCTCGCGGTATTGCGCATACCAGCGGCTTGCCGTCTCGCGGCGCGTGCGCAAATCGTTCAGCGCCTGCATATCCTGGTCACAGATGACATAAGCCACCGGCCGGCCCCGCCGCGTGACCTGCACCGGTTCACGCTGCGAACGATCAATCAACTCGCCAAAACGGCTTTGCGCCTCTACGGAAGTGAGGGTGATCATGTCGAACTCCATGAATTAGCTATAACGGGCGATATGGACATGATAACCGAATCACTAAACACTCTGCAACGGTTCAATAATGGAATTTGACCCCGATTAACGTTAAGGCACCATGAAGACCGCCACCGGCATGGCCCAAAGCGCTGGCAAGACCATGGCTGGCGGCGCGCGCGCAGCCATGAACAGCGGTTGAAGTAAAAGCGTATTGGCCTCTTTATCAATGGTATCCAGCACGCGATCCGCCGCTTGCTGGTTTTCCTCGGCAATGTAGAGCCAAGCCTCCAGCAAATCGGTCTGGGCACTCTGTGCGAGCGTCACGCGCGCCATCAGGCGCCTTCGCGTTTAGACTGCAATACAGCCCGCCCTTGTGCCTTGATCGCCGTCATGTCCATGGCACTGACCCGACCACCTGCCTGAACATCGGCCATACCCTGCGCGATGTCCGCTTTCAGTGACGCAAAACTGGCGACCTGTGCGGTTTGATAGGCTTCAAAAAGGCGCAGCGCCTCACGAATGACTTCACTCGCGGAACCGTACATGCCAGAGGCAACATGGTCTCGCACACGGTTTTCAAGTTCGGCAGGCAGTGATATGTTGAGCGACATCGTGAGACCCTCTGGTTGTGGCAATTTTTGCCATTCTATGCCACTCCTTTCGCAAACGGGAGGTAGTCATCGCGTGTGTGGACTTCACCCTTGCAGCACCCTCACTTGGGCTTAATTAATGGAATCTGACCCCAAATACCTCTTATTCTTCCCTCAAGGCAGTTTCAGCTCGCGCAATTGGGGATATTTGTCCTTCGCCAGGGCCTCCCAGTTCGCCTTGATTTCCTGATACATCTTTTCGCCGTAAAGCGCCCGCATGACACGCAATTGCCGGATCGCCTCGCCGGGCTGGCCGTTCAGCGCCAGCGCCAGTGCGTAGCGGTTTTGCGTGGCGGTCCAGGGGTAGTGCAGCGCGACGTTTTTGACTAGCAGCAGCTCATCGGCGCTCATGCCCGGCCTGGGTGAAATCCTGCCGCCTTCGAGCAAGGCGCCCAACTGCGTCAACAGCACCACATCGGGTTTTTGGTAACTAGCGGGAGTTTGTCCGATGTGCAAGGCCTCAAACCGCACCACCCGGAAATCTTCTTCGATCCTGAAATATTCAACCGCCGACCACACCAATAGTGCGCTGGTCACGAACAGGGCCGCCACGGCAATCGGCAGCCTTAGCCGAAAAACCGGCTGCATGCCCAGTGACGCTTCCATGACGCCCAGCAAGAACATGACCGGCGCCAAAAAATAGGCATAGGCAAACGGATATTCCACCATGGAATGCACCGCCAGCGGAATGGCAACCGCCAAGCAATACCAGGGCAAAAGCTGGTTGGCTGCCATGGCGCGGCGCCAGAACCAGATCAGGCCCGCCATAACCAGAATGGCGGCAATGGGCAAGCCAAGCCATAAGGCCAGATCGAGCACCAGGTTGTGGCTGTAGGTAAACGGCAGGCTGAACGCATAGGCATGGGCGACCGAATTTTGCGCCCTGGCCACTTCACGGATGCCCCAGCCCCACCAGGGCTTCTCGAAAAGCGCCTCGACCAGTTGCGGCCAGACCTGCACCCTGCCGCCGCTGTCAAGCAGACGAAGCTCCGCGGCGCCGGACATTTCAACCAGCGCATAAAACCTGGGCCACAAGCCGAAGAGCAGCAAAAACCCGGCGCCCACCACGGCAGCGACCCAGGGCGGGGTCTGGCTACCGATCTTTGAGCGCTTTGCCAACCACCAGACCAGCAAGGCCAAAAAGCCCAGCATCCCGGCGCGCGACGCTGTCACCGCCAGGCCCAGACCAAAAACAAAAACCAGCAAGGCGCCCGGCAACGCTGACAGCTTTTTTGATTCGTGAAGAAACACCACGCTGGCCAGCGCCATCATCAGCAGCGTTGCCAGGTGATTGGGTTGCGCCAGGTTGCCACCGGGCCGGTGCAGACTCGGCATGCGCGCAATCCACTGCGAGTTCTCCCAGAGCTCAAAGGTCTGGGAGAATGCCGCCACGGTGGACGCGACGCCGCCGATGACCAATGCCAGCGCCAGCACTGTGACGGGCGAGTCAAACCCGCGCTTTTCGGTATGACCGGGAACGGCGGAAAAGCCAAGAATCAGGCAGGTGATGCATAGCGCGGCATAAAACCAGACCACCAGCACATCGCCCCAAAAGGTCATCAGCCCCGCAAGTTGCTGAAGCACCGCCAGCAGCGCCAGCGCCACCAAGGGCCAGATGACTATCGGCAAGTTGATGCCGCGCGCCGTGGCGCCTTGACCTGGCAGGCGGGCCATCAACACCCAGGCGGCCATGAAAACCGCAAGAAAGGCCAGAACTTCAGCGTGCCAACTGACCCATGGCGGAAAATGCTCAGGCACAAGCCAGCTCAAACTTAAAAAAACTGCAAAAATAAGCGATGACATAGGGTACGCAAGTGGAATAACAAAAAGGGCTCCGAAGAGCCCTTTTGAAAGAGAGTCAAGTTGTTCTACAACCGAATCATGGCGCGTAGGTGCCACTCTCGGTCAGAGCCGCACGGCAGGAGCCTGGCAAATATTTGCTCGGCATGGTTGCATTGGGGCCGCATTCCCAAGCGCTAACTTGTCCGTTGGTAAGCGTCGGGATGAGCAGAACAGCGGCGGTGGCCGGGATAGTCGTTACTGGAAAGCCTCGTATAAGCACTTTCACAGCACCGACCTCGTTGGTTTGAACCGAGGCAACGTATTTGGTGGGACCCTGGCTGGCAGCAGCGGCAAACTCACAACCCCAATTGCCGCCGGTCGGAAGCGAAGCCGCGTTAGTGCTTTGATAAACCTCGGTGACGCTGGTACGGCAGGCAGATGCGGCCAAAACCGGTTCCGATATTTTGGCCCGTACCGTGTAATCCTGATAAGCCGGCAAAGCCACCGCCGCCAAAATACCAATGATCGCCACGACGATCATCAACTCAATCAGGGTGAAACCCTGTTGAGCCTTTTGCATTGAACGTTTCATAAAAACTCCTTGGTTTGAAAAAATACTTGCGTTCCGTTACAGCAGGTTGCGTGCCAGCCGCCTCAAGCCTGTTTTTTGCACACTTAAGTGTGACTTTGTTCCCAAGCCAGACCCGCAACCTTACGTTTTTTGGCAGGCGGCTCCAGTTTTGCCAACATTTTTGTCACCGGCTTGATGCACACCAGCCTGGCCATCTATCTTCAAAGTGGACCCGTCATAGCCAGCGCCAAGCGCTGGCTATGACGGCGGGCCTCGACGAATAAAGCGTTCCAGTCATCTGGAGGATGCCCGCTCTCCAGCATCTTGGATTTTTTGGGGTCAGAGCCCAAATTTTCTCAGCCAAAGGCTGACCCTTCGGGTGCGACGCATGGCGTCGCAGAAAAATTGGTGTCTGACCCCAATAAATCATCAGCGCTTTCATAGGCACGCTGGGTGTCCTCGTCGTTTACCCATGCGTAAATGATGATTTTGCTGTTTTTGTGATAACGGAAGAACAAGCGATACTGTTGAAAAAATTTGGCCCGGAACCAGTGCTTGTGCTCTTCGCCCAAGGTATTTCCCTGCCGATACTCGGGCCGTTCAGGGTCTTGCGGAATCACTTCAAACGCCAACTTGGCAATGGCGGCAAGCCGCTTTGAAGCGTTCTTCTTGAAAAACCCTGCCGGGTCTTTCAGGCGAAGAGCCTCAACTTGGCCCATGGTCGCCTCCAACTGGTCCAAAAACAGTGGGTGGGCACATACCGTCCATCCGTTGATGACCAGCGGCACCTTGGCAGACTGGGTCATTCGTCGTCCGGCAGTGGTGCGTCAATATCCACCTCCCTATCACCCAGCAGCGCGCGAATGCGGCTAACCAGGCCTGCGTCAAGCATCTGAATTTGCTCCGGGTGCGATGCCATGTCACGCGCCAAAAAACCCAGAAAGCTTGCCAACACCGGGTCACTGTCTTGCGGCAGTGCGGTGCGTGTCATGAGCACAGCCCCGTTGGGCTGAATGCTGTAGCGAATCTTGTCACGCTTACCCAGGCGCAGCGCACGGCGCACAGGCTCTGGCACCGTCGTCTGATAGCGGTCGGTCAATGTAGAGTCAATTTCAATCGTTACCGACATTTTGGCTTTCTCTGGGATTCATGTTCCTGCCATGGTAATGCATATGCATTGCCTCGTCAACAAAGGTAATGGAGGTCAGATTCCAATTCCCGCATCCCAACCTTCCACCAGGGGACCAGGAGCAAAGCCATCATGCAATAGGCGTGAGCGCCTTACTGGGGCAATGCCAATTGAACTCGGATAGCGTGCTCTACGGCAAGCATGTCTGACTTGGACAACTCGTCAATTCTGGATTTAAGTCGCACCTTGTCGGCGGCCATGATCTGATCGGCCATGGCTTTGCTGTCGCTGCCTGCGACGCAAACCCGAGCTTCACCGGGAAAAACCCGCTCTGCGCCGCTGGTCAGTGGCACGACGACGACGCGGGACAGATTGCGATTTGCAGAGTTGTTGCTGACGATGATCCCCGGTCTGGTCTTGCGGATCTCGCTGCCAACAGCCGGGTCGAACTCAACCCACCACACCTCACCGCGACGCATTCGCCACGTCCCCAATCAAGCCATTGATCCACTCGGAGGCCTCGACTTCACGCTGGCGGTCGTTGCTCATGGCACGATAGCCCTCGTCCATTGCAGTGTCGAGCACATGCGGCCGGGCGAGTGCTTCGAGGAATTGACTCACCTTGCCACGCCCAACAACCCGCAGCAAGCCGTCATAAACCGCTTCATCCATGGTGATGGTCATTCGCTTTTGCATAATTACTCTCTTATTGACGTGCATATGTACTGTGCATTGTGCATCATATTAAGTAGAAATGCCAGACTTTGAGGTCAAGTCAAGCCCTCAGGTACTCGGCCTTGCCGCCGAGCCAGCGCAGCACATGCCGCTGCGCCAGTTCGGGGTGCTGGTCGAGCATCAGCGGCGCCAGTTCGCGCGCCCAGGCCAGCAGGTCCGCGTCGAGTGCCAGGTCGGCAAAGCGCAGCAGCGGCGCGCCGGACTGGCGGGCCCCCAGAAACTCGCCGGGGCCGCGAATTTCCAGGTCGCGCCGGGCAATTTCAAAGCCGTCGTTGGTCTCCAGCATGGCCTTGAGGCGGGCTTTGGCCATTGCGCCCAAGCGCGGCGCGTCGCCCAGGGAATACAGCAGCACGCAGGCCGATGCCGCTTGCCCGCGCCCGACCCGGCCGCGCAACTGGTGCAACTGAGAGAGGCCAAAGCGCTCGGCATGTTCAATCACCATCAGCGAGGCGTTGGGCACATCCACGCCGACCTCAATCACGGTGGTGCTGACCAGCACGCCCATTTGGCCGCTGGTAAAGAGGCTCATCACGGCCTTTTTCTCGGCCGGCGGCATGCGCGAGTGCAGCAGGCCGACCATCACCCCGGGCAGGGCGGCGCTCAGCGCCTGATGCGTTTCGGTGGCGTTGACGAGGTCGATCGACTCGCTTTCTTCAATCAGCGGGCAGACCCAGTAAATCTGCCGACCTTCGGCAAGCTGCCCACGTATGCGGGCGATCACTTCGCTGCGCCGGGCTTCGCTGACGACTTTGGTCACGATGGGAGTGCGGCCTGGGGGCAGTTCGTCAATCGTGGAAACATCCAGGTCGGCGTAATAACTCATCGCCAGCGTCCTGGGAATCGGCGTTGCGGTCATCATGAGCAGATGCGGCTCCTGGCCGCTTTGTGGGCCGTCGCCAATCATCTTGCTGCGCAGGGCCAGCCGCTGCGCCACGCCAAAGCGGTGCTGCTCGTCGATGATGGCGAGCGCCAGATTGTTGAACTTCACCTTGCCCTGAATCACGGCATGGGTGCCGACGACCAGACCGGCCTGGCCGCTTTCAATCAGCGCCAGCATCTCACGCCGCTCTTTCGCCTTTTGGCTGCCCGTGAGCCAGGCGGTGGTAATGCCCAGCGGCTCGAGCCAGCCGACCAGCTTGCGAAAGTGCTGCTCGGCCAGAATTTCGGTGGGAGCCATCAGCGCGCACTGCCAGCCCGCGTCAATGCAGCGGGCCGCCGCCAGCGCGGCCACCACGGTTTTGCCGGCGCCCACATCTCCCTGCAGCAGGCGGTGCATGGGAATGCGTTTTTTCAGGTCGGCTTCGATTTCGGCGCAAACGCGCTGCTGCGCCGCCGTCAGCCGGAACGGCAGGCGGGCCAAGAGTTGCTGCTGCAAGGTGCAATGCACGCCGCGCAGCAACGGGCCGCTGAGCGCGGGCGCGCGCATGGCGGCACGCCCGCGCCGGGCCTGCAATTGCGAGAGTTGCTGGGCCAGCAGTTCCTCGGCCTTCAGCCGTTGCCAGGCCGGATGGCTGCGGTCTTCCAGCGTGGCCAGCGCCACGTCGGGCTTGGGGTGGTGCAAAAACTGTAGCGCCTCTGCGAGGTCCCATAAGGGCTGAGGCCCGATTTTGCTTGCAAACGGCGCGGGAAGGGTGTCGCTGAGATCGGCGCCGGCCAAGCCTGCCAGCACCGCGCGGCGCAAGTAGCTCTGCGCCAGCCCGGCAACGGTGGGATAGACCGGTGTCAGCGCGTCCGGCAGCGCGCCGCCGGCCGGCTTGAAACTGGGGTGCACCATCTCGCGGCCAAAACCTCCCGCGAACGAGCCGCCCCTGAGTTCGCCGCGCACCCGCAGCCGGGCGCCGACGCTGAGCGTCTTTTGGTGCGAAGGGTAAAAATTGAGGAAGCGCAGCACACAGGTGTCGCTGCCGTCGTCCAGCGTCACGCGCAACTGGCGGCGCGGCCTGAGTGTGACCTCGCTGTGCGTCACCTGCCCTTCAATCTGCACCATATCGCCGTCACGCGCGTCAGCCAGCCGCACGATGCGGGTTTCGTCTTCGTAGCGCAGCGGCAGATGCAGGGCCAGGTCAATGTCGCGGCGCAGCCCGAGTTTTTCGAGGGCTTTTTGCGCCGGTGACTTTACCGTTGGCGCTGCTGACGCGACCGCTTTGGCGGCCACTGGGCGGGCATTAACACCGGGAGGCAACATGGGACAATTGTGCCTTCATGAAGACGCATTTCAGCCTAGTCGATTTTGATTTCTCGCTGCCCGATGAACTCATTGCCCAGCACCCGATGGCCGAGCGCAGCGCTTCACGCCTGCTCGATGGCCGCGGCACGGCCCCGGTTGACCGTCACTTTACCGACCTGCCCGGCCTGCTGCGGCCGGGCGACCTGCTGGTGTTCAATGACACCCGGGTCGTCAAGGCGCGGCTGTTCGGCCGCAAACCCAGCGGCGGCAGGCTGGAGTTGCTGATCGAGCGGGTGCTTTCGCCGCATGCCGACTCGGGCCATGAAGTGGCCGCGCACATGAAGGTGAGCAAAAAGCCCGCGCCCGGCACCGTGTTGCAAATGGATGGCGGCTTTACCGCCACCGTGCTCGGCCGCTGGCCGCAGGCCGACGGGGCGATGTACCGCCTCAGGCTCGGCAGCGATCCCTATACGCTGATGGCGCGATTTGGCCATGTGCCCCTGCCGCCCTACATCACGCACAGCGATTCGGCGCAAGACGAGCAGCGCTACCAGACGGTGTTTGCAAAATACCCCGGCGCAGTGGCCGCGCCGACTGCCGCGCTGCATTTTGACGAAGCCGTGCTGGCGCAACTGGCTGCGCACGGCGTGCAGAGCGCCAGCATCACGCTGCATGTCGGCGCGGGAACGTTTCAGCCCGTTAAAACCGACAATCTGGCCAGGCACATCATGCATTTCGAGCGCTTTGAAGTGCCGCTCGCTACCCGCCAGGCCATTGCCGCCTGCAAGGCGCGCGGCGGACGCGTGGTGGCCGTGGGCACCACCACCGTGCGGGCGCTTGAATCGGCAGCCAAATTTGGGCCGGAGTGTAATGACACCAACATTTTCATCACGCCGGGTTTTGAGTTCGCCGTGGTGGATGTACTGCTGACCAACTTTCACCTGCCCAAAAGCACGCTGATGATGCTGGTCAGCGCGTTTTCGGGCTACGAACACATCATGACGCTGTATCAGCACGCTATTGCCCAGCGCTACCGCTTTTTCAGCTATGGCGATGCCATGCTTCTTGATCGACAAAATACAAGTAAAGCGGTACAATGATCGATATGAAAACGCCGAACAATACCGTCACGCTGTCCAGCAAATACCAGATCGTGGTTCCCAGCTCGGTGCGCGAGCACCTGAACCTCAAGCCGGGCGCAAAACTGACCTGGATCGAGTTTGACGGCGTGGCGCATCTGGTGCCGCTCAAACCGGTCAGCGCCTATCGCGGCATGGCCAGCGCACTCAAAGACAGCGACATTCCCGACGAAGCTGATCGCCTCTGATGGTGGCCCGCGCAAAGTCGGCCAAGGCGCCCGCGTGGCTCGTTCTCGACTCGTCGTGCTGGATCGAATACCTGCGAGATACGCCCCGGGCCGAGCTGTTCGCGCCTGCCGCCGAAAATCCCGGGCAACTGATTGTGCCGATCGTGACGATTTACGAAGTAACCAAAAAACTCCGCCGCGAACTCAGTGCAAAAATCGCCGCCTACGCCGAATCCCTAATGTGCCGGGGGCGGGTGGTGGACGTTGACCTGGCGCTGTGCCGAGCCGCCATTGCCGATGCGCTGCCGCTGGCCGACAGCCTGATTTATGCGACGGCGCAAGCGCATGACGCCACGCTCTGGACGCAGGACCAGCACTTTGAAGGCTTGCCCGGCGTGAACTACTTTGCCAAAAACTGATGCTGAAATTTGAACTGCTGAAAACCGAAGGCCACGCCCGCCGTGGCCGCATGACGCTGAACCACGGCGTGGTCCAAACACCAGTCTTCATGCCGGTCGGCACCTACGGCACCGTCAAGGGCGTGCTGCCGCGCTCACTGGTTGAAATGGGCGCGCAGATCATTCTGGGCAACACCTTTCACCTGTGGATGCGCCCCGGGCTGGACGTCATAACCCATTTCGGCGGCCTGCACCGGTTTGAAAGCTGGCAGCAGCCCATACTCACCGACAGCGGCGGCTTTCAGGTCTGGTCGCTCGGCGGCAGCGACGGCAAGGGGCGCAAGATTTCCGAGGAAGGCGTGAAGTTTGCGTCACCCGTGAATGGCGACAAGCTGTTTCTGACACCCGAAATCTCGATGCAGATTCAGACCCTTCTCAACAGCGACATCGTGATGCAGTTTGACGAATGCACGCCCTACGACACCGAGGGCCACATCACCACGCAAGGTGAAGCCCGCAGTTCGATGGAACTGAGCCTGCGCTGGGCCAGGCGCTGCATCACCGAATTTCAACAGCTTGAAAACCCGAATGCGCTGTTTGGCATTGTGCAAGGCGGCATGTTTGAGCACTTGCGCCAGGAGTCGATGGATGCGCTAGCCGCAATGGACTTGCCCGGCTACGCCATTGGCGGCGTGAGCGTGGGCGAACCCAGGGAAGAAATGCAGCGCATCATGGGACACACGCCGCACCGCCTGCCGCGCGGGAAGCCGCGCTACCTGATGGGTGTGGGAACGCCCGAAAACCTGGTGGAGGGTGTGGCTGCGGGCGTGGACATGTTTGACTGCGTCATGCCGACCCGCAACGCGCGCAACGGCCACCTGTTCACCCGTTTTGGCGACCTGAAAATCCGCAACGCGCGCTACAAGATCGACGCGCAGCCGATTGACCCGACTTGCAGCTGCCACGCCTGCCAGAACTTTTCACGCGCCTATCTGCATCACCTCGAACGCTGCGGTGAAATGCTGGCGCCGATGCTGGCGAGCATTCACAACCTGCACTATTACCTCAATCTCATGCAGGAAATCCGCGATGCGCTGGACGGCGGAACGTTCGGCGCATTTGCCGTGCAGTTCAGGCAGGACCGGCTGCGCGGCGTTTAGGCAGGAGTAGAAGTTTCCAACGCAAAGGCGCAAAAGCGCAAAGAGTAATATTTTTGACTCCTTGGCGTACTTTGCGTCTTAGCGCCTTTGCGTTGGAAGTTAATCTTCGTGGGTGAACTGAGCAGCTACAAAAAAACGCAACTTCCCCCGCTTTGCAACACTGACAAGGAAATCCTCATGCAATACCGCCGCCTCGGAAACAGCAACCTTCGGGTTTCAACCCTCTGCCTGGGCACCATGATGTTTGGCAAGCAGACGCCGTTTGAGGAAGCGGCGCGCATCGTGGCTTCGGCGCGCGACCACGGGCTCAACTTCATTGACACCGCCGACGTTTACAACCATGGGCAATCGGAAACAGACGTCGGAAAGTTGCTGGCTGGCCAGCGCCAGCACTGGGTGCTGGCCAGCAAGCTGGGCAACCCGGTCAGTGAGACGGTCAACGAAGGCCGCTACTCGCGCCGCTGGCTGATGCAGCAGACCGATGCCATCTTGGCCCGGCTGCAAACCGACTGGCTCGACATTCTTTATCTGCACCGCGACTACCCCGGGGAAAACCTCGAAGAAGCGGTGCGGGCGCTGGGCGACCTGATCCGCGCGGGCAAAATCCGCAGCTTTGGACTGTCGAACTTTCGTGGCTGGCGCATTGCCGAGGTCGTGCGCCTGTGCCGGGAACTGGGCGTGCCGCAACCGGTGGTGTGCCAGCCGTATTACAACTTGCTCAATCGCGAACCTGAAATTGAAATTTTGCCGGCCTGTGGCCACTACGGGCTGGGCGTGGTTCCTTACAGCCCGCTGGCGCGCGGCGTCCTGACGGGCAAATACCCGCCTGGCCAGCCACCCGCCGAGGGCTCGCGCGCCGCCAGCGGCGACAAGCGCATTCTGGAAACCGAGTTCCGCGAAGAGTCACTCCTGATTGCCGAAAAAATCAAGGCCCGCTGCGATGCCAAAGGGCTGCTGCCCGGGCAGTTTGCCGCCGCCTGGGTGCTGGCCAATCCGCTGGTCAGCGCGGTGATCGTCGGGCCGCGCACGCTGCAGCATCTGGAGCAGGTGTACGGTGCGGTGGACCTGGTGCAGGGCCCCGACGACGAGGCTTTTGTCAATGCGCTGGTGGTGCCGGGCCATTCCTCCAGCCCCGGCTACAACGACCCGGCCTATCCGTTTTTTGGCCGCCCGCTCTGAGCTCCGCGCTACGCGGGCAATGACGGGTCTTTAGTCCGGCCGGCGTCCCGCCATTGGCGCGCCTGCGAAAAATGCCCGCAGCCGATAAACGGCAGCGGCGGGCGCAGCGCCGATAGCGGCGACGGGTGGTTGGCCAGCAGCACCTTGTGGCCTTTATTGCCGCTGGCCTCGATCAGCGCGCGCTTGGCTTGCGCATGGGCACCCCACAGCATGAACAGCACGGGTGAATCGCCCCTTGACACCTGGCGGATCACGCTGTCGGTCAAAACCTCCCAGCCCTGCCCGGCATGGCTGGCCGGGCGGCCTTCTTCCACCGTGAGGCAAGTGTTGAGCAGCAGCACGCCGTGTCTTGCCCAGCGCACCAGGCTGCCGCCGGGCACGGGAAACTGCGGCGGCGGCGTGCCCAGATCACGCTGCAATTCCTTGAAGATATTGCGCAGGGAGGGCGGCAGGGGAACGCCGGGGGCCACTGAAAAAGCCAGCCCCTCGGCCTGACCGCGCCCGTGATAAGGGTCCTGGCCCAGAATGACGACGCGCACCTTTTCCGGCGGTGTGAGTTCCAGCGCACGCAGCGGCTGGGGGGGAAATATCACTGCGCCCGCAGCCAGCCGATTGCGCAGAAAATCCAGCAGTTTGCGCCCGGTTGCACTGGCAAAAAACTCATCCACTACCGGCTTCCATCCGGCTGCCACGGGCCACTGCGCCGGGTCGGCGCTGGTCAGATGATCGGCGGCTCCCGGGGCGGGCATTGCGCTCAATTGCGCCTGTTCCATGGCAACCGCTACAGCGAAAAAAGCTGCTTGAGCGCCAGGCCCGGGTCATCGGCGCGCATGAAAGCCTCGCCGACCAGGAATGCGTTGACCTTCGCGTCGCGCAGCCGCTGTATGTCGGCCGGCGTGGCAATGCCCGATTCGGTCACCAGCAGGCGATCAGCGGGCACCTTGCCGAGCAGGTTCAGCGTGGTGTCCAGCGAGACCTCGAAGGTCTGGAGGTTGCGGTTGTTGATGCCGATCAGCGGCGTTTTGAGTTTGAGCGCGCGTTCGAGTTCGGTCTCGTCATGCACCTCGACCAGCACGGCCATGTCGAGCGACATGGCCAGCGCCTCCAGCGCCCGCATCTGCGCGTCATCCAGGCAGGCGGCGATCAGCAAAATGCAGTCGGCCCCCATCACGCGTGATTCGTAAATCTGGTAGGCATCAACCATGAAATCCTTGCGCAGCACCGGCAGGCTGCACGAGGCTCTGGCCTGCTTCAGGTAATCGACGCTGCCCTGGAAAAACTGCCGGTCGGTCAGCACCGACAGGCAGGCCGCGCCAAATTCGGCATAGCTCTGCGCAATATCGGCCGGAATGAAATCGGCGCGCAGCACGCCTTTGGACGGGCTGGCCTTTTTGATTTCGGCAATCACCGCGGGCTGGCCGGCGGCGATTTTTGCGCGCAGGGCGCCCACAAAATCTCGCGTCAGCACGCGCGACTCGGCGTCGGCGCGCACGGCGGCCAGCGGCTTGCGCCTGATGGCGTCGGCAATTTCTTCGCGCTTGACGGCAACTATTCTGTTCAGGATATCGGGCATGGTGTGAGGCGATCGGTTCAGGCGGCAAGCGCTTGCGTGGTGGAGATGAGTTGCTGCAGGCGCGCCCTGGCCGCGCCGGATTCAAGCGCGGCCCGCGCCAGATGAATGCCGCTTTGAATCGAGTCGGCCACATTCGCCGCGTACAGCGCGGCGCCGGCGTTGAAGATGACAATGTCGCGCGCAGCACTCGACTGGTTCTCCAGCACACCCAGCAGCATCGCTTTGGACTGCGCGGGCGTTTCAACGCGCAGCGTGCGGTTGCTGGCCATGGGAAGCTTGAAGTCTTCGGGGTGGATTTCGTATTCGCTGATCTCGCCATCCTTGAGTTCGCCGACCACGGTGGCCGCGCCCAGACTGACCTCGTCCATGCCGTCCTTGCCATAGACCACCAGCGCGTGCTCGGCCCCCAGCCGCTGCAGCGCACGAATCTGGATGCCGACCAGGTCCGGGTGAAAAACGCCCATCAGAATGTTGGGCGCGCTGGCCGGGTTGGTGAGCGGACCCAGGATGTTGAAAATCGTCTTGATGCCCAATTCACGGCGAATTGGCGCCACGTTTTTCATCGCCGGGTGGTGATTGGGCGCAAACATGAAGCCCACGCCAACCTCCTCGATGCAGCGGGCAATGGCCTCTGGCGACAGATTGATCTGGATGCCCAGCAACTCGATCACGTCGGCGCTGCCCGACTTGCTGCTGACGCTGCGCCCGCCATGCTTGCTGACCTTGGCGCCGGCCGCCGCCGCCACAAACATGGCGCACGTGGAAATATTGAAGGTGTGCGAACCGTCGCCGCCGGTCCCCACAATATCGACCAGATGCGTTTTGTCGGCGATCTCGACCTTGGTTGAAAACTCGCGCATCACCTGCGCCGCGGCGGTGATCTCGCCAATGGTTTCCTTCTTCACGCGCAGCCCGGTGATCAGCGCGGCCATCATCACGGGCGACATCTCGCCGCTCATGATGAGCCGCATCAGGTGCAGCATTTCGTCGTGAAAGATCTCGCGGTGCTCGATGGTGCGCTGCAGCGCTTCCTGCGGGGTGATTTTGTGCGTATTGGGCATGATGTGTTTATGGGTGCTGCTATAAATTCGTCATTGCGAGCGTAGCGCGGCAATCCATGGACCCTGGATTGCCGCGCTACGCTCGCAATGACAGAAATGAGGATTTATAGAAGAGGCCATTCCTTATTTATTGAG
>CAYJMW010000007.1:0-87839 GCA_964371235.1 uncultured Polaromonas sp.
AAACGCTTGGTTTATTGGTGTTCGTGCTCGTCATCATGCGTATTCTCTGGCGGATTGTTGACAAGCGGCCAGAGCCTACGCCGCTTTCACGCTGGATGGAGATCGCTTCCAGGGCAGTTCAATCAGCGCTTTATCTTCTGCTCTTCGCCGTGCCGTTGACTGCCATTGCCGGTGCCTGGTTCGAAGGGCATCCCCTGACGTTCCTCGCAGGGCTGCAGCTTGCACCTCCCGTTGGAATCTCTCACGATGTGGGGGCGTTGATTGCAAACATCCACACCTGGCTTGGGGATGCCATTCTCTGGCTCGCCGGACTTCATGCCGCAGCCGCCATCTTCCACCATATTTTTTTGAAGGATGGCGTGTTGACCTCGATGTTGCCAAGGTGGATTCCCTTGCGGTAGTCAAGTGCCGTGGTGGCGACAGCTCATTTGTTGCTCATTTCCGGGCGGTGTCTTATCCGCCCTGGTTGCGGCTTTGACTTCTCTAAGTGTGGCCTAAGTTACACCGTTGACATTAAGCACCGCAAGACACCGCATTGACAAATTTTCCGATTTAAGGATTCCCAATGAAAAACGCATTAAAAACATCTTCTCGCTCAGTCTTATTGAACATCATCTTGATCAGCACACTGAGTGGCGTGTTCCCGATGATGGCGACACCGGCAATGGCCATGAAGCAAGCTACCAAGCTAGAAAAGAACCCGCACGGAGATATCCCCGACTCGCAGGTTTTCGTCACATTCAAATCACCGGTCGGGTTTTCCGTGCAAGTTCCCGAAGGCTGGTCGCGCACCGAGCGAAAGAACGGCGCGCGCTTCGCAGACAAGTTCAACGCGGTCGATATCGACATCAGCGCGGCTCCCGTCTCACCCTCAATGACTTCAGTTAGAAGCAGTCAGGCTGCTGAGCTCGTCAAGACGGGTCGTGCGGTCAAAATCAAGAGCATCAAAAATGTGAGTCTGCCGGCTGGCCAGGCTGTCCTCATAGACTTCGAATCCAACTCGGAACCGAATCAGGTCACGAACAAGCAACTGCGTCTGGAAAGCAACCGTTACCTGATATTTCGAAACGGGAGACTCGCGACGCTGGATCTGACGGCGCCGCTTGGCGCGGATAACGTTGATCAGTGGAAGTTAATCGCTCAGTCATTTCACTGGAACTGAGATGACCCCGATTGAAGCCTTCGAGCTTTACCGTTTCTATCACAGCGGCGATATGGAAACTGCGGCGCTTCGGGGCGTCTCGCTGCAGGTGCAGGCGGGTGAGTTTGTCGCCATCATGGGGCCGTCAGGCAGTGGCAAATCAACACTCCTGGGGTGCCTGGCTGGGCTCGATGAGCCGGATGGCGGGTATGTTCAAGTGATGGGCGAGCGCATGTCGCGGCGCGCAGAAGCGGTGCGCGCTGGACTGCGAGCGCGGCATATCGGCATTCTGATGCAGTCGGGCAACCTGTTTGAACACCTGACACTGCAAGGCAATATAGAACTCCAGATGCGGCTGGCGAACGCCTGCAACGCATCAGAAATTGATCAACTTCTGGTGCAGGTGGGGCTTGCTGCGAGGCGTCATGCGTATCCGTCCCAGTTGTCGGGCGGCGAGGTCGCGCGCGGCGGTTTGGCAGTCGCCTTGTCTGCAAGACCGCAGGTCCTGCTTGCGGACGAGCCGACCGCAGAGGTCGATTCAGAGACCGAGATCAGCATCATGCATCAGTTGCTGGAACGGCGCAAAGCTGGCATGGCCATGCTGATCTTCACCCACAGCAAGGGGCTTGCCGCGCAAGCGGATCGCCTCCTCACCATTGAAGACGGACGGCTTAACCATGTCTGATATTTTGATTGAAGCCAGCGAAATTAGCCGCACCTATTTGCAGGCTGGGATTCCAGTGCCAGCCTTGGTATCGGCCAGCTTTTGCATTCGCAAGAAAGACCGGATTGCGATCATCGGCAGATCCGGCAGTGGCAAATCGACCTTGCTGCACCTGATCGCCGGGTTGGACGTAAGAAGCTCGGGTCAGCTTGCCTGGCTGGCGCTGGGCGCGCGCAAACAGTTGCTGCCAAACAAGATCGCACTCGCGTTCCAGTTTCCCAGTTTATTGGCGCCTTTAACCGTTGCTGAAAATGTCGCGTTGCCCCTCATCATGGGCCAGATCGAACAGGACATCGATGCCGCGGTGAATGCTGCCCTGAGCACATTCGAGTTAACCAGTCTGGCGCAAAAATTACCTGAGGAATTGTCTGGCGGACAGATGCAGCGCGTCGCATTGGCCCGAGCCATTGCCGGTAACCCGAGCCTGATCCTGGCCGATGAACCCACTGGCCAGCTTGACCAGCCAACCGGTCGGGCAGTGCTCGATGCGTTGCTGTCGCATCTTGAAGGAACCGACACGGCACTGGTGATCTCGACCCATGACCCGGCCGTGGCTGAACGCATGCGCGTCATTTGGCGGATGCAATATGGTGTTCTCTCCACCACCGATATGCAGGGGAGTACCCAATGGTGACGTTGTGGTTCAGAGGTCTTTTTCAGGATTGTCGTGGCCGCCTGGCAGGGACCATTGCCGGTATTGCCCTTACCGTGGCGATGTTGGCTGCATTGGGGGCTTTTTTATCGCATAGCGCGTCGTCGATGACGCGCA
The DNA here is from genome assembly GCA_964371235.1 of uncultured Polaromonas sp. Lineage (GTDB taxonomy): Bacteria > Pseudomonadota > Gammaproteobacteria > Burkholderiales > Burkholderiaceae_C > Polaromonas. The sequence continues at coordinate 2,635 of CAYJMW010000007.1, forward strand.
GAGCCATTGAAGGCGTGCCGGTTGACTGGCAAGTCCAGATCGTCCCTGGCACCTCCATTGAATCAATCGGTCAGGCCATTCACAAAGCAGTGGCGGTGTCGAAACTGCAAACGGTGGGTTACGCCAGCGTTGAGAGTTTTGAGACAAAAACAGGAGGCACGACACAGACCACTGGTCAAGGCAAGGTGCTCGGCATCGACGCTAACTATGCTCAAAACTTTCCAGGACAATTTCGCTCCCTCCTGGGCGGCATTGATGGGGTGCTGGTTGCGCAGCAGACTGCAGCAAATTTGCACGTCACGGTTGGAGACACGGTAACTATTCATCGCATCGGAATGCCTGCGGTTGAGGTCAAGGCGGCTGGCATTGTTGACCTTCCCAATGCAAATTCGATGTTTCAGGCGGTCGGCGTTCCACCAGGAGCAGCACCGCAGGCGCCGCCCGATAACGTGTTGCTACTCCCGATGGCCATGTGGCATGACTTTTTTGATCCGCAGACCGTGGTGCGACCCGATTCGGTGCGCCTGCAGCTGCATGTCGGGTTGATGCATCAACAGCTACCCCACAATCCGGAGGCCGCCTTCACCTCGGTTCAGGGCGCGGCAAGAAACCTTGAGGCGCGTATCGCGGGCAATGGCATCGTGGCGGACAACCTGGCTGCGCGGCTTGATTCCGTGCGAAGCGATGCGCTGTATTCAAGGGTGTTGTTTCTGTTTCTGGGCGCGCCAGGCATCTTGTTGGCAGCTTTTCTCACCGTGGCGGTTGCCGCCTCGGGCAGAGACCGGCGAAGGCGCGATCAAGCCTTGTTGCGCCTGCGTGGCGCATCCCAGGCCGTCATCCTGAAGCTGGCAGCGGTGGAAGCCACGTATGTTGGGCTGATTGGAGCCTTTTTCGGACTGGGACTCGCGGCTCTTTCGGCCCGGTTTTTTCTTGGAGTCGTTATTTTCGACACGTCAGCCATTGTTTGGGTGGTGATCGCCGTGCTGGCCGGCTTTCTGCTGGCCACTGTCGCCATTGTTATTCCCGCCTGGATTGACGCCAGGAGCACGACCGTTGCTGCGGCTCGCCTGACGATCGGAAAGGGTTCGAGCCCAATCTGGTGGCGCATTGGCCTGGATTACCTGTTGATCATCCTGTCTGGCATCATCTTCTGGCGCACCTGGAGCACCGGCTACCAGGTCGTCTTGTCGCCCGAAGGAACGTCGGCCTCCATGGTTGACTACCAGGCCTTTCTTGCGCCGGTCTTGTTCTGGCTGGGCACTGGGCTGTTGACGATCCGATTGTGCCTCGGTGGACTGATTCGCGGTCGTGCCAGATTGACAGTGCTGTTTCGGCCAATCGCCGGATCGTTATCCGGGCTAGTCGCAGCCGCGATGGGTCGCCAGCGCAAGCGGATTACACAAGGTGTTGCGCTGGTTGCGCTGGCCTTTGCTTTTGCCACTTCGACTGCGATCTTTAATACCACCTATCACGCCCAGGCGCTGGTGGATGCCGAGCTTACGAACGGCGCCGATGTGGCGGTGTCGGGCAGCATGCTGGCGCCCGCGTCCACCAAGCTGAGGGAACTGGCCGCTGTGCCGGGCGTGGCGGTGGCGCAGGCGATGCAGCATCGGCTCGCTTACGTCGGCAACGACTTGCAAGATCTATATGGCATCGACGCCATACATATTGGCGATGTCACGAGGATTTCGGATGCGTACTTCCAGAACGGCAATGCGAAAAGCACGCTTGATCTGCTGGCCAGGACCCCGGATGGCATCCTGGTATCCGACGAGACAGTAAAAGACTTTCAATTGCAGCTTGGGGACGAGCTCAATTTGCGTCTTCAAAATGGGCAGGATCATCAATATCACCAAGTGAAGTTTCGCTTCATCGGTGTAGTCCGCGAATTTCCGACGGCACCGCGTGACTCATTTATTGTTGCCAATGCAAATTACATTGCACAGCAAACCGGGGCCGACGAGGCAGAAGTCGTGCTATTGAAAACGATTGCATCCCCAGTTGAAGTCGCCTCTGCTGCGCGCAATATCGTCGCTTCATTGCCGGGCGCAAAAGTCGGTGATATCAGTCAGGCCCGGCATCTGATCGGGTCAAGCCTGACCTCGGTCGATTTGACCGGATTGACGCGGCTGGAACTCGGCTTCGCCATCTTGATGGTTGCCGGCGCAACCGGCCTGATCCTGGCGCTGGGACTGGCAGATCGGCGCCGCATCTTCGCCATCTTGTCGGCGCTGGGCGCCAGACCGAAAGAGCTGGGCGCATTTTTGTGGAGTGAAGCGCTTTTCATTTTTCTCTGGGGCGCCATCGTCGGAACAACGACCGGAATCGGACTTGCGTGGATGCTGATCAAGTTGTTGACCGGTGTGTTTGATCCGCCGCCCGATTACCTGAGTGTCCCTTGGCTCTACCTGGCGACGCTTGTGATCGTCGCATTCATCTCCGCCGCAATCGCCGTAAAAGGTTTTCAGCGAGAAACAAAGGTGTCTGCGGTGCAAAGGATGCGGGAAATTTGAATGGAGTCCTTCAGCCTGATGAGAGATATTAACGAAGCACTGTTTCTTTGGCTGAATGCTCCGGAACACCCGAATACCATTTTGCTGGTGATTGCAAGCGGGTTGGCAAATTATGCGATCTGGCTGGTGCCGGTGATCCTGGTCGCAGGCTGGCTGCGTGGCAGCGACAGCACCCGCAAGCTGATGCTGGAAGCCACCATCGCCGGTTTTGTTGGCGTGCTGATGGTGCAGGTGATTGGACTGGTTTGGATACATCCAAGACCGTTCATGATCGGACTGGGCCGTACCCTGATTCCTCATGCGGCCGATTCTTCGTTTCCCAGTGACCATCTCACCCTGCTGTGGTCGGTTGCCTTCAGCTTTCTGATGCATCAGCGCACGCGCATGGCGGGCGCGCTCTTGGCCTTGCTCGGTCTGCCGATGGCCTGGGCACGCATTTACCTTGGGGTTCATTTCCCTCTCGACATGGTGGGGGCAGCCGGGGTCGCCGGGCTGGTTTCATGGCGGTGTTCGCGCTTGGCGCGCTGGTTCGTGGAGCCTCTGTTCAAGCAGGCAACGGCGATTCACCGGTGTCTTTTCGCGCCGCTGATTCGCCGCGGCTGGGTGCGGGCGTGAGCGCCTAAGTTTGTCCTAAGTCTTGCCCGCCACAGTTGGCAATGTAATTTTTTTCTCCCCCATTCATTCGATCAGGAGGTCGCAGCATGAACCCGACATTGAGTCAAGATAACTGGCAACTGCTCAGCAAGGTGCCCGAAGTCACGTTATTTTTCTGGATCATCAAGATCATGGCCACTACCGTTGGCGAAACGGCGGCGGATTTTTTGAACGTCAATTTGCATTTGGGCCTGACTGGCACTTCCATCGTCATGGGCGCGATACTGCTGGCCTTCTTGATTGTTCAGGTGCGGCTAAAAAAATACGTCCCGTCGGTTTACTGGATCACGGTTGTCTTGCTGAGCGTTTTTGGAACACTCATCACGGACAACCTGGTGGACAACTTTGGCGTATCGCTGCAAACGACCACCACCGTGTTTAGCGTGGCCTTGCTGGCAACGTTTGCAGGCTGGTACGCCATCGAGAAAACCCTATCAATTCATTCCATTTACACGACCCGAAGAGAACTCTTTTACTGGGCAGCCATCCTGTTTACGTTTGCCCTGGGAACAGCTGCGGGCGATCTTGCTGCTGAAAGCCTGCAACTCGGTTATGCGCTGTCAGCGCTGATGTTTGGTGCGCTGATTGCCGCGGTGACACTGGCGCATTATGGTTTCAGGTTCAATGCCATTCCCGCGTTCTGGATCGCTTATATTCTCACCCGCCCGCTGGGCGCGTCGTTTGGTGACCTGCTTTCGCAGCCTGCAGCCAACGGCGGCTTGGGCCTGGGAACAGTCGGCACCAGCGGGCTATTCCTTGCGACCATTTTCATCCTGGTGTCGTATCTCACGATCAGCCAGAAGGCATTGCTTTCTTGGGGAAAGTAGGCGTCCAATGAATCACTCGCAACAATGCTCGCGTGCCCGCGCTTCCTCAGGTGCGTCCGCGCGGTTTGATGCTATCCCCCGCTTGAATAAAGTCTGAAGGCAAGCCAATGCGGATATTGCTCGTGGAAGATGACCGCATGATCGGGACGGCGATTGAGCAGGCGCTCAGGGACGCGGCCTACGCGGTGGACTGGGTGCGTGACGGACAAACCGCACTGAGCACGCTCCAGACCCAGGACTATGGCGTGGTGCTGCTGGACCTGGGGCTGCCCAAAAAAGACGGTCTGGAGGTGCTGCGCTCCATTCGGGAAAAGGATAATGGCGTCCCGGTGGTGATTGTCACCGCCCGCGATGCCCTGGAAGACCGCCTGCTGGGCCTGGACGGTGGTGCGGATGACTATGTCTTGAAACCATTCGAGATGGCCGAGTTGCTGGCGCGAATGCGCGCGGTGATCCGCCGCAAAGGCGGCCCTGCCAGCCCCGTGCTGTCCAGTGGCACACTGTCTCTGGACCCGGCTACGCGCGAGGCAAGTCTGGGTGGTCTGTTGACCCGGCTATCGGCGCGGGAGTTTTCCTTGCTCCACGCCCTGATGGTGCGGCCCGGGGCGATCCTGTCCCGGTCAGAACTGGAAGACCGCATCTACGGATGGAATGAAGAAGTCGAGAGCAATGCGGTCGAATTTCTCATTCATTCGCTGCGAAAAAAACTGGGCAGCGATGCCATCAAAAACGTCAGGGGGGTGGGATGGATGGTGTCAAAAGGCAAGTAAAAAATTCTCTGCAGTTCAGGCTTTCGGCGTGGCTCTCGTGGGTGATTCTTGCCGCCGCACTGGCCGCAGGCTCTTTTGCGTTCATTTCTGCGTTCGAGGAGGCTAATGAGTTTCAGGATGACCAGTTGCGGCAGGTCGCTGCGCTCGTTAATCAGCACCATTTGCCCGTCACCTCGTCGTCTGCTCCACAAAGCACTGCAGAAACCGACCCTGAAGCACGTGTGATCCTGCAGATATTGCCGGAGCCCGGCTCTCAGGCACCGGAAGCAACCCCCGGACACCTTGCCTTGCCGACAGACTTGCCCGACGGAATTCAAACCGTGACGGTAGGCCAGAACGCATGGCGGCTGTTTGTCAGAACCTTGAAATCCGGCCCTCGGGTCGTGGTGGGGCAGCAGACCGCAGTCCGCGATGAAGTTGCCCGTAACAGCGCATTGAGAACGCTGATGCCCTTTGTGATTCTGATTCCCGTGCTGCTGCTGCTTGTTGGCAACCTGATTGGTCAGATGTTCAAACCACTCAAGCAGCTTTCTTCGGAGCTCGATCAACGCCAGGAGACTGATTTGCGCGAAGTCAGCGAGACCCGCGTCCCCTCTGAAATCCGCCCTTTCGTCGTGTCCATCAATCGTCTGCTCTCGCGGGTTGCGCAATCGGTGGCCGTGCAACGCCGATTCGTGGCGGATGCGGCACATGAATTGCGCTCGCCACTGACCGCGCTGTCGCTTCAGACCGAGCGCCTCGGATCAGCCGAGATGTCGGCGCAGGCGCGGGAACGCCTGGCCACGCTACAAGGCGGGTTGCAGCGCACCCGGCTGCTCCTGGATCAACTGCTGGCGTTGGCGCGCGCGCAGCAAGCGATCAGCACGGAAGGGCCTGCCATTTCAGTCCAGCGGGTTTTCCGCCAGGTGATTGAGGATTTGATGCCATTGGCACAAGCCAAACAGATCGATCTGGGGGTGCCCGTCAATTCGGATGCGGCGCTGGGAGTGTCGGCGGTTGACCTGACAACGCTGATCCGGAATCTTGTGGAAAACGCCATTCGCTACACCCCCGAGGGCGGCCGCGTTGACTTGTCGGTGCAGACTACTGGGGATAGCGTGATCGTGCAGGTGGATGATACCGGGCCGGGCATTCCTGAAGACGAACGCGAGCGAGTGTTCGATGCCTTTTACCGGTTGCTGGGCAACGATGAAGTTGGCTCTGGCCTCGGTTTGTCGATTGTCAAGACCATTGCGGATCGGGTTGGCGCTGAGATCAGCCTTGACGACTCGGGGCTGAAACCTGATGCGGTGGGATTGCGCGTCAGCGTCAGGTTTCCTGCTGTGTCAGGCTGAGAGCCGATTTTCCTTGGCGGAGGCGAAAAAAGCATCGTTTACGAGGCCCTCGTCAGGCGCCGGCGGTGAGCCGGCGCGGCGTGATCTCTACCGAATCGGTCGCGCTGCTCATCCATAGCGTGCCGTCCTGCACCGTCACCTGCAGCTGCATCGTGCGGTTGGCCAGTTTGGCCAGCGCCTGGCTTTGCGCCGCCTCGATCTGCCACACCAGCAAATTGGCGGCGCGCGTCAGTTTGCTTTCAATGCCTTTCCACCAGACCGGCGTGCTGCTGGCAAAGCTGTACACGCTGACTCGTTCGGCGCGGCCGGCGGCGCGCATCAGGCGCTTGTCATCGGGCTGGCCGACGTCGATCCAGTGCCGCACGGCGTTGGTGTAGTCCTTGTGCCACAGCGCGGGCTCATCCACGTCCCACAGGTCCTTGGCAAATTCAAGCTGGCCCTGCTTGTCGTCGGCGGGCACGTTGAGCGCGAAGGCCAGCAAGCGGATCATCATGCGCTCGTCGGTCTCGGAGGGGTGGCGGGCGATGATGACGCTGTGATCGGCATAAACGCCGCGGTCCATGTCGGCAATTTGCAGTTGGGCTTTGTAAATGGTGGCTTTGAGCGCCATGGCAGGGGTCTTGGTTCGGTGCGGTGGGAAAGCTGCTATTGGAACACCCCTTCAGGGCTATAGTCATGCGAACCCTCACATAAATGGAGACTCCCGATGACCCGACCTCTTTTTAGCGCCACCATTGCCGGCAGCCTGCCCAAACCGGCCTGGCTGTCTGAAACCAACAAGCTCTGGCCGCAGTGGAAGGCAAGTGGTGATGAACTCAGGCAGGCCAAGCTCGATGCCACGCTGCTCTGGATCAAGGCGCAGGAAGACGCGGGCCTGGATGTGATTGGTGATGGCGAGCAGTCGCGCCAGCACTTTGTGCATGGATTCCTCGAACAGGTCGAAGGCATTGATTTTGAGCACAAGGTCAAAATGGGCATACGCGACAACCGCTACGACGCCATGGTGCCGCAGGTGGTGGCTGCACTGCGCCTGAAGGGGCGTGTGCATGCGGCCGAAGCGCAGTTTCTGCGCGCCCACACGAAGAAAAGAATCAAGTTCACGTTGCCCGGGCCGATGACGATTGTGGATACCGTGGCCGACCGGTTTTATGGCGACAAGGTCAAGCTGGCCATGGCTTTTGCCGAGCTGCTCAATCAGGAGGCGCTGGCCTTGCAGGCCGACGGCGTGGACATCATCCAGTTTGATGAACCGGCTTTTAATGTCTATATGAAAGAGGCGGCTGACTGGGGCGTCAAGGCGCTTGAGCGCGCGGCCCGGGGCCTGACCTGCACGACGGCGGTGCACATATGCTACGGCTACGGCATCAAGGCCAATACCGACTGGAAGGCTTCTCTGGGTGACGAATGGCGGCAGTATGAAACGGTGTTTCCGGCGCTCGCCAAAAGCAGCATCCAGCAGGTGAGCCTGGAGTGTTACCACTCGCATGTGCCGCCGCATCTGATGGCGCTGCTTGAAGGAAAGGACGTGATGGTTGGCGTCATTGACGTGGCCAGCGACGTGATTGAAACGCCGGAGCAGGTGGCCGATACGATCGGCCAGGCCCTGAAATATGTTCCCAAGGGCCGCCTGCTGGCATGCACCAACTGCGGGCTGGCGCCGGTGGACCGCGAGGTGGCCTTGAAGAAACTGCAGGCCCTGGCGCAGGGCGCGGCGTTGGCGCGTCAGCGTTACGCTGTTTGAGGGAAAGTTCCGATGACCGAGCTGGGCTTTTCATCGCCGTCGGAACTCGGGCTTTGCCCGGATCGGCTGCAGCGCCTGCTCGGAGTGCTGCAATCGGAAATTGACCGCCGGCGCCTGCCGGGTGCGGTTGTGCTGGTCGCCCGCCGGGGCCGGATTGCGCTGTTTGAAAGCCTGGGCCTGCAAGATCCGGCCAGCGGCAGCCCGATGACGCGCGACGCCATCTTTCGCATCTACTCCATGACCAAGCCGCTGGTCTCGGTGGCGGTGATGATGCTGATGGAGCAGGGCAAGCTGTTGCTGAGCGATCCGGTGACGCGCTTCCTGCCGGAATTCGCCAGGCAAAAAGTGGCGGTCGAACGTCATGGCGCGGTAGAGCTTGAATATGCGATCCAGCCCGCAACGGTGCACGATTTGCTGCGTCACACGGCCGGTCTGACCTATGAATTTTTGGGTGCGTCGGCGGTGCAGCGTCAATATGCACAGGCCAGAATTGCCTCGCACGAGCGCAGTACCGCGGAGTTTTCACAAAAGCTTGCATCCTTGCCCCTGATGTTCCAGCCCGGCAGCGTCTGGGAATACAGCCGCGCCACCGACGTGCTCGGGCGGCTGGTTGAGGTTGTCAGCGGCAGGGCGCTGGGCCACTTCCTGCGCGAGGCGATCTTTGACCCGCTGGGCATGGTGGACACCGGCTTTCATGTACCAGCGGCGCAACAGCACCGCCTTGCCGAACCTTTCGCGCACGATCCCGACGGCGGCATTGCGATGCGGCTGATCGAGCCGCGCACCAAGCCGGCGATGGAAAGCGGTGGTGGCGGCCTGATGTCCACCGCCATGGACTACGCCCGGTTTTTGCAATTCATGCGCAACAAGGGCGAGTTGCGGGGCGCGCGCCTGCTGGGCCCGCGCACCGTGGACTTCATGACGGCCGATCACCTGGGTGCCATTCCGGCCAATGGCGATCTGCTGCCACCGGGGCATGGGTTTGGACTCGGGTTTGCGGTGCGCACCGAGCTGGGCCTGTCGCCAGTGCCAGGCTCGGTGGGCCTGTATTTCTGGGGCGGCATTGCCGGAACGTCGTTCTTCGTGGATCCGGCCCAGGACCTGTACGCCATCCTGATGATTCAGGCGCCGAATCAGCGCAACTATTTCCGCCCGCTGTTCCGCGATCTGGTGTACGCCGCCCTGCTGGATTGAAAGCATCCCAAAAGCTTTACTTGCGAATGTTACGCCGTCCTACATCAGGCGGCCGTTCTGGCGCTGAGAATGAATCTGACGCAACCCAGTCCAGCGCAGCGCTCACGCGCCATGCTGAATTCCTCAAGGAAATCCATGAAAACAAGCTCCAAACCGCTATTGATCGCAAGCCTTGTCGCTTTGACCGCCCTTTGGGGAAGCAGTGTCCAGGCCGCCACGGCGTATGTCAACGCCACGGTGGACGGCGCGCTGTCGCCGGGTGTCTATGGCCGCATTGAAATTGGCAATGCGCCACCGCCACCGCTGATTTATGCGCGGCCCATCATCATCCAGCGTGCGCCGGTTCTGGTGCAGCAGCCGCCCTTGTACCTGCATGTGCCACCCGGGCATGCCAAAAAATGGTCCAAGCATTGCGCCACTTACAACGCCTGTGGTCAACCGGTCTACTTCGTTCAGGTCCGGGGTGATGACGCGTATGAATCGCACAAAGGCAAGGACAAGCGCAATGGTCGTGACAAAGGGCACGACAAAGGCCGCAACTGAGTGAGCCCGCTTGCAACGCTTTTCTCCCGGGTGCCGATGTCCGTCATTGGCGCCCTTTTTTTTGGTGCTGCCGGGCGGATGCCCCATCAGCGTGAAACTGCGGGTTGGGCGCGCTTCCTGATAGGGCGTAGCATGGCGCCATGACCAACAATATGTCAGGAAGGAACCCATGAAAGCAATCTGGAACGGCGCAGTCATCGCGCAAAGCGATGACACCGTGCTGGTTGAAGGCAACCACTACTTTCCCGAGAGTTCGCTCAATCGTGATCATGTGACCTTCAGCAATCACCACACCATGTGTGCATGGAAAGGCCAGGCCAGCTACTATTCATTGCTGGTCAACGGAGAAATGAACACCGATGCAGCCTGGTACTACCCCGACCCAAAACCCGAGGCCGAGAGCATCAAGGGGCGTGTCGCCTTCTGGAAAGGTGTGAAGATCGAACCCTGACCGGCATTGACTGCGCACCGGTTCGTCCCCGAGAATCTATCCATGGCTTTGAAGGAGACAAGCACCATGTTCAAACATATTCTGGTTCCGGTAGATGGCTCGTCCACCGCTGGACGGGCGGTCGAAAAGGCGATTGCCATTGCCGTGGCTTTCAAGAGCGCGGTAACCGTCATCTACGTCATAGACCCCTATGCGTTCACCGGGGTCGGAACGGATTTTTCCTACGGCCAGGCGGAGTATCTCAGCGCGGCCACCGCTGAGGCCAATCAGGCGATCAAGGCCGCAAAGCAGGCTTTCCAGGACCACGGCATCAGCGTGACCGCCTCGATCGTTGAGGGTCATGCCATTTACCGCGGCATTCTTGAAACCGCCGAGTCGGTGGGCGCGGATCTGGTGGTCATGGGTTCCCACGGCCGCCACGGCCTGGAAAAACTTGTGCTCGGCAGCGTCACGGCGCAGGTGCTGTCACATACCCGGATGTCAGTGCTGGTCGTTCGTGAATAGGGTCGCTACGCGGCATGCGGTGGCGCCTCAGTCCTTAATTTGCAAGGGGGTTTCATGGATTTGCTGAACCACGATCTGGCCCACGAATTTCCTCAATACCTGCAAAAGATGCGAAGTCTCAGGGCCTCGGATGCGCGCTTTGCAAGTCTTTTCGCCCGCTATGACGCAGACAACCGCGCCATCGCAAGCTACGAGCAGGGGGTCGGCTCGATCAGCGATGAAGCCCTTGAAGCGCTCAAGAAAAAGCGGCTGAAGATCAAGGATGATATTTTCCAGATCCTCAAGGCGGCGTAGACCGCCGGGTGCTCACAATCTCAGGGCTGCAATGAGCCTTCAGTCCCTGATGTCTGCCACCGGCTGCGCGCCAAAGTCGGGCCGCGCCAGATAAGCCAGCACACGGCCCGCCGCTTCGTCGGCAGATGCGAGTTGCCCACCACTTTTGAGGCGCACAAAATTCTCCCGGTCGGGGAAAGCCTCCTCATCCGCGCCGCGCAACTGCTGCTGCATCTCGGTGTCAATCACGCCCGGCGCCAGTGCGCAGACTTTCGCGCCATGGGTCTTGAGCGCTTCATCGAGTGCCACGCAGCGGGTGAAATGATCCATTCCCGCCTTGGCCGCGCAATACGCCGCCTGCGATGCCATCGCCCTGCGCCCCAAACCCGACGATATGTTGAGCACCTTGCGCCGGGCCGGCCAGCTTTCGGTGGCGCGCAAGAACACTGCCGTGAGTTGCATCGGTGCCTCCAGCCCGACGCGCAGGGCCCGGGCAAGGTCATTGGCGTCGGTTTCGCTGAAAGGCGCGATGCGTGCCAGCACGCCCGCGTTGTTGATGAGGGTCACGCTGGCCCAGGCCTTGCCATCGGGCCCTTGCGCCGTGTCATGCAGCCAACGCTCCAGCCGCGCGCCAACAGCCGCACTGTCGGCCAGGTCATGGCTCCATTGCAGCAAGGTGGCCCCGCTCTGCGCCGCGTGCTGCGTCAGCGCATCCGGGGCGGTGCGTGAGATGCCAAGCACGGTGTGGCCCTGCGTGAGCAGTTGGCGGGCCATGGCCAGGCCCATGCCGCGTGAGGCGCCTGTGATAACGGTGAGATGTTTTTTCATAGGCTGCATGGTAGCCGCATTGACGCCGCCCCGCCCGGCTAAAACCCCGGTTCGCTCTCGAAGCTCAGCCAGTTGCCGCCCGCCGGGTGCGCAAAGCGCAGCGCGCAGGCATGGAGCAGCAGCCGCGTTGTCCCGGCCTGCGCGGCTTCAGGGGCATACAGCGCATCTCCCAGAATGGGATGGCCGAGCGCCAGCAGGTGCACGCGCAACTGGTGCGATCGGCCGGTAAGCGGCTCAAGCGCCACACGCGTGCTGTTTGTGGCCTCGTCAAACGCCAGCACGCGCCAACGGGTCTGGCTGGGTTTTCCGAGCACGGCATCGATCACGCGCAGCGGGCGGCGCGGCCAGTCCAGTGCGATGGGCAGATCGATCAGGCCCCAGCCGCTTGCCGTGCCGGCGCGCAACATGCGGCCCGCGACAACCGCCACGTAACGTTTATGAATCTCCCGCTTTTCAAACATGCTTGCCAGCGCGCGTTGAACGCTGGCGCCGCGCGCCATCAGCATCAGGCCCGACGTGGCCATGTCCAGCCGGTGCACGATCAGGGCATCGGGAAAATGCTGTTGCACCCGGCGGCTCAGGCAATCCTGCTTGCCAGCGCCGCGCCCGGGCACTGAAAGCAGACCGGCCGGCTTGTCCAGAACCAGCAAGCTTGCGTCGGCATAAACAAGATCAATGCCGGGCCAAGGGGAATCAGTCACGCGGCGGCGGGAAGTTGTGAGGTGGCGGGTTCGCGCGCCTGATCTCGCGCAGCATGAAGAGGTAGAGGCTTTCAACTTTCTCGCGCGCCCAGGGCGCCCGGCGCAAAAACTTCAGGCTGGACGCCACGCTCGGTTCACTGGTAAAGCAGCGGATGCTGATGCGCTGCCCCAGTTCCTGCCAGCCATAGTGGTCGGCCAGCGCGGTGACGATGGCCTCCAGTGTGACGCCATGCAGCGGATTGCCCGGCTGCGCAGTCATGAAAGACCTATTTTTTCAGCTTGCCCCGCAGCGGCACCTGAGTCACGATGGTCGGCCTGACGGCGTCAGGCGACACCGGCTTGGGTGGCGAGCTGTCTTTTTTGGGTTTCTTGACCATCTTGTTGTTTTGCTGACCTTTTGCCATGGCGCTCTCCGGTTGGTTGAGGATGTGATTATCAACTCAATGCGCCTGGTGCAGTGTTGCACGCTATCTGGAACATAAAAACGCGTCTTTTGCGCCAGGGCGGCGTTGCAAATCCGCGCGATACCTGCGGGTATCGCTGTGGTTTGCGCCTTGCCCTGACCCAAAATCCATCGTTTTTATTTGTCCCATCAAGCGTGCAACACTACGCTAGTTGGCGCGGATCCGGTTTACATCCAGCACCGTGACGGTGCTGGCCTGGTTGCCCCAGGAGCGGCGAATGTGGGTGAGCACCGCCGCCACGTCACTGTCGCTCAGGACCAGCGCGAAGGGGGGCATGCCAAAGGGCCGCGGGTTGCCTTGTGTCGCAGGCGCATAGCCGCCGCCAAGCACCATTTGCACCAGATTGACCGTCTGCGTCATGGTGACAGCGCGGTTGCCAGCAAGCGCCGGATAGGCATTGGGAGCGCTTGCGCCGCCAACACCTTCACCCTTTTTCCCGTGACACTGCGCGCAATGCATTTCGTAAAGTTTGGCGCCTCTGGCTGCGCTGAGCGTTGGCGCGCTGGAAGCCTCGGCGGCGGCGGCGGGTGCGGGCCGGGTGGACGGAATCGCTTTCAAAAACTGCGCCATCGCGTCCAGGTCTCCGTGGCTCAGGTACTGGGTGCTGTGCAGCACCACTTGCGCCATTGGGCCGGAGACCGAGGCGCGCGGTGAGACGCCGTTTTTGAGCAGGCCCACGATCTGCTCCCGGTCCCATTCGCCCACCCCCGCCTCATGTGGTGAGGCCAGTGACGGCGCGTACCAGTTTTGCATCGGGATCAGGCCACCGGCCAGATCCGGCCCCTGGCTGCTCGCACCCAGCGCGTTGCGTGCCGCGTGGCAGGCGTTGCAGTGGCCAAGTCCGTCAACCAGGTAGGCGCCGCGGTTCCATTGCGCACTGCGGCTGGCGTCCGGCTGGTACACGCCCGGCCTGAAGTACAGCGCACGCCAGAGCGCCAGCGCGGTCTGCAACTTGTACGGAAAGCGCAGCGCGTGGGGCTGGTTGGGGCGCTCGACGGCGGGCACGCTGCCCAGATAGGCAAAGAGGGCATCCGAGTCTTCCCGCGTCACCTGCGTGTAATTCGGGTAGGGAAAGGCGGGGTAGAGCAGGCGGCCGTCTTTTGAGCGTCCGTTGTGCAGCGCACGCCAGAAGTGCGCAGGCGACCAGTTGCCAATACCGGTGTTGTCGTCGGGTGTCAGGTTGGAGCTGAACACGGTGCCAAAAAGCGTGGCGATTGCGCGGCCGCCAGCGTAGCGCTCGCCGCCCTGCGCGGTATGGCAACTCATGCAACTGCCGGCGCGCGCCAGGTAGGCACCGCGCGTGATCAGGGCATCGCTGGGCGCAGCGGTGGCTACGATGATTCGCGTATCCACTTCGTCGCGCACGTTCAGGGACCAGACCAGCGCAGCCGCGCCAGCGACGACCAGCGCACTCAGGCCCAGTGAGAGCTTGATCATCGCCTTCAATTTCGGGCTTTCAGTGGCGCTTGCAATGGCACTGTGGTGGGCGCGCCTGCGCAGTCGATAGGGGCAGCGCCCGGAGCCAGCGCAGGCAAGGCCGGCGCGGGCCGGCTGTTGGCCGGCGGGGGCTGCGCGGCGACCCAGCTCGCGACGGCATTGATGTCTTCCAGCGTGAGGCGCGCCACCACATCCTTCATGCAGTCAGGGGCACGGGTACGGCGCTGGCCGGTTTTCCAGGCGCCGAGTTGCGCATTGAGGTAGTCCCGCGGCAAGCCGAGCAGGCCCGGAATGTGAGGCGCCACGCCGGTCATGGCCTGGCCGTGGCACTGAACGCAGGCCGGAACCTGCCGCGCCGCGTCGCCCCGCATCACCAGACGCTCACCCTGGTGCAATACTTCGACCGAAGCCCGGGCCGGCAGGGGGGCCGGGTAGGGCACTTCGAGCCGGGAAAAATGTTGCGCAATCTCCAGCAGATAAGCCTCGCTCAGGGGTTCGATCAGTTGCGCCATGAGGCTGTAGTGGCGCCTGCCGTCGCGAAAATTGAGCAGCTGGTTGTAGAGATAGCCCGCCGGCTTTCCGGCCAGACGCGGATAAAAGCCGTCCGGCGCCGCACGGCCCTGCGGGCCATGGCAGGCGGTGCAGGCCAGGACGCGCTGGGCAAGGGTGTTTTCAAACGGTGCATGGGCCGCGGTCGGCTCGGCGCCTGCGCCCGACACGCCGACCACCAGGGCAATTGCTGCCAGCCGCCGGATTTTTTGGCTGCGCCGCCGTTGACGGACGGTGCCGAGGCTTTCTGCCGGGTGAAATGGAGTGATTGCCATGGGGTAATCATGCCTCACCCGTGAATCCGGCCGTCACAACGGCGCACTCAGGCTCCCGCCAGCCAGCGTTCAACGCACTGGCACACCCAATCGGCGTCATCGTGCGGCAGATCGTGGCCGGCCCAGGGGTGCGCCTCGTGGGCGGCCTGCCAGGCCTGGGCCAGACGGTCCGAACAGACAGGATGAACCAGTGGGTCGGCGCTGGATGACAACACCAGGGTCGGGCATTCCGGCGCTTTGGCAGCGCAGGAAAAGCGCGCGGCCGCCCAGAGCTGGCGCCAGGCGTTGGCGGCGCTGACCGGCGCGTCGTGGCGAATGCGGACCCACGCCGCCACATCGTCATCGTGATCAGCCACGCGGTTGCAGGTGAGTTGATGGATGACCCGCTCGGCGTAGTCTCGGTCGTGCCAGCGCGCGGCCAGCAGCGCCAGGCAGCGCCAGTTGTGCAGCCAGCGGCCGGGGCGCAGGCGCTCGGTGATGCCGTTGAAGGGGCGCATGCTGGTGTTGATCAGCACCAGCCTGGCCACCTCGTGCGGATAACGCTGCGCCCAGTCGGCGGCCACCATGCCGCCAAGCGACATCGCCAGCAGGCTGTAGGGTGGCGGCTGCCCCGTGGCGAGCAATTGCTGGCGCGCAAAATCAACCATGGCGCGCACCGAGCGGGGTGATTCCTGTGTGTAAAAGACGCCATTGCCGGGCAAGTCCAGCAGCACGATCGGACTTTCGCCAGGCGCCTGCCTGATGCGGGCGAACTGCTGCGCAAACGCGCCCCAATGCCGCGCCTCGCGGGTGAGGCCTCTTAAAAATACCCAGCTCATCAATGCACCCCGGTCACGGTACGCGCCTTGGCCGCCAGTGCGCCGTGGCCAATTGGGTGAGCTGGGCGCGGCGTTCAGCGAGCGGTAGCCAGGACGGCGCGGCAAATGCGGCGCGGCTGAGGAAATCGAGCAGGTCGGCATGGCGGCGCAGCACCCGCCTGATGCGATGCGCCTTGATCGGGTTGAAGATGCCGTTGCGTGAAAAAAGCTGGCGCGGATTCTTGCGTATCCACAGCCACGAGCCGAGCTCCAGTGTCATCGGCAAGAAAATATGGCCTGGCGGCGCGTGGTCATAGGCGTGGTCCCAGAGGTCGCCGTGCAGCAGGTACTGGTTGCTTTGCGGCTCAAAGCTGTAGCCATGGTGCGGGTGCGACTGTTCCAGCATGGTCTTGAGCGCAAACATCTCGGGCAGATGGGGCATCAGCCGGCGCGATTTGGCGTAGGGAAACCAGACGCTGTCGTCAAAACCATAGCCCGAGTGGCAGTCCAGCGCCAGGCTGAAGGGGCGGCTCGCCAGTTGATCGCGGACCACCTGCAATAGCGCTGCGCTTTCCACTTCCATCGGCGCACCGGGGCGGCCGCAGTACCAGGGCAGTCGCGGGCTCAAGGTTTGCCCGCCCGCCAGAAAAGGCACGCGGCTTTCGGCGCGTTGCGGCGCATTGCGCATCAGGTCCACGCCGGCCGGGTTGGAGCGCCTCTGCGTCCACATTCCGCCCGGATTGACGAGGGGCATGAACACCAGCCGAACTTTCTGGAGCTGCTGGCGCAGCAGCTCATCCCATTCCAGCCGGAACAGCAGCGCGCGCATGTAGGCCAGGATGAGCTGCGTGCCGATGCGCTCCAGCCCGTGGATGCCACCAAAAAATCCGACCGCCGGCGCCAGCGGGTCGCACGAGCCGATGCTCGCCGTGTACACGGGAAACGACGCGGCACGGGTGGCGATGCTGGCTGTGGTGTGAATCTCGAAATGTGCGCTACCAGCGCGCAAAATCGCCTTCAGCTCTTCATGCTCGTCAAAGGTCGCAGCGGCATCGAGTGTGCGGGAAAGGCTGGACTGATCGAAGCCGTCAGCCGGGGGGTGCAAAGCGTCCATGGGTTCATCCTTGCACAGTTGTCTGACAAAACAGTGGGTGTCGCATGACTCTTGCCGGAGCAGCTTGCCGGGCGGTCGTCGCACCCGTATTTTACGCTACTAAAACAATAGCATATAATGCCCGTTGTTACTGGGCTAGCAGGTCATTTGCCAAAAGTATTGCGGTTTTTTTCAGGCAACCCGGCGGGCGCGCGCAATGGCAGCCGGATCACCACGTCAGACGACGGGTAGGCCACGCAGGGCAGGATGAAGCCTTCCTGCTTCTCCTCGGCGCTCAGGCCCGGCCATTCGATGCGGTACATCACCTGGCCGCCAATGAGCTGGCACATGCAGGCGCGGCAGGTGCCGTTGCGGCAGGAACTCGCCGGCACCAGGCCTGCGAGTTCTGCGGCCTGCAGCAAGGGCAGTGAAGCGGGTGCCTCGAAGGTCTGGCCAGTCAGGTCAATACGTGCCAGAAAAACAGGCGTTGCAGCCATGGCGGGCGGTTTCGGGACGGGGGGTGTTGATGCGCTGGCTGGCATGGGGTGATGAATCTGTCTGCGAAAAGCGTTCGTGGCGAAAAGGGCGGAGCCCCGAATTTACCGCAGCCCCGCTTTGCAGCGTCGTCTTCAATTGCGCGACAATTCCGCCTCACGACCACTTTTTCACCGTTTCCCTGCCGATCCGAAAACAAATTTTTTCATGTCCAGCTACTCCGTCCGTCCCGCCTCGCCCCGCGATGCCAAAACCATTGCCGAAATTCACGTTGCCGCCTGGCAAGCCGCTTATGCGGACCTGATGCCTGATGATTTTTTGAAAAAAATGACGTTCGAAAAGCGTCTGGCCTACTGGCGCGAGGCCATCGAGTTCAGCGAGCCACAATTGCTGGTGGCCACCGAGGGTGACAAAATAGTTGGTTTCGTCGGCTTTGACCGCTCACGTGACAAGGGCACCCGCTCCACCATCGGCGAAATCTGGGCCCTGTATGTGGCACCCGCCCACTGGGGCCAGGGCGCGGGTCTGGCCCTCTGGGACGGCGCCCGCGAAGGCCTGAAGGAAGAGGGCTGCACCCAGGTGACCCTGTGGGTGTTGCTGGGCAATGAACGCGCCCTGGGTTTTTTCGAACACGCCGCGGGTTTCAAGCGCGAAATGCCCTCGCTCAAGACGGTTGCCTTTGGCAGCGCCAGGCTGGAAGAAATACGCCTTAAACGCGCAGTGGACTAAGGCCTGCCTGGTAGCCGACGGTCTGCGCCAGCAGGATCTGATGGTCCGGCTCGAGCCCCATGGCCTGCGCCAACGCATGGCGGTCGATCCAGGCACGAATGACGGTGGCCAGCCCGGCCGAGGCACAGTACAGGTACACGTTTTGCGCCATTGCCCCCGCCGCCACCGAGGCATACGACTCGCGTTGCGCCGCCGGCACCAGTTTCATGCGTGCGTGGTCGGCCACATAAATCAGCTCCAGCGGCGCGCTGTCCACGAAGTCCTGGTAGCCGGTGACGCGTCGCACGTCGGTTGCGCTGACCAGCAGCAGTGCATGGGCGGATGGGTCGTGGCGGTAAAGCCCTTCGGGCAGCGCCACATAGACATCGATCTCCTGCGCATTGAGCGCGCTCGGGGCGGTGCGTCCGCCCAGTGCGGGCCGGTTCACACCGGCGGCTGCCCACATCAGGTTCGACAGGGTCTGTGGTTCCAGTGGCGCGGGATCGAATTCACGCCGCGACTGACGCTCGCGCAGGGCCTGCATCAGCGGCATGCCTCCCCCGGTCTGCGGCGGCGGCAAGGGCAGCGCAGGCGCAGCATCGCCCTGCGCAGGCTTCGGGGCGAGTTGGCCGATCAGGCCCAAAGCCAACTTGGTCAGAGTGTTCATGGAAACTCCTCGTGGTCGGAGCGATACCTTCATGCCAGGCGCGCAGCCGCAGCGTGCCTGGCGCTGGCTCAGGTGTCAGATCCTGAAACCGTCTGTTTCTCCTGGTCGCCATCCATCTGGCCGCCGCCATGGCGCTCAGGATGGCACATTCACCACGCGCTCATCATCATCATCGGGGAGCAGTGGCGTGCCCTCGTCGGGGTCCACGGGCAATTCCAGACCGTCGTCGTCTTCCTCGGCCTCCTCGGGCGGTGACTTGCGTGGTCGGCCGCTCATTGCATTGCATCGTTCAAGGGCAGCTCTTGCGGTGATGATCATGATGTATCTCCTTGATCGTCTGGTGAGGGTGGTTTGCGCGGCACGGACTTGTCGGTAACACAATCAGCCTGCCAATGGGGGGTGCTGAACCCGCCCGGATGACATAGCATTAGCGGAGAATACGCCTTTGTTATGAATGGTGGACCTCTGGCTCTGCGCAAATTCTCGGTCACACTCTTTCCCCCGTCAACAGTTCGGCGGGCCACACCGGAACCGGCGCATCCCGGGCATCATCGGCCTGACCGGTTTCTTCGTCCCCTGATAGCCATAACCGAAAAATATCATGGCCACCAGCCTGCTTGCGCTAATTGATGACATCGCCTCCGTGCTCGACGATGTGGCTCTGCTTTCCAAGGTCGCGGCCAAAAAGACGGCCGGTGTGCTGGGCGATGATCTCGCGCTCAATGCCCAGCAGGTTTCCGGTGTCAATGTCGAGCGGGAACTGCCCGTGGTCTGGGCCGTGGCCAAGGGCTCGTTCATCAACAAGGCAATTCTGGTGCCTGCCGCCCTCGCCATCAGCGCCTTTGCACCCTGGGCCGTGACGCCGCTGCTGATGGCGGGCGGCGCCTATCTTTGTTTTGAAGGCTTTGAAAAACTGGCCCACAAGTTTCTGCACAGCGCCGCCGAGCAGACGGCTGAGCATGAAGCTCTCGTGAGCGCGCTGGCCGACCCGGCGGTTGATTTGCTGGCGCTTGAAAAAAGCAAGATCAAGGGGGCCGTGCGCACTGACTTTATTTTGTCGGCCGAAATCGTGACCATCACGCTGGGCACGGTGCAGGGCAGCCCGTTCATCACCCAGGTGACGGTGCTCAGCGGCATCGCCGCGGTGATGACGGTGGGCGTTTATGGACTGGTGGCCGGTATCGTCAAGATTGATGACGCCGGGCGCTACCTCAGCCAGCGCGGCGGCGCCGGTGCCGCGCGGCGGATTCAGCGAAGCCTGGGCCGGGTCATTTTGCGCGCGGCCCCCTGGCTCATGAAAGGTCTTTCGGTGGCAGGTACCGCGGCCATGTTTCTGGTCGGGGGCGGCATTCTCGCGCATGGCTTCACCCCGTTGCGCCAGGCCATCGAAGCGCTGGCGCAGCAGGCCAGCGCCTTGAACGGCGCGGGTGCCTTGCTGGCCACTGTGACGCCATGGATCATGGCTATCGGCGTCGGGCTGCTGGCGGGTGCGGGGGTGTTGCTGGGCGTCACCCTGGTCAGGCGGGCCAAACCCGGCTCCTGAAATTCAGGAAGGGAACGCAGGCTGGTCGGTGTCGTTTTCAGGCGTGGCAGCAGGCGTGTCGGCCACGAGAAACGGCCAGATCGTCCTTTTCTGGTGGACGGCGGGAAGCCCCGATTCCCGGGTGCGCTGTTCAGGGGTTTTTTGGCTATCGTCATTAGGCGCGCGTACGTTGAATTTATGCATGAATATCTCCGGGACTTGAGACCCGACCTTAACTGCCACGCGTGGCTCCGCTTGTAGTCCGGTGGCGATGCCGGGCGTAGGCGGGCTGGCAGCATCTGTTAAAACAGGTGCACTCCTTCTTTTCGGTTTCCCCACTCATGACCCATTCCGCCGTTGTTCCCAGCGCAGAACCCATTGCCAGCCCGCCGCCAGTCATTGTCTGGACGGAAGCGGGCCAGACACACTCGGCGCGCTGGCGCTCCGAACGTGGCGCATCGCCGCCCAAACGGGTGGTGCTGGCCGATGACACCATGACGGCTGACGCCGCCTACCGGCTGGCCTGCGCTGGCACGGGCTTGCTCTGGCGGGGGGACTTCCAGAATGCCAGGCAGTTGCTGCAGGCGCTGGCGCGGCGCATTGACAAACCGGTCAAAGCCTCCAGACAGGCCAGAGTCGAGCGTAAAAAAGCCGCCGGTTCAGCCGCCTCCGGCGTGCCCGCCGGGCAAGCCTTTCACCTCTACCGCCAGGCCCAGGCGCAGCGCGCGCGGGTGTTGGGCATGGTGCTGATTGAGTTTGGCGCTGATTACAGCATCGCATTGCGCCGTGCGCCGAATGCCATCCAGGCCTGCACCGAAGCCTGGGGCGCTGCCGGTGAGGAGGCGGGGGCTTGCGTTGCCTCGCTGCGCGAGTTGATGGGCGTGATCAGCGCGCACGAGTGGCGGAAAAAAGGTGTTGAAATCCCAGCCTTGGGCAAGCCGCCCAACAACCGCATTCACCCGCACTATGGTGTGTTTTCGCCGGTGCGGGGCGAGTATGTGGACCTGGTGGCCAATGCCCCTTTGCCAGCCAGCCGGCCGCCAAAATTTGTCGCCTTTGACATCGGTACCGGCACCGGCGTGCTGGCGGCCGTGCTGGCCTTGCGCGACATTGACCAGATCGTGGCCACTGACCAGGACCCGCGTGCGCTGGCCTGCGCCCGCGAAAACCTTTATCGGCTGCGCTTGCCGAACCCGGTCAAGGTGATGCAGGCCAATCTGTTTCCTGAAGGGCTGGCGTCGGTCATTGTCTGCAACCCGCCGTGGCTGCCAGCGCGTCCCGGCTCGCCGCTGGAAGGCGCGGTGTATGACGAGGGCAGCCGCATGTTGCTGGGGTTTCTGAATGGCCTGGCAGCGCACTTGGCGCCGGGCGGCGAGGGCTGGCTGATCCTGTCTGATTTTGCCGAGCATCTGGGCCTGCGCTCGCGCGCTGAACTGCTGGCGGCCATTGAAAACGCCGGCTTGAAGGTGCTGGACCGGCTCGATGCCAGGCCGGAGCACCCCAAGGCGTTTGATGCGACGGACCCGTTGCATGCGGCACGGGCGCTTGAGGTGACTTCGCTCTGGCGGCTGGCTGCCGCATGACCATCCTGCTCGCGCCCATGGAAGGCCTGCTCGACTTTGTGCTGCGCGACATCCTGACGCGGGTGGGCGGCATTGACTGCTGCGTGTCTGAATTCATTCGCATCACCGACCAGTTGCTGCCCGAGCGCGTGTTTACGCGCGTCGTTCCGGAGCTGCGTACGGGCGGCCGCACCCTGGCTGGTGTTCCGGTGCGGGCGCAATTGCTGGGCGCTGACCCGGTTTGTCTTGCCGAAAACGCCGCTTTGCTCGCCGGCTTGGGGCCCGCCGGGATTGATTTGAACTTTGGCTGCCCGGCCAAGGTGGTGAATCGCCACGGCGGCGGCGCCGCCTTGCTTGACGAGCCCGACACCATCGCGGCCATTGTCAGCGCAGTGCGCCGCGCCGGATTTTTTGGGGTCAGAGCCCAAATTTTCTCAGCCAAAGGCTGACCCTTCGGGTGCGACGCATGGCGTCGCAGAAAAATTGGTGTCTGACCCCAATAAATCAAAGATGCGGCTCGGTTACAGCGATGATTCACGCGCGCTGGAGTGCGCGCTGGCCATTGCGGGCGGCGGCGCTGACGAACTGGTGGTGCATGCCCGCACCAAGGTTCAAGCCTACCGGCCACCCGCTGACTGGGAGCGCATTGCGGACATTCGCGCGGTGCTGCGCATTCCGGTGGTGGCTAACGGCGACATCTGGACGGTGGCCGATGCGCGCCGTTGCCGCGAGTTGTCGGGCTGCGACCGGCTGATGCTGGGGCGTGGCGTGGTGGCTGATCCGGGATTGGGCCTGGCGATCAAGGCAGACTTGGCGAACGCCACGGACCATGCGCTGCCAGCTGGAATCACCTGGCCGGTGTTGCTGCCTTTTCTGGCCGACTTTTGGCAGATTGTGTGTACCCGGCTGGACGCGCGTTCGCGCGCCGGCCGGCTCAAGCAGTGGCTCAACTTCTTGCGCCGCCGTTTCCCCGAGGCTGAAACGGCTTATCAGCAACTCAAGACCGTCAACGATCCGGCGCTGGTTGGAGCGTGGCTGGCCGGTGTGTTACGCGAGCACAAGCGCAACCCGCCCGTTCTGGCTGGGGCGACATCGGTGTGCCTTTAACCTAGAAACGGCAGTTGGGCGCGTAGCGCTCTCACCCAAAAGGTGAACATCATCGAAGACAAAAAAGCCGGGCTTCATGCGGATCTACCAAAGTAATCAAGCGGTCAACTGCCGTTTCTAGGTTTAATGCAAGTTCAGCGTCTGGGGCTGTGTTTTTGCATAGGCGCCGGTAACCGGGCCAGCGGCTTGCCCGCCGCGCATCAGCATTTCGCCGTCGTGGCCGGCAAACAGGTGTTCCAGATTCTGCTTGCGGTCGCTGTCAGCAAGGGCCTTTTTGGGAGCTTCCGCCCACACAGAATTGGCTGGCAGCTCGGGATAGGGGCAAGTGTCGCCAACCTCCAGTTGCCACGAAATGCCATAAAGCCACTGCGAGGCGCGCGGCTCAAAGCGTGTGATGTCAAGCATCAGTGATTTCTGGAAGGCGACGGCATAGGTCAGCAGGCGCAGGTCCCAGTGCTTAATAACCAACCGGACATACATGCCTTCGCCGCGGCTGCGGCTGGAGACCAGCAGCATCTGGCACTCCAGCCAGTTGGCTGGAATACCGTGCCGCCGCATTACGTCTCGCACCAGGACCTGAACCAACTGGCGCCGCAAGGCATTGGGAGAACCATCGGCAATGGTTGAAGGGCCTTCGGCGCGAGGCCTGGACCCGGAAAAGACTGGTTTGGTGCGGCTTTTCAGGCCGAAAAATGCGCTGATATTCATGTTGGTTCCCCTATCCGGTTTCTTGCGCTGGCCGACCCATTCAGAAGTGGTGCGTGAGTCCAGTCGGTTTTTGTAACGAAGTGTCACTAATGATCAGCCATGCCCGGGTGCGGGTCAAGCGACTTTCTTCACAAAAAGCGGCAAATATTTGCCATTTCCGGGTCGGCGGTCGGCCGCCAACAGTCGTTGCGCCAGGAAATCGCTTGTGGCCAGGGACCCCGACTAAAATCGGCCCTTGATCGAGCCGCCCTGGCGCCTGACTGGCGGGCGCTATCCTCCCATTCCACTCCACTTCTCACCAGCATCGGGTAAGCGCATGTCCCTTGAAGTCATTGAAGCCCAGACCGGCGACAACCCCACCGCGACCATTCTCATCATGCACGGCCTGGGGGCTGACGGGTGCGACTTTGTGCCGATTGCCGAGCAGCTCGATCTATCGGGCATTGGCCCGGTGCGTTTCCTGTTTCCCGGCGCCCCCAGCATTCCCGTCACCATCAATGGCGGCTACGTCATGCCCGCCTGGTACGACATTCTGGGCGCCGATCTGGCCAAACGCGAAGACGATGCCGGGCTGCGCCGCTCGCAGGCGTCGATTGAGGCGCTGATCGCACATGAAAAATCGCGCGGCATCGCGGCTCACCGCATCGTTCTGGCCGGTTTTTCGCAGGGCGCCGCGCTGGCGCTCATGACGGGGCTGCGTCACGGCGAGCGGCTGGCCGGCATTGCGGTCATGTCGGGCTACCTGCCGCTGGCCGACAAGACTGCCGCAGAGCGCAGCGCCGCCAACCGGGAAGTCCCCATCTTTCAGGGCCATGGCCTGCGCGACGGCATGGTGCCGCTAGCGCGCGCCAGCGCCTCGCGCGATGCGCTCACGGCGCTGGGTTACCCGGTGCAATGGCACGAGTACCTGATGGAGCACTCGGTTTGCCCGCAGGAAATTGCCGACCTGCAGCGCTGGCTGCTGCGCGTGCTGGCCTAGCCAGGGCAGTCTTGAGGGGAAAAATGGGAATTAGCCCACGTATAGCGGGCATAAGTTGCTATTAAAAAAAGAGTATGTCCAGATTAAAGCGGTGAAGGCTGCGTTTTTTCGTAGCCGACCGGGGCATGGTCGCCGTCTGCCTGCCTGCCGATTTCCTGGTCGCGAATGAGAAACAGGCGCTCCAGATCCTGCATCGCATCGTGGTCTGGAGCGCTTTGAGCGGTTTGAACACTCTTGGCCGGCGGGCTGACCTGAGCATCAGCAACAGCAGCAAAAGCAGGAGCAGGAACAGGAACAGGAGCAGGAACAGGAACAGGAACAGGAACAGGAGCAGCTGGCGCCTGAACTTCCGGTGATCCCTGATTCACGGGCTCCAGCCAGAACGATTTGGCGGGCAGGGTGAGGAAGGGGCAGGTGTCGCCAAATTCGAGCTGCCACGACAAGCCGTGCAACCACTCGCTGGCGCGTGGTTCAAAACGGGCTATATCTGCCAGCAGCGTTTTTTGCAAGGCGTAGGCGTGATTCATCAGGCGCTGATCCCACTGCTTGACGACCAGCCGCACATACATTCCGGGGCCGCGGCTGCTGCTGGCGACGACCAGCATTTGCAGGTCAATCCAGTGCGGCGGCAGGCCGTGCCGGCGGATCACATCGCGCAGCAATACCTGCACCAGTTGGCGCCGGGTGGCGTTTTCCGAGCCCTCCTGGATGGTGGGCGGGTTGTCGTGGTGGTTGCCTGACACAGCCTTTGGCGGCGCTGCTGGCGCGCGCACGCCAAACAGCTTTTGCATCAGATTTTTCATTTTTTGTCCTGGAAATGGAAGTTGGAAGTGGCTGAGGGTGCCGGAGGTCTTGAATAGTCGTTGAGGTTTTCAGGCAAGTCAAGGAAGTTTTGCACGAGTTTGCGCCCCAATGCACTGTCGCCGCAGGCGCGGCGGGAAAACCGGGCCGGTGCAACCTCCCGATGCTGTGCAGGCAAGTGGCCGGGCGCCAGCGCCGAAGGCCGGCCTATGTTAACTTCCACATCCAGACAAGAATCCGAGGGAATGACGATATGACCCAGTTGCAGATGCCTGCGGGCGCGCTGATGCAAAGCCGCCTGAAAGCGCTGACTCCGGCCCGGCTTCTGGGCATGCGCCGCGGCATCGAAAAGGAAAGCCTGCGCGTGCGGCCGGGCGGCAGCCTGGCGCTGACCCCGCACCCGGCGGCGCTGGGCTCGGCCCTGACGCATCCGGGCATCACCACTGATTTTTGTGAGTCGCAGGTCGAGCTGGTCACCGGCGCGCACCGAAGCGCCGAAGCGACACTGGAGGAACTCACGCAACTGCACCAGTTCACTTACCGCGCCCTGAATGACCTGGGCGACGAAATGCTGTGGGCCTCCAGCATGCCCTGCGGCTTGCCGACCGACGAGACCATTCCGCTGGGCCGCTATGGCGCATCGAACATCGGGCGGGCCAAAAGCGTCTATCGCATGGGCCTGGGCCACCGCTATGGCAGGCGCATGCAAACCATCTCGGGCATTCACTACAACTGGTCCTTGCCAGAGGTGACGAGCGAGCAGTATTTTTCGCTGATCCGCAATTTCCGCCGCCATGCATTTTTGCTGCTGTTCCTGTTTGGCGCATCGCCCGCTGTCTGCTCGACCTTTGTTGCGGGCCGCCAGCATGAGCTGCAAAAGCTGGCCGGGCACACCCTGTACATGCCGCACGGCACCTCGTTGCGCATGGGGCGGCTGGGCTACCAGAGCGATGCGCAGGCTTCGCTGGCCGTCAGCTACAACAGCCTCGACGGTTACGGCGCTTCCTTGCAGGATGCCCTGACGCGGCCCTATCCGACCTACGAAGCGGTGGGAATTCGCAGCCCCGGCGGCGACTACAACCAGCTCGCCACCACACTGCTGCAAATTGAGAATGAGTTTTACGGAACCATCCGCCCCAAGCGCGTGATTTTCCAGGGTGAGCGTCCGCTGCATGCCTTGCGCGAGCGCGGCGTCGAATACGTCGAAGTGCGCCTGATGGATCTGGACCCGTTCGAGCCACTCGGAATCAATGCGCAAACCATGCATTTTCTGGATGTATTCTTGCTGCACTGCCTGCTCAGCGACAGCCCCGACGACACGCCGGGGGAAATCCATGAGATCAAGCACAACCAGCACCAGACCGCTGCGCGTGGCCGCGAGCCGGGCTTGCTGCTCAAGCGCGCCGGGCGTGAGTTGCCGCTGACCGAATGGGGCGCCGAGCTGCTGGCGCAATGCGCGCCGATTGCCGCCGCGCTTGATGCCGCGCATGGCGGCACGGCCTACAGCCAGGCGCTGGCCGCGGCAGAGGCTGCGCTGCAAGACTCCGCTACGTTGCCGTCAGCCCGCGTGCTGGCCGCCATGACGCAGGGCTTCGACAACTCCTTCATCCAGTTTGCCCGGGCCCAGTCCGCGAAAACTCACACCGCCATGCAGCGCCTGCCGTGGCCCGCCGCGCAGCACGCGCGCTTTACCGCCCTGACCGAGCAGTCGATCCGGGAGCAGAAAAAAATTGAAGCGGCAGACACGTTGCCGTTCGAGCAGTTCCGTCAGCAGTACGTGTCAGCCGCGCGCCTGGGGATTCCTGGCCTGCAAGACCCCAAGCGTGAAAAATAGTAACAAAAATGCCATCCAGCCCACGCAGGACGGTCATAGTGCGCTATTAAATTGATAGTTATTTAGCGCGCCGCCAGGCATACCAGCCGATCAACGCGCAACCGAGCGCCAGCAGACCCCAACCCACCCCTGCGGCCAGGGTCAGCACGTCATGCAGGCCGGGTGACGTGATGAAGCGGGGCGATACCCCCAGGCCCAGGCCAACGAGGACACACAAGATGCCCATGAGAAGCAAGCTGGCGTTGGCTTTCCTGTCGGCCTGGCGCTTGCCTGGATTGTTCGGTCGGCGGGTCGGGGCAGTGGGCAGGGGCATGGCGTTCTTCGCGGTCTGATTTTTCGAATGACACGCTGATTGTGACGCCGCAACGCGCAAGCTGCTGCAAGCGCGCGGGTGCTTTGCCTGTAAGCCATCGCCGCATATCAACGCCTGGCGGGCCTCGGGAGCGGTCACAATTCATCCCGGCGGGGAGACTTGGCGCGCAGCCCGCTGAAGTCCCGCAAAAAAGCAAGAAAGACCCTTCAGAGATGGCGATTCAATGGTTCCCCGGTCACATGCACCTGACCAAAAAGGCGATTCAGGAGCGCATCAAGGAAATTGATGTGGTGATTGAGCTGCTTGACGCGCGCCTGCCCGGCTCCAGCGCCAACCCGATGCTGGCCGAACTCACCGGCGGCAAGCCCGCGCTCAAGGTGCTCAACAAGCAGGACCTGGCAGACCCGGCGCGTACGGCGCTCTGGCTCGCGCACTACAACAGCCTGCCCGGCACGCGCGCAATTGGGCTGGATGCCAGCATGACTACCCCCGCCAAATCCCTCGTCGAGGCCTGCCGTGCGCTGGCGCCCAGCCGCGGCAGCATGGTCAAACCGATGCGCGTGCTCATTTGCGGTATTCCCAACGTCGGCAAATCCACACTCATCAACACCCTCACGGGAAAACGCGCCACCAAGACCGGCGACGAAGCGGGCGTGACGAAGGTTGAGCAGCGCATCGTGCTGGCCGACGGTTTTTACTTGTGGGACACGCCTGGCATGCTGTGGCCACGCATCATTGTCGCCAAAAGCGGCTACAACCTGGCCGCCAGCGGCGCCATTGGCCGCAACGCCTTCGAAGAAGAAGAGGTGGCGCTGGAACTGCTTGATTACCTCATCAGGCACTACCCCGGCCTGCTTGAGGCGCGCTACAAGGTGGACCTGCCACCCGGCATTACCGACGAGCAACTGCTTGAAGCCATTGGCCGCAAGCGCGGCGCGGTGCTCAGCAAAGGCCGCATCAATTTGCAGAAAGCCGCCGAAATCGTGATTTACGAATTCCGCTCTGCCACGCTCGGCCGCGTCACGCTGGAAACGCCCGGAGAGTTTGCCGAATGGCTCGCCGTGGGGCAAAAGCTCGATGCCGAACGGCAGGTCAAAAAAGACAGGATCGAGACCGCCCGGTTGATCAGGCTCAAGAAGATTCCAAAGCCTGAAGCACTTTAGCGGCGGGGTTCTGGTTGGGCAGTTCGATCTCAAATCTTGTCGTCGAATTTTCTGAAAATACCCGTATTTCACCGTGATGCGCCTGGACAATCGACTTGACAATGGCCAAGCCAAGACCCGCTCCCTCGCCTTTTCGCTGCCGCGAAGGATCGACGCGATAAAACCGGTCGAACAGCCTCGGGAGATGGCTGGCCGGAATTTCATCGCCGGGATTGCGCACGCATATCACGGTGCTTTGGGCGTTGGCTGACAAGCTGACAGTCACCGTACCGCCGCGTGGCGTGTAGCGGATGGCGTTGGACAAAAGGTTGCCCAGGGCCCTTCGCAGCATGAGTGGCTCGCCCCTGACGGGTTGGGCCGCGCCTTGCAGCTCCAGGGAAACACCATGATCGTCGGCCCAGGCTTCAAAGTAGTCAAAAAGGCCTTTCACCTCGCTCGTAAGGTCCACGTCGGTCAGCTCCAGATTGCCCGGATCATTTTCGGTTTGCGCCAGAAACAGCATGTCTCCAATCATTTTTGCCATGCGCTCAAACTCTTCAAGGCTGGAGTAAAGAATCTCGCGGTATTCATCAACGCCGCGCGGCTGGCTGAGGGCCACCTGCGTCTGGGTGGTCAGATTTGTGATGGGCGTGCGAAGCTCATGGGCAATATCGGCCGAGAAATTGGACAGCTTGCCAAAGCCGCTTTCGATTCGCCCGAGCATGTCGTTGAATGACGCAACGAGGCCGGCCAATTCAATCGGCACCGCTTCGGGTTTGAGTCGCACATGAAGCCGCTCGGAGCTGATGCCGCGAATTTTTGCGCTGATGCGTCGCAGCGGGGCGTGTCCTTGCTTCACGGCCAGCCATGCTGCCACCAGCGCAATGAAGCAGACCAGCAGCGTGGTCAGCCACAGCGTCTGTTCAAATTTCCTGATGTACCTAAGGTGGAAATCCATACTGGTCGCAATCACCAGTGTGTAATTCTCCGGCCCCGAACTTCGCTTGAGTGCAAGGCGGAGCACGGTCCCGCGGTAAGCGTGTTCACCGTCCTGCCAAATCTTCAGAGATTGCGGATCGATGCGCGACTCAGCCTGAGCCGCGGCGGCCAAGCGGGCCAATTCGGGGCCGTGACTGCTGGCGTACAAACTTTTCCCGGCGGCATCGGTCACGCGGAAAAATATCTCCTGGTGTCCCACGACCGAGCTGACCAGCAGGCGCGCCAGCACTGCATCGTCAGCGCTGGCAGGCTGATCGCGCAGCGTTTGCTGTATCGATTCCACCACCACCCTGAATTCCTCGGCGTCCTGCTGGGCAAAATGCTGTTCCAGTGAACGCACCACGATCCAGCCAAAGGCAAAAAAGACTAGTGTGGTGGCAATGCCCACAAACATTGTCACCCGCAACGCGAGCGATGCGGGGCGATGCTTGAGCGCGCCCGTTGACACCTCAGACGGCATCCGGCACGTCCAGTGTGTAGCCCATTCCGCGAACAGTCTGAATTAGTTTCGGTTCGAAATCATCGTCGATTTTCGCGCGGAGACGGCGAATGGCGACATCGATCACGTTGGTGTCGCTGTCAAAGTTCATATCCCACACCTGAGAGGCAATCAGGGAGCGCGGCAGCACTTCACCCTGGCGCCGCACCAGCAGTTCCAGCAGCGCGAATTCCTTGGCAGTGAGATTGATGCGTTGCCCTGAGCGGCTGGCGCGTCGGCGCGGCATGTCGAGCACCAGGTTGGCCACCTCAATTCGCTCCGCCTGAGCCGGTGCGCTGCCGCGTCGCAGCAGGGTTCGAACCCGCGCCAGCAATTCGGAAAACGCGAAGGGTTTGACCAGGTAGTCATCGGCGCCCAGTTCCAGGCCCTTGACGCGATCGGCAACACTGTCGCGTGCCGTCAGGAACATCACCGGAACGCTCTTTTCAGCGTCCCGCAGCGACTGCAGGATGCGCCATCCATCCACGTCGGGCAGCATCACATCCAGGATGATCAGGTCATAGGGCTCGCTCATGGCAAGGTGATGCCCGTCGAGTCCGGTTCGCGCGAGATCGACCACAAACCCGGCCTCGATGAGACCCTGGCGCAGGTAATCCGCTGTTTTGGTTTCGTCTTCAACAACAAGAAGTTTCATGAGCGGCTCCAGGCAAACGTGCCGACGATCCTCCCGGGGCACACTTTGTGCGCCAGCCGTGGAGGCGACACACCAGGCAATTTACGACTTGGATCCTGTCACCAGCATGACGCAAACATGACAAGAATGTAATGCAATCGTCATACCCACGAAAGCAGCACATTCCTAAACTGTGAATCAGTCGGCGTTAAAAGGAAAGTTCGATAGCGGGAAACCCCCGAACCTTTCACGACGGCTTTTTTTTCAACAGAACTTTTCATCAGGAGTCCATCATGAAATTCTTTCGCCCCATTGCGCTCACAACCGCGCTTGCCTTTCTTGGTACCGCCGCCTGGGCCGCCGATCAGGACGAGCACAAGGCCCATCATCCCGAGGTAGCTGCGGCATCCAGTCAGACGCCTGCTGGTAGCGCTGGCGATGCCGCGGCAAAGCCGCCCATGGCCAACATGATGGCCATGCCTGAAATGCACGACAAGATGATGAACGCCAAGACACCCGAAGAGCGCCATGCACTCATGGCTGAGCACATGAAGGGCATGCCCATGAAGGACGGAACGCCCATGATGGGCGGCTCCAACGATGGCAAAAACCACATGGGTGGCATGGGTGGCATGGGCCAGGGCCCGATGAAAGGTGCTATGCCATCGGACATGGCCCCGCCTGCCAGTAAATGATGCTGGACCGGGCATCGTGCCGCATGCCGATGACCCTGTAAGCCGCTCACTTCCCCAACCATCAATCTGGATACCCAATGACACAACGACGTACCTTTCTCTCGGCCCTCGGCAGCTTGCCCCTTCTTGGCCTTAACACGGGCTGGGCGCAAACAGCGGCCAGTGGCGCTCCGCCAATGTCCGGCATGGCCGGGATGACGGGAATGATGAATATGGGGGCAGGCACTCCGATCAAACTTGCCGCGGTCAACGCATTGCCTGCGGGCGCGGCACTGAGCGAACTGGTCAAACTGGCCAACACCAGCGGCCAGGCCGGGCTGTTTCGCGCCACGCTGATCGCGGCACCGGTGAACGTCCCCTTGCTGGCGGGCGCGCCGACTCAATTCTGGGCCTACAACGGCAGTCTGCCCGGCCCGCTGATTGACGTGATGGAGGGCGACACGGTTGAAATCGCCTTTGAGAACCGCCTGCCGCAAGCCACCACGGTGCACTGGCACGGCCTGCCGGTGCCGCCGGAACAAGACGGCAACCCACAGGACGAGGTGCAGGCCGGTGGCAAGCGGCTGTACCGCTTTAATTTGCCGATGGGCAGCGCCGGTACCTATTGGTACCACCCGCATCCTCACCTCACGACACCGGAGCAGGTGTATCGCGGCTTGGCGGGCGCCTTCATCGTGCGCGCCAAGGCGGATCCACTCGCGGATATTGCCGAGCGCCTGCTGGTGATTTCTGACCTCAAGCTCGGGCAAGATGGCCGCATTGCGCCCAATGATGCCAACGACGAAATGAATGGCCGCGAGGGGCAGTTCGCCCTGGTCAACGCCCAGCGCCAGCCGCTGCTCCAGTTCGACCGCAGCGGGCGTGAACGCTGGCGTGTCTGGAATGCCAGCAGCGCGCGCTACCTGCGCCTGACCCTGCCCGGAACGGCGCTGACGCTGGCTGGCACCGATGGCGGCTTGCTGGAGCGCCCCGTGGCTGGTCTCACTGAAGTGCTGCTGGCGCCGGCCCAGCGGGCCGAAATCATTGTCGATGCCGGCAGCAATAAGGGCCGGGTCGAACTGGTAGCCGCCCCGTACAACCGGGGCAAGATGGGCATGGTGCCCGCCGAGCAGGCGCTCCCTCTTTTAACCGTCGATTTCGGCAAGGTCGCAAGCGCTTCGGGCAAACCGCTGCCAGCCGCGCTAAGACGCATTGATGACTTGGGCAGCCCCAAGGCTAAAAAGCGCGTCGTTTTTTCAGAGAACATGTCCATGGCCGGCGGCAAACACAGCGTGCAATTCCTCGTCAACGACAAGTTGTTCGACATGAAGCGCATCGATCTGGTGAGCAAAATCAATCAGGTGGAGTTGTGGGAGATCGTCAACAAGTCGGACATGGACCACCCGTTTCACATCCACGGCACGCAATTCCAGGTGATTGAGCGGGAAGTTGATGGCAAGGTCACACCCGCGCCTTACCGCGCCTGGAAAGACACCGTCAACGTGAAGCCAGGTGAAACGGCACGGCTCAAAATGGTCCAGCAGTTCAAGGGCATCCGCATGTTCCATTGCCACGTTCTTGAGCATGAAGGTGCTGGCATGATGGGTCAGCTCCAGGTGGCGTAGCGGCCACCCAAGGCCGATCCTTTGACCGGAATATTTCATTTCAAACGAAAGTCCATCATGAGCTTGTCCAGACATGTCCCAACGCTCCTGATTGCAGCCGTTGTCGTCGCCGGTATCGGAGTCGCCGCCGCCCAGTTCTTCACTAAAGGTAGCGATGGGGCGGCCGTCGGCGTCAAGGTGCCGCCGCTGTCGATGCGGGCAACCGTCGGCAAGGCGGCGTACGACACTTCCTGCGCCCAATGTCATGGCGCAAACGGCGCTGGCACCACGCAGGGGCCGCCATTTGTGAACGACATCTACAACCCGGGGCATCATGGCGATGAAGCCTTCATCCGTGCAGTGCGCCAGGGCGTGCGGCGGCACCACTGGAGTTACGGGGACATGCCGGCCCAACCGCTGGTGACGGAGGTGCAATTGAAGGGGATCGTGATCTACGTGCGCGAGTTGCAGGAAGCCAATGGCATCTTCTTCAAGCCCCATCAGATGTGAATGTGATTACGCATGCAAATCACCTCTTGAACTGACAGGCCCGACGATGCGCATAGAACCCAAACCGATACAAGCTTACGCGTGGTATTTGCGTCCGTTTTTCTGGCGGCAACGCCGCAAATACGGCCGTGTGCTTGATGCCGCCTTGCTCTGGGCGCGTTCGCCGCACTTGTTCCTGGGCGTGGCCTTTCTTTACGGCATGATTGACAGGCGCAAATCACCCATTGACCCGGCGCTGCGCTCACTCGTGACGGTGCGCGTGTCGCAGATCAATGGCTGCCATTTTTGTGTTGACCTCAACTCCGCCACCCTGCTCCAGCGTGGCGCCAGCCCGGAAAAAATTGAAACGCTTTTCGCCTGGCGTGACAGCACGCTGTTCACCGGGCGCGAGCGCGCAGCGCTGGACTATGCGGAGGCCATGACGCGCACGGACGCGGGTGTTGAAGATCACCATTTCGAGGCCCTGAGGGGATTTTTCGATGACGCTGCCATTGTTGAGCTGACCGGACTGATCGCATTTCAAAACCTGTCGAGCAAATTCAATAGTGCGCTCGCTGTAGCGCCACAAGGTTTCTGCCCTCTGCCAGTAACCGTTGACCCTGCCGCGCAGGCCGTATCCGGGGCGCTCAAGAGAGAAAAATTGCCGACCAGGCGCAAGCCATCAAGCAAGGAGTTTTTGCCATGAACCCTGTCCCTGAAGAACATCAAATCAAACCCGGTTTCTGGGGTTCCCGGTATGCGCTGGGCCTGCTTGTTTTTGGCGCCATTGCCGCGTTCTTCCTGCTGAGCGAGCATCGCGCCCACTTCTTTGGCGCGCTGCCCTTCCTGCTGCTGCTGGCCTGCCCGCTGATGCACCTCTTCATGCACCACGGACACGGTGGCCATCAGGGGCACCCTGACACGGCCGCGCCGTCGCAGCCACCCAAGAGCGGAGAGCAGCCATGAGCCCCGACACCCCCGCTTATGGATTGTGGATGCTCGTCATTCTCAATTCCGCCATCTTCATCATGTTCGCCTACAGTTTTTTCAAGCCGGCAACGGCGCGCGACTGGCGAACTTTTGGGGCATTTTCTGCCTTCATCGTGGCACTGTTCGTCGAGATGTACGGCTTCCCGCTGACCATATATGTTTTCTCCGGATGGCTGCAGACCAAATACCCGGCTCTGGACCTGCTGTCCCACAACACGGGACACCTGTGGTCCACCCTGCTGGGCGAAAAAGGCGACCCGCACTTTGGCCCCCTGCACATCGCCAGCTATGTCTTTCTCGGCTTCGGCTTCTATCTGCTGTCCAGCGCATGGAAAGTCCTTTACGATGCGCAGCGCCAAAAAGCCCTGGCCGTAACCGGCCCCTATGCGCGGATTCGCCATCCCCAGTACGTCGCCTTCGTGCTCATCCTGCTGGGCTTCCTGCTGCAATGGCCGACACTGCTGACTTTGCTGATGTTCCCGATCCTGCTGGTGATGTATGCGCGGCTGGCCATCGCCGAAGAGGCCGAGATGCGCCAGCAGTTCGGTGCGCAATTCGAATCTTATGCCGCGCATACGCCGCGCTTCCTGCCGTCGCTGGGCAAAGAGCACTTGAGCGCTTGATGCGGATGACCAGCAACTGTTGGTTCCAGGAACCCCACCATGAAAACAAGCACAGTAGAAGTTGGCGAACTGGTCTCAACCCTGAGCGCGACTGGCGTCAAGCATCAACTCGAAACGCTTCCCGGCGTCCACCACGCCGATGTGAACTATGTGGCTGGCAGCGCCACCGTGCATTTCGACCAGGCGCAGACCTCGCTGCAGGCGATCCGGCAGCGCATCATTGACTGCGGTTACCACTGCCGCGGTGAACTCGTCCCCGCCCATGTCTGCGATCCTTTGGCGCAGCGAACGACCGGGGATGCGCATGCCGGCCACGCGGCGCACGCGGGTCACGAAATGCACGGCGCCCACGCGGGCCACAGCGACTCATCTGCCCAGCCGATGAGCGACATGATGCACGACATGGGCCATGCACCCGGCATGTCGATGGAAGGCATGGCCAACGACATGCGCAACCGCTTCTTCGTGGCCCTGCTGTTTGCAATTCCCGCGTTCCTGTACTCCCCGATGGGCCAGATGTTCGGTGATTTCGCGACTCCGTTCGGCCTGGATCGAAAGCTGTTCCTGTTCGTCGTCGCGACCGGCGCCATTGCCTATCCGGGCTGGCCCTTCTTCATCGCTGCCTGGCGCGCGGCGCGCAACAAGGTGGCCAACATGGCGACCCTGGTCGTGCTATCGGTCGGCACGGGCTATGTCTTCAGCGTGGGCGCCACCTTCCTCTACGAAGGCGAGGTCTTCTACGAGGCGGCGGCCGTGCTGCTGGTGTTCATCCTGCTCGGGCATTGGCTGGAGATGCGGGCGCGCGCCGGTGCATCGGACGCGATCCGATCCCTGATGGACCTGGCCCCGCCCATGGCAACGGTGCTGCGCGGCGGCGTTGAAACCAAGGTGCCGACCGCCGAGGTCTTGGTCGGCGAAACGGTCGTCATCAAGCCGGGCGACAAGATTCCGGTGGACGGCAAGATTCTTGAGGGCGGCTCGCAGGTCGATGAGTCCATGCTGACCGGCGAATCCATGCCGGTCAAGAAGGTCGTTGGCGATGCTGTCATCGGCGCCACGATCAACAAGAGCGGCAGCTTTCGCTACAAGGCGACCAAGGTCGGCGCCGACACGGCGCTGGCACAGATCGTCAAACTGGTCCAGGAAGCGCAGAACTCCAAGGCGCCAGGGCAGTTGCTGGCCGACCAGGCCTCGCAGTGGCTGGTGCTGGCCGCCATCGCCATCGGGCTGCTCACTTTCAGCGTCTGGTTCTGGGTCATGGGCCAGCCGCTGCTGTTTGCGCTGACGCTGACGATCACGGTCTTCGTCATCGCCTGCCCCGACGCGCTCGGCCTGGCCACGCCGATGGCGATCATGGTTGGCACCGGGCTCGGTGCCATGAACGGCATCCTGTTCAAGAACGCCGCTGCACTGGAGAATGCCACCAGGCTGACCGTCATCGTCTTCGACAAGACCGGCACGCTCACGCTCGGGCAGCCCGACGTGGTCGAGATGGTCACCGCGCCCGGTGTCAGCGAGGCGCAGTTGCTGGCCACGGCGGCAGCGTTGGAGAAGTTCTCCGAGCATCCGCTGGCGCTGGCGGTGCTCAAGCGGGCGGGCACCATGCCAGCCGAGGTCGCAACGGGCTTTGCCAACATTGATGGCCAGGGGGCTCGCGCAGCGATCGCCGGCGAGACCGTGCTGCTCGGCAACCGCAAACTGATGCAGTCCGAATCCGTGAACCTCGATGCACTCGCAACCGAGGCCACCCGGCTCCAGGGCGGCGGCCGCACCGTGGTGTATGTGGCCCGCGCCGGCAAGCTGATCGGCCTGATCGCCATTGCCGACGCGGTGCGTCCGACCTCGAAGGCGACGATCGCCAAGCTGCAGCAGCGCGGCGTGAAAGTCGCAATGATCACCGGCGACAACCAGGCCACGGCCGAGCGCATCGGCAAGGAGCTCGGCATCGACATCGTTCTGGCCGATGTGCTGCCGGGACAGAAGGCTTCCAAAATCAAGGAGTTGCAGGACCAGGGCCACAAGGTCGGGATGGTCGGCGACGGCATCAACGATGCCCCGGCCCTGACCCAGGCCGATGTCGGCTTCGCCATCGGCGCAGGCACCGACGTGGCGATGGAAAGTGCGCAAGTCATTTTGATGAAGAGCGACCCCTACGACGTGGTTGGCGCCATCGAGCTGTCGCGCGCGACGCTGCGCAAGATGCACCAGAACCTGGGGTGGGCGGTCGGCTACAACGTGATTGCCTTCCCGCTGGCGGCCGGCGTCTTTTACCCCTTCACGCTGTCACCTGAAGTCGCGGCGCTGTCGATGTCGGGCAGCTCGGCGCTGGTGGCGATCAACGCGCTGATGCTCAAGCGTACCAGGCTCGCGGGCATCAAGATTCCTCGGCAGTACGTTTCAGCGGCGGCGGCAGCAGCGGCAGTGACCGCGGGCGCAGGGGTGTCGTCATGAACGATGCAGCTTTTAGCGCCATGGAAGTTTCGGCACGCATCCTGATTCTTAATGTTGGCAGCTCCAGCGTCAAGTTCAGCGTTTTCGACATGACTGCGCAGACACCACGGTTCAGACAGGAGTTGCAGATCGGGGTAGACGGATTCGAGGCAACACTGGCGCGGATTCCCGCCGCCTTGGCGGAGGCAGGCGAGACGCAAGTCGATGCCATAGGGCACCGCGTTGCTCATGGCGGCGAGCGTTTTCGCGATGCGACGCTCATCGACGATGACGTGGTCGCTGCGATTGAGGCCTTTTCGCCGCTGGCGCCGCTGCACAACCCGCCAGCGTTGCGCGGCATTCGCATGGCGCGCACCTGCTGGCCCAAGGCCCCGCAGTTTGCGGTGTTTGACACCGCTTTTCACGGCAGCATTCCGCCCTGTGCACATACTTATGCGGTACCAGAAACGTGGCGAAAAGCCGGGCTGCGCCGCTACGGTTTTCATGGCACTTCGCACAAGTACGTGATGGAGCGCGTCGCGCAAGAACTCAACGCGTCGGCCCGCGACCTGCGCATCATCAGTTGCCATCTTGGCAACGGCGCCAGTGTCTGCGCGATTGATCGCGGTGTGTCCGTTGATACGTCGATGGGAATGACGGCGCTTGAGGGCCTGGTCATGGGCTCGCGCTCGGGTGACGTCGATCCTGGCATCTTCGGCTACTTGCAACGAACCATGGGCCTGTCGATTGATCAGATCGAAAGCGCGCTTTATCGCGAAGGTGGCCTGGCCGCGCTCTCCGGCTTGGGAAACGACATGCGGCGCATTGAAGTCGCAGCCGCCGCGGCCGATCCGAACGCTCAGCTCGCGCTCAACGTTTTTGCGTACCGCGCACGCAAATACATTGGCGCCTACGCCGCTGCCATGGGCGGCTTCGACGTGCTCGCCTTCACTGGCGGTATCGGCGAAAACTCTGCCAGCATGCGCCGGCGCATTTGTGACCGACTGGAGTTTCTGGGACTCTATCTTGACGAGGACAAAAATTCATCGCTGCAACTTGCTGACTTTGCAGCGCCGCAGATTCAACAAGCCAATTCGCGCGTTCGCGTCCTCGTCACGCAAACGCGCGAACAATGGATGATCGCCAAGGAGGTGCGCCGATATTTATCAGTGAAAGCTGGCGAGCGCCCCGCGCCATCGCCGAGCATTCCGGTGGCGGTATCGGCGCATCACGCGCATCTCACGCAAGCGTCCGTCGAAACCCTGCTTGGCCCGGGTTACCAGCTCACCAGGCTGCGTGATTTGAGCCAGCCAGGCGCCTGGGCCGCCGTCGAAACGGTCGATGTCATCGGCCCACGCGGAACCCTGAAGCAGGTGCGGGTGCTTGGCCCCTGTCGCAAGGCCAATCAGATCGAAGTGTCGGCGACGGAGACTTTTGCCCTCGGCATTGAGGCGCCGGTGCGCATTTCAGGCGACACGGCGGGTACACCGACGGTTGTTCTGGAAGGACCGGCTGGTCGCTTGCAAACCAGCGGTCTGATCATCGCGCAGCGCCATATTCACATGCCACCCGAAGACGCGCTGCGCTATGGCTTGGCGGACCGGGATCGGGTTGAAGTGGAGATCGATTCGCCGCAACGCACTACCCTGTTTCGCGATGTCGCGGTTCGCATCGACCCGCAATTCAAATTGGAAATGCACATCGACACCGACGAAGCCAACGCGGCTGCCATCTCCCATGGCGGCGATGGCGAACTGATGCTCACCTCTTGCCACGCGACGTTGACCGCTTGCAAGCCAATGCAAAACAATTTTGTAACCACTAGAGGGTAAGCCATGCGTACCAGCACCAAATATCTCAAGGCGAAGCCCGAACGGGTTGCCATGACAGCAGCCAAACGTTCACCCGCGCCCGCAATAAACGTTGGAACCGTCGAGCCTGTTGTGCCCAAGGCGCTGGCAGCGACTGACACCACCGGGGCCTGGGGCGACGCATGGCGCTATTACGTCGATTCCCTGCAGCGTGGCGTGCTCTTTCTCGACGTGCTGCGCGAACGCGGTGACAACATGCTGGCGCACGAGCGCGCCGGGCAGCCGCCCTTGCTCGACTTCGAGCATGAGCTGGTGCTTGATGCACGCAACTTCGACAAACCCGCCAACTACGCGCTGCTGCACATTACGCGCTGCGGCCCCACGCACGCGAGCGACTTCGAGCGGCAGGACTTGCGACCGGTGCTGGTGATTGATCCGCGAGCCGGCCACGGCCCGGGCATCGGCGGTTTCAAGCACGACTCCGAGGTCGGCGTGGCGCTGCACCAGGGGCACCCGACCTATTTCGCGAGCTTCTTCCCCGAGCCTTGCCCAGGCCAGACGCTCACCGACGTGATCCATGCGCTGCGCGTGTTTGTCGAGGAAATCGTGCGCCGCCACGACGGCATTGGACCGGTGCTCTACGGCAACTGCCAGGGTGGCTGGGCGGTGGCGCTGCTCGCCGCCGAATGCGAAGGCCTCGACGGCCCGGCCGTGCTCAATGGCTCGCCACTGTCGTACTGGGCCGGCGCCGAGGACGTGAACCCGATGCGGCTTGCCGGCGGCTTGCTGGGCGGCGAGTGGCTCACGCACCTGATGGCCGACTTGGGCGGCGGTCGGCTCGATGGTGCCTGGCTGGTGCAGAACTTCGAGGGCCTGAATCCGGCCAACACCTGGTGGCAGAAGAACTACAACCTGTATGCGAATGTCGATACCGAGCGCGAACGCTTCCTCGAATTCGAGCGCTGGTGGTCAAGCTACTTCTTCCTTAGCCGTGAAGAAATTCTCGCCACCGTTGAGAACCTTTTCATCGGAAACCGGCTCGAGCAAGGCCAGGTGCAGCTCGACCCGTGCGACATGGCCGATCCCTGTGTCGTGGACCTGAAACGCATCCGCAATCCGCTGGTGATCTTCGCTTCCAGCGGCGACAACATCACACCGCCGCACCAGGCGCTGGCCTGGCTTCCCGCGATCTACCCCGACACCGCCGCGCTCAAGGCCGCTGGCCAGCGCATCGTGTACCTGCTCAACCCGCATGTCGGGCACCTCGGGATCTTCGTGTCAGCCAGCGTGGCGCAGCACGAGCACCGCGCCATCCTGGAGAACATCGAAGCCTTCAAGAATCTGGCACCCGGACTGTATGAGATGAAAATTGGTGAGCCGGGCGAAAGTCCGACGCCTCGCGGGGCAGGCAAGCCGACTGGTCGCGACTCGCCGACCACGCCGTACAAGATATGGTTCGAGGAGCGACGCGTCGAGGACTTGCAGTTCAACTATCCGCGCCAGGCTTTCGAGAAAGTGGCTGCGATATCCGAATGGAACGAACAGGCTTACCGCACCTGGGTCAGCCCGTGGATCAAGTGGAGCGCCAGCCCGGTGTCGGCACTCATGCAGAAGTGGGGCCACCCGATGCGCCTGCGGCGCTACCTGTTCTCGCCGCAGGTCACGCCTGCAATGGCCTGGGTGGCGTTCGCCGCGGCGTGGGCCCGGGCAAACCGGCAATCGGCCCCTGAAGACAACCCGTGGCGATTGCGCGAAGAAGCGGTAGGCAAATCAATCGCCGGATCGCTCGAGCGCTGGCGCTTGCAGCGCGACGCAGCCGAAGAACATCTCTTCACGCTGCTCTATGGACGGTCATGAAACGCGCAACACCAAAAGGAATTTCACCATGAATGAAGCTATTACGCATTCCGGCGTCTGGGGCATCGCAGCGATCATGATCGTGGCGGCGTCCTGGGTGCTTTACCGTTACCTGGCTCCGAAAACATGGCGTGAGTGGGCCAGTGCCGGTCTGGTCCAGGCGTTCATCATCGCGCTGTATGCGGAAATGTACGGTTTTCCGCTCACCATCTATCTGATGGTCCGGTTTTTCGGGCTGGACAGCGCGAATGCCAACGCCAATCTCTGGTCCACGGCGCTTGGCGTGGGCGAAATGGGCATGCTGATCGCCATGCTGCTCGGTTACGCGCTGCTGTTTGTCGGCGTAGGCATTTTCATACAAGGCTGGCGCGAACTCTACCGCGCACGCCAGCAGAACCGACTCGCAACCGCAGGCTTGTACAGCCTGGTCAGGCATCCTCAGTACACGGGCTTGTTTATCGGGCTCTTTGGCGAGGGGGTCGTGCATTGGCCGACGCTTTTTTCAGTGGCTTTGTTTCCCGTCATCGTGCTTGCCTATGGGCTGCTGGCGCGCCGCGAGGAGAAGCAGGTGCTTGAACAGTTCGGGGACAAATACCGCGCTTATCAGCGGCGCGTCCCCATGTTCATTCCGCGAATCGGCCTGTGGCGGCAACTGGTCGAACGCTCCAACGGCGACATCGACAAGGAGGGCCAAGCTCCCCGGTGATCGGCAAATGGATGTGGCGACGGGGTGCAACCAGGAACAGTGCGTCCTTGCACCAAGGAACACGTTTCGTCCAAATGATGCGGCACCTTGTTTACAGATTTTTTAACAGCAAGGAGTAGAACATGAGCTGGCTAACAGAAAACTGGATTTGGGTACTTTTCGGCGTAGCGTTCATCGCCATGCACCTGTTCGGCCATGGCGGCCATGGCGGCGGCGGTTGTGGAGGCGGTCATGGCGGCCCCAAAAAAGCCCCCGCTGAACCGGCTGACGGATCCCGCCCCACGGCATCGGCGGACACCACCGACTCACATCGTCACTAGGAGAACAACATGCTCAATATCAAGGTTGTTTCGTGGGCCCTCGCCACCACGGCACTGATCTCGTATCTGGTTTGCGTGAGCTATGGGCTCGCCACCCCGGAAAGCCTGCACATGCACAGCTTCCTCGAGCAGGTGCTGCCTGGCTTCAAGTGGCTCACGCTGCAGGGATTTTTCATCGGACTGGTCGAGAGCTTTCTGTACGGCGCCTACGCGGGGCTGGTATATGTGCCTATTTACAACTTCTTCGCGCGTCGCTTTGATCGCTGAAATCGCCACGTTTCGTTCAACGCGCCAATGCCGGGCACGATAGGCGCAGGCTGTACCGTGGCAGGGTTTGTGCCGGTTCCGGATCGGTTGTCCCTGGAGCCGGCAGTAGCAAAAGAGCGTGGCAACCATTGGTATGAAGTTAAGGAGAAAAAAATGGCAATCGATCCAGTATGCAAGATGAAGGTGGAGCCGGGCAAGGCAGCGGCCAAGGCGGAATATGCCGGGCAGGAGTATTACTTCTGCTCGGAGAGCTGCCACAAATCATTTGTCGCTGACCCGAAGAAGTACAGCAGCGGTGCGGCACCGGCCGAGCACTCGTGCTGCGGCGGGCATAAGACATAGTTTTCTGCCAGCCGCCGATCCGCAAATGAACTACCGGACGAGCCGGTAGCGTTGTAATGAATCACTAAACCCAGGAGAAACGACCATGATCCAATCGAATGTGGTGCTTTGTGCCGCCGTGCGCACGGCCATCGGCACCTATGGCGGTGCGCTCAAGGACACGCCGGCAGCGGATATCGGTGCCGTCGCGATTCGCGCAAGCCTTGAGCGCGCCGGGTTGAGTGGCTCCGATGTCGGCACCCTCGTCATGGGACAAGTCGTACAGGCGGGCGCAAAGATGAATCCCGCTCGCCAGGCGGCGATAAAGGCCGGGCTTCCGGTCGGCGTTCCGGCCATGACGCTCAATCGCGTCTGCGGCTCGGGCGCGCAGGCGATCGCCACCGCGGCGCAGGACGTGATGCTCGGCTTTGTGAAGTGTGCTGTCGCGGGCGGCACGGAGAACATGGATCAGGCACCCTACCTCATGGCTGGAGGTCGCTGGGGCTACCGCATGGGCGACGCGCAGATCCACGACAGCATGCTGCGCGACGGGCTCAACGACGCGTTTTCCGACCAGCATTCAGGCTGGGTTACGGAGGACCTGGTTTCGAAGTTTCAGGTGAGCCGCGAAGCCCAGGACCGCTGGGCCTGCCGATCACAGGCACGATTCAGCGAGGCGCAGGCGGCGGGCAAGTTCGAGAGTGAAATCGTGGCAATCGAGCTCGCAGGCCGCAAAGGTCCATCGCTCTTCTTGAAGGACGAGCACAACCGACCGGACACCACGATCGAGTCCCTGGCCAAACTGAAACCTGCCTTTCGCAAGGACGGCACGATCACCGCCGGCAACGCACCGGGCCTCAACTCGGGTGCCGCGGCCATGATCGTCGCAGACGCGACTTGGGCGGACAAGCACGGCCTGGAGCCGATGGCGCGCCTGGTCGCCTTTGGGGTCGGTGCGGTCGAGCCGGGACTGTTCGGCCTTGGGCCCGTGCCAGCGGTGCGGCAGGCCCTGGAGCGTGCCGGCTGGAAGCCAGGCGACGTGGAACGTGCCGAGGTCAACGAGGCCTTTGCAGCCATCGTGCTCGCCCTGATTGGGGAGATCGGATGGTCGGAGGACATCGTCAATGTAGAAGGCGGTGCAATCGCGCATGGTCATCCTATCGGTGCCACGGGTGCCGTCTTGACCACGCGGCTGCTGCACGCCATGAAGCGCGACAGCATTCGCCGAGGCCTTGTGACGCTCTGCATCGGAGGAGGCCAGGGCGTAGCCCTCGCCATCGAGTCATTGGGGTAGGAAG
Source organism: uncultured Polaromonas sp. (assembly GCA_964371235.1). Taxonomy (GTDB): domain Bacteria; phylum Pseudomonadota; class Gammaproteobacteria; order Burkholderiales; family Burkholderiaceae_C; genus Polaromonas. The sequence continues at coordinate 46,922 of CAYJMW010000007.1, forward strand.
GGACCTGGAAAGGAGGGATATTTCATGAGCCTCGTGCCACCGGCCTGCTGGAGCAGGCGCTCGTCGGGCGGGGAACCGTCAAGAGTTGCATGTTCTCCGCTTCAAACAGGAACACTTGTATGTCCAGCGCACCGTGGCTCTACGCCGCTGCCTTTACGAAGTAAAACTTCAAGGAAATTATTATGCAATGGCTCTCGCAAAACTGGCTCTGGATTGTTTTGATTATCGGAATTTTTGTGTTGATGCGGCGCGGTGGCATGGCGTGCGGCATGGGACATGGCCGTTCGCTCGGTAACGACACGCAGACTCACCAGCATCAGGAAGGCGACGCCAGACGTGCTGATCCGGATAGGGGTCCCAAGGATCCCATCAGCGGCGCAATCGTCAATCCCGAAACCGCCCTCAATTCAATGTACCAGGGGCGCGTGTACTATTTCGCGTCGCGCGAGAATCGCGACGCATTCGAGGCATCGCCCGCACAGTACGCCTCCCGGGCAGGTGAGCGCCACGAGGAGCACGAGCATCACCGACACGGCTGCTAATGCCATGCATGTTCTAGTCCGCCTTTATCGGATCAATATCGCCCTCTGGGGCTATCTTGCCTGGTGGGGGGCTGTGCACGCACGCACGCTTCGGCCTGCCATAGCGCCCCCACAACGCTTCGCCGCGACGCTGGAAGCGCTTGGCACGACCTTTGTCAAGCTGGGACAAGGGCTCAGCCTCCACAGCGAAATGCTGCCCGATGACTACATCGCCGCGCTGCAGAAGCTGCAGGACCGTGTCGGTCCGTTCTCCGCCGAGCTAGCCACTGCGGAAATCGAGAAATCGTTCGGACGCCCGTTGACAGAGATTTTTTCCGAATTCGATTCCCAGCCACTGGCTGCCGGTTCGATCGCGCAAGTGCACCATGCGGTGCTGAAGGATGGCAGGACCGTCATCGTCAAGGTGCGTCGTCCCGGCATCAAACGCCAGATCGATGAAGACGTACGCATACTTCGATGGTTCGTCAAAAGCGTCCTGCTGGCCTTGCCGCGTTTTCGTCGGTTTGCGCCGTTGGAGTTGATCGATGAATTGTCGCGCAATCTCCATAAGGAAATTGCATTTCGTCAGGAAGCGTCAAACATCGCACGCTTCGTGGAAGTGTTTCGCGATTCGGCCACCGTGTTCGTGCCCGGCGTAATGAAAGACTTGAGCTCGGACTGGGTGCTGGTCCAGGAAATGAGCATGGGACGCCGTATCGACGATCCGGATTTTCTGCCGGACGGCCCCGCGCCTCGCGTGCAACCTGGTTGACGCCTATGTGTATCAGTTCTTTGTCGTCGGCGTATTTCATGGCGACCCGCATCCGGGGAACCTGTTTGTCTTGCCGGACGGGAGAATCTGTCTGCACGATTTTGGCCTGATCGGATTCCTCGATCAGGCAACCCGCGCCAATCTGGTCGCTTTCATGCAGGCGTTTGTGCGGCAGGACGGCGACTGGCTGCTCGATGCATATCTGGATCTCGGCATATTGGACGGCAAGCTGAATCGGGCGGTATTTCGTTCCGGTCTGGAAGAATTAATCCAGGACTACGCGCGCATGCCGCTGCGCGACTGGTCGTTCGGCGCGGCATTCATGCGTATCGCGCGCATGGGCAAAGGGCAGAATGTCCGTATCCCGCACCATCTGCTTGTGCTGCTGCGCGCCGTGTTCCTGATGGAGAGCACCGTGCGCAAACTGGACCCCGAGTTCAACCTGCTCGAAGGCTTGTTCGCCAAAGCGGGCGACACCTTGAAGGCAGTCACGCAACCCGAGTTCGACGAACTCGCCGCCCGCATCAAATACGAGTCGCTTCTGGCGCTCAAGGAACTTCCCGACGGGTTGAGCCGATTGATGCATCACATGCGCACCGAAGGCATCGCGCTATCGTTTCATCATTCCGGGCTGGACGAGATTCATCAGGAGGTTAACCGTGCCAGCAACAGAATTTCGCTAGCCTTGGTTACCCTCGGTCTCTACATCGCTGCCTCTTTGCTCATGCAGCACAGCATAGGTCCGCGCCTTGCAGGCATGCCGGTACTGGCTGCGATCGGATACGGCCTGGCGTTGTGGCTCACGTTGCGGGTAGTGCGGAGCACGTCGAAACAGATATGAGCAAATTTGTAGAAAACTTGATGTTGGTGGCTCGGCACCGTTGGACCGAGCGCTTGTACATGCCGCACGAGGATGACCCTGCCGCATGCAACGGTGCGCACGATGAACCAGAACCTATGGTGGGCGGTTGGGATCAACGAAATCGCATTCCTGCTTGCTTCGGGCGTGTGGTACCCATTGGGGTTGAGTCCGGAGGTCGTGGCACTGTCGATGTCGGGCGGATCGGCGGTCGTAGCTATCAGTGCGTTGATGCTCAAGCGCACCAGGCTCGCAGGCATCAAAACGCGCGATCACGCAATGCGCCGGCAGCCGACGCGTCCGTTTCGTCGGGAGTATCGGCATGAGCGATCCGATGCACACTGCGGGCGTAACGTTGTGCACGCGCCGACATTCGACCCCAATCGTGGAGCTTGACCTGTGTGCGGCACCCAGGTTGAGAATCCTCGGATGTTCTTTACGGCTTCAGGACCGGCGACGGAGATGGCGATGCAATTGATCCAGTGTGCAAGCGAGGCGGGTGTGACCAGCGATACGTTGCGGCATTACCTTCGTGTTGGCTTGGTTCGACCGGAGGGCCGTACGCCGAGCGGCTATCGCACGTTCTCCAAACGTACTGTGGCTCGCGTGCGCTTCATTCGCGCGGCGGTGGGGCTGGGTTTCACGCTTGGCGATGTCCGAGAATTGCTGCAAATGAGCGACCAGGGAGACCTGCCGTGCCCGCAGGCGAGGAGGATGCTGGTCGAGCGCATCGATCAACAGCGCGAACGGCTGGATGCGATTGCCGCGCTATACCAGCGCATGAAGCGAGCGCTGCGCGAATGGCAGCGGATCCCCGACGGCGTTCTCGACGGCCATTTGGTCTGCAGCCTGATCGAAGGCACAGCGCAGCGCATGGCGACCGACTCCAAGACCTCGCGCCCGAGTCATCACCGCACATGACCACTCCACAAGACGTCCGGAACAACAACTCATTGGGAGCCGCGTAGTGACTCCTAACGATCCGTCTTTTCGCTACACATGGCTGATCTGGGCCTCGGCATTCATGTTGCCTTGGGCCTTGCTGTTCATCGTCCGGCCCGCACTGCGCCGTCCCATGCTTTGGGCCAGCGTGCTGACCGCGCCCTTCGGTCTGACCGAGCCGCTGTTCGTCCCCGGGTACTGGAACCCGCCCAGCCTGTTTGACCTGGCCGACCGAACCGGCTTTGATATCGAAAGTCTTGTCTTCTGCTTCGCGATCGGCGGCCTTGGCGTGGCCAGCTATCGCGCACTGACGTCAGTGCCGCTCAGGAGCATGGATCACAGCGCGCGTTCGTCGCCACGCCATCGCTGGCATCTGCTGGCGCTCGCAAGTCCGTTCTTCGTCTTTGTCGGCCTGATAGTGCTGCGCTGGAATCCAATTTATCCGGGAATCCTGGCGATGTTTTCGGGGGCGGCCGCAACCTTCCTATGCCGGCCGGACCTCTGGCGCAACACACTTTTCGGCGGTGGCGTCTTTCTGGCGTTGTATACCGTCTTTTTGTTAGGGTTGAAATGGCTCTGGCCGGGATACATCGATGCCGTGTGGAACCTCGACGCTTTGCTCACGTGGCGGCCGGGTGGCTTGCCCATGGAGGAGCTTCTGTTCGGCTTCGCTTTCGGCATGTACTGGAGCAGTGTTTACGAGCACCTCACATGGCGGCAGCGGGATACGGCAAGAAATCGGCAAGTAACGAAGGTCGGAAGTGCTTCCCTATGAAATATGAACTCAACTCCAAGGTCGCCGTGCCACCGGACGGCACGGACCGGTTTCCTTATGCCAGCGGCGAGAGGACACCATCTTTGACGCACGAACAGCACCGCATCGCAGCCGAGGCTCGGGCCTGGCGCCGCGACGACCCACTGTTCGTGCAGTGGGCACGCGGTTTCGGCGTTGTCCAGCACGACGACGAGACCCAGCTTCGGATAAGGCGTCTGGTCACCGATTTGCTGGGTCACGAGCCCACTCGAAGCAATACGGAAGCGTGGAAAATGTTGTCAGCCGCGGACCGGCTCACCAGCGCAGCTATGTGGTTGGTGACGCACATGACATACGCACGTCGCGTCGATCTGGGCGACAAGGCGCTGGAAGCATCGGACTTCAAGGCTGCGCCCGATGGCCACACCGGCGGCTCCTTGAACATGGTGCCGGCTTATGTTGGCTACCTGCTCGCGAATGCGCTGACCGGCCGGACCCGGTCGTGGCTCATGGGCCAGGGCCATTGTGTTGCAGCAATCGAGGCCGTCAATGTGCTCATTGGCAACCTTCACCCTGAACAATTCACCCGTTACGATGGAACGCAAGAAGGCTTGTCGCGACTATGCGCGGACTTCTATTCCTACGCCATTTCACCCGCTGGCGAGCCGGGTGTGCCCCTGGGCAGCCACGTCAATGCACATACGGCAGGCGGGCTGATCGAAGGGGGCTACCTCGGCTTTGCCGAACTCCAATACGTCCATATGCCGCTGCCAGACGAGACGTTGGTGGCTTTTTTGAGCGACGGATCTTTTGAGGAACAACGCGGCGCTGACTGGGCGCCCCGATGGTGGCGGGCGAGCGACTGCGGACTTGCCTTGCCCATCATGCTGCTGAACGGTCGTCGCATTGAGCAGCGCAGTTCGATGGTGCAGGACGGTGGGGTCGACTGGTTCGCCGGGCACCTGCGCCTGAACGGCTTCGACCCGACGGTGATTGATGGCACGGACCCCGCGGCTTTCGCTTGGGCCATTCTGGAGGCAGAGGCCAGACTGTCAGCCTGCGTGGAAACGGCTCAAGCAGGTGAACTGCACTATCCGGCCCCTTTGCACTACACGATCGCCCAGGCCCCCAAGGGCTACGGTTTGCCCGGGGCTGGGACAAATCTGGCCCATAACCTGCCGCTTGGTGCGAATCCCGCAGTGAACCGGGCGGCGCGCGATGCTTTCAACCAGGCAATCCACCAGCTTTGGGTACCCCAGGAGGACCTGGCGGAGTCGATTCGGACCCTGTGCAATCATTCTGCTCAGGAGCGCCCGCGCGAACGTGACCACGCGCTCGCGACCCGCCGTGTTGTCTGTGCCACGGCAGACTTGCCTTGGCTTGATCCGGCGCCGACCACCATCGAACAGTCGCCGATGCAGGCACTCGACCAGGCTTTCCTGGCCATCGCGGAATCCAACCCCGGACTCCGCGTTCGTATCGGCAATCCCGACGAACTGCGCAGCAATGGGATGGAGCGGACACTGGAACGCTTCCGTCACCGGACAACCCGTCCTGAGCAGGGCGTTCCGGAGGCGCTTGATGGTGCTGTTATCACCGCACTCAACGAGGAGGCGGTCGTGTCGGCGGCGCTCGCCAACAAGGCGGGTCTGAACCTCGTTGTCAGTTATGAGGCCTTTGCGGTAAAGATGCTCGGCGCGATGCGCCAGGAGCTGAACTTTGCACGCCAGCAGGCACTTGTTGGGCGCGCTCCGGGGTGGTTATCAGTGCCTGTTCTACTTACCTCGCATGCATGGGAGAACGGCAAGAATGAACTGTCGCATCAGGACACCACGCTCGCCGAGGCGTGGCTGGGAGAGCCCTCAGATCGGGCAAGGGTGTTGTTTCCACCAGACGCCAATGCAGCGATGGCGTGCCTCGAGGCCTGCTACCACACCCAGGGCCAGATCTGGACGGTCGTTGTCCCCAAGCGCCCGGTTCCGACCCGGTTGGACCGGTTGCAGGCGCGCAAGCTCATTGCCGACAGCGCCCTGCGCATAGTGGGCTCCGGAGGCGCCGATGAGCGGCTTATGCTGGTCGCAATCGGTGCGTATCAACTCAACGAAGTGCTACGGGCGTCACGCCGGTTGACAGAGCACAACGTGCCTCATGCCGTTGTGATTGCCTTGGAGCCGGGACGCCTGAGGTTGCCGCGTGACGACATGGAGGCCCGAATCACTCTGTCCGACGCGGTACTCACGGACCTATTTCCTGATCACAGCACGGCGAGGGTCGTCGTATCGCACACGCGCCCCGAGCCGCTAGTCGGCGTGTTGAGGCGCCTCGACACAGGCCGCGATCTTACCTGGCATCTCGGATTCATCAACCGGGGCGGAACACTCGACACGTTTGGCATGCTGTTCGCCAACCGCTGCACCTGGGCGCATGTCCTTGCCACTGCGGCACAGGCGATGGCCGTGCCGGCGGCGACTTGGCTCACCGAGCCGGAGCTTGCTTGCGTGCAGGGACGGGGCGACCCGCAGGTCCTGCGGTGATTCCCAAGCATCTATTGACAAAGGAAAACGAATGAAGCTTGCATTCCTTGGCGCCGCCGGCACCGTCACCGGTTCGAAGACCCTCGTCACCCGCGAAGGGAAACAGCTGCTCGTCGATTGCGGCCTGTTCCAGGGTTACAAGAACTTGCGATCGATGAACTGGGAGGAATTCCCCTTCGATCCCAAGCAGCTCGATGCCGTCGTTTTGACACACGCGCACCTCGATCATTCCGGAGCCGTGCCACTGCTCGTCAAACGGGGGTTTCGCGGTCCGGTGTTTGCCACGCCGTCAACGATCGAGGTCTGCGGGGTTTTGCTGCCCGACAGCGGAAGGCTTCAGGAGGAAGACGCGGAGTACGCTAACCGCCACCAGCGCACCAAGCACAAGCCAGCCCTGCCGCTGTACACCGAAGAGGAAGCCGTCCAAGCCCTGAACCGCCTGGAGCCGCTGCCCTTCGAGGAGCACGCCGAGGGCGTCGCCGGCATGCATCTGCGCCTGCGACCGGCCGGGCATATCCTGGGCGCCAGTTCGGTTGAATTGACCGCAGGGCAGACTACCGTGCTGTTTTCTGGCGATTTGGGTCGGCCGGACGATCTCATCATGCGAGCGCCGGTACCAATCGAACGGGCCGACTATATCGTTTCCGAATCGACGTATGGCGACCGCCTGCACGGCGCGCCGGATGCCGAACTCCTGCTGGGCCAGGTGATCAAACGCACGGCGGCACGCGGAGGCGTCGTGGTGATTCCGGCGTTTGCTGTCGGGCGGGCCCAGTCGCTGCTGTATGCGATCTACCGCTTGAAGGAGCGATCGGAAATTCCCGACCTGCCCATTTTCCTGAACAGCCCGATGGCAATCGACATGACCGACATCTATCATCGGTACCGCGCGGAGCACCGGGTGTCGCTGGAGGAATGCATCGGGATGTGTCGAGTGGCAAAAATGGTTCGCACCGTGGAGGAGTCACGCGCACTGGTGGCCCAGCGCTACCCGGCCGTCATCGTGTCGGCCAGCGGCATGGCCACCGGTGGACGGGTGCTGCATCACCTGAAGGCGTTGGCCCCGGATCGGCGAAACGCCATCGTGTTTGCCGGATTCCAGGCCGGCGGCACACGCGGCGGACGGATCGTCGCCGGCGAGCGCAGCATCCGCATTCACGGCGAGAACGTCGCAGTGAATGCTGAGGTCATCTCACTGCCCGGCATGTCCGCCCATGCCGATGCGCAACAGATCGTCCAGTGGCTCAAAACGGCGCCGAAGGCACCTCACGGCATCTACCTCAACCATGGCGAGCCGGGTCCGGCGGATGCGCTGCGACAACGCATCGAGCGCGAACTCGGCTGGTCTGCGACCGTACCCCGGTTGGGACAGACCGTGGAGCTTGCGCGATGAATGAGGCCGGGCTGCGGCTGCGGCCGCTTGGCATCGACACGCTCCAGGAGAGCGTGATCTACATGCGGCGCGACTGCCACGTCTGTCGCGCCGAGGGCTTCGAAGCGCAGACACGCGTCGAGGTAAGCTTGCGTGAGCGTCGCATCATCGCGACAATCAACGTGGTTGACTCTGAACTGCTGGCGGCGGATGAGGTCAGCCTGTCGACCAGTGCCTGGCGGATGTTGGATGCCGCCCCGGGCGATATTGTCACGGTGATGCACGCGCCGACGCTCGACTCGCTGAGCGCGATGCGCGCCAAGATTTACGGCCACCGGCTCGATGCACCTGCTCTCAATGCCATCGTGGGGGACGTCGCTGCGGGCCGCTACTCCAACCTTCATATTGCCGCCTTCCTCAGCGCCTGCGCCGGCGGCCGCATGGACCTGCAGGAAACGATCGATTTGACGCGGGCGATGGTTGACGTGGGAGACCGCATCGACTGGGGGCGTACGCCCATCGCAGACAAGCATTGCGTTGGAGGCCTGCCGGGCAACCGCACGACACCGATCGTGGTCGCAATCGCAGCGGCTGCTGGGCTGACTATGCCCAAGACCTCGTCGCGTGCCATTACCTCCCCTGCGGGCACGGCCGACGTGATGGAGACGCTGACCCGAGTTGATCTCGACCTGCCTGCAATGCGGCGTGTCGTCGAGCGCGAGGGCGGCTGTTTGGTCTGGGGCGGTGCGCTGACCCTGAGCCCGGCTGACGACCTGCTGATCCGCGTCGAACGTCCGCTTGACCTCGACAGCGATGCCCAGCTCGTCGCATCGGTGCTGTCGAAGAAGATCGCCGCCGGAGCAACCCATGCCTTGATCGACATCCCGGTCGGTCCAACCGCCAAGGTGCGTAGCGAGGAAGACGCCCATCGCATGCAGATCTTACTGGAACAGGTGGCGGCCGCGCACGGCTTGCAGCTGCGGGTTTTGCGAACGCGTGGCTCGCAACCGGTAGGAAGCGGTGTCGGACCCGCGCTGGAAGCGCATGATGTCCTGGCTGTGCTGCGTGGCGCGGCCGCGGCGCCGATTGATTTGCGTATGCGATCGCTGTTTCTGGCCGGTGAACTTCTGGAGTTCTGCGGTCACAGCATTCCCGGTACTGGCCGATCCGAGGCCTGGCGACTGCTCGACAGCGGCGCTGCATGGGCCAAATTTCAGGCTATCTGTGAGGCGCAAGGTGGATTACGGGAGCCCGGCGTCGCCCCCTTGCACGATCCGGTGACAGCCGAGCATGCCGGCTATGTCTCCGGCATCGACAGCCGCCGGCTCGCGCGCGTTGCCAAACTCGCCGGGGCGCCTGGCGCTCCCACCGCCGGGATCGCCCTGCATGTGAAGCTGGGTGACCATGTACGGTTTGGCGAGCCCTTGTTCACATTGCATGCGCAGGCACCCGGGGAACTCGCCTACGCCAAGCGCTATCTCGCGACTCACCCGATTCTGACCTTGGCCGACGAAGTAACGCCATGAAGCCGGTAGTGATCGCCATGCCCGGCAATGAGCGCCTCAGCGACGAGCTTGCAGCCCCTCTGGATTTTGAACGCGGTGCGGCCACGGTGCGGCGCTTTCCCGATGGAGAGTCCCAGGTGCGAGTCGAGACGCCGGTCCAGGGGCGACACGTATTCATCGTGTGCACGCTTGATCGGCCAGATGACAAGTTGATTGGGCTGTTGTTGCTAGCCTGCGCGGTTCGCGAAGCCGGCGCATTATCGGTCGGTCTGGTGGCGCCCTACCTGGCCTATATGCGCCAGGACACGCAATTCAAACCGGGCGAGACAATCAGCGCCCGGCATTTTGCTGCATGGATATCCCGCCATTTTGACTGGTTGGTGACGGTTGATCCCCACCTGCACCGCATTGCAGATCTGTCGCAGGTCTATAGCATCCCATCGCGCGTCGTCCATGCCGCCGATAGTGTGGCGAGCTGGATTCGATCGCAAGTCCCCCAGCCGCTCCTGATCGGGCCTGACCAAGAAAGTGCGCAGTGGGTGGGCGACGTGGCTCGGCGGGCTGACGCGCCGTTCGTCGTGTTGACAAAATCCCGCCGCGGTGACCGCGATGTTGAAGTTTCGGTACCCCATGTCGAGCGCTGGCAGTCACACACGCCGGTACTTGTGGATGACATCGTATCGACCGCGCGGACCATGATCGAAACCGTTGCTCACCTGCGCCGGGCCGGTCTTGTCGCACCCGTTTGCGTAGCTGTGCATGCAGTATTCGCGCAACGTGCCTTCGAGGATCTTCGCGCCGCGGGTGTGGCCGACATTGTGAGCTGCGACACCATCCCTCACCCGTCAAATCGAATCGCACTGGCATCGGTTATCGCTGCCGGTGTACGCCAGTTGTTGCCGTAACCGAACCCGATCACCAAGGAGACTGCCATGTCATTCATCCGTTCCAAACTCGTCGTTCTCTTCACACTCGTCCTGCTCGCGCTTGGATCATCGATCGTCCTGGCACAGGCGCGCCTTGAGCGCGAGGGGGTGGTGCTGTACTGGGGTCTCGTGCCGGCCGCCGTCGTGTCAGAGAAGCATGCCCTTGAAGACATGCACGGCGTCGTACCAGCCGACGGCGGGCAGGTCCATCACCTCGTCGTTGCCCTCTTCAATGCTGACGGCAAACGCATCGAGAACGCCGTGGTGCGCGCCCAACTGAGTGAGTCCGGGATTATGGATGAGCCTCCGAAGTACCTGACACCGATGAGCATCGACGGCAAGATGACCTACGGTCAGGTGTTTTCAACCGCCAAAAGCGGACCGTACCGCTTCCGCGTCCTCGTCAAGCTGCCCAGCCGAGCCACCGAGATCGAGTTCGCTGTGTCGGCGTGGTCGCCTCACCGCGAAACTCCCTGAGAGGCCCACCGCGAACATTTATTGACACAAGGAGTTCCAGATGCAATTTAACGGTTCGAAGCGCATCAGGCGTTTTGGGTCACGGGTGCGGGCATCGCGCTTTTCTTCCATCGAACTCAAGAAAAATGAAGATAGAAAATTAAAGGAGATGTCATGAACACCGAGATACTCTTGACCGACGCGGAAAAGCGGACCCGCGTGTTTTTCGTCAGCGGCGCCTTCGCGCTGTTGTCAATCATCATCATCGCGCTGGTTTATCTTGCCACCGGCGGCGCCACGGCGGCGACCGCGACGCTGTCCTTTGCCGGCGGGGTGTCCAACATTTTCCTGCCCTGCACCCTGCCGCTGGCCTTCGTCATCGTGCCCATGAGCATGGGTCAGGGTTACCGCAAGGGTCTCATGATGGCCGTGCTGTTTGGTCTGGGACTGACCATCACTTTGGGATTCTATGGGGTCGCCACGGCCGTCCTCGGCAACTATCTGGGGCTGGACCAGGCCACCCGCATCATGTACGTAATCGCGGGTATCGCGGCGCTGCTGTTCGGCCTTTCCGAACTCAAGTTGATCTCCTTATCGCTACCTGCCTACACGCGTACGCCAAAGTTCATCGAGGAGCGCTCGGATTACTTGAAGGTATTTTTCCTGGGCCTGTTTCTGGGCAATGCCGGCGTGGGTTGCCCTAATCCCATCACCTATGTGCTGCTGGTCTATGTCGCCAGTACCGGCAGCCTGTGGGACGGCTTCTGGCTGATGGGCATTAACGGTGTGGGTCGTGCCTTGCCGCTGATTTTTTTGTCCGTTCTGGGAATTCTGGGCGTGAATGCCCTGCCGGGTTTGCTCAAAAGAAAGATTACCGTTGACAAGATTGTGGGCTGGTCGTTGGTGGCGCTGGCCTCATTTATCACCCTGAACGGCCTTTTCAGCCATTTTTGGTATGAAGCCTCGTTTTTCCATGAAGGATTGAACATGCTGGCCCAAAGGATAGGCGGAGAACGGCTCGCCGAGGCGGCCATTGAAATGGAGGAAGAAAAGATACTTTTGATGGAATGGGCGCCGTGGGCGAATCTGGCGCTCATGCTGGGGACGCTGTTCTGGTTCTGGTGGAAGAATGGCAAGCAACTCACCAAAGAGGTGGTGGTGGTGCTGATCATTTTCACCCTCTGGGGACTGGCGGTCATGCCCTTTGGTGTCAAAGCCATGTAACGACGGATAAGGATTGAATGGCGGCAGTACCGTTGAAAGTCAGGACTATAAATTTAAGGAGATAGAAATGTTCCGTATTTCATTCAGAACCCTGTTGCCTTTTGCCATCGCCATCGCCATCGCCATGAGCGGTCTGGTCTGGGCGCACTCGGAATCGGATCTGTCCAAACTCATCCCGCTTCACGGCGGCGTGCTTGCCGCGGCGGGTGCTTACGACGTGGAACTGGTACTGAAGCCGGACCGGGTGCAAGTCTTTGTGGCCGACCATCTCGACAAACCCGTCAGTATCCAGGGGGCCACCGGCACGGCCAATCTGCGGGTGAAGGGTAAAAGAGCCCAGCAGGTGCAGTTGCAGGTGGTGGAGGACCGTTTGGAAGGCGCCGCAGCGATCCCCGCCGACGTTCCTGTCACGGTGTTGATTAGGCTCAACATCGGCGGCACTGAGCAAATGGTTCCTTATACCTGGCCTGCCGGCGGACCGAAACCCAAACCAGCGGGACGGTGAGTCATTGAGGCGATGGGAGGGCGCATGAAAATCGAGGTGGATAGAAAGAGCCTCGTGCTCGGCGTGCTATTCGTGTTTCTGGCCGGGATCTTTTTTGGCTATCTTTTGGCAACTTTTTAGGAGGAACGAAATGACCATCGTGAAAAAGGTGTTCCGAGTCGAGGGCATGCACTGCGGTTCGTGCGCCGTTTCCACCGGCATGATCCTCAAGAACCTGAAGGGCGTGAAATCGGCGCGCGCGGACTACGACGCACGCAGCGCGGAGATCGAGTACGACGATGCCAAGGTCGGCCCGGCGCAGATGAATCAGGCGCTCGAAGGGCTGGGCTACCGGCTGGAGGAGCGGACATGATCGACGTACTCTTTATCACCGTTCCCAATTGTGCCCAATGCGCCAAGGCGAAGAAGGTGATCGAGAAGGTGCAGCCGGATTTTCCGGAGCTGAAGGTGGAGTACGTTGACGTGACGCAGCACCCGGAGATCCTGCAACAGTATCGCGTGCTGTCGGCTCCCGGCATCGTGATCAACGGCAAGCTGGAGTACACCGGCGGTCTCGACGAGACCACTTTTCGCGAACACCTTAAAAAATTGCCTGGCGGCTGATATGTACAGCGACACCTCGCCGGACAGCGCGCGCAATCCTGCCACAGCCCGGCAACCGGCCATTCGCATCTTCGAGCGCTTGATGCGCGGCTACGATGGATTGGCTGCGTTGCGGCTCTGGAACGGCACGCTGTATGTACTCGGCGACGAGGCGCCAGTCTTTACGCTGGTGGTGCGCGATCCGGCCCTGCTGCGCCGGCTGGTGTTCGAGCGCGATCCGCTGCTGCTGGCCGATGCCTACTTCCGCGGTGCGCTCGACGTGGAGGGTGATCTGTACCGCGCACTCTCATTGAAGACTCACTTCGAGCGCCTGTCTCTGACCTGGCGCGACAAGCAGGCCCTGTTGCGCGACGCCTGGCGCATGCCCGCCAGGACGGATGCCAACTTCAAGCCGGGGCCCACCATGGCCTCCCGCATCGCACGCCATTTTTTCCATCGCCACTCGAAAGACAGCGACCGTGCCGCGATCTCGTTTCATTACGACGTCTCCAACGAGTTCTATCGCCTGTGGCTCGACGCGGAGCGTGTGTACTCCTGCGCCTATTTCACCAGCGCCGACGAATCGCTGGATCAGGCGCAGCGCAACAAGCTGGCGCACATCTGCCGCAAGCTTCGGCTGCAGCCCGGCGAGCGGTTGCTCGATATTGGCTGTGGCTGGGGCGCGCTGGTATGTTGGGCGGCCAGGCATCACGGGGTGCGGGCCCACGGCATCACGCTGAGCTACCAGCAGCTCGAGTACGCCCGGCAGCGCATCCAGGCCGAAGGCTTGCAGGATCAGGTGACCGTGGAACTGCGCGACTACCGTGATCTTGTCGGCGAAGGCGTTTACGACAAGGTGTCGAGCGTCGGCATGTTCGAGCATGTGGGCCTGGCCAAGCTGCCGACCTATCTGGCGACCGTCATGCGCGTGTTGCGTCGAGGCGGACTGTTCCTCAATCACGGCATCACCCACGACGAGGAGGGCTGGAACAAGACGGTGGCCACCGAGTTCATCAACCGCTACGTCTTCCCGGACGCCGAACTCGATTGCATAAGCAACATTCAGCTCGGCATGGAGCGCGCCGGCTTCGAGATCCACGACGTCGAGGGCCTGCGCCCGCACTACGCGCTGACGCTGCGGCATTGGGTGCAGCGGCTGGAGGCCAACCGTGAGGCAGCGTTGCGCGAGGTCGACGAGCCAACTTATCGCGTCTGGCGGCTGTATATGGCTGCCTGCGCGCTGGAGTTCGAGGCCGGCAGCACGGGCATTTACCAGATCCTCGCGTCCAAGCCCAACCGGGGCGAATGGCCAGTACCGCTGTCGCGTCGCGATCTCTATACTGACCGCGCGGGCCGCCTGGAAGGAGCGATCTGAATGTGCTTTTCCGCCACCGCCAGCTTCTCGGCGGGCGCCTTTCTGCTCGGGCTTGGCACGCTGACGCTGAAGTCGGCGCGCTATACGCGCGAACTGCCGTTCGCCGCGATCCCGCTGCTGTTCGCGGCTCAGCAATTGACCGAAGGCGTGATCTGGCTGACTTTTAGCTATCAGGCGCCGCTGCTCAACACGGTGATGACGCATGTGTACTCTTTCTTTTCACATGTGCTGTGGCCGATCTATATTCCCGTGGCGGTGCTGCTGATGGAGCCGCGGGGGTGGCGACGGCAAGCGCTGTTGGTGTTTGTCGCCGCTGGCGTCGCAGTGGGCGCGTACCTGCTGTACGTCTTGGTCGCCTTTCCGGTTGTCTCGCGGCCGACCGGCCAGCACATCGAGTACGTCTCGCCGCATTTCTTTGCTGCGGTGGCGATGACGCTGTACCTGCTGTCAACCACCGTCAGCCTGCTGCTGTCAACGCATCGAACGGTGAAGGTCTTCGGCGTGCTGGCGCTGCTGTCCTTTGCCACGGCCTACTTCTTCTATACGACCTGGTTCATTTCGGTGTGGTGCTTCTTCGCCGCGCTGTTGAGCGCGGTCGTCTATCTGCACTTTGTCGTGCGCCGGGCCGAACGCACCGGGCCGCGATTCCAATGACGGCCCCCATACCCCGCGCCAGGTTGTCGGCTGAGACTGCCGGACTGCGGCCAGTGCAATTGATGTGGCTGGCCGGGGCTGTTTTTGTTGTCTGGGCTGGTTATGGGGCCCTATTGCCCCTGCTGCCAGCCTGGCTGAACTCGATGATGCCCGACGGGACCGCCACCGAGGTCACTCGTCATGTCGGCTTGATCGCTAGTGTGTACGCTGCCGGTGTGCTGGTTGGCGCTCCTTGGTGGGGAGTCGTCGCGGATCGCACCGGACCCGGACGAGTCCTGCTCATCGGGCTCGTCGGCTACGTCGCCAGTCTGCTTCTCCTGCTCGGCCCGGCATTTGCCAGTCTGTGGGGAATCTACGCGCTGCGCGGGATAACCGGCTTTTTCGTCGCAGCGGTCGTTCCTGTCGTTTCAGCACTGGTCGCTCAATACACCCCTACGAAACAGCGCGCGCGGCGCTTCGCCTGGCTGAGCGCCATGTCGCTGCTTGGCTTCCTGTTCGGCCCCGCATTGAGCGCAGTGGCCGATGGAGTCGGATCATGGGCGGGCGAAGGAGCGGCTTCCTCCGCGTTCTCGGTACGGGTCGTACTCGTAATGTCTGCGCTGCTCGGCGCGGTGATGATGCTGGGGCTGGCGGTGACGCTGCCCACGTCACGCGCTCCTGACGCGGAAGCCCAAAACAATCCACTGACCTCCACCCAAGGCCACACCACCGCGCTGTGGTGGCTCAATGGCGCGTTGCTGTTCGTGCTGGCGGGCTTCGAGTTGGGTATCGTGCTGCAGGGGCAGCAGCACGCCAATTTGTCCTTGCGCCAGGTGGCGCTGATGTTCGCCGAGTGCAGCATCGTGATGCTGGCCATCAACGCGCTGCTCTTCTTCACGGCGCTGCTGGAGAAGATTTCGCCGTGCAATCTCATGAGCGCAGGGTTGATCCTGGCGATGGTCGGACTGACGGTAATGGCTGGGCATCGCTCCGACGCCTGGATGTACCTGGGTGTCAGCCTGACCTCGGCCGGCACCGGTCTGGTGCTGCCGGTCATCACCTACCTGGCCGCAGGCACCACGCGACAGAAGCTTGGCACTACCATGGGTGGCCTGGCGGCGGCCGCCGGCCTCGGCCAGGCGTTCGGATCGGCCGCCGGCGGATGGCTTTTCGGTGCCCTTGCACAGCGCAGCTTCGGCTGGCTGACCGTACCCCTGGTCGCGATGCTGATGCTCCTGCTGGTCCGTCCGCTCTGGTGGTCGGTCGTGCCTGCCGAATCCGCCCGCCAAGCTGCTGGCCTGGCTGACAAGGGTAGCCAAAGCGATATTGAAGGAGTTCAGTAATGGACCTGCAGTTGAACAAGGTGTCATGCGGCTGATCACTCAAGTGCTCGAGTTCGGGCACAACCTGGGCATTCGCCGCTGGGTCGGGCGACTGTTCCCCTATGCTGACCGCTGGTGGTTTCCACCACTCACGGCGGTACTGTCCGCCGCAGCCACCTTGAGCCTCACGGTTCCGGTGGGCCCCATGCTGATGGCGTTGGTGGCGCTGAATCCGCGCCGCTGGCGTTCCGTCGTGATTTGGACGGTGCTCGGCAGCGCCTTGGCGGGTGCGCTTTTCACGCACTTACTGGGCCACTTCGGCAGCGCCTGGATCAACGAACGCCTGCCGCAATTGGCGGCCTCCAGGCATTGGCACTACCTGGTGAGTTGGGTATCGAGTTACGGCTTTGCCACGCTGGCAGCGATTGCCGCATCTCCGTTCGCCCAGACACCGGCGCTAATCCTCGCGGCGCTGCTGGGCTTGCCGTGGCCCGAAGTGTTTGGCGCTCTGCTACTCGGCAAGGGACTCAAGTATTCCCTGGTCGGTGCCGTCACGGCGCGCACGACCAGCGGATCGCAGGGATCCGTCGAACCAAGCCGGAACGGACCCGCCAGCCGGCGATAGAGGAGACATCCATGAGCATCGAAACTGCACTGAACAACACCACGCCATCACCCTTTTATCATTATCACTTCAACGGAGAAATCGACATGCGCAAATACCTTGCCTTGCTATTGACACTAATGGTCCTCAGCCTCAGCCTCAGCGGCTGCGGCTACAACACATTTCAAACCACGGACGAGCAGATCAAGGCGAGCTGGTCGGAGGTCGTCAACCAATACCAGCGGCGTGCCGACCTGATTCCCAATCTCGTCAGCACCGTCAAAGGCGAGGCGAAGTTTGAACAGGACACACTAACCAAAGTGATTGAAGCGCGTTCAAAGGCCACCTCGATCCAGGCCACGCCGGAGCTCATCAACAACCCCGAGGCGTTCCAGAAATTCCAGCAGGCGCAAGGAGAACTGAGCGGTGCCTTGTCGAGGTTGATGGCGGTTTCAGAGAACTATCCGAGCTTGCGGGCCAACCAGGGCTTTCGGGACCTGCAGGCGCAACTGGAAGGCACCGAGAACCGCATCACGGTGGCGCGCAACCGCTACATCAAGTCGGTGCAGGAGTACAACGTGACGGTGCGATCCTTCCCCACCAATTTGACGGCGATCGTGTTCGGTTACCAGCAAAAGCCCAACTTCACGGTCGAGAACGGAAAGGAAATTTCCCGGCCGCCGAGTGTCAGTTTTGACGCCGCGCCGGTCAAGCCTAAAGTTGATGCTTCGGGAGCAGCCAGGTGACAGCCAGAAGTTCGGCGCGCGGGGCGGCCAGAGCCTTACTGCTTGCATTCGCGCTTGGCTGGTCTTTCTTCGCCACGGCCCAGGTGCCGGTCCCACCCTTGACGGGGCATGTCACCGACCAGACCGGCACGCTCACTGCAGATCAGAAGGCCTCGCTGGAGCAAACCTTGACCGCGTTTGAAGCCAGCAAAGGCAGCCAGCTTGCGGTGTTGATGATTCCTTCAACGTCGCCGGAAGCCATCGAACAATACGCCTTGCGGGTTGCCGAGCAATGGAAGCTCGGACGCAAGAAGGTTGATGACGGCGCCATCCTGGTCGTTGCCAAGGACGACCGCAGCCTGCGCATCGAGGTTGGATACGGTCTGGAAGGGGTGCTCAACGATGCCACCAGCAAACGCATCATCAGCGAGATCATCCTGCCACGATTCAAGAACCAGGACTTTTATGGCGGCATCACCGCCGGTGTCGGGCAAATCATCCGCGTCATCGACGGGGAGCCCTTGCCGAAACCGAGTAACAAACCCACCGGGGGTACCGGAGATGTTCGGCAGTATGCCCCCATCCTCTTCATTCTCGCCCTCGCGATGGGTGGCGTGCTGCGCGCCGCGTTGGGCAGAGTGCCCGGCGCGCTCGTCACCGGCGGCGCGGTGGCAGTGATTGCGTGGTTCATGGCTGCCGCCCTGTCGATTGCGTTGGTCGCTGGCGTGATTGGCTTGTTCGTCACCTTGCTGGGCGTCGGCATGGGCGGGCATGGACACGGCGGTTACTACGGCGGCGGTGGCCGGGGCGGTTTTGGCGGTGGCGGCTTCAGGGGCGGCGGCGGTGGTTTCGGTGGCGGCGGCGCGTCGGGGAGGTGGTAATCATGAATATCAAACGCATCGTCAAGCACTTGCTGGTGACTCGCCAGCAGCTCAGGCGCGCTTTCCCCCGCAGCGCATTGAACGCGATCGAGAAAGCGATCCAGGCCAGCGAGACCAGCCATGCCGGAGAAATCCGTTTCATGGTCGAGGGCGCGCTCGACGGCTGGCCGCTGTTCAAGGGCCAGTCGGCCAGAGAACGGGCGATCGAAGTCTTTGCGCAACAGCGCGTGTGGGACACCGAACACAACAACGGCCTGCTGATTTACCTCTTGCTGGCCGATCGGGCCGTGGAGGTCGTTGCTGATCGCGGGCTTCACTCAAAGGTAGGCGCGCGGAAATGGGGAAACATTTGCCGCCAGATGGAGACTGCCTTCAAACACGGGAACTACGAAGGCGGCATGGTCGGCGGCATTCAGGCGGTGACGCAGCATCTGGTGCAGCATTTCCCCGCGTCAGGCGCCAGTCCCAACGAGTTGTCTGACAAACCGCTTGTTCTGTAGCTCGAGCGAAAGGAGAAGACCATGATTGACGAAAGAAGGTATGTGATGGGTTCACGCAGATTGTTCGCGAGATGGGCAATGGCGGTTTCATTCTTGCTGGTGGCTACCCCATTGACGGCGATGGCTCAGGCCAGTCCGACCGCAGCAGGCACGCAGTCGTCGAGTGATCGCGGAGTTACCGTCAAGGTCACACCGAAGGCGATGGGGCCTGCCGACGACCGCTGGGAATTCAGCGTCGTGTTCGACACGCACAGCGCCGAGCTGAGCGACGACCTGACTCAAATCGCAGTCCTCGCGACCGACGACGGACGCACGCTCAAGCCCACGAGCTGGACCGGCGCGGGCCCGGGAGGTCACCACCGTGAAGGTGTGCTGGCCTTCGAGGTCCCGTCGCCACGGCCTGCGGCCATCGAGTTGAAGATAGCTCGGCCGGGAGAAACGGCGCCCCGTAGCTTTCGCTGGCAACCCTGAGCACTATGAGTCTTGATGCAGTACTGACTGGCGGGAAGTCTCGGCTACGCATGTCCGCGCTGATCTTCCTGGCCTGCGGGGTCTGGCTGATCGGGCTTGGGCTGTACTTCGCACTGTTGCGGCCCGCGCTGCTGCCTGAAGACCTGCGCTTCATGGGAAGTAGCTTGCCGCAGATCCAGGCCGCGCTGCCTGGACTGGAACGCTGGCTGCGCCATGTCTTTGTTGTCATGGGCGGCTTCATGGCAGCCGCGGGCATATTGACCGTGTACCTGGCAGCCATTGCGGTCTCGGCGCGGCGCGAAGGCAGTGGCATCGTCCTTTTTCTGGCTGGCCTGGCGACTGTCGTGATCATGAGCTGGACTAATTTCGCCATCGATTCGAACTTCAAGTGGGTGCTCCTGGCGCCCGCCGTTCTTTGGCTCACGGGCATCGCATGTTATGTACTTGAGCGGCGCAACTGAACAGCCGTGCACGGGAATGCCGCCAATGGCATTTCCTGTCGGCTACCGCAGCCTGCACCCGGACACGAGCCTGAATTTCCAGATGAACCGCTGGTTCGGCTGGGTGGGCGAACCCGAGATGCTGGACGAAATGCGGGATGCCGGCTATGAGGTGATTGCCTTCGACATTCTTACGGATTTTTCAGATGTCGTTCTGCGACAGACCCACCCGCTACTGCGCAGATTGCTCAAAGGCTTGCTGCAGCTCGGCGCGAGCGGGATCGTGAACCGGATGGTGGCCCGAGTCGCACGGACAAGTCCGGTCGTGGAGTGGGGCGTCCAGGAAGGAATGCACGTGACCGGCAGCCGCTCGGCGTTCGAATTCCTTCGGTGCGTTGAACAGTTCCAGACGGCGGACGTCTCGGCTTCGGTTCGACAGGATGCTCCGCTGTTGGGCGGAAGTGAAGACCACTATGTGCCGGTACAGCAGTGGCACCAGCAGATTCGCATACTCGCGAACGCGCGCTCCGTCACCGCCCGGCTGTTCACGCGAGAGGAGAGTGCGCAAAACCACTGCCAGGCGGGCAACTACGGCCTGGCCCTGAGGATCATCGTCAATTGGTTGGATGCCATGCTGATCGAAAGGGCGCAACCACTGAATTACCACGAAGGAGTTTGCGAATGAACACAAATCGATTTCCCCGATATGCCGTGTTGTTGCTTATGCTGATGAGCTGGGCGGCGGCGGCGCAGGAGCCGGGCGGGCGCGAAATCCTCGACCGGGTCGAGCGGCTGCTGTGGGGCACAACCGTGCAGGGCGACTACGAGATGACGATCAGCACGGCGCGCTGGCAGCGCACCCTCGGGCTTCGGGTGTGGATCGAACGGCCCAGGCGCTCGTTCGTGCGCATCTTGTCGCCGGCCAAGGAGGCGGGCATCGGATCGCTGCGCCTGGGCAACGAGATGTGGAACTACCTGCCCAATGTCGAGCGCGTCATCAAGATCCCGCCGTCGATGATGCTGCAGCCCTGGATGGGCTCGGACTTCACCAACGACGATCTGGTCAAGGAAAGCAGCATCCTGGACGACTACACGCACAAGGTGCTGGCCAAGGTCACCATCGAGGGCCAGGCGGCTTACCAGGTCGAAGCCATCGCCAAGCCCGAAGCGGCGGTGGTCTGGGGCCGCATCGTCTATTGGGTCAGGCAGGACGACTTCGTCCCGCTGAAGCAGGAGTTCTACGACGAGCGCGGCGGACTCGTGCGCACGATGAGTTTCTCGGACGTGCGCAGCGTGGGTGGCCGCCGGGTGCCCACGCGCTGGGAGATGCGACCCCAGGGCAAGCCGGAGAACGTGACCGCCATCGTGCTGAAGAACGCGGTCTACGACCAGCCGATCGCCGCCGAGATCTTCAGCCAGCGCAATCTGCAGAAACCATGAGCACTGCTGTCAAGCTGCAGGGCGTCAGCCGCGTCTACCGCCAGGGCAGCGTGGCGGTGAACGCCTTGACGCAGATCGACCTGGAAATCCGCAAGGGCGATTTTGCGGTGCTGGTCGGTCCGTCGGGCTCGGGCAAGACCACACTGCTGAACCTGATCGGTGGCCTGGATACCCCCACCGAGGGGCGTATCGAGGTCGACGGCATCGAGATCGGACGCATGAGCCGCGCACAATTGTCCGCGGTGCGACTGCACAAGATCGGTTTCGTGTTCCAGGAGTTCAACCTGATCCCGGTGCTGTCGGCGCTGGAGAACGTCGAGTTCGTGATGCTGCTGCAAGGCGTCGCCGAGGCGCAGCGGCGTGAGCGCGCGACCACGCTACTGAAGGAACTGGGCCTGGAAGGCATGGAGCATCGCCGGCCCAACGAGCTATCGGGCGGCCAGCAACAACGGGTGGCGGTGGCGCGCGCGATCGCCGCCGAGCCCATCATCGTGCTGCCCGATGAGCCGACGGCCAACCTAGACTCCAAGGCTGGCGCTGCGCTGATGGACCTGATGCGGCGCCTGAACGAAGACAAAGGCGTGACCTTCGTGTTCTCGACGCACGACCCGATGGTGGTGGAGCGCGCGCACCGTGTGATCCGCCTGCGCGACGGCCGTGTCGAATCCGATGAAAGAAGACAGTTGTGATTCTGTGGACGCTGGCCTGGCGCAACGTGCTGCGCAACCGGCGGCGCTCGCTGATCACCATTGCGTCGATCGCGGTGGGCCTGGCGGCGCTCACTTTTCTGTGGGGCTTCATCGACGGCATGAACCGGCAGATGGTGGAGAACACCACGCGCTACTTCGCCGGCGACGTGCAGGTGCACCTGAAGGGCTACCACGGCGACCCGAGCCTGGACCTGACGATTGCTGACGCGGCGCCGCTGCTCGACGCGGTGCGTGGCGACCCGGCAGTGGTCGCCGCCAGCCTGCGCCTGGAAGGCAAGGCGCTGGCCAGCCGCGGCGACAAGTCGCGCGGCGTGATGGTGGTCGGCATCGACCCCGCGAGCGAGCCACGCGTCACCGATCTGTTCAAGGCGGTGATCGACGGCTCGGCCCTCGATGGCGGCCCCGCCGGCGGCGTGTTGATCGGCGAGAGGCTGGCCGAATCGCTGGGCGTGAAGGCCGGCGGGGAGATCGTGCTGGTCGGCCAGGCCTACGACGGCTCGGTGGCCAGCAGCCGGCTGCCGGTGCGCGGCGTGTTCCGCACGCAGATCGACGAACTCGACGGCTATCTGGCTGTGGCCCCGCTCGCGGTGGTACGCGAATTTCTTGCCGCGCCAGGCGGCGCGACGGCGGTCGCCTTGCGGCTGCGCGACCGCGGCGCACTCGCTGCCGCCCAGGCGAGCCTGTCGCGGCGGCTCGGCGAGCGCTACGAGGTGGTCGGCTGGCCGATCCTGCTGCCCATGGTGGCCGTGAGCGTGCGTTACCACGAGGTGATGGGCTACGTCGTACTGCTCATCTTCTTTGTGGTGGTGGCCGCCGGTGTCGCCAATCCGGTGCTGATGGCGGTGCTGGAACGCACGCGCGAATTCGGCATCATGCTGGCGGTGGGCACCAGCCAGTCGCGGCTGCTGCGCCTGGTGCTTTACGAGGCATTGTTGCTCGGTGCGTTCGGGCTGTTCCTCGGCAACGCGGTCGGGTTGGCCGCCACGGCGACTCTTGGCAAAGTGGGTATCAACCTCAGTGCCTTTGAAGCGGGTCTGCGCACGATGCCGGGGCTGGCGGACATCGTCTTTCCGGTTGTGCGGCCGGAACGCAGCGCGATGATCTCGGTGCTGGTGTTCGGCATCGCCGCACTGGTCGCGCTGTACCCGGCCGTCAAGGCCGCCCGGCTCGACCCGGTGGCTGCCATTCGCGGTGTGGGCGGCATGGTCGGCACCCGTGGCACGGCCCGCAACGGCAGCCCTGCCCGCTGGCCAGTATTCATGCTGATTGCCGCGCGCAACCTGATGCGCAACCGGCGGCGCAGCGCCATCACGGCCAGCGGCGCCGCCTTCTCGATCATTGCCTATGTGTTCATGTATGGCTACTTCGACGGCTTCGGTGAACAGATCATCGACAACGCAACACGCTATGTCACCGGCCATGTGCAGGTCGAGCGCGCAGGCTTTCGGCGCGACCTGGCGCCCGAACTGGCCCTTGATGATCCACGGGCGCTGCTCGAATCGTTGCGCCGGGCCCCCAACGTTGAAGCGGCTGCGCCGCGTGTGCAGACCCAGGCGCTGGCTAGCAGCGCGAGCAAGTCCGAGGGCATCATGCTGTACGGCGTCGACCCCGTCGCTGAGCGCAAGCTTACCTTCATCCATCGCGCCATCGTCCAGGGCGCGGCTTTGGAGGAGGGCCAGGATCGCGACATCGTGCTGGGGCGCAAGCTGGCCGAAAAACTGGGCTTGCGGATGGGCGAGAAGGTCATTGTGATGGCGCCAGCGGCCAACGGCGAACTGGGGACGGCCGCCTACCGCATCCGCGGCATCTTCGCCACCGAGAGCAGTTCGTTCGATAGTGCGATGGCCTTCATTACACTGCCGGCCGCGCAGTCACTACTCGCGTTGGGCGACCGGGTGTCCACGGTCAATCTGCGGCTGGCCGAGCGCGAGCAACTGGGCGGCACGCTGGCGCAGTTGCGCGCGACGATTTCCTCGTCCGGCCTGTCCTTCGTGCCTTGGCCGGACATGTTGCCGCAGGTCGCTGGGATGGTGGGGCTGATTCGCAGCATCCGTGCCATCGTGCTCGGCGTCTTCCTCCTCGTCGTGGCGCTGGCGGTAATGAACACGGTGTTTATGGCGGTCTCGGAGCGCACGCGCGAATTCGGCGTCATGATGGCGCTGGGCACGCCGCCGCCGGCGATCGTGCGCATGGTCGTTTATGAGACCGTCGCGCTGATGGCTATCGCTTCGGTGGTCGGCTATGGCCTGGGCATGGCGCTCGTGTCCTATCTCGGACGCAAGGGGCTCGATTTGTCGATCTTCTTCAAGGACTACAGCGCCATCCCGGGCCTGACCGGCATCACCTATCCCAGGATCGTGCTGGGCAGCATTGTCCTGCCCGGCGTAGCGCTGTTCCTGGCCAGCGTGCTGGTTTCGTTGCTCCCCGCGATGCGCGCCGCGACGCTCGACCCATCCAAGGCAATCCGCCATGGGTAGCTTGGCGGCCCTGGTCTTGCTCGCGCTGTTGCCGCTGTGCGCGCTGGCGGCAGACGATGCAGATTCTGCGCCGCAGGTGTGGAAGTTCTCGGGCTACTACAAGAACCTGTTGACGCAATCGGAAACCGTGTTTCCCGCCGGCCAGCACTACACTGCGGACCTGAACCGGTTGCGCCTGAAAATCGAAGGCAAGCCCGCCGACAACCTCGCACTCGACCTGCAATACGATAACGAGATCCTGCTGGGCAGCTATTTGGACACAGGGCAGTTCCGGCTGCAGAAGAACCTGCCAGCTGACACCTACTGGAAAGCGCAGGCGGCGTACGCAGACCAAAGCGGCTACTACGGGCAGCACCGTCTGTACCGCGCTGCGCTGACCTGGACGCAGGGCGCAACCGACGTGCGCATCGGGCGCCAGCGCATCGCTTGGGGCACCGGGCGCTTCTTCAGCCCGCTGGACATCCTCAACCCCTTCAGCCCGATCACGCTGGAGCGAGGCGAACGGGTCGGCGTCGACGCGCTGCTGGTGGAACACAAGGTTGATGCACTATCGCGCGTGAGCGCCGTCTACGCACCGCAGCACGATGCCAGTCGATCGAGCGTGGCGGCGCTGTGGCACGGCAACTATCGCGGCGTCGATTACTCGGTCGTGGCCGGGCGCTTTCAGCGAGAGAACGTCATCGGCGTCGACCTGGCGGGGCAGATCGGCCAGGCCGGTGTTCGCGCGGAACTGACGCGCACCCGCCGCTCTGCGGGACCTGATTACACGCGGGTGCTGATCGGCCTGGACTACGCTTTCACCAACACACTCAACTTGAGCGGCGAGTTGTACCGCGACGGCTCCGGCGCGAGCGACCCGATGGGCTATGACTTCGCCGCGCTGTTTGCCGGCCGGTTGCAGAACGTCGGACGGCGCTATGCCGCTGCCCATGCTGACTACGAGATCACGCCATTGCTGAAGGCCAGCGTCAACTTGGTGGCCAACTTGGGCGACAACAGCCACTACCTCTCGCCAAGCCTGACCTACTCGATTAAGGCCAACCTCGATGCAACAGTGGGCGTGCAGCTGTTCCGCGGCCGGGCCGGCAGCGAGTACGGCGCCTTGAAGGACATGGTTTTCACGCAGCTGCAGTGGTTTTTCTGAAGTGGGACCTCCCTGGAGATTGTCAATCGCCCCAAGCGGCCTTGGTCAAAACCATGTACAACCAGTCTTGTCGTCCGGTCGCGGTATCAGGCGTTGGATACTGCGCTCGTCGTTGGCAATGCCGAATCAACCAAGTGATCACCGCCGGATGCGGGGCGACTTACGCCTTGATCCCTGCTACCCGGACGGCGTGAACATGACATGAAAGTCATTGGACCGTCATGCCTCCGACAGCCCCGAATTTCTACACTGCGGCCAGCTTGGTATCAAAGCGGGCCAACGGTCCTGCTGCCATACCGGGCAAGGTGCCATTGAAATACCAATATACAGGACGAAACATGAGCCAGCTTATCAAGAAAACGATTGTCTGCGCCGGTGCGCTGACCTTGATGATTGCCCAGGGCGTTGCCAGCGCCGAGGCCCTGAGCGGCTTTATCTATTCCGCTAACGAGCGCGGCCCATCGATTAGTGAAATTGCCTTGGCGACTGGTGAAGTTCGCACATTCAAAACATCGGTTATGCCGCATAACGTACAGATCACGCCGGACGGCGCCACCCTGCTGATCGTTGGAATGGCGGCTGAAGGTGACCCGATGCAAGGCATGCAAGGCATGAATGAAAAGCAAAAAATGCAGCCTGGCAACGACGAAGGCAAGTTGCTGGTTTTTGATGTTCATCATCTGGACCAGGCGCTTGCTACCCTGCCGGCGGGCAAACATCCCGCGCATGTCGTCACCGACCGCGCCGGTCGTCGCGCCTTCGTGACCAACTCCGAGGAAAACGCCATTACCGTCCTTGATCTTGCGCGCCGTAGTGTCATTGGCAAGGTCGCCGTTGGGGCCGGCCCGCATGGCCTTCGCCCCAGTCCCGATGGACGTGAGCTGTACGTCGCCGACCTTGAGGATGGCAGCGTCTCGGTGGTGAACACTGCAACGCTGAAGGAGGTCGCGCGCATCCCGGTCGGCAAGGCACCGGCGCAGGTGGCGTTTACACCGGATGGGTCTCAGGTCTATGTCTCGCTGCGCGACGAGAACCGGGTCGCCGTCATCGATGTAGCAACGCGCCGGGTGATCGGCAAGATTGATGTCGCGCGCAATCCAATCCAGCTCTACGCCACCCCGGACGGCAAAACGATGTATGTCGCCAATCAGGGAAGTGAAAAGGCTTGGGACGACAAGGTGTCGGTCATCGATATCGCCAGTCGCAAGGTGACGGCTACCGTGACGACTGGTGCCGGGGCTCATGGCGTGGTCGTCGGTGGTCAGGCAGCTTTTGTGACCAACAGCGGGGCCGGAACCGTGTCGGCGATTGATACAGCCAGTCAGCAGGTCACGGCAAGCTTCAAGGTGGGGGCTGGTCCGAATGGGATTACTTATCGCGCCAATTGACAGGGCGTAAAGAGGCGCGCGCGTTTGCGCGAGTGCTGACCTTAAGGGTATCTGACTCACGATGCCCGTGCCCTGATTGATGCGCTCGCCCTGAGCGCGTTCGTCAAGCGCGACGAAAGTGGTGGCGCACAGACCGGGTTCTTTTGATTGCCCCCTGGTCAAACGCGCATGGAGGTTTTTGCAGATAATGGTTGCTTCTTGTAGTGAGCGACGATGAACTGGCTAAATAAACTTCCGCACAGCACGCGCGCCGCCAGCGGCCTGGAATGGACGCTGTGGCGCAAGCTGCCGCTGATCGCCTTGCTGGGCACCGCGCTGCCCTTGCTCGGCCTGGGCCTGGTGCATCTGCTGGTTGACGCCGAGGCCGGCGCGGTGCAGGCGCGCTGGCTGCAAATGGCTGACTACATTGCCTGGGGCGTGCTTATTTTTCACTGGACCATGGTGGTCACGGTCGGCATCGGCTGCATCATCGTGATGGTAATGAAAGGCCCCGGCTATGTCGCCGATGGCTACAACGTGTCGCACAGCGACCGGCCACGCAAAACGCAGCAAACCGATGAAGAAGCCGCCGGCGCCCGCGCCTACCATGCGACGCGGCGCACGGAATAGCCCAGTGCCGCTTCCCGCAGGGTTTTGACCCACATCAACACGCGCCTGGCCCCGCGTCGCTAACCTCTGCTGCATGAACTTTGACATCCTCATCTCGGGCGCTGGCCCGGCCGGGCTGTGCCTGGCGCGTGCCCTCTCGGGGCACGGCCTGCGCACGGCGCTGGTGGAGCAGCAGGCGCTGGCCGCGATTGAACAACCCGCTTTTGACGGGCGCGAGATTGCCCTGTCACAGCATTCGGCGCAACTGATGCGCACGCTGGGCCTGTGGCAACGCATTGAAGCGCTCGATCCGAACGCCTTTTCGCCATTGCGTGATGCGCGCGTGTTCAATGGCCCATCGCCGTTCACCATGGAGATCAATCACAGCCTGGGCACGCACAACGAGCTGGGCTGGCTGGTGTCCAACCACCTGATTCGCCGCGCCGCGTTTGAAGCGGTGCAGGAGTCGCAGCTTACAAACCACGACATCACCCTGCTCACGGGCGAACAGGTGGCCGGTGTGCGCACTGACGCGCAGGACGCGCATGTCAGCCTGGCCAGTGGCGGCACGCTGCACACCGAACTACTGGTGGCCGCCGACAGCCGCTTTTCCACGACGCGCCGCGCCATGGGCATTGCCGCCGAAATGCACGATTTTGGCCGCAGCATGCTGGTGTGCATGATGACACACGAGGCGGCGCACCACCACGCCGCCTGGGAATGGTTTGGCTACGGCCAGACCCTGGCCCTGCTGCCCATGAACGACGACGCTATCAGCGGCGCGCACCGCTCTTCCGTGGTGCTCACGCTGCCCAGCCGCGAGATCGATCCGCTGCTGCTGCTTGACGCTGAAGCCTTCGGCAATGAAATGGCGCGCCGTTTTGCCCAGCGTCTAGGCCGCATGACGCTGGCCAGCACGCGCCACGCTTATCCGCTGGTCGGCGTCTATCCGCGCCGCATGGTGGCGCAGCGCTTTGCCTGCGTCGGCGATGCCGCCGTCGGCATGCATCCGGTCACGGCCCACGGTTTCAACTTCGGCCTGCTCAGCATCGAGGCCTTGGCCAGTAACGTGCGGGCGGCGCATGCGGCTGGCCGCAGCATTGCCTCGGCCGAACTGCTTAACCGCTACGAGCAGACCCACCGCCGCGCCACCCGTCCGCTGTACCTGGCCACCCAGCTCATCACCCGGCTCTACACCGACGACACGCCGCCGGCCCGCGTGCTGCGTCATGTGGCGCTGCGCATCGGCGAGCATTTGCTGCCCTTCAAACGCATCGTCGCGGCTTCGCTGGCGGACACACGCTGATCGTTATTGCTATTAGATAGATAGTGGGGCATGGCCGCTCCTGTTGGGATGCAGCGATGAAGTTCTTGAATTAACAACAACCACGGTCAGACTCAAACCCAGCGAGTCGGAATTGGCTTTACAATTGAAGTAATTAATCAATTACTTGTGAAATCATGAAAATATCCGGCAAGCGTTCCAGGCAACCCACCGAAATCCGTCAGGGCGGTCTGGTGGAAGCAGCCCTGCAGCTGGCGGCCCAGCGCAGCCCCGCCGACATCACCACCGGTGACCTCGCGCAGGCGGTGGGCATCACCCAGGGCGCGGTGTTCCGGCACTTTGCCAGCAAGCAGGCGATCTGGCTGGCCGTGATGGAATGGACCACCGAGACCCTGATGACCCGGCTCCATACCGCCGCCGTTGAGGCTGAATTGGCCGCACCCAGCCCGCTGGCCGCGCTGCAAGCGGTGTACAAGGCGCATGTGGATTTTGTGGTGGCCTACCCGGGCGTTCCCCGGGTGATTTTTCAGGAGTTGCAACACGCGCACGACAGCGCGCTGAAGGCCAGCGTACGCAGCCTGCTGCAGCAGTACCGGGCCTTGCTGATCGGTTTGCTGCAGCGCGCGCGAGATCAGCGCCTGCTGAAGCCGGGCACCGACCTGCAGGACGCAGCGGTGTTGTTCATCGGCTCGGTGCAGGGGCTGGTGATGCAGGCGCTGATCAGCGGCGATGTGGTCGCCATGGCCGCGCAGGCACCGGGTGTGTTCACGATTTACTTGCGCGGGCTGGCTGTGAAGCGTGCCGAGCCGGCCAGCCCGATTGACCCATTGAAGGAAAGCTCATGAAACGCAACCCTCTGCTTTTGCGCCGCGTGGCCCTGGCTGCACTGGCCTTGGTGATCGTCGGCGGGCTGACTTTTGTGGCCCTGCGCACTGGCCCGCTGGCCCCCACGCGCGTGACGCTCACGAAGGTCGGGCAAGGCCAGTTCAGCCCCGCCATTTTTGGCATTGGCACGGTGCAGTCGCGACGCAACTGGATGGTCGGCCCTACCGTGGCGGGACGGGTGCTGGCTGTGAAGGTGGACGTGGGCGACACGGTGAAGGCCGGGCAACTGCTGGCCGAAATGGACCCCGTTGATCTGGACCAGCGCCTCGTCGCGCTCGATGCCGCGCTGGCCCGCGCGGGCAGCACCCAGGCTGCCGCGCAGGCCCAAGTGGCGGACGCCACGGCACGGCGCGCGCTGGCCGCCCTCAATGCCAAACGCAACCAGGATCTGGCCACGCAAAACTTCATCAGTGCGAGCGCACTTGAAGCCCGCTTGCAGGAAAAAGCCTCGGCCGATGCCGCGCTTCAGGCCGCGCAGGCCAACCTGAATGGCACCGGCCAGGACCTGGCCCGCCAGAAGGCCGAGCGCGCCGCCCTGGCGCAGCAACGCGGCAACGTGCGCCTGCTGGCCCCGGCCGATGGCGTGGTCACCAGCCGCGATGCCGAAGCCGGCAGCACCGTGGTGGCCGGTCAGCCGGTGTTGCGTCTGATTGACCCGGCCAGTTTGTGGGTCAATTTGCGGGTGGACCAGGGCCGTTCCGCCGGGCTCGCGCCAGGCCTGAAAGCCAGCATCGTGCTGCGTTCACGCCCGAATGCGCCGCTGGCGGGCCAGGTGGCGCGTGTCGAACTGCTGGCCGACAGCGTGACTGAAGAGCGCATGGCGCAGGTCGGCTTCGATACCGCGGGAGCCGGTGCTTCAGTCGGTGAATTGGCCGAAGTCACGCTGCAATTGCCCGAAACGCCGATTTCGCTGCTGATTCCCAGCGCCAGCATTCAGAATCGCCAGGGTGAAGCTGGCGTGTGGCGGATCGAAGGCGGCAAGCCGGTGTTCGCGCCCGCGCGGCTGGGTGCCCGCAGCCTGGATGGCCAGGTGCAGGTGCTGAGTGGGTTGAAGGCAGGTGACAAGATCGTGGTGTACAGCCAGAAAGCCCTCAGCCCTGGCAGCAACTTGAAAGTGGTTGATGCGCTGGTCAAGGTCGAGACCCAGGGAAGCACGCCATGATCAGCCTGGCCGGGCGCGATATTGTGCACAGCTGGGGCAAGTTCGTTCTCACTGGCCTGGGGCTGGGTTTGCTGATCGGCGTGACGCTGACCATGGCCGGGGTTTACCGCGGCATGGTCGATGATGCGCAAGCGCTGCTCACCAACAGCCGCGCCGACTTGTGGGTGGTGCAAAAAGACACCCAGGGGCCGTATGCTGAGGCGTCCAGCCTGAAAGACGACGTGGTGCGCAGCCTGCGCGGCATGCCTGGCGTGGCGCAGGCGTCCAACGTGACCTACTTCACCATGCAGGTGCAAGACAGCAAGGGCGGCGACGAGACCCGGGCCATGGTGGTGGGCATGGAACCCGGCCAGCCGGGCGAACCGGGCTATCTGGTGGCAGGCCGTCAGCTCACGCGCAGCCACTACGAAGCGGTGGCCGACGTCAAGGCCGGCTTTGCCTTGGGCGAGCGCATCCGCATCCGCCGCCACGACTACACCGTGGTCGGTCTCACTCAGCGCATGGTGTCATCGGGCGGCGACCCGATGGTGTTTATTCCACTGAAAGACGCGCAGGAAGCGCAGTTCTTGAAAGACAACGACGCCATCATCAACGACCGCACCCGCACCGCTGCCAACCCGGCCTTCAACCGCCCCGGCGTGCCTGGCCTGCTCGATGCGGTGCAGGCGCTGCAAACCAGCAGCCACAACGTCAATGCCGTGCTGGTGCAACTGGCGCCGGGCTTCACTGCCGAACAGGTGGCCGAGCCGATTCGCCGCTGGAAGCACCTGGAGGCGTTCACGCGTGCCGGCATGGAAGCCATTTTGGTGGACAAGCTGATCGCCACCGCAGCCAAACAGATCGGCATGTTCCTGGCGATTCTGGCGGTGGTCAGCGCGGCCATCGTGGCCTTCATCATTTACACCATGACGCTGGGAAAAATCCGTGAGATCGCGGTGCTCAAACTCATCGGTACGCGCAACGTCACGATTGCCAGCATGATCTTGCAGCAGGCGCTGGGCCTGGGGCTGATTGGTTTTATCGTCGGCAAGGTGGCCGCCACGATTTGGGCGCCGGTATTTCCAAAATTTGTGCTGCTGCTGACGCAGGATGCCGTGACCGGACTGATCGCGACGATTCTGATTTGCGCGCTGGCCAGCACCTTGGCCATTCGCGTGGCGTTAAAGGTCGATCCGGCAGAGGCCATCGGGTGAGCGGGATGAAAAACATGACCAATGCGGGCACTGCAGCACCGAACGGCATCCGCATCGAAGGTCTGCGCAAGGTTTATGGCCAAGGCGATACGGCCGTCGAGGCGCTCAAGAACGTCAACATGATCGTCGGCCCCGGCGAGGTGGTGGGGCTGGTCGGCCCCTCGGGTTCGGGTAAAAGCACGCTGCTCAAATGCCTGGGCGCCATCATCGAGCCCACCTCAGGCCGCATGACGCTGGGCAACGAGCTGATTTATGACAACGGCTGGACCACATCCGACCTGCGCGCGCTGCGGCGCGACCGCATCGGCTTTGTGTTTCAGGCACCCTATCTGATCCCTTTTCTGGACGTGACCGACAACGTCGCCCTGCTGCCCATGCTGGCCGGTGTGCCCAACGCCCAGGCCAGAGCGCGGGCGCTGGAACTGCTGCACGCGCTGGACGTGGCCCACCGCGCGAAAGCCGAGCCCTCGCAACTGTCAGGTGGCGAGCAGCAGCGCGTCTCCATCGCCCGGGCACTGGCGAATCGCCCGCCGGTGATTCTGGCCGACGAGCCCACCGCCCCGCTGGACAGCGAGCGCGCCCTGGCCGTGATGCGCATCCTCAACCAGATGGCCCAACAAGCCCAGACTGCCATCATCGTGGTGACCCACGACGAAAAAATCATTCCCACCTTCAAGCGTATTTATCACATCCGTGATGGCCACACGATTGAGGAAGCCGGTCAGGGCCTGAGCCTCTAGAAAACGATTTCCCAATATGAAAGGAAGCTCGTATGAACAGCTCCAGACTTCTCAAAATCCTGGCCGCCGTGGCCATCGTCTTCGGCGCACTCACCATTTTCAGCGGAGGGCGCGCCTTGTTCGGCGGGGCCGAGGCGCGCGCTGCCGTCGGCAACGCGGTCGGCTTTGTGCTGTGGTTCAACTTCTTCGCCGGCTTTGCCTATGTGCTCGCCGGCATTGGACTGTGGCTGGGCCGAAGCTGGGCCGCGTGGGCCGCCGCTTTGCTGGCACTGGCCACCGCTCTCGTGGTGGGGGCTTTTGGTGTACATGTCATGGGCGGCGGCGCTTATGAGATGCGCACTGTGGGCGCACTGGCTCTGCGCTTGGGCTTCTGGGCGCTGGTCGCCGTGCTGGCGTGGCGTGCGTTGAAGCCGAAGCGTTGAGTGAACCCATTTGCTATTTAATCAGTAGCTGTCTGCGCTTATAAGACGTGGGCTGAAGCACGTTTTTATGCAGAAGTTTAGCGGCCAGGGCGATCCGGTGCGGGTTTTGACCCCGGATTGCGCCACAGCAGCAGGGCGCTGAGCCCCAGGAACAGCAGCGAGCCAAAGCCCCAGACCCAGGCGTAGCCAATCATGTCGCCCCAGGGCACCAGGGCGTAGGCCACGCCGAGAATGGCCCAGACGATGGCGATCGGGACAATCAGCCAGAAATCTTCGTTCATGTGTTTGCTCCAGATAAGTTAGTGACCCGACGCGCCGCCGGCGGCGCTGACGGGCAGGGCTTGCATCAGCTCAAAGCCGACGGCCGAGAAGGCATACATCGCGATCACAATCACCAGGATCGAAATCGGCCCGACCCAGGCCTTGAACCCGGGATGCACCGCAGTGCTGCCCCAGGACACCGTCAGGATGCCGCTTGATGCAGGGGCGGGTGAAGCGCCAGATGAAGCGATGATCCTGCGCGCGGGCATCAAGGACGCAGCAATCCCCGCTGCAAAAGCGGTCAGTGCCAGCGCCATGATGGTTCCGCCAATCGCCACCGCCGTCATCAGTCCATGCCACAGCGCCGGAGCCTGGTTCTGGTAACTCACATCCATCACCCGGCGCGGCACGCCCAGGTAGCCCGCCGTGATGCCAGCCGCACCGAATACCAGCAGGCCGGCAAAAGCCAGCCAGGGCATCCAGCGCAAGACCTCAGGCCGCCAGAGCGGACGCCCGCCGATGGCCGGCAGCACGACCGACAGCGCCGCCAGCAGCGTCATGCTGACGGTACCCAAAGTGAAGAAGTGAAAGTAGCCCGGCACAAAGAAGGTGTCAGAGAGCAGCGGCGCGAGTTGCGCCTGAATCAGCACAAAGGCAAACACCAGACCCAGGCCCATGCTCAGCACCGCCACACCCATCGCCGCCATCGCCGGGTGGCGCCAGGGCAGCAGGCGGATCCAGCCGAACAGGCCACGGCCTCCCTGGGCGCGCGCGTGAACTTCGAGCGACGCCACGATGATCAGAAACGCCGTGAGCGTGGGCACGCTGACGAACAGCGACAGTATCGACCCGCCCACTTGAACCACCTTGGGCAAATCCGGCTCCAGAAACATGTGATAGAGCGAGGTCGGTGGCACAAAGATCAGGTACATCGAGAACACGATTTTTGAGAAGCGTTCGCCGAACACCGACTTGACCCCGGTCAGTGCCTGCATCAGCATGTACCAGAGGATCACGGTGGCCATCAGGGGCAGGTAATGCATGTTGTGAAACACGATGTGCCAGCGCGTGCCGTGGCTGGCTGGGAACGGCCCCACGCCCAGCGCCCACAAGACGCCCGGCGCGAACGTGTACAAGGCGGCAAAGCCGGTCACCATCAAGAACCCGGCCCAGGCAAACAGGGCGAACCCCAGGGAGCTCAGGTGCGTGCGCTCACCGTTCCAGCGTGGGCGCAGCAGGGTCACGATGGCCGACGCCGGCAGCGCTATCAGCCCCAGCGCCAGCGCCACATAACCCAGGTTGAAGAGCAGCAGGTCGCGCGGGTTGTCGCTCACCAGTTCGGGGGCGCCGTTGTAAAGCAGCGGCGTGCCCGTGAGCGAGCCCGCCATGCTCAAACCCAGGCCCGCCAGCATCAGCGCGAAGCCGGCCCGGGCCAGACCGCGCCAGGCCAGCGCGCCGCTGTGTTCAGTGGCGGCAAAGCCGAGCAGCAGCGCTGCCTGTGCCGTGAACAGCCAGTAGAAGAAAATGCTGACCCCGTGCACGGTCAGAAAGCGGTAGCCGGTGACGGGAAGGGCGCTCAATAAGCCGCCGCGCACCAGCGCCGTTGCCAGGCCAGCCAGCACGCCCAGCGCCAGCGCGATCAGCGCCACCGAGGTCATGCTTTTGAGCAGGCGACGGTCGCCTGGCGGCAGGCTTGCGAAGCGTTCGGTGTAAGTTCTTGTGTGTGTCATGGCTATGCGACCTCAATCGTTGCTTGCATCATGTCGTGAGCGGCGCCGCAATAGACGGTGCAGTTCATCAGGTAGCGACCCGGGCGTTGAAAAGTGAGCTCGGTTTCGGTGAGTCTTCCGGGCTGCAGGCGCATCATTCGCCCCCCTTTCCCGAACTGGATTGACGCGCCATGGGTGATGTCCAGCGCCATCATCCGAAAGCGGTAAGGCTGACCTGCGTCCAGGCGCAGCACGTTGGGCAGGTAGTACCACTTGCCGGCCGTCATCAGGACATCAATGGGCGCGCTGTCGGCGCTGGCCATTGCGGCTGCGCCGTGTTCGGCATGCGCTGCGGGCTGCTCCGTCGGCATCCCTTGCATCCCTTGCATACTGGCGTGTGGATCGGCTGGCATGGCCATGTTTTGCATGTCGTGACCGGCGGGTGGATCGGTTGGGCCTTGCGCCGCAGCGGCGAGCCGACGCGGGTAAACGCTGCCATCGGGCATGCGGTAGCGCTCGCTGAATTCAGCCGTCATGCGGCTGAATTCCTCGGAGTTTGGGCCAGCGGCTGCCGCTCCATGGCCGCCATGACCGCCAGCGGCGGCAGGCGCATCGTGCGGCTGGGCCGCGCCCGGCGCCTCGGCTTCGCTATGCGCACCGTCAAGCCCGAGCAGTGTCAGCGGCCCGGGCGCTGCGCCATAGGCGGCCCACAGTCCGTACAGACTGACGCCGCCAAAGCCGCTGGCGGCAATGAAGCCGCGCCGGGTGGTGAAGTGGGTTGTGTTGTTCATAAATTCGCGTTTTGATGTCAGTAAGACTGGTACACAGAGGAGCCGCCGTCGCGTTGCACCAGCAACACGGCATAAGGGTCTTTGCGGCCAGCGTAGGCGGGGCCATCCATGCCGGGCGAGCCAACCGTCATGCCAGGCACGGCCAGGCCCAGCGCTTTGGGGCGCTCTTTGAGGAGCCGGCGGATCTCGCGCGCTGGCACATGGCCTTCGAGCACATAGCCGCCGATGAGCGCGGTGTGGCAGGAGCCAAATTTGTCGGCCATGCCGAGCTGGCGCCGCTGTGCGTCTTTGGCCATGTCACTGATGTCGTGCGTCTTTACCTGAAAACCATTGGCCTCCAGGTGCGCAACCCACTCATGACAGCAGCCGCAAGTGGCGGTCTTCCAGACCTCCACCAGCGGTTTGGTTTGGGCCCATCCGGCGAGCGGCGCCGTAACGGCCGCAGCGCCCAGCAGCGCGGCAGCGGCATGGATGATTGAACGTCTTTGCATGATGATTTCCTTTAAGCGGGATCGATTTCGAAATCTTGTCAGTTTGTGAATAAAAAGTGGCTCTAGCCCACGTCAATATTGATCAAGTAGCTACTAATTTAATAGTGCTAGTGCCGTGGTGCGGCCGGCGTGCGCTGGCAAGCAGCCTGAGCACCCCGCGTCGACAGCGGTGGTGTCACAGGCGAAGCGTGAACTTCAGGAGATGGGTGGTTTCAGGCCAACAGCGGGAACCGCGCTGGCAAACTGCATGGCGCCCTCGGGCCATGGTAGAGCGGGCTGGGTGGCGCCGACATTCAGGCGCACTGCGCTCGTCAGGGCAAGCGTGTGGTACATCGGGCAGGCGCTGGGCGTGCAGCATTGGCCGTCGTCCGTGTCGCCCGGCTGTGCGGCCGTGTCGGCGCTTGCATGCGCGGGCGGACCGGCAGGGTCAAGGCAATTCTCGTGAGAGGCTCCGGAATTTGTATCAAATTGATCCTTAGCCCCCATGGAATGCGCATTGTGAGCTACGGTTTGCATCGCAGAACAGTGCCCGGAGTTCGCCTGAGTCGCCATCACGTCACCGGCCCAGCCGCGCAGGGGCAGCAGGGCGATCATGAGGGCGAAAAGCAGAACACGCATGAAGTAATGATAGGGCCGCCGCAACCAGGTTCAATTGATGCAAATCATTAAGGCTCCACAATTTTCGATAAAAAGTCCCTTCTGCACCCGTTTTTTGAATGTGTTGGAAATGACCGACACCACGGTCATTTCGTCGGTGATAACTTTGCGCTTACCCCCAATGCTGTTCAATTAAGCCCGTTCGCCCTGAGCCTGTCGAAGGGTTGGTGCCCGGATACGAGGCTTCGACAAGCTCAGCCCGAACGGATTTTTTGGCTCTGGTGGCTTAACAGAACAGTATTGGCCTTATCCCGCAACTTTTACTGGAGCACCATGCCCAAGACCCTGATTGAACCGTTTCGCATCAAGAGCGTCGAGCCGATTCGAATGACCACTCGAGCCGAACGCGAGGCTTTGCTTGAAGCCGCCAAACTCAATGTCTTCAAGCTGCGCGCCGAAGATGTGCTGATCGACTGGCTGACCGATTCCGGCACCGGCGCCATGTCCTCAAGGCAATGGGGCGCCATCATGGAGGGTGACGAAAGCTACGCCGGGGCCCGCAGTTTCTACCGGCTGGAGGCGGTGATTCAGAATATCACCGGCATGCAGCATTTCGTGCCAACGCACCAGGGGCGCGCCGCCGAGAAAGTGCTGTTCACCGCGGTCTGCAAAAAGGGCGATCTGGTGCCCAACAACAGCCACTTTGACACCACCCGCGCCAACCTCGAATACCTTGGCGTCGAGGCCGTCGATCTGGTCATCGCCGAAGGCTTGCAGCCGGCGCTGATCTACCCGTTCAAGGGCAACATCGATCTGGCCAGGGGCGAGGCACTGCTCAAAACCCGAGGCGAACGCATCCCGTTTGGCATGATCACGGTGACCAATAACACGGGCGGCGGCCAGCCGGTATCGCTGGCCAACATACGCGCTTACGCCAAGTTGCTCAAACGGTACGGCAAGCCCCTGATCATGGACGTTTGCCGTTTCTCTGAAAACGCCATGTTCATCAAGATGCGCGAGCCCGGTTATGAAAACACCCCCATCAAGACCATCGTGCAGGAGATGTTCAGCTACGCCGACGGCGCCACCATGAGCGCCAAGAAAGACGGCATGGTGAACATTGGTGGTTTCATTGTGTTGCGCAGCGAAGAGTGGATGGATGCCGTGCGCAACGTGCTGATCATGACGGAGGGATTCCCCACTTACGGCGGCTTGGCCGGGCGCGACCTGGAGGCGCTGGCTGTGGGGCTGGAGGAGGGCATGCAGGAAGACTACCTGCGCTACCGTTTGCGCACGGCGGAGTACCTGGGTGAACGCCTGGAAGCCTCGGGCGTGGGCTTTGTCAAGCCCACCGGCGGTCACGCGGTCTATATCGATGCCAGAACGGTGCTGCCCAACATGCCGGTCGCGCATTACCCGGCCTGGGCGCTGTGCAATGCGCTGTACCTTGAAGGCGGCATCCGTGGTGTGGAAATTGGCTCCGTGATGTTTGGCAAGCGGCTGGCCGACGGCAGCGAGACCTATCACAGCATGGAGCTGGTGCGGCTGGCCTTTCCCCGGCGTATGTACACGCAAAGCCACTTCGACTACGCCGCCGAAGTGATCGATGAGGTCAAGCAAAAAGCGGCCAGCATCCGCGGTGTGCGCATCACCAGGCAGCAGCAGTATCTGCGGCATTTCACCTGCGAATGTGCCTGGGTGGACGGCTGATTTTTAGAGTTGTGCCCTGGCTGTCGCCAAAGGCAGGAAGAGCGTGAGGGCGATGCCGAGAACTCACTCGGTGCTGATTGATTTGTGCCGACGGGCAAAGGCGCGCTTCAGTGCGGGCGTGGGCTTCGGCGGCGCCAGTAGCGCATTCGCAAAGCTGATCTGATCGGCCAGCGTTAGCCGAATCACTTCAGACTGCTCAATGGCCTGGTGCGCGGCTTGCCGTACGGCCGCAACAACGAAATCCGTCACGGTGCGCCCTTGAATATCGGCAGCACGCTTGAGCAGGGCATGCAGATCAGTGCTGATACGGGCCTCCAGGCGGGCATTGGAAATAGGGACTGACATTATTGACCTCCATGCTAAATCGCACGGCAATATGCCGGATTATGCAGAGGCTCCTGATGTGCCGCAAACCCGTCAGTCGTCACCGGCTCCATCGTGATTGAAGCGGATGGTCAATGCTGTTTCGATCGGCGACCGCATTGCAGTGCGTTTGCGGTCAGTCGAAGTGCTCCCCCAATTCTGGAATCAGCTTGTTTAAAGCCTAGAATCCGGCGAAAACGATCTGCGGTGTTTGGCGGAATTTTTATACCTGTATGAAAATCCCGAAAAACCGCTGCAAGCAAGCCTACAAGCCATTCTCAGGAGGAATTCATGACCAGTTTATCCTGCAGCGTCCAGATTATCCCGCAGGTTTTGCGGTATACATTACGTTATCCGAGAGGCACATGACGCGAGATACTATTCCTGCCCCTGTCGTTCGTGCAGTGCTCGTCGAAGCGGGCCATCGATGCGCGATACCCACTTGCCGGGCTACTACCACCGAAACCGCCCATATCGTTCCGTGGGCCGACACGAAGGACAACTCTTTCGAGAACCTGATCGCGTTGTGCCCTAACTGCCACACCCGTTACGACCAAAAGAGAGAGATCGATCGCCTTGCGATGAAGATGTACAAACACAACCTTGGCATCTTGAACAATCGCTACGGCGAGTTTGAGCGCCGACTGTTTGAAGTTTTGGCGAAATCTGGCGAACGTGTGTTC
This sequence comes from uncultured Polaromonas sp., assembly GCA_964371235.1. GTDB lineage: Bacteria > Pseudomonadota > Gammaproteobacteria > Burkholderiales > Burkholderiaceae_C > Polaromonas. The sequence continues at coordinate 86,864 of CAYJMW010000007.1, forward strand.
GTGCTGGGTGCCGGTGGCGATCTGCTTATCGCGAACGCGGTGAAGGATGGATTTTTCGAGGACAAGCACGTTGAAGGAATGGGACTTCAAGTGAACGGAAGCAACGGCTTCTCGAAAAACTTTCCTATGTCATTTACATTTTGGGTAACTGATGCAGGTGTGGACTTCCTCAAGCGGTTCGCGACAGGAGGAGACATTGCGTAGCACGGATAACATGTCAATCGACACGGACCCAAACCTGCAGGAGGCGGCTCCGCCGCGAAAGGTTGTGGTCCGGTCATCTTTACGTTAGGCCCACAACACATGGAACCTTCGTACGGCCTCTTCAAGTTCGAGCATCGACACAAGGCTCGACTCGAAGATCTACAAATGATTCGCGGTGACCTCAGACACTCGATTCAGTTCGCACAGATCCTGCTGGGGCCGCCCCCGCTTCACACGCATGCGCCTCTGTTTGCCACCGCGCTGCAGTTCCAAGCACTGGTTTCGTATGTCCGCTGCTTCACAACAGGTCGCCGATCTGCGCTAACCAAAGCCATCTTCGCCGGCGATCCGCAGCTAGAAAGTACCCACGAAGAGTTCAAGAAAGTCCGAGATCAGCACGTAGCGCACCCCGCCGGCAAGCATGAGCACAACGAAATCCTGATCGCGGCGAAGTCCCAAGACTCAGTTGCACGCGGGATCGGTTCCTACAACTTCTTCTTTGCAGGCTTTGCTGACAAGGACCTGCGCCGCTTTCTGAAACTAACGCGCTTTGTTGCCAAGAAGGTCGAGCTCGAAGAGAAGCAACTTGGCGACGAAATGGCCAGAGACATCATGGGCCCCAAGGCTACCTTTGCGAAGGCCCAAAGGGCTTTCGCAAGGGTCATACATGATGAGCAGATGTACCCAACGAAGCGAAAACGTGGGGCCTAACCCTTTTACAGGGACTTCCAAATTAGTCAAGCGGTGGTATTCGGTTTTCTTCCTTGATAGA
>CAYJMW010000008.1:0-85017 GCA_964371235.1 uncultured Polaromonas sp.
CAGATGCAGCGCAGCCTCCGTGCCACCGGGTTTCCCTGATCGCGCCTTACCAGTCTTCCTTGACCGCCAGCACCGCATCCTTGCCGGCGGCCGCGCGCCCGGCCAGCCAGGCCGTCAGGGTGCCGGCCAGCAAGACGGCCGCGCACAGGGCCAGCAGGCGCAGCCAGGGCAGCATCAGGTCCATCGTCCAGTGAAAGCTTTGCGGATTGACCACGTAAACCAGCACGCCGGATACCGCCAGGCCCAGGCCCAAACCTGCCAGCGCGCCCATGGCCGTCCAGGCGGCGCCTTCGCCAGCCACCACCAGGAGGATTTGCCGCCGCGTCAGCCCCAGGTGCGCCAGCAGCCCAAACTCCTTGCGGCGCGCCAGCACCTGCGCGCTGAAACTCGCCGCCACGCCAAACAGGCCGATGGCAATCGCCACACCCTGCAGCCAGTAGGTGACGGCAAAACTGCGGTCGAAAATTCTTAGCGAGGTGGCGCGAATCTGGCTGACCGATGCGATCTCAAGCAGCGCGCCCGCGCCGGACTGTTGCCCGGCCAGGCCGCGAATCGCCTGCTGCACCTGGGCCTCGCTGGCAGCGCCGTTGAGCCACAGCGCCAGGTCATTGACGCGGTCATCTCCCGTCAAGCGTTCAAAGTCGCGCTGCGCCATCGCAATGCTGCCGAACTGGCGGGCGTAGTCACGCCAGACGCCCGCCACGTAGAATTCGGAGCGGGTGGAGGATGCTATTAAATCAGGAGCTGCTTGTGCACGTTCTACGTGGGCTAGAGCACTAAAAGACTGTGAAAGCGGGCTGAAAACACGGCCCGGCCTGGCAGCATACAAGTCCAGCATGGCTTCACTCACATAAATGCCGATGTATCCCTGCGGCACCGGCAGCGCATTGCCGACCAGCGGCAGCGTCCGGGCCGGGTCATCGAGGGCGCGGGCGATCAGCGTGATGGCGGGCCGGGACGGGTCCAGCAGCAGCGCCGTGGTGCGCAAGCTGCTGACGCGGCCGACGCCGGGCAAGCGGACGAGCGCCTGAACAAATTCCGGGGAAAAATAGGCCGTGTCAGCCGCCGCACCGCCCACGGCGGTGCGCACATACAGGTCGGCTGGCAGCACCACATCGAGCCAGTGCGTGACCGAATCGCGAAAACTCGCCACCATTACCGTGAGCGCCACGGCCAGGCTGAGCGACGCGACCACGCCGCTGACAGCCACCGCGGCACTTTCGCGCACCCGGCTCGTGCGTTCCACGACCAGCAGCGGCAGCAGGCGGTGCGCAACCCAGGGACTGAGCTGGTCGTAAAGCAGCGCAATCAGCCAGGGCAGCGCCGTGATGCCGCCGACCAGCAGCAAGCCCACCGACACGTAAGCCGCCAACGGAATGCCAAATACGGGTGGAAGCAGAGCCAGCAGTGCGCCAGCAGCTATCAAAATGACACTGAGCCAGTGGTCGGCACGGGCTCCGGTTGCCAGCCCCAGCCCTTTGAGGGTTTGCGCCGGTGGCAGCTTTTGCGCGGCCCGTGCCGGCCACCAGCCGCCCACGCCAGCCGCCGCCACCCCGAGCGCGCCATAAGTCAGCGCGGCCCAGCCACTCCACTGCAGGGCGGGCGCAGCGCCGACAAAGTAGCCGCCGCCCAGATCGCCGCCGAGCAGCCGCAGCGCCAGGGCGGCCAGTGCGGTGCCCAGCGCAATCCCGAGCGAGCTGCCAATGATGCCCAGCGCCAGCGATTCAATCAGCACCAGTTGCAGCCGCTCCCGCCCGGTCAGGCCCAAAACGCCAAGCAGCGCAAACTGCTGCGCCCGCTTGGCCACGCTGAGCGACAGCACCGAGAACACCAAAAAGGCGCCCGTGAAAAGCGCCACCAGCGCCAGCACCGTGAGGTTGACCCGGTAGGCGCGCGACAGGTTGCTGACGCGCTCGGCGGCATCGCCTGGCGCGCTGGCGGTCATGTTGCGCGGCAATTGCAGCGAGTCGATAAAACGGCGCGTGTCAACACCCGCCTTCAGCCGCACATCAATGCGCGAGAGCTGGCCGCCCTTGCCAAACAAATCCTGCGCGGCACCGATGTCCATCACGGCCAGCGGGCTGCCGCCCGCGCTGACGCTGCCCGCTACGCTGACGCTGCGCAATTCCAGACCGCTTTGCAGCTGCAACTGCTGGGCAGCGAAGGCCTGGCGGGCGGCCGGGTTGAGAAAGACCACGCCGGGCGCAAACAGCGCAAATCGGTCGGCCCCGGCTGCGCTTGACGAGGGCACCGGCACCAGCGCTGGCGCGATGGCCGCCACGGCCAGCCCATCAACGCCGATGATGCGCAGGCTCCGGCGTTGTCCCTTGTCATCCAGCGCGTAAGTGGCAATTTCCAGCACCGGGCTGGCCAGCGCCACCTGGGGGTGAGTGGCCACGCGCTGGTAAACCGCTTCGTCAAAACTGCTCTGCACGGCGCGCAGTTCCAGGTCGGGCTGGCCGTTCACGGAACGCACCGCCTGCGAAAATTCGCTGAGTGCCGAAGCGTTGATCAAATGCACCGAAAACGCCAGCGCCACGCCCAGCATCACGGCCAGCACGGCGGCAGCATTGCGCCACGGGTGGTGGCGCAGCTCTTGCCAGGAAAAGGTGCGAAGCAGGGCGCGCATGGCCCGCCTCTGCTGCCCACCGGCAAGCCAGGCGCCAGCCGCCGGAGCGGCAGCCGGGTCTGGGGCGGTTTGATTCATATCAGGGAATCGGCTAGCAGGTTCTTGTTTTTTGGCCATGCGATCCCATTATGAAAAATGTGGTTCAAGCCACACTCTTATTGTTGTCTTCACACCAAGGAGGTTCATATGAATTCACTGATCACTCGCGGCAGTCTGTTTGATGATTTCTTCAAGGAGTTGGCGCCGGGTTTTTACATCCGGCCCCTGCACGGTGACGCGCTGCCGCAACCCACGCAAATCAAGGTTGATGTCAAGGAAAGCGACCAAGGCTACTCCGTTCAGGCCGAAATCCCGGGCGTGGCCAAGGACGACATCCATGTGTCGATCGACGGCAACGTGGTGACATTGGGCGCCGAGGTGAAGCAGTCCGATACTCAAACCAGCGATGAAAAGGTGCTGCGCAGCGAGCGCTACTTCGGTTCAGTATCGCGCAGCTTCCAGTTGCCCGCTGACATCGACCAGGACACGGCCAAGGCGAAATACGACAACGGCGTGCTGACCCTGACGCTGCCCAAGAAGAAGGCGGGTTCTTCGCAGCGGCTGGCCATTGAGTAACTCGCTGCCTCTTCTATTGATGTTTCCCTAAGTCATGACTCCGTACCGTTCGGGCTGAGCTTGTCGAAGCCCTTCGACGGGCTCAGGGCGAACGGTCATAAGGCCGCTTTCATGATTTGTGAAAGTCTCAATTCGCCTGAGATCAGGTGCTGGTTTGCAGGCCTTGCGGCGTCAGGTGCAGCACCCGGTCGGACCGCGCCGCGGCGGCCTGCGAGTGCGTGACCAGCACCAGCGAGGCGCCGTGTTCGCGGGATTGCGCAATCAGCGCGTCCATCACCTTCGCAGCCGTGGTCGGGTCGAGGTTGCCGGTGGGCTCGTCGGCCAGCAGCACACTGGGCCGGTGCGCGAGGGCGCGTGCAATCGCCACGCGCTGCAGTTGCCCGCCGCTCAATTGCTGCGGCAGGCGCTGGCCCAGGCCCGCAAGGCCGACGGCATCGAGCAAGGCTTGCACCCGCGCGTCGTCAGGCTGGTTCAGCAGCAGCAAGGGCAGCGCGACGTTTTGTGCCACATCCAGATGCGGCAGCACATGAAAAGCCTGAAATACGAAGCCGACTTTGCGGCGGCGCAGCAGCGCGCGCTGGTCGTCGCTCAGCGCGCCCAGGTCCGTGCCATCGAGCGTGACGCTGCCTTCGTCCCAACTGTCCAGCCCGGCCATGCAGTTGAGCAGCGTGGATTTTCCAACCCCTGATTCACCGATGATGGCAACGAACTCGCCCGGCGCCACATCCAGCGAGACACGGCTGAAGACCACGCTGTCGCCGTAGCGCTTGCCCAGGTTGCTCACTTGCAGGCTCATCAAAAGCTTTCTGTTTGCGCCTTCACCAGCGCCAGCACCTGCTCCAGTGCGTTGGGCGCGTCGCAGGCCACCACCCGCCGCTGCGGCATCGAGCGCAGCCAGGTCAACTGGCGCTTGGCGAGCTGGCGCGTGGCGGCAATGCCCTTGTCGCGCAGCTGAGGCAGGAAGGCTTCGACCCCTTCGACACCGCTCAGGACAGGCGGCTCAGCCCGAACGGCAGCCAGGTCCAGAGTCTCCCAAGCCTGGCGGTAGCCGACGCAGCGCATCGACGGTAAATCGGGCGTCAGGTCACCGCGCGCGCGCAGGGCCCTGACTTCGTCCAGAAAACCCGCTGCCAGCATCGCCCCAAAGCGTCCGGCGATGCGGCCATGGAGCCACGAGCGGTCTGAGGGTTCAAGGGAAATAAGCGCTTCAGCCCTCTGGCTTCGGGCACCAGCAGCTATGGTTTCAGTAGCATTTCGCTGATGGAAGAAGGACAGCGGTTGCCCTGTCAGCCGGAACACCTCGAGCGCCCGCGAGATGCGCTGCGAGTCATTGGGCGCAAGCCTTGCCGCTGTGACCGGGTCCACCCGGGCCAACTCGGCGTGCAGCGCAGGCCAGCCTTTCGTGGCGGCTTCACCGGCCAGCACGGCGCGCACAGCCAGGTCAGCCTGGGGCAGGTCGTCGAGTCCGTCAAACAGCGCCTTGAAATACAGCATGGTGCCTCCCACCAGCAGCGGCAGCTTGCCGCGCGAACGGATGCCCGCAATCAGGCGCTGGGCGTCAAGCACGAACTCGGCGGCGCTGTAGGGGTGCAGGGGGTCGCGGATGTCAATCAGGTGGTGCGGCACGGCCGCCAATTCGTCAGCGCGGGGCTTGGCCGTGCCGATGTCCATGCCGCGGTACACCAGCGCTGAATCAACACTGATGATTTCAACCGGGTAATGCTCGGCAATGGCCAGGGCTGCTGCCGTTTTGCCCGATGCGGTAGGGCCAGCCAAGGCAAGGTATTTGGCCCCCACGCTTACCGCCTGCTGAACATTGTCAGAGTTTTGCCGGGGCTTCATGCGCGCTCTCGCCGTGTCGCTGCACCACCGTCCAGGCGGTTGCGGCGATCAGCACGCTCCAGAACCACACGCCGTTGGTCAGCGGCAGCACCGTGCCATCCATGTGGTCGCCGAGCCAGCCACCCATGCCAAAGGCCACTGCCATCATCAAGAAACCATTCATTGCCGAGGCTGCGCCGGCGGATTGCGGAAACGGCCCGACGGCCCCGCTCTGGCTGCACGGCTGGTGCACGCCATGGGCCAGCATGAACAGGTAGAACGGCAGCATGATGGCCCACGCGTTTTGCACGCCAGCCCAGGCCAATAGACCCATCAGCGTTCCGCCGGTCAGGCTCAGGCATCCCGCAATGGCGACCGACTTGCGCACGCCAAAACGCAGCAGCAGGCGGCGGCAGACAAAGGTGCCCGCAAGATAGCAAAAAGCCATGGAGAACATCACCAGGCCGTACTGCGTTTTGCTCAGCCGCAGGACGTTGATGAAGACAAAAGACGAGCTGGCAAGAAAGGTAAACAGCCCGCCGTAAGACGCCGCAGACAGCGCGGAAAACGCCAGAAACGTGGGGTTGCCGAGAATATGCAGCCAGGTGCCAAGCAGCGTGGCCGGACGCAGCGCCCGGGGGTTTTTCTGCCGCACGGTTTCCTTGAAGCGCAGGGTGATCAGCGCCAGTGTGCAGGCTCCGAACACGGTCAGCGCCGTCAGCGCCGCCCGCCAGCCAAAAAGCTCAGACAGCAGGCCGCCGAGCGGGGCGCTGACGCTGGCCAGCACGCCCAGGCCGCTCAGGCCCTTGGACATGATGCGAGCGCCCTCCCTGGGCTGGTACAGATCGCGCACAATGGCGCGCGCGCACATCACGGCCGCGCCCATGGCAGCGCCCTGCACCACGCGCCAGACAATCAGCAGCGTCATCGAGGGCGCCAGCGTGCTGGCGATTGATGCCAGCGTATAGGCTGACAGGCCCCAAAGCAGGATGGGGCGGCGGCCAAAGCGGTCAGACAGTGGTCCCCAGATCAGTTGCGAGCAGCCAAAGGCGAGCAGCAGTGCGCTCAGCGTGAGCTGCGCCGCGGGCATGCCTGCCCCAAAGCCCCTGGTCAGCGCGGGCAGCGCGGGCAGGTACAGGTCGGTGGTGATCGGCTGAATGCCCAGCAGCATTGACAGCACCAGCACGATCAGCCCGGGGGACATGGTGGCAGGGCGGCCCGGGGGCGAGAAAGTGGAAGGCGTGGCGGACATCCGCTTGAGCGTATCAGATCGCGCGGGCTGACGCAGTGCCCCGGAAATGCTCAACGACTGTCAATCAGGGTGCGCAAACGCGTGAAGCCGGGGTGTTGCCGCAGCCCGGCATTTTCGGGTGCGTTGACGATCAGCGGCAGTTGGCCGCAGCCCTGCCGGGCTGCCGCCATGGCGAGTGTCATGGCCTCGTCCAACTCACCCAGGCACAGCAGGGCGGCGAGGTAGTTGGCGCGCATGCTCACGCCTTCCTCAGCGGACCGGCTTACCAGCGCGCGTGCCTGGTCGGCTGCCCCGCAGCGCGCGAAAACGTAAGCGAGCGTCGAGGCGGCAAATGTCCAGGTACGGGGGCCGAGGGTGATGCGTTCGGCCTGGGCCACCAGTTCCGCGCGCGGGTCCATGAAGGCCCGGTAACCGAGCAGGTAAATATGCGCTGCGAGGCTGTCCGGGGCCATGTCGGTCGTCTGCTCGGCCTGCGCCAGCCCGGCCTGCGACTCGCCGCAGGCAGCGAGGCAACGTGCCCGCAGCACGCCCAGCGTCACGGAGAACGGGTTCAGGTCAAGCGCCTTTTGCAGCGACTCGGCCGCCTCCCGCGGCTGCCCAATGCACAACTGATGCCAGCCCCGGTAATGGTGGGTCTGGTCATCCTGCGCGGCAGTGGCGGCGGCCAGTTCGTGTAGCCTCCCGGCTTCGGAAAACCGCCACTGGCAGTCAAGCAAGTGCGCCATCTCGGCCTGCAGCCCGGGCAGGTCCGGGGCGTGTTGTTCGATCAGCCGGAGTTGCTCCAGCGATTCGCGCAGGCTGTCGTTATGGATGGTGACGCCGCAACTCACGGCGCTTGTCATGCACTCGGTCAGCGCCAGCTTGGCCGCCAGGTAGTCAGGGGCCTGCGCGATCAGCTCGCGCAGCAGCCGCTGCGCCCGCTCCAGGCTGGCGCCGGTGCGCTGGTTGGTCAGTTGCCGTGCATGGGCGAGGGTGGCCACCTGCCGGGGCGGAGCCATGGCTTCATGAAGCAGCCTGGACAGGGGGCGCATGGCCGCCACGGCGGGGTCGCTGGCCGTCGCCGCATTCACAGCCAGGCGGTAGCCGGTCCGATAGACGGAACGGATCGCGATACCGCTTTGCGCGCCCAGCGCCGGGCGCAGTTGCGCGACGCAGCGGGCCAGGCTTTCGTCGGACATGGACAGGCTGCGCCAGACGCGGTCTGCAAACTCTTCCTTGGGCACCACATCGGGCCAGCGGGACAGCAGCAAATGCAGCACGGCCCGCTCCTTGGGCGGCAGATACAGCGGTATGCCGTGCAGGCAGACAAACCCGTCGTCCCGCGCGGTGTAGCCGTGGCTGGCCGGAGGGCTTGCCGTTGGCGGGTTGTTCCGAAGGTGACGTTTCATCATTTTTTCATCAAGATTGCGCTTGATTGTGCTGGTAAATTGAGCCACACGACATCAGGTTTGCCCGAGGGTGTCTCAACAACTGCCAGGAGACGATTTGCCATGAATACCCTTAACCCGTTCCGCCTTGTCCTTGTATCACGTCGGCGCGTTGTGTCGGCCCTGGCGGCATTGGCCTGTCTGGCAGCGCATGCGCAAGCGCCCCAGTTGCCGCCGCCGGATTCGGTGTCAGCGGACAAGCTGGGCTACATGAGCACCTTTCCGCCCACCGGCGAGCAGATCATTGACCAGAGCAATCGCACCAAATTCCCGCAACTGCGCTGGGTGCTGCAGCACACACGCGAGGTGGTGCCCACACGCAATATTCGCCGTGGCACCGGGCCCGTGTCGGCCCTGCCCACCGCAGAGAAGGACCTGGATGGATTTGTCTTTGAGGATGACAAGGGGCAAAAAACCACTGTGGCGGACTGGCTCAAGAACACGTACACCGATGGCATTGTGGTGATGTACCGCGGCCGCGTGGTGTACGAGCGCTACATGAACCAGATGCGGCCCGAAACGCCGCACCTGCTGTTCTCGGTGACCAAGTCGTTTACCGGTCTGCTGGCGGCTCAATTGGCCCATGAGGGCAAGCTTGACCTCGACGCCGTGGTCACCAAGTATGTGCCCGAGCTGGCCGACAGCGCCTGGGGCGACATGAAGGTGCGCGACGTCATGGACATGACCGGTGCCGTGCGTTACCGCGAGGTCTATACCGACCCGTCCACCGAGGTGTTCCCCTATCTGTTCTCCAGCAGTATGCTGCCCCCGCCGCCCGGGTATAACGGACCCAGGGATATCTATAGCTTCCTCAAGACGCTCAAGAAAGACGGCGAGCATGAGCATGGGGCAGGATTTGTCTATCGCACGGTGCACTCCGAGGTGCTGGGCTGGATCGTCTCGCGCGTCACCGGCAAGCACTTTACCGATGTCATGAGCGAGCGTGTCTGGAGCAAGATGGGCATGGAGGAGGACGCCTATGTGATGGTGGACTCGATAGGCACACCCTTGCAGGGTGCGGGCCTGAACGCCACCGCCCGTGATTTGGCACGCTTTGGCGAAATGCTGCGAGCAGGTGGCACCTTCAATGGCCAGAAAATCTTTGACAAGGCGATCATTGAGGACTTGAAAAAAGGCGGCGACCGCGAGAAGTTCAAGGCCTCCGGCATGACCTTCCGTCCCGGCTACAGCTACCACAACCAGTGGTGGATCTTGCACAACGCCGATGGCGCGTTCGAAGCCTCCGGTGTGCGTGGCCAGATGGTGCATATCAACCCGGCGGCTGAAATGGTGGTGGTCAAACTGAGCTCAAGCCCCATCGCCGGCGCGGGCCCCACCCACCCGCTGACGCTCAAGGCCTGGGATGCCCTGGCGCGTGCGGTCAGGCAATAGACGACTGGGCAGCGCCGAAGGTCCGGCGACCACGGTTGCCGCGCGGCCGTAAGGCTTCTCAAGGAAACGCCGGTTCGAACCCGTGCATCGCCAACATCCTTGTTTCACAAGCTCCCGCAATGCCCAGCCGGACCATGGCGCGCACCGTTAGCCAGTACATTAAGCCGATTGGCCTCTTGCGAGGTGGGTCCCACATCGCCACGACCATGGAGGAGACAGGTGAAAGCTCGGGTTTTCGGAACTGTTGTTGCGGTATTGCTTGCCCTATCCGGTTGCTCGCCGCTGGATTCCTCGCCGGGGATGTCGGCCAGGGTGACCGGGGCAGGGGTGCCGACGGCTGCTCCTGCGACCTTCGTCAACCGGGTTTGGGTTGTTGCCGAGTCCGGGCAGGTGGCTGTTGGCGAGATTCGCGTCTTCCTGTCGGAAGGCACGCTCGTCATGGCCTCCCCGCATGGCAGGCCTGCCCTTGGAGCCTGGAGCTACCACGACGGGCGCTTGACGATCACTGAAGAGGGCCGGGAGTACAAGGTCGATATCCTCGAATTGAACGAGAACACGTTCCGGATCCGGATTCACAATCCCGGGCAACCGGTTGACATCCGCTTCAAGCCGGCCGGGCAGGCGCCCGTGCCGAAGAACTCGCCAGAGCAATCCGAAGGGAGATAGACATGAGATGCTGGCCTGGAAACGGTCGAGTCGTGCTGGTTTCAGTCGCCGTGCTGGTCCTGGCGTCTTGTGCAAGCGTCGGCGAGAAGGACTGGATTGAGCTCAAGCCTGATGCCGTGGGTTCGGGGCCGACGCTTCACATCACGGGAACGGTGCATCATCTGAATCTGGAGGGCGGCTTGTACGTGATCCGCGACGCCCAAGGCACGAATTACAACCCCGTTAATCTGCCCAAAGCCATCCGGGTTGAAGGGATGGCGGTGGAGGCGGATGCCCGGCGCCGGGATGACATGGCGTCGATCGGGATGGTCGGACCGCTCGTCGAGCTGCTGCGAATCAGGCGGCAACCGGGCGACGATGCGGGCGCCAATAGACTGACGGGAACGAAATGGCGTCTGGAAGATTTCGCCGGCGCCGGCGTGATGGACAGGGTGCAAGCCACTCTGGCGTTCCCTGAAGAAGGCAAGGCCAGTGGCAACGGCTCGTGCAATCAGTTCCGCGGTACGGTGACCATGAGCGGCGCTTCCATCACGTTCGGCTCCCTGGCGACAACGCGGAAGTTCTGTGGCGAGGCGGTCATGCAGCAGGAGACCCGGTACCTCGCGGCGCTACGCGAGGCCAAGCGCTTCGAGATCAAAAGGCCGTTCCTCTATATCTACGCCGGTCGGCCGCAGCCGCTACGCTTCATCGGCGCGGACGAATAGGGAGCCGCAGGAGCGCTTGAATGAAAACCGAGTCTGCAAGCGTGCGCCTTTTTGCGATCTTCGCCGCGATCGTGGCGTGGCTCGGCGTGTTCTTGCAGCTCTACCTGTCGCTGAAGCTATCCCTCGCCAACGGCAAAACCATCACTGCAGGGCTGATCATTTTCTTGGGCTACTTCACCGTTCTGACCAACATCCTCGCCGCACTGGTGCTTAGCCTGCCGCTGGTGGCACCCGCGACCCTGACGGGGCGCTTTTCCAATCGGCCTGGCGTCAGGACGGCGGCGGCGGCCGCGATCGCCGTGGTCGGTATCGTGTATCACTTGTTGCTCAGGAACGTGTGGAATCCACAGGGCTGGCAATTGGTCGCCGATTGGCTGCTGCACTACGTCACGCCGAGCCTGTACCTCCTGTTCTGGTGGGTCGGCGTGCCCAAGCAGGGGTTGCGCTGGCCGCATGTTGCGGCGTGGATGAGCTACCCCATCGCTTACCTCATTTACATGCTGATCCGCGGCAAGCTGACCGGGCTCTATCCCTATCCCTTTCTCGATGCCGGCGCGCTCGGGTATGGGAAGACACTCGCGAACGGGCTGGGCCTGCTGCTCGGTTTCATCTTCGTCTCGTTGTTGCTGCTCGTTGCAGCGCGTTTGCAGAGGGTCTTTGCCAAGACCAATGCGCCGGACGGTGGCCGCCACGTATGAGACGAAAGGCCAACGGCTTCTACCCACACCGGTAGCAGCAGGGGCGGTGAAGGCGCTGACTTGTAACCGATCCAAAGGTCCGAACGGTGCCCCGAGAGGACGCGTGCATGGCTGGATGTGCGCGGATGCGGGTCAGATACGTGTCAATTGGCGTGCTGGCAGCCAGCCTTCAAATATCGAAATTACGCTATTGATGCGTTCGGCTGCCTCGGCTTGGCTGTGTACTTTTGCAATGCATTGGTGCAGGTCGCTACGCAATTGCCACAGCTCGGCCGGTGTCTGGGCGACGTTGATTTTGCGGAGGGTCCGCAGTGCACAGATGTCTTTGCAGTCATGCAGGAGCGCATGCAGGTTTTTGCGGATTTGCCCAATCGGCACCCGATGGTTAGCCTTTTCCGAATCGGAAAATGCGCGCGCTATCGTATTAAAGATACGGGAGAGGATGACCATGTTCTCAACTTGATGTTCCCGGCAGTCTTGTGAACTGGCGGGATGGATGAAAGGAAGGCGTGGGATTGAACAGAACCAGCCGGGTACGGGCTTTCTATTCATCCATGATCAGACTTTAGGGTTTGTACCTAGTGCAATCTTGATGAAAAAGTGACGAAACGTCACCTTCGGGACAATCCCCATGACGCCTGCGTCATGACCGATCCGGTGGAAATGCCTTTGCAGGCGTGCCGGTCTTGACGCGACGGCGCGGACCGCTTCAGCGCCCGCGCATGAACAGCGCATCCAGTTCTTTGATGCTCACCTGCCGCCAAGTCGGCCGCCCGTGGTTGCACTGGTCCGAGCGCTCGGTGGCCTCCATCTGGCGCAGCAGGGCATTCATTTCGCCCTGCGTGAGCTGGCGGTTGGCGCGCACGGCGCCGTGGCAGGCCATGGTCGAGAGCAACTCGTTTTGTGCCCGCTGGATCACGGTGCTGGCATCAATCTGTGCCAACTCGGCCAGCACGCTGCGCGCCAGTTCCACGGCGTCGCCCTGCGCCAGGCTGGTCGGCACGGCGCGCACAGCGAGCGTTCTGGGCGAAAACGGGGTGATTTCCAGGCCCAGCGTGCCCAGCACTTCGGCGCTGGCCTCGGCGGTTGCCACTTCCTGCGGCGTCGCGGCAAAGGTGACCGGAATCAACAACGGCTGGCTGGCGATGCGGGAGGAGGTATCGAGCTGGTTTTTCAGCCGCTCATAAACGATGCGCTCATGGGCGGCATGCATATCGACGATAACCAGGCCCTGCGCATTTTCGGCCAGCACGTAGATGCCCTGCAACTGGGCGATGGCGCGGCCCAGCGGCCACGGGTTCACTGCCTCTCCTGCCGGGACGGGGCAGGCCTGTCCGGAGCCTGTCGAAGCGGCCTGTCCTGAGCCTGTCGAAGGAGGTTGAGGGCTGCTCTCCAACCCACTCGGTCCACCGGTTACTGCCGCTCGCGCCGGCCCCCAAAGCGCTTCCAGGTCGGACGCGTAGTTGCCTCCATTCGCTCCCAAATTAATAGCTGGTTGCGCCCATTCCATATGGGCTAGAGCATGATTTTGCTTGAGAAATCCGCTCCCGGCGTGCGCAGGGGTGGCTTCGGGTGGCTGGCCTGCCAGCCCTGCCCGTGGCGCCGCCAGCGCATCTTCCGTGGCATGGTGCACCGCCTGGTGTACTTCGCGGCTGTCCCGAAAGCGCACCTCGATCTTGGTCGGGTGTACGTTAACGTCCACGCGGGCCGGGTCCATTTCGACATACAGCGCGTAGACCGGCTGGCGCTGGCCGTGCAGAACGTCTTCATAGGCGCTGCGTGCGGCGTGCGTGAGTACCTTGTCGCGCACGTAGCGGCCATTGACATAGGCAAACTGCTGGTCGGCGCGCGAGCGGGCAGCGTCCGGAATGCCGGCGCGGCCCCAGACCCGCACGGCGGGCCGGCCATCGGCCCGGCGCGCTGCGCTTTCATGGTTGACAGCCACCGATTGCGTCACAAAGTCGCTGCCCAGCACGTCAACCAGGCGCTGCTCGTGCGCCAACTCACCACTGCGGGCGCGCCATTGCTCGACCAGCCTGCCTTCGTGCCAGATCGCAAAACCGACATCGGGGCGCACCAGCGCATGGCGGCGCACGGCCTCAATGCAGTGCGCCAGCTCGGTGGCATCGGTTTTCAGGAATTTTCGGCGGGCCGGCGTGGCGTAAAACAGCTCGCGCACTTCCACGCTGGTGCCGCGGACGCGCGCGGCGGGTTTGATCTCGCCGGTGCGGCCATCGAGTTGCCAGGCATGGTCGGCCTCCGGCGTTCTTGACAGCAGGCTGATGTCGGCAATGGAATTGATGGCCGCCAGCGCCTCCCCCCTGAAACCCATGGTGCCGACGGCCTCCAGCTCTTGCAGCGAGGCGATCTTGCTGGTGGCGTGGCGCTTGAGGGCAATCGCCAGCTCGCCCTGCGCAATGCCCATGCCGTCGTCTTCCACCCCGATCAGGCGCACGCCACCGGCCAGCAAGCGCACCGTGACTTGTGTGGCCCCGGCATCCAGCGCGTTGTCCAGCAGTTCGCGCACCACCGAGGCTGGCCGCTCGACCACTTCGCCGGCAGCAATCTGGCTGATCAACTCGTCGGGAAGTTCGCGGATCGGGCGGCGCGGGGTCTGGGAGGTCATGAGCCGGTGATTTTAGGCGCAGCCCCAGCTTCTCGTGGAACGCCGGGCGAGCGGGGACAAATCCAGACCTGTCAAAATCGCGGCCATGGAACTGGCTGCCTTTCTCTTCGACTTCATCGTCCACATCGACAAACATCTTGAGGTTTTTGTGAGCAGTTACGGCGCATGGGTCTATGCGCTGCTGTTTCTCATCATTTTTGTGGAAACCGGCGTCGTCGTGATGCCGTTCCTGCCGGGTGATTCGCTGCTGTTTGTGGTGGGCGCCATGTGTGGCGTCGGCTTGCTCAGCTTTCCTCTGGCCCTGGGGCTGCTGTTTGCCGCGGCCGTGCTGGGCAACCAGTCCAACTACACCATTGGCCACTATTTTGGTCCCAGGGTGTTTCAATGGGAAAACTCAAGATTTTTCAACAAGACGGCATTTAACCAGGCCCATGCGTTTTACGAGCGCTACGGCGGCATCACCATCGTGGTGGCGCGCTTCATGCCTTTTTTGCGGACCTTTGCGCCGTTTGTGGCGGGCGTGACGCAAATGACGCGCAGCAAATTTACGCTCTACGACATCACCGGAGGCGCGCTCTGGGTCGGCAGCATTGTCACCGTGGGCTACTTCTTTGGCAACGTGCCCTTTGTCAAGGAGCATCTGGACAAGATCATCTGGGCCATGATCCTGATTCCGGGTCTGGTCATCCTGTGGGGGGGCTGGAAGGCCAGGCGCAGGGCGGCTCGTTCAGCCGCAAAACAACCCTGACCAGGAGCTGATTTGCCATCCACGGCGCCGGTTGCGGTGACGTGCCGGAACGCCCGAAATACTGACCGGGCCGCACGCTCAATGTCGTCCTGTAGCGGCCCCGCGCGGGTTCACAGGGCGCGGCTGCGCGCCAGCGGCGGGTTTTTGGCGAAGTAGCGGGTGATCCCGCGCATCAGCGCGTCGGCGAGTTGCACCTGGTAGTCATCGCTGCGCAGCCTGGCTTCTTCATCAGGGTTGCTGATGAAGGCGGTTTCCACCAGCACGCTGGGAATGTCGGGGGCCTTCAGCACGGCAAAGCTGGCCTGTTCAACCCTGGGCTTGTGCAGCTTGCCAACGTTGCCGATCTCGCCCAGCATGGCGCTGCCGAGTTTCAGGCTGTCCTTGATTTGCGCGGTGGTGCTCATATCGAACAGGGCTTTTTGAACCACGGCGTCCTTGGCTTTCACATTGACGCCGCCCACCAGATCGGCCGAATTTTCCTTGTTGGCGATCCAGCGCGCGGCGCTGCTGGAAGCGCCTTTTTCGCTCAGCGCAAAAACGCTGGCGCCTTGCGGCCGCTCGGTGAAAAACGCGTCGGCGTGGAGGCTGATAAAAAGATCGGCCTGCACACGGCGCGCCTTTTGCACACGAACCTGCAGCGGTACAAAAAAGTCCGCGTCCCGGGTGAGGTAGGCGCGCATGTTGGGTTGCTGGTTGATGCGGCCAGCCAGGCGGTGTGCAATTTGCAGCACCACATCTTTTTCACGCGTGCCGCCGGGGCCGATCGCGCCAGGGTCTTCGCCGCCATGGCCCGGGTCCAGCGCCACGATGACAAGGCGGTCGGTCTTGCCCTCTGTCTTGGCGAGCGCTGCCAGTATGGCGGGTCTGTTATCCGCTGGTTTGGCGGCACTGGCCGCGGCGCTTGCGGGCGCCCTGCCGGATTGCCGCGCGATGAGTTCGCCGAGTGGGTCACTATTGCCACCGCCTTGCGCCGGGCTCGCTGCCGGCTGCTCGCCTGCGAGCCGTTCGGTAATCAGCGCCGCCAGCGGGTCGGGGGCCTGGGCCGGGTAGAGGTCAAACACCAGCCGGTACTGATAGGCCGCGACGGGCGGCAGGGTGAATACTTGCGGCAGTATGGCTTGCTTGAGGTCGATCACCAGCCGCACCACGCCCGGCGCGTTTTGACCCACCCGGATGCGTGAAATATTCGGGTCATCCGATTTCACCTTGGCCACCAGTTCGCGCAAGGCCGGGACCAGGTCAATGCCTTCAAGATCAACGGCCAGACGCGGTGGATCGGCCACAAAAAACTGCCGCGCCTTGATGGCGCCATCAGACTCGATGGTCAGCCGCGTGTAGTCCTTGGAGGGCCAGACGCGAACGGCAACAATCGTGGCGCCGCGCGCAATCTGCCGCACCCCCAGCAACAGCACGATGCCGCCCAGTTGCAGAGCGCTGCGTCGGCTCAGGGGCATCAAAGGATTTGTCATGTCAGCAATTGCGCACCGGTGGCGCTGTGCGCGGTCAGGGTGACGGCTCGGGATTCGTCGGGCAGCATTTCAATGTGGATCGAGAGGTCAGGGTGCGGCAAATGGGGGCCGGCCTTTTCCGGCCATTCAACCAGCTTGAGCCCGGGGCTGGCAAAAATATCGCGAAATCCGGCATCTTCCCATTCGCGCGGATCATTGAAGCGGTAAAAATCAAAGTGCCAGATATTCAGATTCGATTCGGCCAGCGTGTAGGGTTCGACCACGGTGTAGGTGGGGCTTTTGATGCGGCCCTGCACACCGAGCGCCTGGAGCAGATGGCGCGCCAACGTGGTTTTACCTGCTCCCAGGTCACCCTGCAACTCGATCAGGGCACCACCAATCGCCCGCTTGCGGGCCAGTGCCTGCGCAAAGGCCGCGGTGGCCGCTTCGCCCTGCCAGACAATATTTTTTACAATCAGCGGATGGTCCTGAACAGTCATCAATTTGTTTCTCAAATTCAAACTTGGGCGCGCGAGCTTGGATTTTCGCAAATTGGCGTGGCTGGCGTTGATTTGTCGTCAGCTGAACCGGGATTATCGGCCTGGCTCGCCGCGGGCTTTCATGGTGACATGTATTACATGGCGGCGCACGGGCTCAAACGGGCGCGGCCGGCCGAACTGATTCCGGGTACCGTGAGCGTCATCACGGCACGAATGGATTATTTGCCTGCAGCCACATTTGTCAACCCTGGCCAGTGGCAGGCCATGGAGCTGAGCCGCCTTGAGCGGCCCACCGAGGGCATTGTGTCGGTCTATGCGCGTGGTCGCGACTATCACAAGCTGATGCGCGCCCGCCTGCAAAAACTAAGCGAGAAAATTGCCCTGCAGGTGACGCAACTCGGTCATCGCGTTTTCACCGATTCGGCCCCGGTGCTCGAAGCCGAGCTGGCGGCCCGCAGCGGCCAGGGCTGGCGCGGCAAGCACACGCTGCTGCTCAATCGCGAAGCGGGATCGATGTTTTTTCTCGGTGAAATTTATGTCGATGTGGCCTTGCCGCCCAGCGCGCCGGTGGCGCAGCACTGCGGCAGCTGCAGCGCCTGTATTGACGTGTGCCCCACGCAAGCCATCATTGCGCCCTACCGTCTTGACGCACGGCGCTGCATTTCCTACCTGACGATCGAACATGCCGGGCCGATTCCGCTGGAGCTGCGCCCCTTGATGGGCAACCGCATTTACGGCTGCGATGACTGCCAGCTCATTTGCCCGTGGAACAAGTTTGCGCAGCGCAGCACCCTGCCGGACTTTGACGAGCGCCAGGGCCTCACGGGGCAGCAACTGGCGACCCTGTTTGCCTGGACCGAGGAAGAATTTTTGCGCTTCACGGAAGGCGGCGCCATCCGCCGGATTGGGCATGAGCGCTGGTTGCGCAACATTGCGGTGGCGATGGGAAACGCGTTGCGTGCGAGCGTTGCCGACGATGCCGCGATACAGGCAGGCTTGCAGGCCCGTGCCGAACACCCGAGCGGGATCGTCAGGGAACATGTTCTGTGGGCGCTGGATCAGCGGATAGACTCGAAGTAATTTAATGCAACCCAATTCCAGGAGAATTTCCAATGGGCGCTGATCCTCTTCCACTGGACCCGGACCTGGTCCGTGTACTGTCCGGCATCACGACCGCAACGATTACCACCGTTCTGCTGAAGAAAGGGTTGCGCAATGTCTGGATGCGCGGTGCCAAACCACTGCAGCCCGGACAGACGCGACGGGTCGGGCGCGCCTTTACGCTGCGGTTCGTGCCGGCGCGCGAGGATCTGGCAACGCCCGCGTCCTGGGGCGCGCCGATATCGACGCGGGCCGCGATCGAGGCCATGCCTGGCGGCTGCATTGCCGTGGTGGATGCCATGGGTGTCGTCGATGCCGGCATTTTTGGTGACATCCTGTGTGCGCGCATGAAGAAACGCGGCGTGGCCGGGCTGGTCACGGACGGCGTGATCCGTGACCTGGCGGGTGTGCTGGCGACAGGGTTGCCCGTGTGGTGCCAGGGTAACGCCGCGCCGGCCTCGGTGACGGGACTGACCTTCGTCGCCTGGCAGGAGCCGATCGGCTGCGGTGGCGTGGCGGTGTTTCCCAACGATGTGGTGGTGGTTGATTCGGATGGCGCAGTGTTGATTCCGGCCGCTTTGCTGGACGAAGTGGCCGGTTTGGCCGTGGAACAGGAGCGCCTGGAAGACTGGATCATGCGGGAAGTCGAGAACGGCCATACCTTGCCAGGACTTTATCCGCCTGACGCCGAGAACCGGGCGCGATACGACGCGTACAAAGCCGGCAACAAAACTGCTTGAGCGCGAAGACCGAAGCAAGGTTGACTCCTTGCGGCCAGCGGGTCGATCAATCCAGTTCGTCAACCAATCAAATCAGGAGTCTGCGCGTGAATAAATTAGATGCTACAGCCAAGGGCGTTTACCTGATCGCGGTAACGCCCTTTGCTGAAGATGGCTCGCTTGATCTGGCCAGTACAGATCGCATGGTTGATTTTTATCTGGAACGTGGCGCGACGGGCCTGACCATCCTGGGCATTCTGGGAGAGGCGACCAAACTGACTGCAGACGAGTCGCGGCTATTCGCCAAAAGGGTTTTGGCTCGGGTCGGTGGGCGGGTTCCAGTCGTCGTTGGGGCTTCGTCGCCAGGGTTTGCGCCGATGCGGGAATTGACTGAAAGCGTGATGGCGATGGGCGCGTCCGGCGTGATGATCGCGCCGCCCCCTACGGTTCGAAGTGATGAGCAGATCATTGCCTATTTCGATATGGTCAATGAAACGCTGGGCGCCAGGGTTCCCTGGGCCCTGCAGGATCACCCGGTTTCGACGGGGGTGCAGATGTCAGTCTCCGTTGTTTTGCGCATTCTAAAAAACTCGCCGCAGTGCGTGATGCTCAAGCATGAGGCCTCCCCAAGCCTGGCCAAGCTGTCGGCGATCCGCGCGGCGAGCGAAAGCGGCGAAGTCAGGCGGGTGTCAATTCTCACTGGCAATGGCGGCGGCCTCTTCTTGCCGGAGGAACTCGCGCGCGGCGCGGATGGCGCAATGACCGGATTTGCCTATCCTGAAATGATGGTGGAGGTCTGCAAGGCGCACGCAAATGGAGATATCGAGCGAGCCCATGACCTCTTCGATGCTTATCTGCCGCTTGCGCGCTATGAACAGCAGACCGGGATCGGACTGGCGGTCAGGAAGCACATCATGGCCGAACGAGGTGTGATTGCCTCTGCCGTGCTTCGCAAGCCAGGGCCGAAATTGTCGGCTGCCGATATTGCTGAAATTGAGCACTTGACGAGGCGGCAGCTCAAGCGTTTGCAGGAGATTCAATAAGCCACCTATTGTGGCGTGATCCAGGCAAACACATGGCCTTGCACCATTGATAACGCGACCCACGCAGCCGCCCAAGGGGCCGCCAGGCTACCGCAGCAGGCCCAGTGCAAACGGCAAGCTCACCACGCCAAGCATCGTTGACAGGGTCACCAGGCCTGCGACATAGCCGCCGTTGTAACCCATGCGCGCCGCCAGCACGTACGCACTGGAGGCCGTGGGCAGCGCGGAAAACGCCAGCAGTATGGTGGTCTGCGGGGACGACAGACCGAACGCTTTGGCCAGGCCCATGGCCACGATCGGCAGGAGCAGGTGCCGTATCGACAGCACCGCCACCGCCAGAGTTTTGGCCTGCGACAAATGGCCAAGCTGCATGCCGGCGCCGGCCGCCATCAAACCCAGTGGCAGTGACGCCGTGCCGATGCGGGTGAGCGTGGGCTCCAGCCAGGGCGGCAGTGTGAAGCCGAGCAGGTTGGCTGCCAGGCCGCTGGCAGTGGCCAGGATGAACGGGTTGCGCACCAGCTCACGTACGAGGCCGCGCTGTGCGTGCCTGGCCATGGGCCACACCGCCGCCACATTGAAGAGCGGCACGCAAACGCCGATCAGCACGGCCAGCAGCAGCAGACCCTGGCTGCCCGCCAGCCGCTCGGTCAGGGCCAGGCCGATGAAGGAGTTGAAACGGAAGGCCACCTGTACGCTGGCCGCATGTTCGCGCCGGTCGATATGCCGGCCCAGCCACGGCAGGTAGGGCAGGCTATATGCCAGCGCGATGCCGGTCAGTCCCACCGCCAGACCCGCACCGACAAAGCTGGAAGCGGCCACCAGATCCAGCGGGCTTTTGACAATCGACTGAAACAGCAGTACCGGAAACAGAAAGTAATACACCAGGCTTTCCACCTGCGCCCATACCGTGCGGTTGAGCGCGGTGTAGCGGCAAAGCAGGTAGCCACAAACGATGAGGGAAAAGTCGGGGAATAGAAGCTGCGCGTAGAACACCCGTCGAGAATAACCGCAATCCTTGCATGAGCGCTCCCGGGCCTCGATGATCAGCGCGGACGGGTTTCAATATCAATCCGGACAAGGGAGATGCCTGGATGCGCGAGCAGGTCGAAATTGGCCGACCGAGGGAAAGTCTGTAGTCGCGCCAGTGTCGGTGCGTGGCAGAATGAATCAAGCCCTTGACCGAGCACGAATGAGGGCAGTGATCTTTTTCAGGAGATGTTATGAAAGCCATCAAACCCGCACTCGGCTTATTCCTCGCCAGCCTTGTGCTGTCATTCAGCGCAAGCGCCCAGAATATTTCCATTGCCACGGGCGGCACCGGCGGGGTCTATTACCCCATGGGAGGTGGCATTGCGGCGGTGCTGTCGAAATATGTCCCCGGCATGCAGGCCACGGCAGAGGTCACAGGCGGCTCGGTGGACAACCTCAAGCTGGTGGCTAGCGCCAATTCCTACGTTGGCTTTAGCATGACCGATGCCAGTCAAGAGGCTTACCAGGGTGAGGGCAAGTTCAAGGGCAACAAGGTTGCAGTGCGGACCCTGATGGTGCTCTACCCCAACCACATGCACGTGGTCAGTGTTGATGGCCGCGGTATCTCAAAAATGTCCGACCTCAAGGGCAAGCATGTTTCCACAGGTTCCCCCGGGAGTGCTACCGAGGTGATGGCTTTTCGCCTGATCGAAGCGGCTGGTCTGGACAAGGACAAAGACCTCAAGCGCGAGCGCCTGAGCGTAGCCGAGTCGGTCAATGCCATCAAGGACGGCAAGATTGATGCCTTCTTCTGGGTCGGCGGCCTGCCCACCGCAGGCATCACTGATCTTGCCAACACACCCGGCACCAAGCTAAAAATGGTGGACAACGCCGAGCAAGTTGCTGCCATGAACAAGAAGTACGGCAACCTGTATGTCGAGGACGTGATCAGCAAGAGTGTTTATCGGGGCATGGATGCCGACAACAAGCAAGCCACCGTGATGAACATCCTGGTCGTCAACGCCAGCATGGACGACAAGACTGCTTACAACATTGTCAAGACCATTTTCGACAAGCGTGATGACCTGATTGCCGTCCACAAAGAAGCCAGCAACTTCAAGCTTGAAAACCAGAAATCAAGCGCCACACCGATTCCATTTCACCCCGGTGCTGCGAAATATTTTGCAGAAAAAGGCATCAAGCTCAACTGAATTCCAAAAAACAATCCCCTCCCAAATCGCCGTTGGGAGGGGCTTTTTTTATCTGATCCGGAAAAGCCTGACACACAAGGTTCCCCAGCATGAGTCAACCCCTCTCACCGGGCACACCCGACGTCATCGTCAGCGAAGAAGCACTCCACAAGGCCGAGGAATTCATCGAGGCCGAAGAAGGCGCGGCCAACAAACTCATAGGCTGGCTGGGCGTTTTTGTGACTGCGGTTGCCTTTGTGATGTCGGCGTTTCACCTCTACACCGCCTACGGCATTGTGCCCACGCAAACTCTGCGCCCGGTTCACGTCGCCTTTGTGCTGTTTCTGTGCTTCCTGGTGTTTCCGGTTCACCAGCGCTTTCGCCATCGCATCATGTGGTGGGACTGGCTGGCTGCGGCCCTGTCCATTGCCGTGGCGGTGTATCTGATTCAGGGCGGTGACGACTTCACTGACCGCAACACCGCCCCTAATCCCTGGGACATTGCCTTTGGCATCGCGCTGATCGCACTGGTGCTCGAAGCCATGCGGCGCACCAACGGCTGGATCATGCCGGTCATCACCTCGGCCTTTATCCTCTATGCCCTGTTGGGTCCCTACCTGCCCGCGCCATGGACGCACAAGGGCTACGAAGTGGGACGCCTGGTGGGTGTGATGTACATGACGCTGGAAGGCATTTACGGTGTGGCGGTGGACGTCTCGGCGTCGCTGATCATTCTGTTCACGATTTTCGGCGCGTTCCTGCAGTACTCGGGCGCAGGCAAGTTCTACATTGATTTCTCGTTTTCGGCGATGGGTGGCAAGCCCACCGGCGCGGGCCGCACGGTAGTGCTGGCTTCGTTTCTGCTCGGCGGTCCATCCGGCTCGGGGGTTGCAACCACTGTCACGCTAGGGGCTGTGGCCTACCCGATGCTGGCCAAGGTGGGTTACGACAAGAATACCGCTGGTGGCCTGCTGGCGGCCGGCGGTCTGGGTGCGATTATTTCACCACCGGTGCTTGGTGCCGCGGCATTCCTGATTGCGGAGTTTCTGAAAATCTCCTATCTCGACGTGCTCTTGATGGCTGTCATTCCGACCCTTCTCTTTTACCTGGCCCTGTTCCTGATGGTGGAAATCGATGCCCGCAAATACGGCATGGGCAACACCCAATTCGACAAGGTGGACACGGTCTGGAACCTGACGAAAAAATACTGGTACCACTTTCTGTCCCTAGTCTCCATCGTGTTCTTCATGATGTGGGGCTTCTCCCCGGTGCTGTCGGTGTTCTGGGCCACAGTGGTGTCATTTTTCACCAGCTTTTTGCGGCGTGACACTGCCTTGATCTCTTATGGCCTGTTCACTGGCAAGGGGGCACTCACCAAGAACCTGTTCCAGTCGCCCTTTGTGAAGGCCATGGAAGGCGGCTCGATTGGCGTGCTCAACGTGGCGGCCACCTGCGCCGGTGCGGGCATTATCGTGGGTGTTGTCACGCTAACCGGACTGGGCCTGAAGTTCAGCACCATCGTGATCGACTACGCCGGCGGCAACCTGATGCTGACCGCGGTGTTTACCTCGCTGGTGGTGTGGATTGTGGGTCTGGCCGTGCCGGTCACGGCTTCCTACATCATCTGCGCGGTGATTGCTGCCCCGGCGCTGATCAAGCTGGGTGTGCCCGACTTTGCGGCCCACATGTTCATCTTCTATTACGCGGTGCTCTCCGAGGTGTCTCCCCCCACCGCGCTGTCGCCCTTTGCAGCGGCGGCCATCACCGGAGGCGACCCCTACAAAACTACGTTGCAATGCTGGAAATACACCGTGCCGGCCTTCCTGGTGCCCTTCATGTTCGTACTGGACCCCAGCGGGCAGGGGCTGTTGTTGATGGGCTCTACCAAGGCGCTGGCGACGGCTAATTGGTGGTCGATTGCAGAGGTGACGCTCACCGCCGCCATGGGTGTGGCTGCACTCGCCGGTGGTTTCCAGGGCTGGGCGCTTAAACGCACCACTGCCGTGGAACGGTGGATGCTGATCGTGGCCGGATTCGCGCTGGTGTACCCGAGCGGCATGGCCGATGTGATCGGCTTCGGACTGGTGATCGCAGCACTGGCAATGCAATACTTCCGCAGGGAGTTGCAGCCGACCTGAGTGTGCCGGGCCGTGCCCCGCTCAGGGGGTGAGCATGGCGAGCCTTAGAGTGGTTATCGTTGTTCCCTGACGCCGCCGTGCCTGCTTCGGCAAGGCCAAGCCCCCCGCGCCTCATTCGCCGGTTGCGCGAATGTGAATGGCGGTACGGAAATTTTTGTTATCGTCAACACCATGCCAACACAAAGCCAGCCCAGCATTGATGCGTTTATTGACGCCCTGTGGCTCGAAGATGGGCTGAGCAGGAATACGCTGGACGCTTATCGGCGAGACCTTTCGCTGTACGCCGCCTGGCTGGCGGCGCGGAGCCAGGGGGCACGCAAGCTCGATGACACGCTTGAGAGCGATCTCAACGCTTACTTTGCTGCCCGGCATGCGGTCACCAAGGCGACATCGGCAAATCGGCGGCTGACCGTGTTCAAGCGCTACTTTCGCTGGGCGCTGCGCGAGCGCTTTATTGCCGCGGACCCGACCCTGAAGCTGCAATCAGCCAGGCAGGCGTTGCGGGTGCCCAAGCTGATGAGCGAGGCGCAGGTGGAGTCTTTGCTGGCAGCGCCTCGCCAGGACACGGCGCTTGGGCAGCGCGATCGCGCCATGCTGGAGCTGATGTATGCAAGCGGCCTGCGCGTGAGTGAGCTGGTCGGGCTGAAGACGTTTCACGTGGGTTTGAATGAAGGCGTGCTGCGCGTCATGGGCAAGGGCAGCAAGGAGCGGCTGGTGCCCTTCGGGCAGGTGGCGCGCGAGTGGATCGTGCGTTACCTGGCCGAGGCACGGCCCACTATTCTGGGTGGCCAGCAGACCGATGACCTGTTCGTGACTGGCCGTGGCCACGGCATGAGCCGGGTGATGTTCTGGATGCTGGTCAAAAAGTACGCGCTCCTGGCGGGCATCACTTCCCCGTTGTCACCGCACACCTTGCGCCATGCCTTTGCCACGCATTTGCTCAACCACGGCGCCGACCTGCGCGCCGTGCAGATGCTGCTCGGGCACGCCGACATTTCCACCACCACAATTTACACCCACGTGGCCCGGGAGCGGCTCAAGGCGCTGCATGCGCAGCACCATCCAAGGGGTTGATTTGCCCCGTGGCTGGATGGGAATCAGCGGTACATGTAGTCGCGGTTGAAGGGATAAACCGACTGGCCGCCCAAGACTCGCGTGACCGGCGCGTCGCGCGCATCGCCTGAGGGGCGCGTAGCGAGCAACTGGTGCAGCGAGAGCCAGCCCTGCTCAAAACTCATGGCGCTGCCCGCCAGATACAAGCGGTAGGCGCGCAGGGTTTTTTCGGCGCGCTCGGGACCGCCGTCTGTTGCCAGTACCTGGTGTGCTTCGTCCTGCCGGGCTTCCAGCGCATCGGACCAGTCCCACAGCGTGCGGGCGTAGTGCGGACGCAGATTTTCGACATCGACCATCTCCAGACCCGAGCGGGCCAGGTGTTCCAGCACGGCGCTGACGTGCATCAACTCCCCGCCAGGGAAAATGTATTTCTCAATGAAGTCGCCCATGCCGGCACCGAGTTGCCGGTTTTCAAGTCCGCCGGCCGTAATGCCGTGATTCAGGACCAGACCGCCCGGGGTCAGCAGTCGCATGATTTTCCTGAAATAGGCGTTCATGTTGGCCTGTCCGACGTGCTCAAACATACCCACCGAGGAGATTTTGTCGAAGGGCTGGTCTTCGGCCATGTCGCGGTAGTCGCGCAGTTCCATGCGAACGCGCCGCCCCAGGCCTTTCTGGTCAATCAGGCGCTGCACATGCGCGTACTGATTTTTTGACAGGGTGATGCCGGTGGCATCCACGCCGTAATGCTCGGCTGCCCACAGCAGCAGCGCTCCCCAGCCGGCTCCGATGTCCAGAAAACGCTCGCCTGGCTGCAGCATCAGCTTGCGGCAGATATGGTCGAGCTTGGCTTCCTGGGCGCGTGCCAGTGTCATGGATGGGTCGCCGAGGTTGCGGTAATAGGCACAAGAGTAAACCCGGCGCGGGTCCAGCCACAGCGCATAGAAAGCGTCGGAAACATCGTAATGAAACTGCACCTGCGCAGCGTCCCGGGCTGGCGTGTGAGCCGTCAGGGATTTGGCCAGGTGCAGCCAACCCGACCACCAGCCCGTATCGCTTTGCACCGGGTTGCCGGGCAGCAGCTTGGTCACGGCGCGCATGACATCGCGCATGGCCCCTTCAATCTGGAGTTTGCCCTCGACGTAGTCTTCGGCCAGGGCGCCAATCTGACCGGCCTTGAGGCGGGCGATGCCCGACCATCTGGAAAACGACAGTGTGACCGGCGCGTTGGCCGAACCCAGACGAGTGCCCTGGGGCAGTTGCAGCGCGATGTCCGCGGGCAGGCGCGTCATCTGCGATGCAATGTCGGGAGCCAGGTGGCGAACCATGCGCAAACTCCTTTCGGAAATTACTCTTGCTAGCGTTTCAGTCTAGCGCCTTCCCGGTGTTTCCGCCACCACGAAGCGAGGCCGACTGAGCGTATTGCTCAGGCGCTGGCACTGAGCAGCGCCAGTTCGGCCTCGTCAAACCCTGCAGCGCGGCGCGCGGCGAGGTTCAGCGGGCCTTTCAGGCGCGGCGCGCCGTACTGTTTGGCCAGCACCTCATAGGTGGCGAGTGGGTCCAGCCCGCGCTGGGCGCACAAATAGCGGTACCAGCGGTTGCCGGT
This sequence comes from uncultured Polaromonas sp., assembly GCA_964371235.1. Taxonomy (GTDB): domain Bacteria; phylum Pseudomonadota; class Gammaproteobacteria; order Burkholderiales; family Burkholderiaceae_C; genus Polaromonas. The sequence continues at coordinate 26,346 of CAYJMW010000008.1, forward strand.
GGCCACGTGGCCGATTTCATCGCACAAAATGGTATCCAGAATGTCCACGGCACGCAGCGCATCAGCTGTGCCGACCTTGCGCAGCCTGGCCTGCATCGGCGGCGTGGCATCCAGTCCCCGGGCCTCCAGCGTGCGCGGCACCAGAGCCATGCGCGCCAGCACATCGCCTGCGGTTTTCCGGGTCATGTCCCACAGTCCGGTGTGGGCGGCGAAGTCGCCATAGTCGTAGCCCATGGTCTGCAGGTGGTCGCGCAGCAGGCTGAAGTGCCGCGCTTCTTCTGCGGCCACTTTCAGCCAATCCAGGTAGTAGGTGCGTGGCATGCCGCCAAAGCGCCAGACGGCGTCCAGCGCCAGATTGATGGCGTTGAACTCGATATGCGTTACGGCATGGATCAGCGCGGCCAGGCCTTCCGGGGTGAATGGGGAGCGTTTTGGAACATCCAGATGCGACCGCAACTTTGGCCGGGCAGGGCAGCCAGGCAGACCATCGGGGGCCTCAAAATCATCGTCAATTGCTATCAAAACAGTAGCAGATTGTGTCCACAGGACGTGGGCAAGATGCGCTTTTTGTTGTGGATTTTGCGCCATCAGCGCCTGCAGGGCAAGCTGGCGCAGTTCCGCGGGTGCAGGCGTGGCAGTCATGGCTCAATTGTCAACGACAGGCGGCTCCGTACAATCAAAACCGACTCCCAAGAGCTGAAACCCAAGACGACCGAATCAAGGACATCCATGGCTATTTATCAGATCGACGATTTGACCCCTGACATCCACGAATCCGCCTGGGTGGCTGACAGCGCTCAGGTCATCGGCCAGGTGACGCTTGCTGAGGGTGCCAGCGTCTGGTTCGGTGTGGTGATCCGGGGCGACATGGATGCCATTCATGTGGGCTCGGGCTCCAATATTCAGGATAACAGTGTTTTGCACGTCGACCATGGCCAGCCGCTGAACATTGGCGAGAATGTCTCCGTCGGCCATCAGGTCATGCTGCATGGTTGCACCATCGGCGACGGATCGCTGATTGGCATTCAGGCGGTCGTGCTCAATGGCGCGAAGATAGGCAAAAACTGCCTGGTCGGTGCGGGCGCCTTGGTGACGGAGGGCAAGGAGTTCCCGGATGGCTCCATGATCCTGGGAAGCCCGGCCAGAGCGGTCAAGCAACTCTCCGCGGAACAGGTTGATGGTTTAAAAATGATTGCGAAGCACTATATGGACAACGCCCGGCGCTTCAGGGCCGGGATCAAAAAGCTGAACTGAACGGCTGGTTTTTGTTTTCTCCTCCTGTTGGCTGACCCTTGTTTTTGCCATGTCTGAACTGCATAAATTTCTATTTGATGGCCTGCCGGTTCGAGGCATGCTGGTGCGCCTGACTGATGCCTGGCAGGAGATTCTCAAGCGCCGTGCAGCCGCCGGAGGGTATCCGCTGGAAGTGACGCACCTGCTCGGGCAAATGACTGCGGCAGCCGCCCTGATGCAGAGCAACATCAAGTTCAATGGGAAACTGATCCTGCAGATTTTTGGGGACGGCCCGGTCAAGCTCGCGGTGGCGGAGGTGCAGCCTGACCTGGGCCTGCGCGCGACCGCAACGGTGACCGGCCCGATTGATCCGGGCAGTTCGCTGAGCCAACTGGTCAATGTCAATAATCAGGGGCGATGCGCCATCACTCTGGACCCGAAAGACCGGTTTCCGGGTCAGCAGCCTTATCAGGGCGTGGTGCCGCTTCTCGGCGACCACCACGAAAAAATTGAAAGCCTGAGCCAGGTGCTGGAGCACTACATGCTGCAAAGTGAGCAGCTCGATACCCGGCTGATTCTGGCCGCCGACGGGAAGGTTGCCGCCGGGCTGCTGATCCAGCGCCTGCCTGTGAAAGGGCGGGGCAATCTGGAAGGCCAGATGGACCGCGATGCGAATGAAGACCAGATTGGCCTGAATGAAGATTACCAGCGCATTGCGATGCTGGCCGCGACGCTTAAACCCGAAGAGCTGTTAACGCTGGACGCCGACACGATCTTGCGTCGCCTGTTCTGGGAGGAGCCGCATACGCGGTTTGCGCCCCTTACCCCCCGCTTTGCCTGCAGTTGCTCCCAGCAGCGGGTTCGCAACATGCTGCGCGGTCTGGGCGCTGCGGAAATTGAAAGCATCATTGCCGAGCGCGGCGTGGTCGATGTCGCTTGCGAGTTTTGTGGCGCGCAATATGGTTTCGATCCGGTCGATGCGGCCCAACTTTTCACCGGCCAAAGCCAGCCGCCGCCTTCCGCCACCTTGCAATAAGCCGCTTACGGGGTGATCTGCACAAAAATTTCATTGGGCTTGACCATGCCCAGTTCGCTGCGGGCTTTTTCCTCAACCATTTCCAGACCTTCCTTGAGGTCCCGGACTTCGGCGGTCAACTGGTCATTGGCGAGCTGAGCTTGCGCATTTTTCGCAAGTTGCTCATCGAGTCGCTGCTGCATCTCGCTCACGCTGGGGAGGCTGCCCCGTCCAACCCAGAGCTGCACGTGAAAAATCACAAGCAATGCAATCAGGATGGCAGGGATGAGGTGCTTTTCCACTTGCAAGGCACCCGGTACGGCTAACGCAGGTTATAGAACGCCGCCCGACCCGGGTAAGTCGCCACATCACCCAGGTCCTCTTCAATGCGCAGCAGCTGGTTGTACTTGGCGATGCGATCCGATCGGCTCAAACTCCCGGTCTTGATCTGGCCGGCATTGGTGCCCACCGCGATGTCGGCAATCGTGGTGTCTTCGGTTTCGCCCGAGCGGTGCGAAATCACGGCGGTGTAGCCGGCGCGCTTGGCCATTTCAATGGCGGCAAAGGTTTCGGTCAGGGTGCCGATCTGGTTGATCTTGATGAGAACAGAGTTGGCAATACCCTTGTCGATGCCTTCCTTGAGGATTTTGGTGTTGGTGACGAACAGGTCGTCGCCAACGATCTGCACTTTTTTGCCGAGGCGCTCCGTGAGCAGCTTCCAGCCGTCCCAGTCGCCTTCGGCCATGCCGTCTTCAATGCTGATGATGGGGTATTTATCGGCCCAGGTCGCCAGGATGTTGGTCCACTCCTCGGCGGACAAGCTCAGGCCTTCGCCCGCCAGCACGTATTTGCCGTCTTTGTAAAACTCGGAGGCAGCGCAATCCAGGCCCAGGGCAATCTGCTCGCCGGCAACAAAGCCGGCCTTGTCAATGGCCTCCAGGATCAACTGGATGGCCGCTTCATGGTTGGCCACGCTGGGAGCAAAGCCGCCCTCATCGCCGACAGCGGTACTCATGCCCTTGCCCTGCAGGATGGCCTTCAGGGCATGAAATACTTCGGCGCCGTAACGCAGGGCCTCGCGAAAGCTCGGCGCTCCCAACGGAATGATCATGAACTCCTGCAAGTCAAGGTTGTTGTTGGCGTGTGCGCCGCCATTGACCACATTCATCATGGGCACCGGCATCTGCATGGCGCCACTGCCGCCAAAGTAGCGATACAGCGGCAGCCCGGCTTCTTCAGCGGCTGCGCGCGCCACCGCCATGCTGACGGCCAGCGTGGCGTTGGCGCCCAGTCGTGATTTGTTGTCGGTGCCGTCCAGGTCGATCAGGGTGCGGTCCAGAAAGGCCTGTTCGCTGGCATCCAGGCCGAGCACGGCCTCGGAGATTTCGGTATTGATGTGTTCGACTGCCTTGAGAACGCCTTTGCCGAGGTAGCGCGATTTGTCGCCATCGCGCAACTCGATGGCTTCGCGCGAGCCAGTGGAAGCGCCCGATGGCACGGCGGCGCGGCCCATCACGCCGGACTCGAGCAGCACGTCGCATTCAACGGTGGGGTTACCGCGGCTGTCGAGAATTTCGCGGCCAACAATATCAACGATTGCGCTCATTATTTTCCTTGCAGTAGAAAGATATTTCAGACGGGGACCGCTACGCCCTCGACCAAAACCATGTTAAAAAAATCGGTTGCGCCAAGGCGTTTGGCCCGCGCTGCACGGTACATCTCGCCGTCGTAAAAGGCTTTGGCTGTCTCGTAGCTCGGAAATCGCAGCATGGCGATGCGGCTGGGTTGCCACTGGCCTTCCATCGCCTCAAAGCGGCCCCCGCGCACCAGGTACTCGCCGCCTGCTGCTGCGACCGCGGCGGGGGCGGAAGCCATGTACTGTTTGTACTGCTCCGGATTGGAGATCAGCATGTCAACAATGATGTAGGCGGCAGGCATGGCGTTCTTCGGTGGATTCAGTTGAAGTCGTTTTCGAGAAAACCATTCTTCTTGGTCACGCGGTCCAGTTCGAGCAGCGTTTCCAGCAGCGCTTTCATGTGTTTGAGCGGAACGGCATTGGGGCCATCGCTCAGGGCTTTGTCGGGATCTGGGTGCGTTTCCATGAAGATGCCGGCCACCCCAACGGCCACCGCGGCGCGCGCCAGCACCGGCACCATTTCACGCTGGCCACCGCTGCTGCCGCCATTGGCGCCGGGAAGTTGCACCGAGTGGGTTGCATCAAACACCACCGGCGCGTTGGTGCCCCGCATGATCGCCAGGCTGCGCATGTCGGACACCAGGTTGTTGTAGCCAAAACTGGCGCCCCGCTCGCAGGCCATGAAGTTGTCTTCGTTGAGGCCTTTCTCACGTGCCGCGGCGCGCGCCTTGTCGATGATGTTCTTCATGTCACCCGGTGCCAGAAACTGGCCCTTCTTGATATTCACCGGTTTGCCCGATTGCGCCACTGCACGGATGAAGTCGGTCTGGCGGCATAAAAAAGCCGGGGTTTGCAACACATCGACCACGCTGGCAACCTGCGCAATTTGCGACTCGTCGTGAATGTCAGTCAGGATAGGCAAGCCCAGATCGCGTTTTACCCTGGCCAGAATCTCAAGGCCTTTGTCAATGCCGGGGCCGCGAAAAGTGCCGCCAGACGAACGATTGGCCTTGTCAAAACTGCTCTTGAAAACAAATGGAATGCCCAGGGCGGAGGTGATTTCCTTCAAGCTGCCCGCGGTATCCATCTGCAGCTGCTCGGATTCAATCACACAGGGCCCGGCGATCAGGAAAAACGGCTGCGTCAGGCCGATGTCAAACCCGCAAAGTCTCATGCTCAAGCCACCGCTTTCAGGGGCTTTGCGGCGGCTTTGGGGTCAAGACCTGCCTGACTGGTGGTCACGCGGCGCTCAAGCGCAGCCGCGATGTAGGCGTTGAAAAGTGGATGGCCGTCCCAGGGAGTGGATTTGAATTCGGGATGAAATTGAACGCCCATGAACCAGGGGTGAACGTCTTGCGGCAACTCGATAATTTCCGTCAGATGTTCACGCTGAGTCAGCGCGGAGATCACCAGGCCTGATTTACGCAAGGCATCAAGGTAGTTGACATTGGCTTCATAGCGGTGGCGGTGGCGTTCGCTGACCACGTCGCCGTAGATCCTGTGCGCGAGCGTGCCCGTGGCAACGTCGGCGCTCTGCGCTCCCAGCCGCATGGTGCCGCCGAGATCGGATTCGCTATGGCGCGTTTTGATGCTTCCGTCAGCATCTTTCCACTCGGTGATCAGGGCAATGACCGGATGCGGGGTGGCTGGATCAAACTCGGTGCTGTTGGCGTCCTTGAGGCCCGCAACATTCCGCGCAAACTCAATCGTGGCCACCTGCATGCCAAGGCAAATTCCCAGGTAAGGGATCTTGCTTTCGCGGGCAAAGCGGGCGGTGCAAATCTTGCCTTCAACGCCGCGCACGCCAAAGCCACCGGGCACCAGGATGCCGTCAAAGCGCGACAGGCGCGAAACGTTGTCGGGCGCGATGGTCTCGGAATCCACATACTCGATGACCACCTTGGCATGGTTTTTCATGCCGGCATGGCGCATGGCCTCGACGAGAGACTTGTAGCTGTCGCTCAGATCCACATACTTGCCGACCATCGCAATCCTGACCTCGGTCTGGGGGTGCTCAGTCTCATAAACCAGGTCGTCCCAGCGCTTGAGATTGGCCGGCGGCGTGTTCAGCCGCAGCTTGTCGCAAATCAGTCCATCCAGCCCCTGCTCGTGCAGCATGCGGGGGACTTTGTAGATCGTGTCCACATCCCACATGGAAATGACGCCCCAGGTGGGGACGTTGGAAAACAGCGAGATTTTGTCGCGTTCTTCGGCCGGAATCGGCCGGTCTGCCCGGCACAGCAATACATCGGCCTGGATGCCGATCTCGCGCAGCTGCTTGGCAGTGTGCTGGGTCGGTTTGGTTTTGAGTTCGCCCGCGGCGGCGATCCACGGCACATAGCTCAGATGCACGAACGCGGTGTTGTTCGGCCCCATGCGCAGACTCATCTGGCGCACGGCTTCAAGGAAGGGCAGCGACTCAATGTCGCCGACCGTTCCGCCGATTTCAACAATCGCCACATCCACGGCGTCGCTCGTTTCATAGCGCGCGCCGCGCTTGATGAAATCCTGGATTTCGTTGGTGATGTGCGGAATCACCTGCACGGTTTTTCCGAGGTAGTCGCCGCGGCGCTCTTTCTCGAGCACGCTTTGGTAAATCTGGCCGGTGGTGAAGTTGTTGGACTTGCGCATGCGCGTTTCGATGAAACGCTCGTAATGGCCCAAATCCAGATCGGTTTCAGCGCCATCCTCGGTGACAAACACCTCGCCGTGCTGGAATGGCGACATGGTGCCCGGATCGACATTGATGTAGGGATCGAGCTTGATCAAAGTGACTTTAAGGCCTCGCGATTCAAGGATCGCAGCTAAGGAGGCTGAGGCGATTCCCTTGCCCAGGGAAGACACCACACCGCCGGTGACGAAGACAAATTTGGTCATGCTTGGCCCGAACTGCGGGTTCGCTGAGGTGGGAAAGGTGAATTATACGAGTTGGCTTGCGCGCAGCCCGATGTCAGCGCCAAACTGATACATTGCGAAACATGACAAATAAAGCAAATGAATCCGGTGACGACGCCTCCTCCGAATTGGCCGGCAAACACCTGGTGCTGGGCCTGTCAGGGGGCATTGCCTGCTACAAGTCGGCTGAGTTATGCCGCGCCCTGATCAAGGCAGGCGCCAGCGTGCAGGTCGTCATGACCGCGGCGTCCGAGCAGTTCATCACGGCGGTCACGATGCAGGCGCTCAGCGGCAGACCGGTGTACACCAGCCAGTGGGACAGCCGCGAAGCCAACAACATGGCACATATCAACCTGTCGCGTGAGGCCGACGCCATTGTGATTGCGCCCTGCAGCGCCGACTTTATCGCCAGGCTGCTTCATGGCCGGGCCGATGATCTGCTGAGCCTGATGTGCCTGGCCCGGCCGATCGACAAGGTGCCGCTACTGGTGGCGCCGGCAATGAACCGCGAGATGTATGCGCATCCGGCGACGCAGCGCAACCTGGCGCAGCTTTGCGCCGATGGCGCCACAGTGCTGGGCGTGGGTACCGGCTTTCAGGCCTGCGGTGAAACGGGCGATGGGCGCATGCTGGAGCCTGAACAATTGCTTGACGATATCATCGCGTTCTTCGCGCCCAAGGTGCTGGCCGGGCAGCAGGTGCTGGTCACGGCCGGTCCCACCTACGAGGCCATGGATCCGGTGCGCGGCATCACCAATCTTTCAAGCGGGAAAATGGGCTTTGCGATCGCGCGTGCGGCGCGTGAAGCGGGCGCCGATGTCACGCTGGTTGCCGGCCCGGTCAGTTTGCCGACGCCACGCGGCGTCGGCCGGGTCGATGTGATGTCGGCACAAAACATGTTGGACGCCGTTATGCTACGGGGGCAAGCAGCTACCGTTTTTATAGCAACGGCGGCGGTGGCCGATTGGCGGCCGGCAGCGCCGTCGGAGCACAAGATCAAGAAAGACGGAACGGGTCAGGCACCCCAACTTCAATTCACCGAGACCCCGGATATCCTGGCCACGGTTGCCGCGCTCGCTGCCGCTCATTCGGGCAGGCCGTTTTGCGTGGGCTTTGCAGCCGAAAGTCAAAACCTGCATGAGAACGCCGTGGCCAAACGCCTGCGCAAAAACGTGCCCCTGCTGGTCGGCAATATCGGACCCGACACCTTTGGACAGGACCATAACGCCTTGCTGCTGGTGGATGCGCAGGGCTGTACCGAAGTGCCCAGGGCATCCAAGCTCGCGCTTGCGCGGCGACTGGTTCGGGAAATTTCCGCAAGGATGGGCGTGCAAGACCTCGCTCGCGGGCAAGTCAAATCAACAGGCCCAGTCAATTCATGAACATTGACGTTAAGATTCTCGATCCGCGCCTGCAGGGCAACCTTCCCCATTACGCCACGCCAGGCAGCGCCGGCCTGGACTTGCGCGCCTGCCTGGATGCGCCGCTCACGCTGGGGGCCAACGCCTGGCAGCTTGTGCCCACCGGCATGGCGATTTACCTGCACGATCCCGGCTATGCCGCGCTCATTCTTCCGCGCTCCGGGCTGGGTCACAAGCATGGCATTGTGCTGGGCAACCTGGTGGGCCTGATTGACAGCGACTACCAGGGACAGTTGATGGTCAGCGCATGGAATCGCAGCGACGTGCCTTTCACCATTGAACCCATGGAGCGCATTGCGCAACTGGTGATCGTGCCGGTCGTGCAGGCGCGGTTTAATGTGGTCACCGGGTTTCCCGTCAGCCAACGCGGTGCAGGCGGGTATGGCTCAACCGGCAAGGGCTAGATTTTCAATCACTCCCTGCCGTGCGTCAGGGATTTCCTACATCGATGGATAGCGGTTTCCCACGCCGGGACTGCCTGATGCCCCATTTCCTGTCCGGGATGAAGGGCATGTAATCAGGCCATGGGTGCCCTCGGATCATCTGCTCGCTGATCGGAGTGAATTGATGGCGAAAGGGCCCCGCGAACTTCATTCACAGGAGATTTCCATGCGCCACGCTTCACGCTTTATTTCAGTTTCTTCTTCAGTGCTGCTTATGGTCAGCCTGGCCGCCTGCGTTGCGCCACCGATGAACGCACAGGCACCAACCTACCCGACCTCGAGCTACCCTGCGCAGAATCCGCAGGGCAACTACGTTGAATACGGGCGTGTCAGCAACGTGGAAACCCTCCAGACTCAGGGCCAAGGCCCGACCACCGGGGTTGGAGCTGTGCTTGGTGGCGTCGCCGGCGCGGTTATTGGCCATCAGATCGGTGGCGGTGGCGGACGTGATGTCGCCACGGTGATCGGCGCTGTGGGTGGCGCGGTCGCCGGCAATGCCATTGAGAAGAACCGGAACAGCAACGTTCAGCAAAGCTATCGTCTCACCATCCAGCTCGACAATGGCGGCTTCCGCGCCTATGACGTGCCGTCCTACGGCGATCTGCGGCCAGGAGACCGGGTGCGGATTGAAAATGGGCAGATATTCCGCTCCTGAGACCCTTTTCGGGACAGTGGTGGTGCGGCAGTTCTGCCACAACGCCATTGCGTTGCGCAGATCATCTGACTTGATCAGTGCAGCGTGTCGTTGCCGGGCATCAGCGGTTCCAGCCTGAAAAAGCCGGTACCCAGGGTGCCCTGGCCAATTTCGTTCTCGCTGGCCTGGCGCACGGACTCGACCCTGGCAGATAGCCTGATCGCAATTCCGGCGAGTGGGTGGTTCCCGTCAAGCACCACGTGCTCCGGGTAAACTTCGGTCACCGTATAAATGTGATCCTGCGGTATTTGCCCGTTGGCGCCCGCCGGCAAGGCTGCGCCGTCGAAAGTCATGCCTTCTTCCATCTCAGCCGGGAACAGCGCGCGGGCTTCGAGGAAAACCAGGTTCTCATCGTAGTCACCGAACGCGTGTTCAGGCTCCAGGTGCAACTCAAGCCGGTCTCCGGATTGATGGCCTTGCAATGCTTCCTCGATCTTGGCCAGCAAATCATCGCCGCCGAGCAAAAACTCCACCGGCTCGTCCAGCTCATCGAGCACATCGCCCAAGGTGTCTTTCAGCGTCCATGTGAGGGCTACGACGCATTGCGGGGTGATTTTCATCCGGCAATTGTCCCATGGATGTCCTGCCGCCTGACCCGGCCCGGCCCGTTCGGCAACGAGACCACGTCGCCGAAAAAACAGGCAGGTGCGGCAGAAACGCAATAAACTGCAAAGTGCAGCGACCTCAAGCGCGCCGCGACGATTCCGCGGAAAATCGGATAAAAACCAAGGAGAATGACTCATGGATTCTCAACAGGTACCCGCTATGCCACCGGCCTTGCTTGAAGGCCGTTTCAGCGGCCGGGTCGAGTTCACGGATTTGATCCGTCAGGCGTTTGCCGTAGCCGCGGTTCAGGGCTGGCGCGAGATCATTTTGTGTGATCCAAATTTTGAGGACTGGCCTTTGGGCGAGCGCCTGGTGGCGCAAGCCCTGAACGACTGGTCCAAGACCGGTCGCAGGCTCACAATGCTTGCCACAACTTACGACGAGGTCATGCGGCGGCACACGCGTTTTGTGAGCTGGCGGAAAACCTGGGCGCACATTGTGGAATGCCGCGCAGGCACTGGTGTGCCGGATGGAGACATGCCGAGCGCCCTATGGGCTCCCGGGTGGAGTTTTGAGCGCTTTGACCGGGAGCGCTGCCGGGGCGTTGCCGGGTCCGAGGCGGCCCGGCGCGTGGCATTGAGAGAGCGGCTCAATGAGCGCTTGCTTAGAAGCGCACCCGCTTTCCCCGCCAACACTTTGGGTCTTTAGGAGATGTTGTTTTTTTGGCTGATTCTGTTCCGCGGCGCGATAGATAGAGAGCTCTAAGGGTTTTCAGGGTTGTTTTTTTCAGCATATAATTTATGGCCGAGTCAAGAACTCGAGTCCTTTCCCAGGTCAGAACATAACTTGGATTTTGATTTTGGTTTCTATTGGCAATTTCCGGAAATTGTTTTCTTAATTCATCAAGGATCGTAAAAATGAACAAGTCTCTAGTCTTGGCAGCTTTGGTTGCCGCTGTTGCTTTGGCCGCCTGCGGCAAAAAAGAAGAAGCGCCAGCACCTGCACCCGCACCTGTCGTTGTTACGCCCGCACCTGTGGTGGCTGCACCCGCTCCGGCAGCTGATGCTTCCGCTGCTGCTGGTTCCGCTGCTCCCGCGATGGAGCCCGCCAAGGACGCAAGCGCTGCTGCGGGCGCTGCCGCTGACGCCGCAAAGAAGCCGTAATGAAGTGATTCTTTCGCGCATCGTAAAAAAGCCGCCTTTGGGCGGCTTTTTTCTTGGCTACGCGCGCGGCAACCGGGCAAAAGATGCATCTTCAGACCTGCAGCCAGGGTGTGCCACCAGCGGCATCCGCGATCACAATGTCGCTGCCATGGCAGCCCAAAGCCTTTTGCAGCGCCTCCCGCGCCAGTTCCGGCCGGTTGTTTTGGGCGCTCAAATGGGCTGCTACCAAATGCTTGAGGCCACCGTGCGCCAGGACGCTGGCGATGTGGCCTGCCGCCGTATTGGACAGGTGTCCATATTGGCCGCTCACCCGCCGCTTCAGGAATGGCGGGTAGCTTGACTGGCTCAGCATCTCGCTGTCGTGGTTGCATTCCAGCAGCAACGCATCGCAGGCCTTCAGATGGGCCGTCACGTGAGCCGTGGCATGGCCCAGATCGGTCAGAAGCCCCAGCTTTGCCGAGCCATCCGTGCAACTGAGCTGCAAGGGCTCCCGGGCATCGTGTGGAACGGTGAAGGGGGTTAGTTGGAGCCCGCCGAGATCAATCGATTCACTGTCGCACGCCGTGTGAAGCAAGCCCTCAAAATCGGGTGACCCGATCGCGGCGTGGGTGCCGCGGCTCATCCAGACCGGAGTCCGCCAGCGCAGGCACAGCGCACGCGCGCAACCGATATGGTCCGCGTGTTCATGGGTGATAAACACGGCATGGATGTCCTCAGGACACAGCCCGGCTTGGGCCAGCCGCTGCAGCAGCGGCTTGAGGCCCAGCCCGCAATCGACCAGCAGACGGAACGTTGGCGTGCCAATGGCTTCGACCAGCGTGGCGTTTCCGGAACTGCCGCTGCCCAGACTTTTGAACCTTAGCACCGCGATTGCGCTCGTTCGCTGGGGTCCGATGCTGCCTTTATTTCAGGTCGTCGGCGATCACCTTCACAATGCGCTCGGCATTGGCTGACGATTCGGGCGCGCCCTGTTCATTCAGGACGGATACGACGGAATTCTCGCCCTGGCTCTTGACCGCGATGCGGTATTTCAATGGGGGCAGCGCGGGCGGGGTGCTGCTGAACAGTTTGCCGAAGAAGCCGGGTTTGCTGGGGTTGGTGTCAGGCGCGACATAGCGTACAAAGTAAATGCCCTGAGCGCGGTCCCGGTCCTCGACGGTAAAGCCGGTGCGGTCCAGTGCCAGGCCGACCCGGCGCCAAGCCCGGTCGAAGCCCTCGTCGATCTGCACCACCGGCAGGTTGTTAACCACGGCGGCACGAGATGTCGGAGGGGTGGCGCCAGAGGCCACGAGGACTTTGGATTGCTCCTGCGTCACGCCCAGCTTGACCATCAGACGGCGCAAGAATTCGGCTTCCAGTTCCGGGTCGGCCGGTCGGGGTTGCCAGACGGTGCTGCCGTCAAGCTTGCCCGTGGAAGCCTTGTTCCCGGAGGCAAAGACCTCCTCCATGCCGCGATGGCTGACGTAAATTTCGGTGCCGCCGTCGGGTCTGCGCTCCAGACGGGTGCGGAACTTGTCGCGCTCCGAGGTGGAGTAGATCGAATCGAACACCTTGCCGAGCGTCTGACGAATGAAATCTTGTGGAATTTTGGCGCGGTTTTCGGCCCAGTCGGTTTCCATGATGCCCAGGTTAGCCTGATCCAGCGCCAGCAGAAAGCCGCTTTCCTGCCAGAAATCACGCACCGGGCCCCAGAGTTTGTCAGCGGGCCGGTTGACGACCAGCCAGCGCTGGCTGCCTGCTCGCTCGATCCGGACGTCGCCCACCGCAAGCGTTGCGGTCGGCACCGTCTGTGCGGCTGCCTGGCCCACCTGGTAGCTGCTGGCCGTCACGGCCGTGCCGGGAACGACGTAATGCCCTTCGCGGGTGAGCTGGGTCAGGTCGGGCGGAATTTCCAGCGACGGAGCTTTGCCGCCGCTGGATTTGTAGTCAACCCGGTCGCCCTCCGTCATTTCCTTGAGGGTGGAGCAGCCCGCCAGCAGGCTGATGGCCAGCAGCGCCGAGATGGCGGCCGCACTGTGGGCTTGGAATGCGAAGAGGGGGCGTTTTTGCAGTAGCGTCACTTGGAGTTCCCTAAATAGTCAGATCAGGCCGCACACGCGCAGGGCGTTTTCCACGACCGCTTCGTTCGACGTGTCAAGCGGAGTCATAGGTAGCCGCAGCGTGCCACCGCAAAGCCCCATCCGGGCCATCGCCCACTTGACGGGAATCGGGTTGGCTTCGACAAACAGGTTCTTGTGCAGCGGCAGCAGCTTGAGTTGCAGTTCCATCGCGCTCCTGGCGTTGCCCGCCACGGCAGCCACGCACAACTCGTGCATGAGCCGGGGCGCGACGTTGGCCGTCACGCTGATGTTGCCCTGGCCACCGCAAAGCATCAGGGCCACGGCGGTTGAGTCATCGCCGGAATACACGGCGAAGCCTTTGGGGACTTCCTTGATCAGCCACTGCGCCCGATCGATGTTGCCGGTGGCTTCCTTGATGCCCACAATACCGGGCACCTGGGCCAGGCGCAGCACGGTGTCGTGCGCCATATCGGTCACGGTGCGACCCGGTACGTTGTACAGGATGGTCGGTAAATCGCCCACTGCTTCGGCAATCGCCCTGAAATGGCGGTACTGGCCCTCTTGCGTTGGCTTGTTGTAGTAGGGCACCACCTGCAACTGGCAGTCGGCGCCCACCTGCCTGGCAAACCTGGCCAGTTCGATCGCCTCAGTGGTGGAGTTGGCGCCGCAGCCGGCCATGATGGGGACGCGTTTTTTTGCCTGCTCCACCGCGACGCGGATGACTTCGCAGTGCTCTTGAACGTTGACGGTGGGCGATTCGCCCGTGGTGCCGACCACACAGATGCAGTCGGTGCCTTCGGCGATGTGCCAGTCCACCAGCTTGCGCAGCGCGGGATAGTCCACGCTGCCGCCTTCGTGCATGGGTGTCGCGAGTGCAACGATGCTGCCAATAATGGTTTTCATGTCTGGGTGGTTCGGTTGGAGGCCAAGGTGCTGGCCGGGTTGGACAATCCGGAAACCAGCCCGGAGGGCCAAACCTGCATTCTACCCAGAGCCTAAGGGAGTCGATATCGCGGCGGGTGGGCGTTCGCCACGCCACGTGATGCAGGCAAGCCCGCCCCCTTTCCGGCTTCACGAACAGCGGCAATGCGCTGGATGAAGCGTGGCAGCAGGCCTTGGGATTCCTCCTGAAAACCATCCTCGAAAGCCACCACCCGCAAGCCGCGGCACAACTCAAGCAACTCGCCTGTGCGCAACAAAAAATCGGGGTGGGCGGGCTTGCCGACCGTCTCGTTGCCCTGGGTAAAGGTCTCGTAAATCAGCACGCCACCGGGTGCCAGGCTGCCCAGCAGCGTGGGCATCAGCGGGCGCCACAGGTAGTTGGTGACCACCACTGCGTCAAACTGGCGGCCCGCAAACGGCCAGGGGCCGGTTTCAATATCGGCTACCACAGCCTCGCAGGCATGGGCCGGAAGTGCTATCGATTCAATAGCTGACTGCGACCTATCCACAAGGGCTAACCGGTGATTTCGTTCATAGAACCAGCGGGCGTGGCGACCGTGCCCACAGGCAACATCGAGCACCACGCCAGCGGCAGGCACCAGGTGCGACCAGCGCTTCACCCACGGAGAAGGCGGTGCCGTGTGGGCATCGATGGCATTGGAGGGATTGATGCTGACTACCATATTAATAGCTAACTATGCCCGTTCTGACTGGGCCACAGGCCAAAAAAGCTTGTTAAAGATCCGGAAAAGCTAAAAGCAGGCCCAGACCTGATTAGCCAGCGTGAACAGAAAATCAGGCCGGGTGTAAAGGGCAAATACCGCCAGCAACGCGATGATGACGAGCGCCCAGAGGGCAATTTTTCTGGCCATTTCAGGCTCCTTGCGGCAACTTGCCGTGGCCGGGCTGGCCAGCACGGGCAATGGGCGCTTCGCGCACCGGCAAATTTATCAATGCCGCAAACACGCCCAGCGCGATCGCGATGTACCAGACGATGTCGTAGCTGCCGGTGCGGTCATACAAATAGCCGCCGAGCCAGACGCCCATGAAGGAGCCAATCTGGTGGCCGAAGAAAATAAAGCCGCTAAGCATCGAGAAGTGCTGGATGCCGAAGATTTGCGCCACCGCCGCATTGGTGGGCGGCACGGTCGATAGCCAAAGCAGCCCCATCAGGCTGGAAAAAACATAAACACTGGCCGGGCTCAGCGGCGCGGCCAGAAACACCGCAATGACCACCGCGCGCGAAAGATAAATCGTCGCCAATATTTTTCTTTTGGCGATTCGCTGGCCTAGCGCACCGGCGGCGTAGGTGCCAAACACATTGAACAGGCCAATCAGCGCCAGCGCGTAACCCGCCACCTGCGGTGACAGGCCATGGTCCTTGAGGTAACTTGGCATATGCACGGCAATAAACACGACCTGAAAGCCACAGACAAAGTAGCCCGCCATCAGCAACTGAAAGCTCGGGTATTTGAAGGCCTCGCGCAGCGCCTGCACGATGGTTTGCTCACGCTTGGCCAGCGCTGCACCTTTGAAGCTTCCCTCATGCAAACCCAGCGCCAGCGGGATGATCAGCAGCACGGCGGCGCTGAGCACCAGCAAGGCCTCTTTCCAGCCCAGGCTGCTGATCAGGAAGCTTTCGGCCGGCACCATCAAAAACTGGCCAAACGAGCCCGCCGCCGCTGCTACGCCCATGGCCCAGGAGCGCCTGTCCGGCGCGATATGGCGACCGATCACGCCGTAAATCACTGCGTAGGTGGTGCCCGCCTGCGCGGCCCCAATCAACACCCCGGCGGTCAGCGTGAACAAGAGTCCGGTGGGCGACAACGCCATGCCCACCAGGCCCAGCGCATAAAGCAAGGCGCCGCCAACGACCACGCGAAATGCGCCAAACCGGTCGGCCACCATGCCCGCGAAAATGCCAAAAACGCCCCAGGCCAGGTTCTGCACGGCAATCGCAAAGGCAAAGGTCTCGCGCGTCCAGCCCTGCGCCTGGGTGATCGGCTGCAGCCACAGCCCGAAACCATGGCGGATGCCCATGGACAGCGTCACAATGGCGGCGCCGCAGGCCAGCACCTGAAACACCGAAAGCTTTTTGAGGGAAGTGGCGGCGATTGAACTCATGCGCAGACTGTATCGAAAATGTTCCCGGGCCGCCGACGGCAGCGCGGATTCCCGTCCGCCGAAATAGCTCGCTTATTGATTGGTCGATTGAACTTAGCTGGATATTCATCCAGTTACTTTCGTGGCCCGGATTACAATTACGCGCTTCACCCGAACCGCCATGGCCGACAAACCCATCCCCGAATACTCCGAAAGCTCGATCCGCGTGCTCAAGGGCCTGGAGCCCGTCAAGCAGCGGCCGGGCATGTACACCCGCACCGAAAACCCCCTGCACCTGATCCAGGAAGTGATCGACAACTCGGCCGACGAAGCGCTGGCCGGGCATGGCAGGAAACTCAAGGTCACCTTGCATACTGACGGCTCCGTGACCGTCGAAGACGACGGCCGCGGCATCCCGTTTGGCATGCATCCGGAGGAAAAAGCGTCGGTGCTTGAACTGGTGTTCACGCGTCTGCATGCGGGGGGCAAGTTCGACAAGGGCAAGGGCGGCGCCTACAGTTTTTCGGGCGGCCTGCACGGCGTGGGCGTGAGCGTCACCAATGCCTTGTCGAAGCGGCTTGAAGTCAGCTCTTACCGTGAAGGCAGGGTCGCCACACTGGTATTTTCCGGTGGCGATGTCATTGAAAAACTGGTCTTGCGCAAGAACGGCGACGGCGACCGGCGTTCGGGCACCACGGTCCGGGTCTGGCCCGACACCAGCTACTTTGAGTCCGCCGTTCTGCCCCTCGCCGATTTGACGCATTTGCTGCGCAGCAAGGCGGTGCTGATGCCAGGCGTGAGTGTGACCTTGAGCAATGAGAAAACGAAGGAAAGCCAAACCTGGGTGTTCAAGGGCGGCTTGCGCGACTACCTGTTGCAGACGCTGACTGCGGACCCGGTGATTCCGGTGTTCGAAGGAGAAAGTTTTGCCGATGCTTCGCATGACAGTTTTGCCGAAGGCGAGGGCGCCAGCTGGTGCGTGGCCTTTACCGAAGACGGCCAGCCGGTGCGCGAAAGCTACGTCAACCTGATCCCGACCAATGCCGGCGGCACGCACGAGAGCGGGCTGCGCGATGGCCTGTTCAATGCGGTCAAGAGCTTTATCGAGCTGCATTGCCTGCTGCCCAAAGGCGTCAAGCTCCTGCCCGAAGACGTGTTTGCCCGTGCCAGCTATGTGCTCTCTGCCAAGGTGCTGGACCCGCAGTTTCAGGGCCAGATCAAGGAGCGCCTGAACTCGCGTGACGCCGTCCGGCTGGTCTCAAGCTGCGTGCGCCCGGCGCTCGAGTTGTGGCTGAACCAGCATGTCGATTACGGCAGGAAACTGGCCGAACTGGCCATCAGGGCCGCACAAACGCGCCAGAAAGCCGGGCAAAAGGTTGAAAAGCGCAAGGGCTCGGGCGTAGCGGTGTTGCCCGGCAAGTTGACCGATTGCGAAAGTCGCGACCTGGCCTACAACGAGGTGTTTCTGGTCGAGGGTGACTCGGCCGGCGGCAGCGCCAAGATGGGCCGCGACAAGGAGAGCCAGGCGATTCTTCCCCTGCGCGGCAAGGTTCTCAACACCTGGGAAGTCGAGCGCGATCGGCTCTTTGCCAACACCGAAATCCATGATATTGCGGTGGCCATCGGGGTCGATCCGCACGGCCCGAATGACACGCCGGACCTGAGCGGATTGCGCTATGGCAAGGTCTGCATCCTGAGCGACGCGGACGTGGACGGCTCGCACATCCAGGTGCTGCTGCTGACGCTCTTTTTCCGCCACTTCCCGAAATTGATAGCCGCCGGTCACGTTTATGTGGCAAGGCCGCCGCTGTTTCGTGTGGACGCGCCGGCCCGCGGCAAGAAACCGGCCTCCAAGGTCTATGCCCTTGATGAGGGTGAGCTGATTGCCATTTTGGATAAACTGCGCAAGGACGGCGTTCGCGAAAACGCCTGGAGCATCAGCCGCTTCAAGGGCCTGGGTGAAATGAGTGCGGAACAATTATGGGATACCACACTCAATCCGGACACCCGCCGCCTGATGCCGGTGCAACTGGGCAACCAGGATTTTGAGCAAACCGAGAGCCTGATCACCAAACTGATGGGCAAGGGCGAAGCGGCAGCGCGCCGCGAACTGATGGAGTTGCACGGCGATGCCGTGGAAATTGATATTTGATGAATCCTTTTGCGACGTTTTTTTCTTTTCTGCAAGGGGCAGCCCGTGGCCGCTGGCGCGCGCTGGTCTTGCCAGTGTTGGTCATGCTGCTCGCGGCTTTGCAGGCTACGCCAGCCCGGGCTGATGTCTGGGGCTACGTTGATGCGCAGGGCATTGCGCACTTTTCAGTGCTGCGGCTCGATGAGCGTTACCAGCTTTTTTTCCGCGGTAATGCGAGCTTTAGCGCCGGGAACACGGGTCACGCCGGCAACGCCGCGGCAGACAGTACTTACCAGGCGACGGACATGGCCACGGCGCCGCCCAAATTACTTGCCTATTTTGATGTGTCGCCCAGCTACAAGGCGGTCAAGCACTTGCTGCGCGAAGCTTCCCTGACGCACGGGATTGATTACGAACTGCTGCAGGCCTTGATCGCCACCGAATCCGGATTCAATACCCAGGCGGTTTCACCGAAAGGTGCGGTTGGCCTGATGCAGCTGATTCCACCGACGGCTGCGCGTTATGGCGTGCGGGCCGACAAGAATTCCCCCGTCCAGAAAAAGCTTACTGACCCCAGGACCAACATCCGGGCCGGATCAAACTACCTGAGCGACCTGATCAAGCTGTTTCCCGGACAGCTTGAACTCGCCATAGCCGCCTACAACGCCGGTGAGGGCGCGGTACAGCGGGCGGGCAACAAGATACCGAACTACCCCGAAACCAGAAATTACGTCAAGACCGTGATGCAACTCTATGAGCAGCTCAAGCCCCCCAGCATGACCGCCGCGTCCAGCCGGGTGCGCATGGAAATGATGGGCGGCGCCAAGGGTCGAAGCACCAGGGTGGCTTCCACCGGGGTGTCGTCCGTCCCGTCAGAGGTCAGCGCTCAACTGGACTGACCGCCCTCTTTACCGGTTCCAGATCAACCCGCAGGGCGGACCGAAAATCGACTCTGCCTGCTTATCCCGTGCCTGACGCCACCTGCGCAACCAGCCAAGGCACAAGCTGCTCAACCCAAGCAAACGCACCATGGACCTTTTTACGCCCGACGCTCAAGCCCAGAACCCGGAACCCGCTGACGAGGACTGCCTTGCCGCGTACGCGCAGCGCGCTTACCTTGAATACGCGCTGAGCGTCGTCAAGGGCAGGGCCCTGCCCGATGTGTGCGACGGCCAAAAGCCGGTGCAGCGGCGCATTTTGTACAGCATGGCGCGCATGGGTCTGGGCTTTGGCGGCGCCAATGGCGCTAGCGGTGCCAGGCCGGTGAAAAGCGCCCGCGTGGTGGGTGATGTGCTGGGCCGCTTCCATCCGCACGGCGACCAGGCCGCTTACGATGCGCTGGTGCGCATGGCGCAAGACTTTTCACAGCGTTACCCGCTGATTGATGGCCATGGCAACTTTGGCAGCCGTGACGGCGATGGCGCCGCCGCCATGCGTTACACCGAGGCGCGGCTGGCCCGCATCACCAGCCTGCTCATGGAAGAAATCGATGAGGGCACGGTGGAGTTCGTGCCCAACTACGATGGATCGACCGAGGAGCCCAGCCAGCTCCCGGCACGCCTGCCATTCACGCTGCTTAACGGCGCCAGCGGCATTGCCGTGGGACTGGCCACCGAAATTCCCAGCCACAACCTGCGCGAGGTGGCCGACGCCTGCGTTGCCCTGATCAAGACCCCCAAGCTCGGTGATGATGAGTTGTACACACTGATCGCCGGGCCCGACTACCCGGGCGGCGGGCAAATCATTTCAAACCCCGCGGACATCGCGGCGGCGTACAGCACCGGACGGGGTTCGCTCAAGGTGCGCGCGCGCTGGAAGATTGAGGACCTGGCGCGCGGCCAGTGGCGGCTGGTGGTGCAGGAGCTGCCGCCCGGTGTCAGCACGCAGCGGGTGCTGGAAGAAATTGAAGAGCTGACCAATCCCAAGATCAAGGCCGGCAAAAAAACACTCAGCCAGGATCAGGTGCAACTCAAGCAGACGATTCTGACCGTGCTCGACGTGGTGCGCGACGAATCGAGCAAGGACGCCGCCGTGCGCCTGGTCTTTGAGCCCAAGAGCAGCAAGATCGGGCAAATGGAGCTCATCAACACCCTGCTGGCGCACACCAGCCTGGAGAGTTCCTCCTCCATCAACCTGACCATGGTCGGGCTCGATGGCAAGCCGACGCAAAAGTCCCTGCGGCAAATGCTGACGGAGTGGCTGGCGTTCCGCCAGACCACGGTGCAGCGGCGCTCGCAGCATCGCCTCACCAGGGTATTGGACCGCATTCATATTCTGGAGGGGCGGCAGTTGGTGCTGCTCAATATCGATGAGGTGATTGCCCTCATCCGCCAGTCCGACGAGCCCAAAGCCGCGTTGATTGCGGGCTTCAAGTTAAGCGACCGGCAGGCCGAAGACATTCTTGAAATCCGCCTGCGCCAACTGGCCCGGCTCGAAGCCATCAAGATTGAGCAGGAGCTTAAAACCCTGCGCGAGGAGCAAGGCAAGCTCGAAGAAATTCTGGGCAGTCCGGCGGTGTTGCGCAGGTTGCTGATCAAGGAAATTGAAGCCGATGCCAAGCAGTTTGCCGACCCGCGCCGCACACTGATCCAGGCCGACAAAAAGGCCGCGCTCGAAATCAGGGTGCCCGACGAGCCGGTCACGGTGGTGGTCAGCAGCAAGGGTTGGGTGCGCGCCCGGGGCGGGCACGGGCATGATGCGGCCAGCTTTGCCTTCAAGCCGGGCGACGCGCTTTACGGCACGTTTGAATGCCGCACGGTCGACACCTTGCTGGTGTTTGGCAGCAACGGCCGGGTGTACTCCGTGCCCGTGGCCATGTTGCCCGGCGCACGCGGCGATGGCCAGCCGCTGACCACCCTGATCGAGCTGGAATCAGGAACGCAGATGCTGCATTATTTTGCCGGGCCCGCCGCTGCCGTGCTGCTGCTGTCCAGTTCGGGCGGCTACGGATTTCTGGCCACGCTGGAGAGCATGATTTCACGCAACAAGAGCGGCAAGGCCTTCATCAGTCTGGGCGAGGGTGAAACCGCCTGCCGTCCCTCGCATGCGCAGGGCAGCACGGGTGCGCAACCGCTGCCGCCCGCCACGCATGTGGCCTGTGCGTCAACTGGCGGGCGCATCCTCACATTCGAGATCGGCGAACTCAAGCAGATGGACAAGGGCGGGCGCGGCCTCATGCTCATCGACCTGGAGCCCAAAGACACGCTGGCGGGCGCGGCGGCTTATACCCGCAGTGTGAAAATTGAAGGCGTAGGGCGCGGCGGCAAAGCGCGCGAGGAAACGCTGGAAATCCGCAGTTTGAACAATGCCCGGGCCGCCCGGGCCCGCAAAGGCAAGGCGGCTGATCTGGGCTTCAAGCCGACTTCGATCACACGGGTTGAGTAAGCGGGCCTGGCTTTCAACGTTCATGCCGGTTTTGACGCAGGCCGCCAAACCATAAGACAATACGGTCATGCACGCCAAGCCCATCGATCTGTCGCCACTCGTCAAGGCGCTTGCCCAGTTGCAGGAAGCGTTGCGCTTTTGGCATGAACAGCCGAAAGACTCCGCGCTCAAGCCGCATTTGCGCTCGGCGGTTATTCAGTCGTTTGAATTCACCTATGAGCTGTCGGTGCGTATGCTCAGACGCGTTTTGATGGAACGCTCCGAGGCGGCTGATCTGGTGGCTGATTTGTCTTTCAACGATCTGCTGCGCAAAGCAGCCGACGCAGGTTTGCTTACCGCGCCCGAGCTGTGGCGGCAGTGGCGTGAAATGCGCAATGCCACCAGCCACACCTATGACGAAGCCAGGGCGGCTGAAGTTGCGGCAGGTGTTGATGGCTTTGCCGCTGGCGCAGTTGAGCTGCTGGCCAAACTGGAGGAAAACCTTGGGCATTGACACGCAAACCGCATTGCACATCCAGAGCAAGCTTGCGGTGACACTGAGCCCGGACCAACTGCACGATGTGCGTCAAATCATCGCGCAAGTCATTCCTGGCGCGCAGGTTTGGGTCTTTGGTTCCCGCGCAACCGGTAGAGCACGGCCGTTTTCAGACCTTGACCTGTTGCTCACGCAACCCCCGCGGCTCAACTGGGCGCAGCGTGCGGCATTGAGAGACGGCTTTGAGGCCAGCGATCTGCCTTTCTGTGTTGATGTGGTCGAAAGCGCCGGGCTGGCTCCGGGCGTGGCAGAGCGCATTCAGTCGGAGCGGGTGGCCTTGCCGGTTTCGTAGCTGGGCGCAAGGCCCCGAAACCCCGCGCAATCGCTCCAGCCAGGGCGCCTCACCCCACCTCGGCAATCAGCTCGATCTCCACGCAAGCTCCCAGTGGAATTTGCGCCACGCCAAACGCGCTGCGGGCATGCTTGCCGGCGTCGCCAAACACTTCACCGAGCAGTTCGCTGCAACCGTTGGTCACCAGATGCTGCTCGGTGAATTCGCCAGTCGAGTTGACCAGGCTCAGCACCTTGACAATACGCTTGACCTTGTTCAGGTCGCCGACGGCCGCGTGCAGCGTCCCCATCAGGTCAATCGCGATGGCGCGCGCCGCCGCCTTGCCTTGTTCGGTGGAGATGTTTTTGCCGAGCTGGCCGACGATGACCTGGCCGTCTTTTTTGGGGAGATGACCGCTCAGGAAGATCAGGTTGCCGGTCTGCACGAAAGGCACGTAGGCGGCAGCCGGGGCGGCTACCGCGGGCAGGGTAATGCCCAGTGTTTTTAGTTTGTCATAGACGTTTTTGGCGTTGATACTCATGGGGGTGTCCTGGGGGGTGAATGATTGAATCCATGAATATAACTGCGAATAGCTGATGGACTTAGCGGCGACAGCCAGACTTCGAGCAGGCAGCGTGAGCCCCGGCTTTCTTTTCAGCGGTTTCATTGCCGGGGTGGCGCTGCAACTGCAGCAGGCCAGCCTGTGGCAGGGCGTGGGGTATGCCACGCTAGCGGCGCTGGGCGGTGCGCTGGTGGGGGTTCTATATGCTGCCGCGGCGAGAAGAAACTTTCGCGGCGCCGGATGGGCTGTTTTACTGAGCACAGCGCTGCTGGGTTTCGGCGTAACAGGTTGGCGGGCCAGCGCTTTTCAGTCCACCACATTGAACCCGGCGCTGGAAGGGCGCGACATTGTGGTGACTGGCGCCGTGCTGGCAATGCCGCAGCCCGGTCAGGACGGGGTGCGTTTTCGCCTTGGCATCGAATCGGCCCGTCTCAACGGGCAGCCCGTGACCCTGCCGCCGCAGCTTCTGCTAGGCTGGTATGCGGGTTTTGGTGTGCGGGAGGCCAAAAGTTCGGCACTGGAAAGTGCTGATCCTTCCGAGTTGGAGCTGGCCTTGCAGCGCCAGCCGCAAACCCTGCGTGCCGGCGAGCGCTGGCGCATGACGGTGCGGCTCAAGGCGCCGCATGGCAACAGCAACCCTCATGGTTTTGACTACGAGCTCTGGCTGTGGGAGCAGGGCATTCAGGCCACCGGCTATGTGCGAGCCGGGCCGCACGATGCGCCACCTGTCAAACTCTCCAGCAGTTGGGCGCATCCGGTTGAGCGCGTCCGCCAGTCGGTGCGTGAAGCCATCTATGAGCGCGTCGAAAACCGGCCACTCGCCGGTGTGCTGGCCGCGCTGGTGGTGGGTGATCAAAACGCCATTGAGCGCGCCGACTGGGATGTTTTCCGGGCGACGGGCGTGGCGCATCTGATGAGCATTTCTGGCCTGCACATCACCATGTTCGCGTGGCTTGCGTCCCTGCTGCTGAGCAGTCTGTGGCGGCGCTCCGCCCGGCTGACGCCGCGGCTTTGCCTGGCGCTGCCGGCCAGCAGCGCTGGTGCCTTGGGTGGGCTTGTCCTGGCTGCCCTGTACGCGCTGTTCTCCGGCTGGGGCGTGCCGGCCCAGCGCACCATCTGGATGCTGGCGACGGTCGTGCTGCTGCGGCAAAGCGGCAAGCAGTGGCCCTGGCCGCAAATATGGCTGCTGGCCATGGCCGTGGTGGTGGCGCTGGATCCCTGGGCCCTGATGCAGGCCGGGTTCTGGCTGTCGTTTGTGGCGGTGGGTGTGCTCTTTGCCGCCGGGCCGTCCCAAGGCAAAGAAGCCCCCCCGGGGGGCAGCGACCCACACGCAGTGGATGAGCGTGGGGGCCATCTTGCTACAGATTCAGGAGCTGATCACGTAAGTGGTACAAGGGCTGGCGGCCAATTTGACTCACAAAATGGGGTTGATCCCTGGTATTGGCGACCCTGGCTGGCCAAACCCCTGGCCGGCCTGATGCGTGCCGCCCATGAGCAATGGGTGGTCACGCTGGCGCTTACCCCCTTGTCTCTGCTGCTGTTCAATCAGGTGTCGCTGGTTGGCTTGCTGGCCAATGCGGTGGCGATTCCCTGGGTCACCCTGCTGGTCACGCCGCTGGCCATGCTGGGCGTGCTGTGGGCTCCGGTGTGGGACGTGGCGGCATGGGCGGTCGGCTTGCTGGCGGCGTTTTTGCAGTGGCTGGCCGCATGGCCGCTGGCTTCCCTCAGTGTGGCCGCGGCGCCGCTGTGGTGCGCTGTGGCAGGCGTGCTGGGCGGCGGCCTGCTGGCCTTGCGGCTGCCGTGGCACTGGCGCGTGCTGGGCCTTCCGCTGCTGCTGCCGGTGCTGCTGTGGCAGCCCGCGCGCCCGGCCCCCGGGCAGTTTGAACTGCTGGCCGCCGACATCGGGCAGGGCAATGCGGTCCTGGTGCGCACCGCCAGCCATGCGCTGCTGTACGACACCGGCCCGCGGTTTTCACGCGAGAGTGATGCCGGCAACCGCGTGCTGGTGCCGCTGTTGCGCGCGCTGGGCGAGAAGGTGGACATGCTGGTGTTGAGCCACCGTGACGGCGACCATACCGGCGGCGCGCCCGCCGTGCTGGCGATGCAGCCGCAGGCCAGCTTGCTCAGCTCGATTGAAGACGCGCACGAGTTGCAGGCGCTGCGCAAGGCCACCCGCTGCGTGGCGGGCCAGCGCTGGAATTGGGACGCGGTGACTTTTGAAGTGCTGCATCCGGCGCTGGCTGATTACGAGGTGGCCAACAAATCAAACGCCATGAGCTGCGTGCTGCGTGTTTCCAACGGCAACCAGACCGCGCTGCTGGTGGGAGATCTGGAGTCCGCGCAGGAACTCAGGCTGGCGTCAGGCACCGACTCTGCCCGCTTGCAGGCCAACTTCCTGCTGATGCCGCACCATGGCAGCAAAACCTCATCGAGCGGGCCGTTTCTGGATGCGGTGCAGCCGCAACTGGCGCTGGCGCAGGCGGGTTACCGCAACCGCTTTGGCCACCCGGTCGAATCGGTGCTGGCGCGCTACCGGGAGCGCGGCATCCGGCTGGTCAAGTCGCCACAGTGCGGGGCCGCGACCTGGCAAAGCCTCAAACCCGGCGACATCACCTGCCAGCGGCAAGAGGGCCAGCGCTACTGGCATCATGTGATCGGGATGGATAAATAGCGCTGGATGCACCGGTGAATACACCGGGTTGGCGCATAACTTGCTAAGCTACAGTCAAGCCACGCGCTTGCTACAACCCCGCCGGAGATCAAACCCATGAGCCGCCCGATGTTTGATGAGATGAATGCCACGCCGTCCAGCGTCCGTGCGCACTACCAGAGCTATCAGCGCTGGCTGGCCCGGCAATCGGCCGAGGGGATGCAGGCGCGCCGGGCTGAGGCGGAAATGATTTTCCGCCGGGTCGGAATCACCTTTGCCGTGTACGGTGTCAAAGACGCAGTCGGGAGCGATGAAAATGGCGGTACCGAGCGGCTGATTCCGTTTGACCTGATTCCCCGCATCATTCCGGCGCATGAATGGGCCAGCATGGAGCGTGGCCTGGTGCAGCGCGTCACCGCGCTCAACCGCTTCATTCACGATGTTTATCACGGGCAGGAGATCATCAAGGCGGGTGTGATTCCGTCGGAGCAGATTTTCCAGAACGCGCAGTTCCGGCCCGAGATGATGAATGTGGACGTGCCGGGCAACATTTACTCGCACATCAGCGGCATCGACATCGTTCGCGCGCCCAATGCGCAGGGCGAGGGCGAGTACTACGTGCTTGAAGACAACCTGCGCGTTCCCAGCGGAGTCAGCTACATGCTGGAAGACCGCAAGATGATGATGCGGCTGTTTCCCGAGCTCTTCAGCGAGAACCGCGTGGCCCCGGTGGCGCATTACCCGGACTTGCTGCTGGAAACCCTGCGCTCCATGGCGCCGCCCGCCACCGCCGATCCCACCGTTGTGGTGCTCACCCCCGGCATGTACAACTCGGCCTACTTTGAACACGCCTTCCTGGCGCAGCAAATGGGTGTGCAACTGGTCGAGGGGCAAGACCTGTTTGTCAAGGACAACTTTGTCTATATGCGCACTACCCGCGGCCCCAGACGCGTCGATGTGATTTACCGCCGCGTGGACGATGACTATCTCGACCCGCTGGCTTTTCGGCCCACCTCCACCCTGGGCTGCGCGGGCCTGCTCAATGTTTATCGCAGCGGCAACGTCTCGCTGTGCAACGCCATCGGAACCGGCGTGGCCGATGACAAGTCGATTTATCCCTACGTGCCGAAAATGATCGAGTTCTACCTCGGCGAAAAACCCCTCCTCAACAACGTGCCAACCTACCTCTGCCGCAACAGTGAAGACCTGCGGTACACCCTGGCCCACCTGAAGGACCTGGTGGTCAAGGAAGTGCATGGCGCGGGCGGCTACGGCATGCTGGTGGGGCCAGCGGCATCGCAGACTGAAATTGAAGACTTTCGCAAAGCGCTGCTGGCCAACCCGTCGGGTTACATTGCCCAGCCCACGCTCAGCCTCTCGACCTGCCCCACCTATGTTGAAAGCGGCATTGCACCGCGACACATTGACTTGCGGCCTTTTGTGCTGAGTGGCAAAGTGGTCCAGATGGTGCCCGGCGGCCTGACGCGAGTCGCGCTGAAAGAAGGCTCGCTGGTCGTCAATTCATCGCAGGGCGGCGGCACCAAGGACACCTGGGTTTTGCAGGGCGACCCCGCCGTAAACATGCAGTCGTCGTTGTCAAAGGCTGGAGGAATCCCATGATGTTATCTCGCACCGCCGATCATTTGTTCTGGATGTCGCGTTATATGGAGCGCGCCGGCGATATGCCGCAGGCATTCGCGGGGATGACTCATCAACTGCGCGAAGCGCTTGTGATGTCATCACCAAAATACGCAAAGCGCGTAAGCGCTTTCGGTGTTTGAGGCTTTGTCAGGAGGAAATATGTTATCTCGCACCGCCGATCACCTTTTCTGGATGTCGCGTTATATGGAGCGCGCCGAAAACACCGCCCGCATGCTCGATGTGAACTACCAGACTTCACTGCTGCCGCAATCGGCTGCCGTGGCGCAACTCGGCTGGCAGGGGCTGCTCAGCATCAGTGAGCTCAAGCAGGACTACGCCGAAAAGCATGGCGACGGCGTCAAGCCGCGCGACGTGATGGACTTCATGGTGCGCGATGAAAAAAACGCGTCCAGCATCATCTCGTGCCTGCGCAATGCCCGCGAAAACGCCCGCGCCGTGCGCGGCACGCTCACCACCGAGGTGTGGGAAACGCAAAACCAGACCTATCTGGAAGTCATGCGCATGTTGCGTCAAGGCGATTTCGAACGCGATCCGACCCAGTTTTTTGAATGGGTCAAATTCCGCTCGCACCTGTCGCGCGGCGTCACGGTGGGCACCATGCTGCAAGACGATGCGTTTCACTTTCTGCGGCTGGGCACTTTTCTGGAGCGTGCCGACAATACCGCCCGCCTGGTGGACGTGAAGTTTCATGCCGTGCCGGGCGACTATCTGGGCAGCGCCAGCGTGCAGGATCAGGAATACGATTTTTACCACTGGAGCGCCATTTTGCGCAGCGTCTCGGGTTTCGAGGTGTACCGCAAGGTGTACCGCGACATCATCAAGCCCGAGCGCGTGGCCGAGTTGCTGATTTTGCGCGCCGACATGCCGCGCTCGCTGCTGGCCTGTCTGAACGAGGTGATGCACAACCTCCTCAGCGTGACCAGCGACGCGCAAAGCGAAACCCAGCGCCGCGCCGGCAAATTGCGCACCGAGCTGCAGTACGCCCGAATCGACGAAATTCTGGCAACCGGCCTGCATGCCTATCTGACCCAGTTTCTTGATCGGGTCAACGAGCTGGGCGTGCACATCAGCCGTGAGTTTCTGGTGCCGGCGACCCATTGAGCGCAGCACCGTCAAACATCAGCCGCAGCGGGTGCCGCCCATGAAGCTGCACATTCGGCACACCACCGATTACCGCTACACCGAGCCGCTGCGTTACGCGTTGCAAACGCTCTGGCTCACGCCGCAGTCCGGCCCGGCGCAAACAGTGCATTTCTGGAGCCTGGGCGCGCCCGGAGAACTGTTTGCCCAGCGCGACGCCTTTGGCAACAGCGTTCATTCCTACAGCTTTGTCAGCCAGAGCGCTGACAACGTGCGCTGGAGCCTGGTCAATGCGGCCGGCCAGGTTGAGACCTTCGGCGTGGCCGAATTCACCGATGCTCAAGCATTGCCGCATCCGGATTTCTTTTTGCGCGCCACGCAACTGGCCCGGCCGAGCCCGCTGCTGGCTGATTTTGGCCGCCGCTTTGTGCGCCTTTCAGGCCCGCCGGGGACGGCTGACTTGAGCATGCTTTTGGCCCTTAGCCAAGGTGTAGCGGGCGCAGTCAGCTATAAAAAGTATAGTACCGATGTCACCACCACGGCGCTCCAGGCGTTTGAAGCCGGTGCCGGTGTGTGCCAGGATCAGGCGCATGTGATGGTTGCAGTCTGCCGCAGCCTGGGCCTGCCGGCGCGCTACGTGAGCGGCTATTTTTACGCCGCCAACGAGCCCGACCTGGCCAGCCACGCCTGGGTCGATGTCTGCCTGGATGTGGCCGGCAGGCGCTGGGTCAGCATTGACGTGACCCACAGTTGCCTGATAGACGAGCGCCATGTGCGGCTGGCCATGGGCACCGACTACAACTCATGCCCGCCCATCAAGGGCGTGCGCCAGGGCGGTGGCGAGGAATCCATGACCGTCACGATCACGATTGAGCCGGTTTGATAGTGCCGATATTGATAATTATTAGAATTAAGTTATTGATTTCATTTAATGTTCAATATAAACGTGTACTATTGAAAAATGCATTGAACATTTCAAGGTGAAACAACACTTCGTTGAACTTTCCGAAAACCAGAGTCGGCAATACCTGGATGCCGAGGCCTTGCTGCGGGCGATGATCCAGGCCCAAAAAGAAGCCCTTGAGGTGAGAGGCTCCATGATCTGGCGCGAGATGCGTGGCGTTCGTTACCTCATTCGCACCAGCGCCGCCGGAGCGCAAAAAACGATTGGCGTGGACAGCCCTGAAATGCAAGCCATCCATTCGCGCTTCATGGAGCGCAAACAAACTGCGCAAGCGCGGGTGAAAACACTTGGGCTCAGGTTGATGGAGCAGCGAAAACTCAACCGACTTTATCGCGTGGGACGAACGCCGAACGTCGTTGTCCGGATACTTCAGCAGTTTGAAAAAGCGGGCATTGCCGAGCAGTTTTTAACCGTGGGAACGCACGCTTTGTATGCTTACGAAAGCGCATGCGGCGTCATGGTGGGTACCGAGGCTCTTGCGACCCGCGATATCGACCTGCTCTTTGATACCAGGAAAAGAGTCGCTTTTCTGAGCACCATGAAGCAGCTCGACACCTCGCTGATGGGGCTGCTGCGCAAAGCAGACCCGACTTTTCAGGTACGGCGCGATCAGCTCCAGACGGCCGTCAACGATGAAGGTTTCGAGGTGGACCTGATACGCCGTGACGCTTCCCGGGGCGACCCGCACCCACTGCGAATGACAGACGACGAAAGCGACCTTTGGGCGGTGCAGGTATCAAGCGGTGAAAAAATGCTTTCATCCGCCAGGTTTGAGCAGATGGTGGTGGCAACCTCAGGCGAAATGGCCATGATGCACACCTTGCATCCTTTGGCGTTTGTCAGGGTCAAAACCAGTCTGGCCAAGAGCGCCAGCCGCGAGCCGTTGAAGCGTGGCAAAGACTTGCTGCAAGTGCAAATTGTTCAACACCTTTGGGATGATTACTTGCGCTTGCGATACCCTGAGCAGGGTGCGAAACAGTAGGCCAGCCAAATTTAGCAGCCCGCTGGCCTTGCTGCTGTTTCTTTGCCGGCAATGAAACAAGTGATGTATAGTTATCTTAAAAGAAACACTTGTTTCAACACATGTCTTTTTTTCCTGATCTTCCCGCCCACGGACTCAGCCCTGAATTGTTGCGTGCCGCGCACTGGATGGAGGCCCATCCGCGCGAGGCGGCGCTGGTCTCGATGCGCGAGTGCGCACGTCGTGCCGGGCTGGCGCCGGCCACGTTCACGCGGCTTGCGCGGGCGCTGGGGCATGGCGACTTTCATGCGTTGAAGCTGCGCTTTCAGCGGGCGCTGGCGCCTGAAGCAGGCGCTGCCGGTTATGCGGCGCGGGCGCAGGCCCTGCAGGCCACAGCACGACGTGATGCGGGCTGGCTTGAAACACTGAACGAGGCCCAGCATGCCAATGCCGCTTCTGCCTGCGGGCTCAACACCTCGGCGCAGTTTGAATTGGCTGCCGCTGCCATGCTCAAAGCACGCCGGGTCTGCTTTCTCGGGCTGCGGGCGAGCCATGGGCTGGCGTTTCACCTGCATTACACCTACTGCCTGATTGCATCGAATGGCGAGCTGGCGCAGGACCTGGGAGGGACACTGCTCGACCAGTTGGCGCGCCTCGGCCCGAATGATTTGCTGGTGGCTATTTCGCTGGCACCTTACACCCGCCAGACCGTGCTGGCCGTGGAGCAGGCCGCGCGGCAGGGCGTGCCGGTGCTGGCGCTGACCGACAGTTCACTGTCGCCGCTGGTGAAAACTGCGGGGCAGACGCTGTTGTTTCGGGCCCAGGGCGTTTCCTATTTTCAGTCCATGGTCGGCGCCCTGGCGCTGGCCGAGGCGCTGGCGGCAGCGGTGGCGGTACGTGGGGGCAAGAAGGTGCTGTCGCATTTGCAGACTGTGCAGGAACAACTGGCGGCTCAGGGCGCGTATTGGGAAAAACCGCAACGTTAGGTGCAAGCCAGCGGCAAACCGGCTGTCAACGGAACTATTCGCAAATAAAAGGAGTTAGTGAACATGACAACAACCCATGTTTTCCATCGGCAGTTGCACACCACGCCGCCGGTTGCGGTCAGCGGCAGCGGCGTCTGGCTGACCGATGCAAATGGCAAACGCTACCTCGATGCCTGCGGCGGCGCGGCTGTGTCGTGCCTCGGTCACGGGCACCCGGACGTGCGGGCCGCCATGCACGCGCAGATTGACCAACTGGCCTATGCGCATACCAGCTTTTTCACCACCGCCGTGGCCGAGGAACTGGCTGACCAGTTGATTCGCACCGCGCCCGCGGGCATGAGCCATGCGTATTTTGTGAGCGGCGGCTCCGAGGCGATGGAGGCCGCCATGAAGATGGCGCGCCAGTTTTTTGTCGAAACGGGACAGCCGCAACGCACCCATTTCATCGCCCGGCGGCAGAGCTATCACGGCAACACGCTGGGCGCGCTGGCCGTCGGCGGCAACGAATGGCGGCGCGCGCCGTTTGCTCCGATCCTGATCGAGGTCACGCACGTTGCACCGTGCTATCCGTACCGCGAGCAACGGGCCAGTGAAACGCCCGGGCAATATGGCGCGCGACTGGCGCAGGAACTCGATGCCACCATCCAGCGGCTGGGACCTGACAGCGTGATTGCCTTCGTTGCCGAGACCGTGGGCGGGGCGACGGCCGGCGTGCTGGTGCCGGTGCCCGGCTACCTGAAAGCTGTCCGCGAAGTCTGCGACAAATACGGCGTGCTGCTGATCCTTGATGAAGTCATGTGCGGCATGGGTCGTACCGGCACGATGCATGCCTGCGAGCAGGACGGCGTGGTCCCCGACATCATGGCGATCGCCAAGGGTTTGGGCGGCGGCTATCAGCCAATTGGCGCCGTGCTGGTGCAGCAAAAAATCGTAGCGGCAATGTCGTCGGGCAGCGGCTTCTTCCAGCACGGCCACACTTATCTCGGCCACGCCGTCGCCTGCGCGGCGGCGCTGGCGGTGCAAAAGGTGATAGAGCGCGATGGCCTGCTGGCCAAGGTGCGCGAGAGCGGAGTGCGGCTTCAAGGGCTGATGCACGGCGCCTTCGGCGCGCATCCAAACATTGGCGATATTCGCGGCCGCGGCCTGTTTTGGGGCATTGAGCTGGTGCAGGACCGCGCCACGAAAGCGCCGTTCGATCCCGCGCTCAAGCTGCATGCCCGCATCAAGAAAGAGGCTTTATCGCGCGGCTTGATGGTTTACCCGATGGGCGGCACGGTCGATGGCCGTTATGGTGACCATATACTTCTGGCTCCGCCCTATATTTGTAGCGGCCCCGAGCTGGAGCTGATTGTCGAGAGGCTTGATGTGGCTGTTGGGGCTGCCCTTTTGTCTGTTTGACTGACCGATTTTTTAACGAGGAGTAATGAGATGGCTAAAAAGTTTTTTTTCAGTGCGCTGACCACTTCCATAGTTCTTGCCGGTGCGCTTGCCAGCACGCCAGCCGTGGCCCAGCAGAAGTTCATCACCATCGGCACGGGTGGCATTACCGGGGTCTATTACGCGGTGGGCGGTGCGATCTGCCGGCTTGTCAACAAGGACCGCGCCAAGCACGGCATGCGTTGCTCGGTTGAATCAACCGGCGGGTCGGTCTATAACGTCAACACCGTCAAGGCCGGCGAGCTCGATTTCGGCATGGCGCAGTCCGATGTGCAGTATCAGGCCTACAACGGGACCGGGCCGCTAAAGGAAGCCAACAAGGACTTGCGCGCGGTGTTCTCGGTGCATCCGGAACCCTTCACGGTGCTGGCACGCAAGGAGGCCAACATCACTCAGTTCACCGACTTTAAAGGCAAACGCCTGAACGTCGGCAATCCTGGTTCTGGAACGCGCTCTGCGATGGAGGAGTTGCTCGCGGCCGAGAACATGAAACTGTCCGACTTTGCGCTTGCTTCCGAGCTGAAGGCTGACGAGCACGGTCCGGCGCTTTGCGACAACAAGATCGATGGTTTCTTCTATGGCGTTGGTCACCCGTCGGCCAACATTCAGGATCCAACGACGACTTGCGGCGCAAAACTGGTTTCACTCACGGGCCCGGCCATTGATGGACTGGTGAAAAAGCATTCCTACTACGCCTACGCGACGATTCCTGGCGGGATGTATTCCGGTAACCCGCAACCGACCAAGACCTATGGTGTGCTGGCGACGATGGTGACCTCGTCGAAGGTACCGGCCGATGTGGTTTACACCATCACCAAGGCAGTGTTCGAGAACCTGGACGAATTCAAGAAGCTGCATCCGGCGTTCGCCAAACTCGAAGCCGCGAACATGGCCAAGGATGGCCTATCGGCGCCGCTGCATGAAGGCGCGGCAAGGTACTTCCGCGAAAAAGGCCTCATCAAGTGACGCGTGCCGTTGACGCCGGGTTGCTGGTTCAGGAGGCCGACCTCGGCGGGCGCATGCCCTCCGGGGCGGTGCGGCGTCTGCTGTCGTCAACGTGCATCGCCTGGTCAGTGTTGCAGCTCTGGTACGCGTCGCCGCTGCCCTTCATCTTCAACGTCCTGGTGCTCAACACCACCGAGATGCGCGCGCTGCATCTTGGTTTTGCGCTTTTTCTTGCATTTCTCGCGTTTCCGTTCGCCATGCGCTCGCCGCGCAATCGCATTCCGGTCCCCGACTGGGTGTTCGCCCTGGTGGCGGCGTTCTGCGGCGCGTATCTGTTTTTTTTCTACCGGGAAATCTCGACGCGGCCGGGCGAGCCGACGATGTTCGACATCGTCACCGCGGTTGTCGGCATGGGTTTGCTGCTGGAAGCCACGCGCAGGGTCGTCGGACCCCCGCTGGCGATCATCTCGATCCTGATGCTTGTTTACGCGTTTGCGGGGCCGTACATGCCCGACGTGATCGCCCACAAGGGGGTCTCACTGAGCAAGGCGGTGTCGCACTTCTGGCTCACCACCGAAGGTGTGTTCGGCGTCGCGCTAGGCGTCTCGGCGAGCTATATTTTCCTGTTCGTGCTGTTCGGTTCGCTGCTCGAGAAGGCTGGCGCCGGCAATTACTTTATCAAGCTCGCCTTCTCGCTGCTCGGGCATATGCGCGGCGGACCGGCCAAGGCGGCCGTGGTCTCGTCGGGATTGATGGGAATGATATCGGGCTCGTCGGTTGCGAATGTTGTGACCTGCGGCACTTTCACGATCCCGCTGATGAAGCGTGTCGGCTATTCACCCGAGAAAGCCGGCGCGATCGAAGTTGCCGCCGGGGTTGATGGTCAGATCATGCCGCCGGTGATGGGCGCGGCGGCCTTCCTGATGGCTGAATACGTTGGTGTTCCGTATGCGGAGATTGTCAAGAACGCATTTTTGCCGGCCATTATTTCGTACATCGCGCTCTTCTACATCGTGCACCTTGAGGCCTGCAAGGCCGGCATCAAGGGCATCCCGCGCAGCGGCAGCTTTTCGCCAATGCACCGGCTGCTCGGCATCGTGATGACGCTGGCTGGCGCCGTGGTGCTGGCCAATGTTGTCTATTACGGCATTGGCTGGATCAAGACCTTTGCCGGTGACGGATCGCTCTGGGTCATCCTGGCGCTGGTCGCGGCGGCCTACCTGCTGATTTTGCGGACGGTCGCGGCCGAGCCCGATCTGACCATCGACGACCCCAATGCGCCGGTGATCGAACTGCCGCCGCTCAAGGAAACGCTGCTTGCGGGCCTGCACTATCTGCTGCCGGTGGTGCTGCTGATCTGGACGCTGCTGGTCGAAAACCTTTCGCCAGGGCTCTCGGCGTTTTACGCCAGCCTGCTCCTGATCGCGATTTTGCTGACGCAAAAGCCACTGCTGGCGTGGTTTCGCAACGAACCGCTATCGCTTGCGGTGTACCGCGCTGGCTGGGACGACTTCATCGACGGCCTTGAGCGAGGCGCGCGCAACATGATCGGCATCGGACTGGCAACCGCGGCGGCCGGCATCGTCGTCGGCACCGTGTCGCTGACCGGCCTTGGCCTCGTGATGACTGATTTCGTCGAAGTGGTTTCAGCCGGCAACATCATGGGCATGCTGTTCCTGGTCGCGTTCATCTGCCTCGTGCTCGGCATGGGCATGCCGACCACCGCGAGCTATATCGTCGTGTCAACCCTGATGGCGCCGGTCGTGGTCGAACTCGGCGCGCAGTCGGGGCTGGTTGTTCCTTTGGTGGCGGTTCACATGTTTGTGTTCTATTTCGGTCTCATGGCCGATGTAACGCCGCCGGTCGGGCTGGCATCATTTGCCGCCGCGGCAATCTCGCGCGCCGACCCGATCCGCACCGGCATCACGGCGTTCTGGTACAGCAGCCGCACCCTGATCCTGCCGTTCATGTTCATCTTCAACCCGCAGCTCCTGATGGTCGGCGTCAATTCAATCCCGCAACTGGTGATGATTGTCGCCGCGGCGATTGTCGCGATGTTGCTGTTCGCTGCCGCAACGCAGGGCTGGTTTGTCACGCGCAGTCGCTGGTACGAGTCTGTCGTGCTGCTGCTGGTCACCTTCACGTTGCTGCGCCCCGGTTTCTGGGTTGACCTGGCGCTGCAGAAATACGACGTGCTCGCGCCTGCGCAGCTGACTGAACTGGCTGCCGCGGCACCGCCGGGCGGCAGCTTGCGGGTACGCATTGAAGGTACGACCGTCGAGGGCAAGGATGTCCACAAAACCGTGCTGCTGCCGCTCGCCGATGTTGGCAGCGGCGCGCAGCGCATCGCCAAAGCCGGGATCAGCGTGATGGCGCTGCCGGCCGGACTGCAGGTCATGTCGGTTTCCCTGAAGAGTCCGGCGCAAAAAGCCGGCTTTGAGCAGGGCTTCGTGGTGACCGGTGTCGAAGTCGAGCGTGTCCGACCGGCCAAGGAGTGGCTGTACCCGCCTGCCTTGCTGCTGGCCGCGATCATCTTCGGCCTGCAGCGCATCAGGGTGCGGCGCGCGGCAACTGCCCCGGCAGCAGCCTGAAAGCGCGCCCGCGGCCATGCCCAGGATTGCCCTGATTCACGCACTGAGTCATTCGGTGGCACCCATCAACCAGGCCTTTGCGCGCGACTGGCCCGAGGCCACGCGCATGAACCTGCTCGACGACAGTCTGTCGGCTGACCTGGCTGCCAGCGGGCGCGGGCTGGACGCCGCCGTGCACGAACGCTTTGCGCGCCTGGCGCAATATGCCGTGGACTGCGGCAGTGACGCAATTTTGTTCACCTGCTCGGCTTTTGGCCCCTGCATCGAGGCCGTCGCGCGGCAGCACGCGAGCCTGCCTGTGCTCAAGCCCAACGAGGCCATGATTTCCGACGCGGTGGCCAGCGGTCAACGCATCGGTCTGGTCGCTACTTTCGGGCCGACGCTGGAGGCTATGCCGCGCGAGTTCCCGGTCGGCGTCATGCCCGATTGCGCACTAGCCACGGGCGCGCTGCAAGCGCTCAATGCAGGTCAGCTGGAAACCCACGATGCGCTGATTGCCGCGGCCGCCACGCAACTGGCGCGGCGCGGCGCGGGCGTGATTGCGCTGGCGCAGTTCAGCATGGCGCGCGCGCAAGCGCTGGTGGCGCAACGCACCGGTCTGCCGGTGCTGACCACGGTGGACAGCGCGCTGCGCGAGCTGCGCCGCCGCCTCGGTGGGTAACGCGCAATGTTTTCTGAACCTGCAAGAAAAAACAGCCTGTAGCCCTCATGGAACGTACGCAGTATGCTATAAAAAAAGTAGCAAATCAGCGGCTTTTACCAGGCGTGACTGATGCGCTCCAGCGCTTGTCCCAGCCCTGCGTGATGTCATCGAGCTCGCGTCGCTCGCGTTTGGTTGGGCGGCCCTGACCCATGCTCAGCGCCGGCTCAGGCGTTAAACGGCGCTGCTCGGCGGCCTGTTGACGCGCCTGCAGGCTGTCGGCGGTTTCCTCGTAGAGCTGCTGCGCCACCGGCGCCGCCCCGCGCTGGCTGCTGATGCCGCGCACCACCACCATGCGCGTCACCGGGCCTTGCCGCAGGGCCACGCTGTCACCTGGCTTGACCTCGCGCGCGGGCTTTGCTTCCTGCCCGTTGATGTGAATGCGGCCTTTGTCAACTTCCAGGGCCGCGAGTGAACGGGTTTTGTAAAAGCGGGCGGCCCACAACCATTTGTCGATGCGTAATTTATCCATCAGGCGCCATTTTGAACCCGCCTGGCCAGGGGCAGGCGGACCGTGGCGTCCAGGCCCGTGACGTGACCATGCAGCAGTCGGTTTTCCAGCGCGATGCTGCCGCCCAGCGCCTGGGTGATTTCCCGGCAGATGGCCAGGCCCAAGCCGGAGCCGTGGCGCAGATCACCTGCCGAAAAAGGCTGAAACAGATGCGCCGACAGCTCAGGCGACAGGCCCGGGCCGCTGTCGCCGATGCTCAGGGCCGCGCAGCCGGAGTCGCGCACGATGCGGATCGTCAATGCGCCGCCGTTGGGTGTGTGCTTGATGGCGTTGTGCAACAGGTTGCACGCCAGTTCGCCCAGCATCCATTCGTGCGACTCAATGGCGGCGGGTACGGTTTCAATTTCGAAGTCGATGTCTTTTTCGGCAATCAGCGGCGACAGGTCCAGCGCAACCTGGCGGACCACCTGCGCCAGGTCGATGGTTTGCCGGCCAGCCTGCTGGCGCAACTGCTCCACCTTGGCCAGCGCCAGCATCTGGTTGGCCAGCAGCGTGGCGCGGTCCACCGTCTGGTTGATCTCCGCGAGGGCCTCTCGCGCGTCGATGTCGCCGCGCAGTGCCGACTGCACCTGCACCTTCAGCACGGCCAGCGGTGTGCGCAACTGGTGCGCGGCGTCGCGCACAAAGCGTTTCTGGTTGTCCAGCAGGTGTTGCAGGCGAGCCATCACCGCGTTGGTGGCGTCAACCAGCGGCAGCAGTTCGCGCGGCGCATCGGCTGCGGCGATGGTGGTCAGGTCGCCTTCGGGGCGCGCCTGCAGCTCGGCGCTGAGACGGCGCACGGGCCGGGGGCGCGCTGCACCACGATCACGGCCACCAATGCAATCACCGCCAGCAACAGCGCCTGGCGCCACAGGGTGTCGAGCAGGATCTTGCGGGCCAGCGCTGTGCGCAGCTCCAGGGTCTCGGCGACCTGGATGACGGCCATGCCGCGGCCCTGCGGGCTGGTCACCGGCTGCAGCAACACGGCCACGCGCACAGCGTCGCCGCGAAAGGTGTCGTCATAAAAATCAACCAGCGCGGCATAGGGCGGCTTGGCCGGGATGCGGCCGCGCCAGAAAGGCAGTTGCGCAAAGCCTGAAACCATCTCGCCCTTGAGGCTGGACACCCGGTAAAACAGGCGGCTCTGGTTGTCGGCCTCGAACGCTTCCAGCGCGGCATAGGGAACGGTCACGCGCAACTCGGCCTCCCCGTCGTAGCCGGTCACGTCCAGTTCCTCGCCTATCGATTTGGCAGAGGCCAGCAAGGTGCGGTCGTAGGCCGTGTTCACGGCGCTGAGCGCCTGGCTGTAAAGGCTCGCAGTATTGAGAATGACCAGCAGGCCGACGGGCAGCAGAATGCCCAGCAGTAACTGGCGCCTAAGCGAGATGGCTCTCCCCGATACTTTGGGCGATTCTCCATTCAAGCGCATGCGTCCACTTTCAGCAAATAGCCCAGGCCGCGTAGTGTGACCAGCGTGACGCCGGTGTGAACGAGTTTCTTGCGCAGCCGGTAAACCACCACTTCCACGGCTTCGTAGGGCACGTCGGCTTCACCGGGAAACACCATTTCAAACAGCTTCTCTTTCGACACCGCATGGCCGGGCTTGACGATGAGGGCCCGCAGAAGCGCCAGCTCGCGCGG
The DNA here is from genome assembly GCA_964371235.1 of uncultured Polaromonas sp. GTDB lineage: Bacteria > Pseudomonadota > Gammaproteobacteria > Burkholderiales > Burkholderiaceae_C > Polaromonas. Next base: position 65,487 of record CAYJMW010000008.1, read on the forward strand.
TGCAAGTTCCAGCACCAGGCCCTGATGGTAAATTGCGCCGCTCTCTTTTTCATAGCGAAGGCTGCCCGCCAAATAAACACTGGCGCCCGCTTCGGTGCTGGATGAGGAACTTGATGCAGCGCGTCGGCGGCTCAGCGCGCGCAGCCGCGCTTCCAGCTCATCCAGATCAAACGGTTTGGGCAGATAGTCATCAGCCCCCAGGTTCAGGCCCATGATGCGGTCGCCCACGGTGCCGCGGGCCGTCAGGATCAGCACCGGCGCGGTGAGCCCCTGGCGCCGCGCCTGCTCCAGCACCTGCAGGCCATCGAGCCCTGGCAGGCTGAGGTCAAGCACCACCACATCGGGCCGCGCAGTGGTCCATTGGTCCAGCGCCTTGCGGCCATCGGCGCAGCCTGAAACCTCCATGCCGCGCCGGCTCAGCGCGCGTTGCAGGGCGGTCTGCATGGAAGCATCGTCCTCGATCAGCAGTAATTTCAGGGTGGGTGGCATGGTCAGGACATTAGCACTTTCCCCAATGCTTTTGGACAGCCGTTTGACAGAAAGAAGGCGCATGATCAATCCGCTACCACCACTACAAGGAGACACTCATGCGTCGCGATACCTTTTTGAAATCCATGGCGGCTCTGGCCGCTGCGGGTGCGTTGCCGCTATCGGCTTTTGCCGCAGCCAACGTCAAGATGATGATTCCAGCCAATCCCGGCGGCGGCTGGGACACCACCGGCCGTGCGCTGGGCAAGGCGCTGCAGGACTCCGGTGCAGCGTCCACCGTAACATACGACAACAAGGGCGGCGCCGCCGGTGCCCTGGGTCTGGCCCAGTTTGTCAACAGCAGCAAGGGCGACGCCAATGCCCTGATGGTGATGGGCGCCGTGATGCTGGGCGGCCAGATCACCGGCAAGCCGCCGGTCAGCCTGTCGCAGGCCACGCCGATTGCGCGCCTGACCAGCGAATACAACGTGTTTGTACTGCCCGCCGGCTCGCCTTTCAAAACCATGAAAGACGTGATTGACCAGCTCAAGAAAGACCCCGGCAGCGTGAAATGGGGCGGCGGTTCGCGCGGCTCCACCGAGCACATCGCGGCGGCCATGATCGCGCGTGAAGTCGGCGTGGACCCCGCCAAAATCAACTACGTGGCCTTCCGCGGGGGCGGAGAAGCCACTGCTGCCATTCTGGGCGGCAATGTCACGATCGGCGGCAGCGGTTACAGCGAGTTTTCGGAATACATCAAAGTGGGCAAGATGAAAGCGCTGGCCGTGACTTCCGAGACACGGTTGAAGGGCGTGAACGTTCCCACGCTCAAGGAGCAGGGCATCAATGTCGTGATTGGCAATTGGCGCGGTGTTTACGGCGCCCCCGGCATTACGGCCGAGCAGCGCAAAACGCTGACCGAGATGATTCTCAAGGCCGTCAAGTCCAAGAGCTGGCTTGAAGCTTTGGAGAAGAACAACTGGACGCCCGCTGTGCTGACGGGTCCGGCCTTCGACAAGTTTGTCGATGACGACTTTGCCAGCTTGCGTGCCACCATGGTCAAGTCCGGCATGATCTGAATAGACCGGCAGGGTCTGTCCGGTGTCGGCGCTTACCGCGTCCCCGGCACACCGGGTGACGCCCTCTTGGGCTAACCCGGCCTGTGCGCGCGGGCGGCGCGCGTCGTCACCGTGCATCATCAATTCAAACTGGCGTTACCACGCATGACAAAACAGCCTCCCTTCCTGTTCCAGACACTGATTGGCGTCGGCGTGGCGCTGGTTGGCCTGGGGCTGGCGCTCGGCGCCATCAGTATTTCGTCCACCGCCGGCTATGGCGGGATTGGCCCGAACTTCTTGCCCTGGCTGATTGCCGCGTCGCTGCTGCTGTGCGGTGGTTTTATCGTGTGGGAATCGCGTAGCGGCGGCTTTCGCTCCATGGACGTGCCCACCGGAGCGGCCCGGGCTTACTGGCCCGGCTTTGTCTGGGTTTCGGCCGGCTTGCTGGCCAATGCCGCCCTGATCACTTCCATCGGTTTCATCTTCAGTTGCACCTTGTGCTTTGTGCTGGCGGTGCAGGGCTTGCGCGGCGCCGAAGGCAAGGCCGGCCGGCGTCCGGTAGCCTGGCTGAAGGATGTGCTGATCGGCATGGCGATTGCAGCGCCGGTGTATTGGACCTTCACCCAGTTTTTAGCCATCAATCTGCCTGGCATTACTTCAACCGGGTGGCTCTAAGCCGGCAAATTCATGGACATCTTCAACCAGCTGCTGCAGGGCTTTGCCACTGCGGCGACACCGGTCAATCTGCTGTGGTGCCTGGTCGGCTGCGCGCTGGGAACGGCCATTGGCGTGCTGCCGGGCATCGGCCCCGCAGTGGCGGTGGCCATGCTGCTGCCGATCACCGCCAAGGTCGAAGCCACCGCTTCCATGATCTTTTTTGCCGGCATTTACTACGGCGCCATGTATGGCGGTTCCACCACCTCGATTCTGCTTAATACGCCCGGGGAGACGGCGAGCATGGTGACGGCGATGGAGGGTAACCGCATGGCCAAGAGCGGGCGCGCGGGCGCGGCGCTGGCGACGTCTGCCGTGGGCTCGTTTGTGGCCGGCACGATTGCCACGGTGCTGGTTACGCTGTTTGCGCCCATTGTGGCGGAACTGGCCGTCAAGCTGGGGCCGCCCGAATACTTCATGCTGATGTTGCTGGCCTTCACCACCGTGAGCGCGGTGCTGGGCAAGAGCACTGTGCGAGGCATGACCGCGCTATTTGTCGGACTGGCGGCGGGACTGGTCGGAATGGATCAAATCTCGGGTCAGGCGCGTTACACCGGCGGTGTGCCAGAACTGCTTGACGGCATCGAGATCGTGCTGGTGGCCGTGGGCCTGTTTGCCGTGGCTGAAGCAATGTATGCGGTGCTCTACGAAGGCCGGGTGGTCGAATTGCAGAACAAGATGAGCAAGGTCCACATGACCAAGAAGGACTGGCGCCGCTCGTGGCCAGCCTGGCTGCGCGGCACGGCCATCGGCGTTCCTTTTGGCTGCATTCCGGCTGGCGGCACCGAGATTCCGACTTTCCTGAGCTATGCCACCGAGAAGAAACTGGCCAAGGGCGACAACCAGGCTGAGTTTGGTGCGGCCGGGGCCATTGAAGGCGTGGCCGGCCCGGAGGCATCCAACAACGCCACGGTCACGGCCGCGCTGATTCCGCTGTTGACGCTGGGTATTCCCACCTCGAATACAACGGCCATTTTGCTGGGCGCTTTTCAGAACTACGGCATCCAGCCCGGGCCGCAACTATTCAGCACCTCGTCGTCTCTGGTCTGGGCCCTGATTGCCTCGCTGTACATCGGCAATGTGATGCTGCTCATACTCAACCTGCCGATGGTGGGTTTGTGGGTCAAGCTGCTGAAGATTCCCAAGCCTTACCTGTATGCCGGCATCCTGATTTTCGCCACGGTCGGCGTCTATGGCATGCGGCAAAGCGCGTTTGATTTGTTCCTGCTGTATGGCATTGGCGTGCTCGGGGTGGTGATGCGCCGGTTTGATTTTCCGACTGCGCCGGTTGTCGTCGGCATGATATTGGGCCCGCTGGCCGAAGCGCAGCTGCGCAACGCGATGTCGATCGGGGAAGGCAGTGCGATGATTTTTTTGCAGCGTCCGATGTCACTGATCCTGATCATTGTGGTGCTCACGGTGCTGATATTGCCGCGCTTGGCCAAACGTTGGATCGGACGGTAGCGCGTCTCTTGAGTTTTTCAACCAGTGAGGAGATCAACATGCGGAATATCAAACGGCGCACCATTCTTGGCGGGCTCGGAATGGCCACCCTGGGGGGCATCAACGCCGCTGTATGGGCGCAAACGGGAAAACCCGCTGGAGCGGTAAAAAACAAGGTAACCGTCAAGCTGGCCTCCAAGCTGCGAGTCGTGATCCCCGCCAATGCGGGCGGTGGCTGGGACCAAACTGGCCGCGCCCTGGGCGCTGCGCTTGTAAGCGCTGGCGTGACCGATGAGATTGAATACGAAAACAAGGGCGGCAAGGGCGGCACCGTCGGGCTGGCTTACTACGCCGAAAAATACGGCAGCGACGCCAACACCCTGTTGATCGGTGGCATGGTGATGGTGGGTGCGGTGGCGCTGCAAAAGCCTGCGGTTGACATGAGCCGCATTCACCCCCTTGCCCGCCTGACCAGTGACTACCTGGTGGTGGTCGTCGCCGCCAATTCCCCTATCCGCAATGTCACTGATTTTGCGGAGCGCATGCGCGTCAATCCCAAAGGCGTGCCCATCGCAGGGGGGTCGGCCGGTGGCGTGGATCATGTGTTTGCCGGTGTGTTCACACGGGGTTCCCGCAGCAAACCGGAGGAACTGGTTTACATGCCTTTCGCCGGTGGCGCCGAGGTGGTGCAGGCCGTGCTGTCAGGCAAAGCCGCCGTGGGTATTTCAGGTTACAGCGAGTTCAGTGAACAACTGGCCAGTGGCAAGTTGCGCGCCATCGGCGTATCGTCCAAGCGTTCGGTGTTCGGCATTCCGGCCATTCGCGAGCAAGGCGTGGATGTGGACATGTCGAACTGGCGCGGCGTGTTCACCGGCCAGGACGTGTCGATAGCCCGGCGGGCTGAAATGGTCGAAGCGGTCAAACTGGCGACCAGCCACGAGTCGTGGCAGAAAGTCCTGAAACAGAACCATTGGGAGTCTTCATGGCTCTCGGGTCCGAGCTTGGACAGTTTCATCGACCTGGACCTGACAACTTCCCGCGTGATGGTGCACCTGCTCAAGCTCAAGACCTGAGTTGCCCGCGCGGTACCATAGCCGCATGGAACAAACCGACCCCCCGCCGCATGGCTTGCCGCTTGATGCCCAGAGCATTCTGGCGCTGGCCGCGCGCTCCATGTTTGATCTGTTTGCCAACGCCAGTGAAGGCATGATGCTGGTGGACCGCAATGCGCGCGTGGTCTGGATCAACGATCAATACAAGCGGTTTTTGCCCGCGTTGGGGTTTGAGCGGGTTGAAGATTTTGTCGGCCACCCGGTGGCCAGCGTGGTGCAAAACACCCAGATGCATCAGGTGCTGGAAAGTGGCAAGCCAATCCTGATCGATTTGCTCAGCAACCGTGCCGGCACTTTTGTCGTCAGCCGCATTCCGTTGCGTGACAACCTGGGCGAGGTGATTGGCGCATTGGGCATTGTGTTGTTTGACCATGCCGAAACCAGCCTGCAACCTTTGGTCGGCAAGTTTTCCCTGTTGCAGCGCGACCTTGACGACGTGCGCCGTGAACTGGCCAGCCAGCGCAGCAGCCAGCGAATGAGCCAGCGCAATGGCCAGCGCCAGTCCAGGTACACGTTCGCCAGTTTTGTCGGCACCAGCCCCGCTGCGGTCGAGGTCAAACGCCAGGCTCGCCGGGCGGCGCAAACCGCCAGTCCGGTGCTGCTGCTGGGAGAAACCGGCACCGGCAAGGAACTGCTGGCGCACGCCATTCACGCCTCATCGGCGCGGGCGGACGGCCCTTTCATCAGCCTGAACATTGCGGCGGTGCCCGACAACCTGCTGGAAGCCGAGTTTTTTGGCGTGGCGCCGGGTGCGTACACCGGCGCGGATCGAAAGGGGCGCGACGGCAAGTTCAAGCTCGCCGACGGCGGCACCCTGTTTCTTGACGAAATTGGCGACATGCCGCAAGCACTGCAGGTCAAGCTGCTGCGCGCCTTGCAGGAGGGTGAGATCGAGCCGCTCGGCTCGAACAGGCTGCAGCTCTTTGATGCGCGGGTCATCGCCGCCACCTCGCGTGACCTGGCGGCCCTGGTGCGCGAAGGCAAGTTTCGCGAGGACCTTTTTTACCGCCTCAATGTGCTGCCGATCCGCGTGCCGCCCCTGCGCGAGCGGCGCGCCGACATTCCGGCGCTGCTGGAGGTGCTGGGCGAGGACATGGCGCTGCGCAGCGGCGAGCAGCCGCCCGAACTGGCTCCCGATGCGCTGGCCCTGCTGTCGGCGCAAACCTGGCGCGGCAACATTCGCGAATTGCGCAATGTGCTCGAGCAAGCCGCGATGCGCAGCGACTCCCTGACCATCAGTCGTGCACAGTTTGTTGAAGTGCTCAAGGATGCTGGCATTGAACAGGTTGCGCCCGAGATGCTGGCAGGGTTTGGCGACAGCGCGGAGCAGGGCCAGCCGGATGCCCTGAGACCGCTGGCTGAACAGGTGGCGCAGGTAGAGCGGCGGGCTATTGCGGCCGCCTTGCTGGCAACCCAGGGCAATAAACTGGCGGCCTCCCGCTTGCTCGGTATTTCGCGCGCCAAGCTCTATGAACGTCTCGAAAACCCTGTATAAAAATAATACATGTGTCTTAAAATTAATCAACTTTACTGTCTGCTAATTAGACAAACTGATCGCTTTATATAAAAAATCCATATTTATCAATGGGCTGAATGCTGGCACAAGATGTGCATTGTTGTTCCGGCAATCTACAACAGGAGACATATCATGCATCGTCGCACTTTGCTCGCGCTTGCCGCGTTCGCCACCACCTTTGCGTCCAGCGCTGCCTTCAGTCAGTCCGGAGAAATCCGCATCGGCCACATCTACAGCAAGACCGGCCCACTCGAAGCCTACGGCAAACAAACCGCCACCGGTTTCATGATGGGCCTGGACTACGCCACCGGCGGCACCATGATGGTGGCCGGTAAAAAAATTGTCGTGATTGAAAAAGACGACCAGGGCAAGCCCGACCTGGGCAAGTCGCTGCTGGCCGCAGCCTATTCAGACGACAAGGTGGACTTGGCCGTCGGCCCGACCTCGTCCGGGGTTGCGCTGGCGCTGCTGCCGGTGGCTGAAGAATACAAAAAAATCCTGCTGGTCGAGCCCGCCGTGGCCGACTCCATTACCGGTGAGAAGTGGAACAAATACATTTTTCGCACCGGCCGCAACAGCTCGCAGGATGCGATTTCCAATGCTGTGGCGCTGGACAAACCGGGCACGGTGATCGCCACCCTGGCGCAGGACTACGCGTTTGGCCGTGATGGTGTCAAAGCCTTCAAGGGCGCCATCAAAAAAGCCAAGCTGGTGCATGAAGAATATCTGCCGACCGGCACCACTGACTTCACCGCCGGCGCGCAGCGCCTGATCGACAAACTCAAGGATCAACCCGGGCGCAAGGTCATTTTCATTATCTGGGCCGGTGCCGGCAACCCGTTCAAGATTGCGGACATGGACCTCAAGCGCTACGGCATCGAAATTGCCACCGGTGGCAACATCTTGCCGGCCATGGCCAGCTACAAGAACTTCCCCGGCATGGAAGGTGCGGCCTACTACTACTTCGGCATTCCGAAAAACGCTGTCAACGAAGCCATGGTCTCGCGCCACTACAGCCAGTTCAAGGCCCCACCGGACTTTTTCACCGCTGGTGGCTTCTCCGCTGCCATGGCCGTCGTCACGGCGCTGAAAAACAGCAAGGGTGATGCCAGCGCCAACACGCTGATCAAGACCATGGAGGGCATGAGTTTTGACACGCCCAAAGGCAAGATGACGTTCCGCAAGGAAGACCATCAGGCGATGCAGAGCATGTACCACTTCAAGATCAAGGTGGACCCGGCCTTCGCCTGGGGCGTGCCTGAGCTCGTGCATGAGATCAAGGCCGAAGAGATGGATGTCCCGATCCGCAACAAGCGGTAGCAGGGCACCAGACCGCGCGAGGCACAAAGCCTCGCCCTTACCAGGCGTTGGATAAAACCCCCGGAGATACGGGGGAAGAGCGTCGTTTTGTCAAAAAACAGCCAGGAGTCAATCAACATGACATTCAAACTTCTTCGTGCTTTCGCCGCGGCAGCAGCGCTGGCTTGCAGCGTAGCCTCGGCAGCCGTCAACTTGCCGCAACTGAACATTGACCCGGCCCAGACCACCGTATCCGGGCTTTCGGCCGGCGGCTTCATGGCGGTACAACTGCACGTTGCATATTCGGCCACGTTCAAAAAAGGTGCCGGCATCGTGGCCGGTGGCCCGTTCTATTGCGCTGAAGGCAGCGTCGTCAATGCCACCGGGCGCTGCATGGCCAGCCCTTCGGGAATTCCCGTCAGCACCCTGGTCAGCACCACCAACAACTGGGCACAGCAGGGACTGATTGACCCGGTTTCCAACCTGCAGGGCTCAAAGGTTTACATGTTCTCGGGCACGCTGGACAGCGTCGTCAAGCCCGGCGTGATGGATGCGCTCAAGACCTACTACAACAGCTTTGTGCCAGCTGCGAATGTTGTTTATAAAAAGGACATCGCCGCCGAACACGCGATGATCACCGACGACTACGGCAGCACCTGTTCCACCAAGGGCGCGCCCTACATCAATGACTGCAACTTCGACCTGGCCGGTGCAATCCTGCAACAGCTGTATGGCACGCTGAACCCCCGCAACAGCAACGCGCTGCCCAGTGGCAACTTCGTCGAGTTCTACCAGAGCCAGTTCATCACCAACCACGGGATGGCAAGCACCGGCTGGGCCTACATTCCGCAGGCCTGCTCGTCCGGCGAGCAGTGCCGGCTGCACGTAGTGCTCCATGGCTGCAAGCAGAACGTCAACGACGTGCAGCAGCAGTACGTGCGCAACACCGGCTACAACCGCTGGGGCGACACCAACAAGATCGTGATGTTGTACCCGCAGACCAGCCTGGCCGCCACCAACAGTTGCTGGGACTGGTGGGGCTATGACAGCGCCAACTATGCCAAGAAGTCCGGCCCGCAGATGGCTGCGATCAAAGCCATGGTGGACCAGGTTTCCGCCGGTGGCAGCACCCCGCCGCCCCCGCCGCCTTCGGGCCTGCCCGCCCCGACCGGCGTCACCACCTCAAACGCCACCACCAGCAGCATGACCATCAACTGGGGTGCCGTGACTGGCGCGGCCAGCTACAACGTCTATCGCAACGCCAACAAAACCAATGCACTGCCCGTGACGACCACCAATTTCACCGACACTGGCCTGTCCGCGGCCACGCAGTACAGCTGGACGGTGAATGCGGCTGACAGCAATGGAGTCGAAGGCGCGGCATCCGCCGCGGCCGTCGGAACCACCACGGGAGCGGCTCCCCCGCCGGCGACCTGCTACACGGCGTCGAACTACGCCCACACCACGGCAGGGCGCGCTCACCAGTCGTGGGGCATCACCTATGCGAACGGGTCCAACCAGTTCATGGGCCTGTGGAACATTTTCACGGTCCAGACGCTGAAGATGACGGACGTGAACTACTACGTTGTCGGCACCTGCCCCTGAACCCGCCCTGTGGATTGACTGGAGACACCGAGTTTGTTAGCCACCAAAGACTTGACCATCCGATTCGGCGGGCACGTGGCGGTCAATGCTGTCAGTTGCGCCTTTGCGCCTGGCACATTGACCGCCATCGTCGGCCCCAACGGCGCGGGCAAGACGACGTATTTCAACCTGATTTCGGGTCAGCTCAGGGCCAGCAGCGGCAGCGTCACGCTCGGTGGCCAGGACATCTCGGCACTGAGCGCCTCGGCGCGCACGCGTGCCGGGCTGGGCCGGGCGTTTCAGTTGACCAACCTCTTTCCCAACCTGACGGTGCTGGAAAACGTGCGTCTGGCGGTGCAGGCAACGCGCCAGGGGGCGCACCGGCGCGGTTTTAATTTGTGGAGCATCTGGAGCGACCACAGCGCCCTGGTGCAGCGCGCCGGGGAAATTCTGGAGGCAGTCGCACTGCAGGGCAAGGCCCAAATGACGGTGGCCAGCTTGCCGCATGGCGACCAGCGCAAGCTCGAAGTGGCCTTGCTGATGGCGCTGGAGTCGCTGGTTTTCATGTTTGATGAACCCACGGCCGGCATGAGCACAGACGAGGCCCCGGTCATTCTCGATCTGATTCGCCGGCTCAAGCAGGACAAGACCAAAACGATTTTGCTGGTCGAGCACAAGATGGACGTGGTTCGTGAACTCGCCGACCGCATCATCGTGCTGAACAACGGCGCACTGGTCGCCGATGGCGAGCCGGCCGCGGTGATTGCCTCGCCAATTGTTCAGGAAGCTTATTTGGGCCTGAGTTCAAACACCGTTCGGGCTGAGCCTGTCGAAGCCCTTCGACCCTTCGCCAGGCTCAGGGCAGGCCAAGCTCAGGGCGAACGGCCGGGGGAGGGCGCATGAGCGACCCTTTGCTGACTCTCGAAGGCGTTCACACCCACATCGGCGCCTACTACATCCTGCACGGGGTGGATCTGGTCATCCCGCGCGGCCAGCTGACGCTGCTGCTGGGCCGCAATGGCGTTGGCAAAACCACCACGCTGCGCACCATCATGGGACTGTGGCGGGCCTCGCAAGGCTGCGTCACTTTTGCCGGGCGTGACATCACCGCACTGAGCACGCCGCAAATCGCTGAACTCAATATTGCCTACGTGCCCGAAAACATGGGTATTTTTTCCGACCTGACGGTCAGGGAAAACATGCTGCTGGCCGCACGCAGCGCCAGTCGCGCCAGCCAGATGGACGAGGCGCGCCTCAAATGGATTTTTTCGCTGTTTCCCGCTGTCGAAAAGTTCTGGAACCATCCGGCCGGCAAACTCTCGGGCGGGCAAAAGCAGATGCTGGCGGTAGCGCGCGCCATGGTCGAGCCGCGTGAATTGCTGATCGTCGATGAGCCCAGCAAGGGCCTGGCCCCGGCCATCATCAACAACATGATCGACGCCTTCGCGCAGCTCAAGGCCAGTGGCGTGACGATTTTGCTGGTCGAGCAAAACATCAATTTCGCCAAGCGCCTGGGCGACACCGTCGCCGTGATGGACAACGGACGGGTGGTGCATGCAGGGTCGATGAAAGCGTTTGCCGAAGACGCTGCGTTGCAGCAATCACTGCTGGGGCTGGCCCTATGAAAAACGTTCTGAAACAGCTTGATCTCGACTGGAAACCGCTGGCGCTGGTGCCGCTGCTGGCGATTCTGGTGTTCCCGTTTATCGGCTCGGGCTCCACCTGGCTCACGCTCACGGTGGCGGGACTGGCCATGGGCATGATCATCTTCATCATCGCCTCGGGGCTGACCCTGATCTTTGGCCTGATGGACGTGCTCAATTTCGGCCATGGCGTGTTCATCGCGCTGGGTGCTTTTGTTGCCACCAGTGTGCTCGGCGCGATGAATGACTGGACCGGCTCGTCCGAACTCTGGCGCAACCTGGTGGCTGTTATTCCCGCGATGCTGGTGGCCATGCTGGTGGCGGGCGCGGTCGGGCTGGCGTTCGAGCGCTTCATTGTGCGGCCGGTGTATGGCCAGCACTTGAAGCAGATCCTGATCACCATGGGCGGCATGATCATCGGCGAGGAGATGATCAAGGTGATCTGGGGTCCGGCGCAAATTGCGCTGCCGCTGCCGCAAGCGATGCGCGGGGCGTTCCTGCTGGGAGATGCTGTGATTGAAAAATACCGCGTCATCGCGGTGGTGGTGGGCCTGCTCGTGTTTGGTCTGCTGGCCTGGACGCTGGCACGCACCAAGATTGGCCTGCTGATTCGCGCCGGCGTGCAGGACCGCGAAATGGTCGAGTCGCTGGGTTACCGCATCAGGCGCCTGTTTGTCGGCGTGTTTGTAGTGGGCAGCGCGCTGGCCGGCCTGGGCGGCGTGATGTGGGGCCTGTACCAGCAAAACGTGATTCCGCAGATGGGCGCGCAGGTCAACGTACTGATCTTTATCGTCATCATCATCGGCGGCCTGGGCTCCACCAGCGGCGCGCTGATTGGCGCCTTGCTGGTCGGGCTGATGGCCAACTACACCGGTTTTCTGGCCCCCAAGGTGGCGCTGTTTTCCAACATCGCGCTGATGGCCGCCGTGCTGCTGTGGCGGCCCCAGGGTCTCTATCCGGTGACGAACCGTTGAGGGCAAGCCTGATGAACACCTTTTGTCCGTTCGGGCTGAGCCCTTCGACGCAGCTCAGGACAGGCTTGTCGAAGCCTCTCCTGCCAGCCACGAACACCCTTCGACAAGCTCAGGGGGAACGGGGGCTACCATGCTGACAAGACTCCTTTCCGGTGATTTTCCGCGCAGCCGCGTGCTCGCCGTGATTCTGCTGGGTCTGTTGCTGGCGCTGGCTTTTGCGCCGTTTGTTTTTCCAGGTGTCAAGGCGTTGAATGTGGCGGCGAAGGTGCTGGTCTTTGTGGTGCTGGTGGCCAGCTTTGACCTGCTGCTGGGCTACACCGGCATCGTCAGTTTTGCACACACCATGTTTTTCGGCATCGGGGCCTACGGCATCGCGGTGGCGAGCACCCGGATGGGCCCAACCTGGGAGGCGCTCGCCGTGGGCCTGCTCGGCGCACTGGCGCTGTCGTTTGTGCTGTCTTTGCTGGTGGGGCTGTTTTCGCTGCGTGTCAAAGCCATTTTTTTTGCAATGATCACGCTGGCCGTGGCCTCGGCCTTTCAGACCCTGGCGTCCCAGCTTTCGGACATCACCGGCGGTGAAGACGGCTTGACCTTCAAGGTGCCCGAGCTGCTGTCACCAAGCTTCGAGTTCATGGCGCAGCCTTTCCTGGGGGTGTCGATGGACGGACGCCTGCTGTGTTACTACCTGCTGTTTTTCATCGCGGTGGTGTTGCTGCTGGCCCTGCTGCGCATCGTCAATTCACCGTTCGGCCGCGTGCTGCAGGCGATTCGCGAGAACGAATTCCGCGCCGAGGCGATTGGCTACCGCGTCGTGCTCTATCGCACCACGTCCAGCATTTTGTCGGCGCTGTTTGCCACGCTGGCCGGCGCCATGCTGGCGCTCTGGCTGCGCTACAACGGACCCGACACCTCGCTGTCGTTCGAAGTCATGATTGACGTGCTGCTGATTGTGGTGATCGGCGGCATGGGCACCATTTACGGCGCGGCCATTGGCGCGGCGCTCTTTCTGGTGGCGCAGAGCTACCTGCAGGACTTGCTGCGCCTGGGCAGCGAAGCCGCCGCCAGCCTGCCATGGCTGGCAGCCTTGCTCTCGCCCGACCGCTGGTTGCTCTGGCTGGGCGTGCTGTTTGTTTTGTCGGTCTATTACTTCCCCACCGGCGTTGTGGGGCGGCTGCGTGCCGGTGCTATCCGCAAGAAAGGACAAGTATGAGATTTACGTCCAGCTACCTGTGCTGCGCAGGCCATGAAATCCATTACACCGATTGGGGCTCTGCGCAATCGCCCGTGGTGATTGCCTGGCACGGCCTGGCCCGAACCGGCCGTGACATGGATGAGTTGGCCGAGCACCTGAGCACGCGTTACCGGGTGATTTGCCCCGACACCATAGGGCGCGGCCTGAGCCAGTGGAGCAGCCAGCCCGGGCGCGACTACTGTCTTGCGGTGTACGCCCGCATTGCAGCCGAGCTGTTTGAGCAGCTTCACATTGACCGGGCGCACTGGGTCGGGACTTCCATGGGCGGCTCCATCGGCATGGTGTGCGCGTCTGGCCTGCTGGCGCCATCGATGAAGGCGCGCATCCAGAGCCTGACCCTCAACGACAACGCGCCCGAGCTGGCGCCGGCCGCGATTGCCCGCATTCGCGCCTATGCCGGGAACCCGCCGGCCTTTGCCACGGTGCGCGAACTGGAGGCCTTTTTTCGCCAGGTTTACAAACCCTTCGGCTGGCTCAGCGACGCGCAGTGGTTGCGCCTGACCGAGACGTCAACACGCCGTTTGCCCGACGGCCGCGTGACGCCGCACTATGACCCGGCGATGGTGCGGCAGTTCATCAGCCACCCCAATGATTACGGGATTTGGCAGCATTACGACGCGCTCGACATTCCGGTGCTGTGCCTGCACGGCGTCCAGTCAGACCTGGTGTTGCCCGAAACCATTCAGAAAATGCAGCAGCGTGGCCCAGGTGCGGCGGGCCGCTTGCAGGTGGTGGAGGTGCCAGACTGCGGCCACGCTCCCGCGCTGAACGTGCCCGATCAGCTGGAGCGGGTGGCAGCGTTTATTGACGCCGCGGCGTGTTAAATGCTATCGAATAAATAGCTGCTTGCGCCCTGTTTGTGAGGGCTGGGGTCTCATTTTATGTCTGAAATGTGTCAGGCTTCGAGTCCGTATGGCGAAGGTGTTTCTGGAGGGCGGTTTCATCGACCCGGCAGCGCCACTTCGACGACCTTCCCACCGTACCCGAACTGCTGATCGCGTGCCTGAATGACGACGATCTTGACCGCCGCGGGTATCCTGACCCCATGCAGGTCTCTGGTGAAAGGCTGTTCGCTGGCGTGGTCATGCAGCAGCTTCCTCTCGCCCAGCACCACGCCCTCCTTACTCTGGACCCGGAAGCCATCGGCATACCGTTGGGCGTTGTCATACGGGGAAGAAACGGTGACATCAAAATCAAAGAGTCCCGCATTTGCCGGGTGAACCTTGACGGCGACGACATCAGGGTATTTCTGCCCTTGCAGTGGCTTCGGCTGGGCAAATGCCAGATTTGAACAGCTGACCGCGATCAAAAGCGCAGCCGTGAGAATATGGCGTTTCATGAGTTGGATGGTAGCTTGTGCGCGGGCCGGGTCGGGGCGTTCGCACTTGGTGCGGCGCAAAGGGTTAGCCGGCACTTCGACCTCACAAGATGCCCCTCAGCCGCAAGAGGCCAAATGCGGCGACCGTTGCGGCATCTCGAATTGTGCCGTTAATGATCATTCGCTCCACTGAGGCGACAGAGAATGGTTTGGCGATGAGGCCTTCTTCCTCTGGTTCCGGATGTGCGCCGAGATCCGAGAGCCCCGTAGCGAGATATACGTCAAAGGCTTGCGTGGCAAACCCGTAGGACGGAAAGAGGCGGCCAACATGCACGATAGAGGCTGCAACCAGACCGGTCTCCTCTCGCAGTTCCGCGGCCGCCAGGTCAGCTGCATTGATGTCATGCTGATGTGACGAGCCTTGTGGAAACTCCCAGTATCGGGCTTCGACTGGGTAGCGGTACTGCTCTACAAGATGAAGTTCACCATCCTGATAGGCGGCAATGACGGCGAAGTCGGGCTTCTCGACTACACCATAGACTCCAGTCGCTCCGCTGGGGCGAATGATCTTGTCTTCTCGAACTTGCATCCAGCGATTCTGGTATACGACCGAACTCTCTGTGGTGAGAATCTCGCGCTTGGATAAGGTGTTCTTCATGGACGTCGCACTCGGAGTGTTGTTATGTGACGGCTAACGCTGACGCTGAACGGGCGAAAACCGTTCGGTGGTTTGAGATCCGATCGAGCAACATGTTAAACCTCCTGTTCATGCACCATCTGTGAGTACAGTTCCGCAACCCGTTGAACTGAAATGCCCTCGCATTGCTCAATGGCTAGCGGGTGCTCCGTTGGCTCAAGTTCGACCAACGGTCGAATGCCGTCATCACGCAGATGCACATGAGTCTTAAGGTTCATGGTTTCCGGGTACGGCTTGAGCCAGGCATTCAGCCAGCCGAAGAATGGGCCAACATTGGACCGCTTGTCCGCGTGGAAAACCTCTGCCCACTGCTTGAAACTTGACTCGTCAAGCGAAACCCAAACGCCCCACGAAAAAGGCTCGCTCTCACCATGCACAGGAATCTCGACGCAGCCGCGCACGAAGTACGACTCTCCATCTATGACGCAGTCATCGGTGCCGAGTTCGCAGCGCGATGCACGCTCCTCCTTTGGGATAGCGTAGTAGCTCAACGGCGCATCGGTACCAAAGGAGGGCATGCCACGATGAACTTCACCACAAGATGAGCAAGTGAACTCGAATGTCATTCTTGAGGTTTAACAATCAGCGTTTATCTGCCGCGCGACAAAGTCCGAGCGGTGGCACGGAAGATAAACGCGACAGATAAACGCTGATTGTTAGGCTGGAATTTTTTCGAGAGATAGGACATGTAGCTCTTTGCTCTTAGGTGTACCAACGCCAGCGCTTACGGGATACGCCTCCTGCACGCCTGTTCTCGCGTACCCCCTACGTTCATAGAAGGCGAGCAGCTCGGGCCTGGAGGAGAGAACAGACATTTTCAAGTGTGTGGCTGAGCACTGCTCCACTGCAAACCGCTCAGCACGCTCCAGCATTCGCTTGCCTAGCCCCAGTTGTTGCTGCCTCGGCTCCGTAGCCAGCATCCCGATGTAGCAAGCATTCCCCGACTGCTCGACATGAACGCAGGCCACGACCTTCCCTTCAATTAGCAAAAGCAAGACAGACGAACTTGGGCGAAACAGCTCAGCCACCTGCGACGTAGATGTGCGCTCACCAGCTACCAGTTCAGCCTCGTGGGTCCAGCCCCGCTCCTCGGTTTCCGGCCGATATGCTTTATTGACCAGGCACGCAATTGCGTCAGCATCTGCTTTGGTGGCTTCCCGGAACTCAATTTCCATACGTGGCAACTACTCTCTCTCTGTAAGGCCTAACAAATGTAGCTCTTCGAATAAAGCCGAAAATTCAGTATATCCGGCGGGATAGAAACAATTCACACATGCCGTGCGTAACACACGGCAAGCCCGCGACCCGCCTGACAATGCGCCTGCTGGAGCGGTTGCGGGAGTTTGATTTTGACCAAATCAAGTGAAAAATAAGCCTGTAGCCCACGTAGAATAAGCGGTGACAGCTACCAATATAATAGCAACCCGCGCATTCCAAACGGCTGACTGCTTGCCGCCAAAAGCCATGGCAGCGGTGCGCGATGCTGCACGCTGAAGGATCACCCGTGGCCCCTTGACCTGCATTCGTCACCATCCGCCGCCGCCACCACCACCACTGCTGCCCCCGCCCCCGCCGGAGGAACTGCCGCCACTCGAACTGCCAGGCGCCGCGACGCCGGCTCCAACCACAGCTGCGGCCGCTGCCCAGGAGCCGCTTGCGCCGCCGCCGCCGAAAGCACCCCCGCCGCCGCTCCAGGCCGATGCTCCGCTGCTGCCGGAAGACGATGTGCCCGATGACCGGGAAACATTGCCCGTCCCGCCGCCGGCATCCGGCTTGCCATAGGCCCGAAACCACGAATCGACTTGGGCGCCGAGGCCAAATGCCAGCAGGTAGGGGAACCAGTCGTCGTGCAGACGCGGGTTGCGCGAGCGAAGCTGCCCGATGAAGTAGTTGCGGGCCGAGAGCAGCTTCTTGCGCACCGCGATCTTTTCCGGCGCCTCGTCGATACGAAGCGCGTCGAGGATCAGGTTGCACACCGCAAAATTCCAGGCAACCGCCGCCACGAGCGCCGGCGTCTGAAAGAGAAAGCCGGAAACCCCAAGAAAAAAATAAATCGTTGCGGCAAACAGCGGCAGCGCAAAGGCGAAGACGAGCGAAAAACGCCACGCCAGCTTGTCGATAGCCCGCGAATTGATGCGGGCGGCGACCGTGGCCACGGCAAGCGAGAAAAGCCCGATGAAGCCCTGCGAGGCAGCGAGTCCGCCGTCATTGCTGCCGCCCCAGACACCGGTAACCACCAGCAAAACGAATGCGGCCACCAGCGCGAGCGCGTTGAATTTCCAGTTGACGAGCCTGGTTTTTGCGGTCCAGTTGGCCAGCCTTTGAAGCCGTTGCTCGATCGGCGAGCGGACAAGCGCTGCCAGATCAAGTCCGCTGCTCTTGTAGTGGTTCCGAACGGCATCGGTATCGGTGCTTGCCCTGTCACCGAAAAACAGCTTGTTGATCACTGTGCCGGGATAGCCGCTGATGCTTGCGCGCGCCACCAGCAGCCGCATCGCCAGCTTTGGCTTGCGCAGAAAACGTGGCTGAACGCTGGTTTCAATTTTCTTCTCATGGGTCAGCGTGGCAAGAATGGCCCCGACTTCCGGTGCGCCGACTTTGCCGTCCCATGCCGCGCCAACGACCTCCGGCGGCAAGGAAAAAACCGTTTTGTCCAGCCACGCCTCGTCGATCGCATCGGCCGGGGTGAGATTGCCGATGCGCCCGGCCTTGCGTTCCAGGGCGAGGAAGCGCAGCAAGAGCGCGCCGAGTCCGGCCGCCAGCAGCGCCAGGAAGGCATACCCTACCCAGGGCGCGGGCGGGACGATGACTCCGCTGGGTACTACCGCGCCCGCATACGCCAGCTCGCCGCGCACGATGACACTCCTGCCGGGTTCGAGGTTGTGTTGTTCGATGTTTTGGGGCGATTCGATTCCGCTCCAGCGCGGATCGAGCGTGAAATGCAGCGTAAAGCGCTCGATCACGCCTTGCCGGTCCGGAAAGGCGAAGTCGTGCGCGAGCCGGTATTGGTTGTCCGTGCCGCGCAGGACGCCGCCCAGCGTGTAGCGGATGCGGTAGGTCAGTGCCTTGTTCTCGAAAGGCGGATCGCCCGGCAGGCGGCTGCGCCAGCGCAGCGTCGAGCCGTCCAGCAGATCGTAGTGATCGAGTGAGCCGAGATCGCCGCGCGTGAGCGGAACGATTTGCGCGTCGTCGATGCGGTCAACGCCTTCGAACCGCAGCGACTGGCCCGCGCGGATGTCAAAGCGCCGTTCGCCCCCGTTCCAGTCGCCCTCAAAGACATAGGTTTGCGTTTCGGCGACATGCAAAAGCCCGCTGCCGTCAAGTTGCGCTTCGACCCCGATTGCGCGCCAGTAAAGCGATTTTGACTGCGCGGCCGTCGCCGCGAGGAGTAGTGCAAGAAGCAGTAGTGTGCGACGAAGCATGTGCGGTTCCCCAGTAACGATACTTTCATCTGGCTCAGGTGCAAAGAAGCCTTTGATCCCCGTAAAATATACGTTGTATGCTATCGAAACAGAAGCATACAAGACTCGCCGTGTGACTTACTGCTTCGCCCCCAGCGCCAATGCGGCGGCCCGTGACGCGGCCAGTGCCTGGTGGTCGGGCTGCGACTGGGTGGGCCAGCCCGCCAGATGCTGCACGCTGAAATCTGCCAGTGCGGCGATCCACAGCGGGCTGTCGTTCAGGCACTCGATGTAGTGGAACTCCTTGCCGCCTGCCTTCATGAAAGCCGCGCGCGCCTGCATGGCAATTTCTTCCAGCGTTTCCAGGCAGTCGCCGGTGAATCCCGGGCACACCACATCAACGCGTTGGACCCCGGCCTGCGCCAGCTTGATCAGCGCGGGTTCGGTGTAGGGTTGCAGCCATTTCGCCTTGCCAAAGCGCGACTGGAAGGTGACCTGGTAGCGGTCTTTGGGCAGCCCGAGTTCCCCGGCCAGCAGGCGCGCTGTTTTCTGGCATTCGCAATGGTAGGGGTCGCCCAGCTTGAGGGTGCGTTCGGGCACACCATGAAAGCTCATGACCAGTTGCCCGGCCTGGCCGTGGTGGCGCCAGTGGGTGCGAATCCTGTCGGCCAGCGCATTGATGTAACCCGGCGCATCATGGTAGTGGTTGACGAAGCGAAATTCGGGAATCCGGCGTGCCCGGGCGGCCCAGTGGTAAACCGCGTCAAACACGCTGGCCGTGGTGGTGGCGCTGTATTGCGGATAACACGGCAAGACCAGGATATGTGTGGCGCCCTCGATCTTGAGCTGGTTTAACTGCGATGCGATGGAAGGGTTGCCGTAGCGCATCGCATGGCGCACCTCCACGATATGCCCGCGCCGGGCCAGGTAGCCGCGCAGCATGACCGCCTGCTTTTGCGTCCAGACCTTGAGCGGCGAGCCCTCGTCCATCCAGATACTGGCGTACTTGGCGGCGGATTTTTTGGGCCGGGTTCTCAAAATGATGCCGTGCA
>CAYJMW010000009.1:0-81391 GCA_964371235.1 uncultured Polaromonas sp.
AAGGCCAGCCCCCTCGGGGGGCAGCGCATTACACGCAGTGAAAAGCGTGGGGGCCATTTACTCGCCCTCGCCAAATTTATCGGCGATGAGCGCCAGCAGGCAATCCATCGCGGCCTGTTCGTCGCTGCCGTCGGTTTCAATCTCGACGCTGCTGCCGATGCCGGCCGCCAGCATCATCACACCCATGATGCTTTTTGCGTTCACGCGGCGCTCGCCCTTGCTGATCCAGACGTCGCAGGCAAAGCTGCCGGCAAGCTTGGTAATCTTGGCGGATGCCCGGGCGTGCAGGCCCAGCTTATTGTTGATGTTCGCGCTGCTCTTGATCATGATCTTTGCGGGTCTGATTTTGCGGTGCGGTAATGGCCACCTGCATCACGCCTTGCGTGGCACCCACCAGCGCGCGCGCGACCAGCGCGTCAAGCGACTCGTTCCGGTAGGAGACTGTGCGCAGCAGCATCGGCAAATTAACGCCAGTGATCAGTCTGGAGTTCACGCCATCAACCAGTTTTTGCGCCACATTGCAGGGCGTTGCACCAAAAACATCCGCCAGTACCAGCGTGTGCGAGTTGCCCATCTGTTCCAGCATGATGCGCGCCTGGGCCAGCGTTTCTTCGGGCGGCATGTCGGGCTGCACGTCGAGCGCCGCGACGCCCGCTGCATTGTCCGGAAACACATGCAGCACGCATTGGCGCAGGGCCGTTGCCAGAGGTGCGTGGGCGATGATGAAAATACCGTTCATTGGGGTCAATTATCAACTTTCACAATCAGGAAATGGCCGTATGAGGTGATACCGCAACATAAAACACGCCCGTGCCACCTGCAAAGCCGGCCCTGAAAACCTTCGCCCGACAAGGCATTTTGTGCAAGCGTCAAGCTGCGAGGCACCGGATTCACATCGGCCTGGAGGGCGCGCTTACTCGAATTTGAGGCTGGAGAAAAAGGTCCCTGCCACATCAGGCGTTATCTTTGCCGCATAGATCACCGCCTGAAACACCTGCGATCCGTGGGCAAAGTAAGCGGCCTCTCCGCTCACGGCAACGCCATCGGCGCGCTGACCCTGTGCCTTGACGAGTAGCGGGGAGGGCTTGGCCGCTGCGCTGGCAAGCCTGAGTGGAATCAGCTGGGTCGTTGCTGGGTCGGCCTTCATGTTGGCCAGTGTCAGACTTTGCCACTGGGCAAGCACGGGCGCTGCCTTGGCCGCTTCGCCCAGATCTGCCACTGTCACGGCAAAGGTCGCACCGCCGGCCTCGCAACCGAGCATCGACAGCGTTGTCTGCTGGTCGCCCATCACCACGATTTTCTCTGCCTTGTCGGGCTTGCAGGGCAAAAGAAGGCTGAGCCGGGTGTTTTCAGGACGCACCTCGCGCCAATTGAAGGCGGGGCTGCAGGCGGCCAGGCCCAGCAGCGCCGCCAGCCCGGCGGCAACAAGTGTCAAGGTACGTGGCATCAAGCCCCCCATGGGTTTATGGATCGTCAGCAAAGTCTTGCACTTTACAGGCATTCGCGCACGCCACCGGTCACGGCGCTGCGCGGAGGTGTCCGCCAGTGAAGGCAAAATGATGCTTATGAACTCTCTTCAAGGCATTCGCGTTCTCGATTTGTCCCGCGTCCTCGCGGGCCCGTGGTGTACCCAGACACTGGCCGACCTGGGGGCCGATGTCATCAAGATCGAGCGCCCCGGCACCGGTGACGACACGCGCACCTGGGGCCCGCCGTTTTTGAAAGACGAGCAAGGCGCGGAAACGCAGGAAGCCGCCTATTACCTCGGCACCAACCGCAACAAGCGCTCAGTCACCTGTGACATTGCACAGCCCGCCGGCCAGGACCTGATACGTGAACTGGCCACGCATTGCGACGTGTTTGTCGAGAACTTCAAGGTTGGCGACATGGCGCGCTACGGTCTCGACTACGACTCGATCAAAGCCAGCAACCCGCGCCTGGTTTATTGCTCGGTGACCGGTTTTGGCCAGAACGGGCCCTACGCCGATCGCGCCGGTTACGACTACGCGATTCAGGGCATGGGCGGCTTGATGAGCGTCACCGGTGAACGCGATGACCTGGGCGGCGGTCCGCAAAAAGTCGGCGTCGCCGTGGCCGATTTGATGACCGGCCTGTATGCAACCGTGGCGATTCTCGCCGCCCTGCGCCACGCTGAAAAAACCGGCGAAGGCCAGCAGGTCGATATGGCGCTGCTTGACACGCAAGTGGCGATGCTCGCCAACCTGGGCGCCAACTACCTGGTAAGCGGCAAAGTGCCGCAACGCGTCGGCAACGCGCACCAGAACATCGTGCCCTACCAGGTGTTTGAAGTGGCGCCTGCGCCTGACGGCAGCAAGGAGCACATCATTCTGGCTGTCGGCAACGACTCGCAGTACCTGAGGTTTTGCGCCCTTGCCAACATTCCCGAGCTGGGCGCAAGCCCGCTGTTCGCCAAAAACCGCGACCGCGTGCTCAACCGCGGCCAACTGGTGCCGATTCTCGAAGCCGTGATGAAGACCCGCGGCAAGGCCGACTGGCTGGCCGCGCTGGAAGCCGCCAAGGTGCCGTGCGGCGCCATCAACAACCTGGCCGAGGTGTTTTCCGACCCGCAAATTGAGGCGCGCCAGATGGTCACGCACTGGCGGCATCCCTTGAAAAACGACCTGCCGCTGGTCGCCAGCCCGATCAAACTCAGTGCCACGCCGGTGCGGACCGACCTGCCGCCGCCGCTGCTGGGACAGCACACCGACGAGGTATTGCGCGGCATGCTGAACTACTCCGATGCACAATTGGCTGAGCTGAAACAAATGGAAGTGATTTGATGGCGAATTTTGTGCTGGTGCATGGCGCCTGGCATGGCGGCTGGTGCTGGCAGCGCGTCATGGCGGCGCTGCAAAAGGGCGGTCATCGGGTGCATGCCGTCACGCTGACCGGCCTGGGTGAGCGCGCCCACCTGCTGTCGCCCGCCATTACTCTCGAGACGCACATCAATGACGTCACCAATCTCATTGAGGCAGAAGAACTCAGCGATGTGGTGCTGGCGGTGCACTCCTACGCCGGAATGATCGGCACCGCCGTGGCTGACAGAGTAGGCAAACATCTGAAACATCTGGTGTATGTCGATGCAGTGGTGCCCAAGCCGGGCGAAAGCTGGAGCAGCACGCAGTCCAGCGCCACCCAGCAGCAACGCATGGCGGCGGCGCAAGCCGCGCCGAACTTCAGCTTTCCGCCGCCTGACCCCGAGGTGTTTGGCCTGCGCGGCGCCGACCGCGAATGGGCCCAGCGCCGCCAGACGCCGCACCCCGGCCACACCTACCCGGCGCCGCTGAACTTCGACGCGCAGCGCGTTGCCGCCGTGCCGCGCACCTTTATCAGTTGCAGCCAGCCCGCGCTGGCCACGATTGAGCCGAGCCGCCTGCGTGTGCAAGACCCCACATTCTGGGACGGCGCCTGGCTGCCCCATTCAAGATTCGTCGAGCTCAAGACGGGTCATGACCCGATGATCAGCGAGCCTGCGGCGCTGGCCCGCATTCTGCTCGATTGCGCTCGGTAGTGTCTTTGGGCCGACACCGGCTTTTCCGCCACGCTCAAGTCAATGCCAGCCCCCTGATCACGGTTTCAGGCTTGCAACGCTCGTCGGTGGCGCTGGCAGTGCAGTATCTGCCGTCGGGCTGGTTGCTCTTTTTTTGATAGCTGCTTGCGACCGTTGTGCGTGGGCTGGATGCAGATTTGATCAACAATTTCCAGCAGACTGCCGATTTCCCCTGTCACAGTTCAAACTCCTGGCCCGCGCGCAGCCACCGGATATCGTGCGCTGCCCTGAGCCCCGGCTGGCTGTTCTGGCCAAGACGCTGCACCTGCGTCATGATGAGGTCGGTTTCGGCGGGCTTGGTGTGGGTGATGTAAATGGGGTAGGTTTTTCCCGGCTCGATGCAGTCGAGTTCGCCTGCCAGCACGACGGGCGACAGATGCGCGCTGCGTTTGGCAAGATCGCACTCGCTCTCGCTAAAGGCGGTTTCAATGACCAGCAGCGACACATCAAGCTGGTTGAGGCGGGCCCACAAGGCGGGATTGTGCGCGGTGTCTCCGGTAAACACCCAATAACCCTTGTTCTTGGTCACCGCGTAGCCCACGGCGGGCACGGTATGTACGGCGGGCAACACTTCGACCTGTTTGCCTGCGAGCAACAGGGTTTGGCCGAGGACCAGGGGATGAAAGCTGATGTAAGGCGCCGCGGGTGTCGGAATCTTTGAAAAATCAGGCCAGATGACGTCGTTGAAGATGTGCGCCTTCAGCGCGTCTATGGTGGCCTGCAGGGCGTGGACCTGCAGCGGTGCGGAGCGCCGGTTGGCGGTGGCATCGAGCATCAGCGGCAGCGCGGCAATGTGATCAAGATGCGAGTGCGTGAGCAGGACATGTTCGATCCGGCCCAGTTCATCGAGCGTGAGGTCTCCCACGCCGGTGCCGGCATCGACCAGCAGTTCATGGTCGAGCAAAAAAGACGTGGTGCGACAGTCTTTGGCAAGGGCTCCCGAGCAGCCGAGTACACGTACATTCATGAGGTTTTCCGGTTGGCCTGGCCATCAAGCTGACTGGTTTCAAAATGGGTTGAGCCGTCCCATCTCGAACTCGCAGAGGACACAGCAATAAACAGCTTACCTGCCATGCAGAGGGCCGGGAAAGGAACTATTCCTCACTTTCCCACAATAAATTGAGCCATCACTTGGGAACCACTGCATAACTCGGCGCGGGGCGGGCTATGCAGAGGTTCCTCAGGGCTTGCGGCCCGGTTCAGCGTGTGCCGAACTGGCTTGCACAGGGGCGCCCGGACTGCGGCTGGCTCGCCTGCTCAGCGCCGGACGAACTGCATCCGGGTGCCGGCCAGTTCAAGTACATCGCCATCATTAAGCAGCACGGCATCAACACCGATGGGCGTGCCGTTGAGGGTGGGTTTGCTGATCCCTTCGACGTGCGCCACCATGTAACCCTGCGGCCTTTTCGTGATTGCCGCCACCGCAACGCCCGGCTTGCCGATGGTGGTCACCACCTTGACCAGCGCCACCTCGCGGCCCGCAGCGGCGCCTGACAGGACCTGGATGGCTGCACCGGCGCTGGTGGCCTCTTGGGACTGCCCTGGCGCGGCAGCCTGGAATCGGGCCGGCGGTGCCGCGAACGCCGCAGTGGCATCCCTGGCAGGCGGGCCGGCCTGAAGTCCGTCCTGGCCGGTCTCGGTCAGGAACCTGATTTTGTATTTGCCAATCTCGATCGTGTCGTTGTGTTGCAGCAGCTGCTTCTTGACGGCCTTGCCGTTGACGTAAGTGCCGTTGGTGCTGTTGAGGTCTTCGAGGTAAACCTCATTGCCGGACATTTGCAAAACCGCGTGCTCGCCACTCACAGCGAGGTTGTCAATGACGATGTCGTTGTAGGGTCTGCGACCCAGCGAGGTCCGGTCTTTGGTTAACTGGGCCTCCCTGATCACGACGCCGTCAATCGAGACGGTTAGTTTGGGCATGTCTGACTCCTGTTTGTTCTTGGTATTTCATTTTTAACGCTATTTTCCCAGTATTCTGGACAGCAGACCGCGCCGGGCGGAGTCTTCCTGCGCATGCGCCAGCAAGACGGAAATATTATCGTACCCACCCGCTTCATTGGCTGCCACAATCAGGTCCGCGGCTTTTTGCTCCAGCGTCCCGTCAGCCAGAAGGATGGCGGCGATGGTTTCGTCGGCGACCATGTCTGACAGGCCGTCCGAACACATGAGATAGATGTCCCCGGCTTCCAACCGGTGCTCGCCGACATCCACCATCACCGAGTCTTCAACGCCCAGCGCCCGGGTCACCAGGTTCCGGTTCACCGAGATCAGCGCCTGTTCGGGCGTGATCAAGCCGGCGTCAAGCTGCTCCTGGCGCAAGGAATGATCCTTGGTAATTTGCTGGAACACCTGCCCGCGCAAGCGGTAGCAACGCGAATCTCCAATATGACCGAGCAACAGGTATCCATCCCGAAAAACGCCGAACACCAGGGTGGTTCCCATTCCGGTGTATTGGGGGTTGGAATTGGCCGCGTTGAAGATGGAGTGATTGGCATTTTCGACGCAGATTTCCATGGCCCGGCGCACCTCCTTGGTACTGGCTTGTCGGCCTGCCTCGGAAAGCCAGCGCCCCAGCTCTGATTTGAGGAACGCGGTAGCCATGCTGCTGGCTACTTCGCCCGCGTTATAGCCGCCCATCCCGTCGGCCAGGATGCAAAGCCGTGTCGCCGGATCAAAAACGACCGCGTCTTCGTTGTTGTCCCGGGTTAAACCGGGGTCTGTCTGCGCGCAAATGTCGTAAATCATCTTGTTCGTTTTTCGCTGGGCTTCGGTGTCGGGTCGCCGGATGAGCAGCGTTTTCTCAAACGACCACGTCTGGCTTGCAGTCAAGTTCTCGACCGCATCATAGGCTGGTGATGCCACTGCAGGCGCAACGTTTCCCGTCGCGTGGCCATGGCGCAAGAGACGCGGGTTTATGTTCCGGAGCGCGCGCAGCACTGCACCGGAAGATTTCGCCACTTCCTGCTCCTTTCTCCCTTGTGCTGTCTTGCTGTTCATCGCCCCGGCCGCCCTGATTGATTGGAATTTGCCACGCACCTGATAGCGCCCGCCTGCGATATCGGGACGGTTGCAGATTTTTTGTTAACGAACGTTACCAGACGTGGCACGGGCGAACAAGGGACTATTTCACACCCTGCGCACCCCGTTGTCGCAAATTCACGAGTTTTGGCAAAAGCGCAAGGCTGGCTTCAGGTGAAGGGCGCCCGCGCACTCAAGGCAGCGCAAAGACGAAGGCGGCGAGCAGCGCGCATGCGGATGACTTTTTTCAAAGTCATTTCTCCGCGGAAACCTGGATTTCCCTGAAAACCACCAAGCCACCCGACCCGGGGTGGGTTATGCGGGTTCTTTGGGTAAAGATTTAAAAGGACTCAGGCAATTGGCGCATTCTTTTGCCGCCGCTTCGTGAGGTAAGTGCCGAGCGCCACGACCAGCACGGCGCCCAAAACTCCCCCAAATGTGACTGTTTGCTCACCGACGGCGCCAAAACGGGTTGTGACGGCGGGATCGGTCAGCAGCATTTCGCCCGCCAGGAATCCGAGAAGGGCTGCGCCAATCGTGATGATGATCGGGAAACGTTGCATCACCTTGGTCAGCAACGTGGCACCGAAAACAATCAAGGGAATACTGACCAGCAGCCCCAGTACCAGCAGGGGCACGTTTCCCTTGGCGGCGGCGGCCACGGCCAGAACGTTGTCCAGGCTCATGACCAGGTCGGCAATCAGGATGGTCCGGATCGCAGCCAGCATGCCGTTGATCTCTTTGGCTTGGCCGTCGCCCTCTTCATCGGCGCTGAGCAGGTCCACCCCGATATAAACCAGCAAAATCGCACCAATGACCTTTAGGTAGGGCAGGCTCAAGAGCTGGATCGCCACAATGGTCAGGATGATCCGCATCAAAATGGCCGCCGCGCTGCCCCAGAAAATCGCCTTGCCGCGCTGTTCGGGCTTGAGCGTTCGCGCTGCCATGGCAATCACCACGGCGTTGTCGCCGGACAGCACAATGTTGGCCAGCACGATGGAGGCGAATGCGCTCCAGAATAGGGGCGAGGACAAGTCAAGACCAAACATCAGCGCGGCTCCGTTGTGATGAGTAAAGAAACCGCTGGGGCGGGTTTCCCCCTCGATTGAAGTTTAGCGCCGACTGCGCCCGCAACGATGGGGATTGCTGCTTACGCGCTTGACCGCAGTCAAGATTCTTGAATCGATGGGTTGAGTCAGCGTCTCACAGCAGCGCCTTGAGCAGTTTGGCCATTTCCGACGGATTGCGCGTCACGGTGAAACCACACGCTTCCATGATCGCCAGCTTGGCGTCCGCTGTATCGGCACCGCCGGATATCAGCGCACCGGCGTGGCCCATGCGCTTGCCCGCCGGTGCCGTTACACCGGCAATGAAGCCAACAATCGGTTTCTTCATGTTCGCTTTGCACCACTGCGCTGCTTCGGCTTCGTCGGAGCCGCCAATTTCGCCAATCATGATGACGGCATCGGTGTCGGGGTCCTCGTTAAAGGCTTTCATGATGTCAATGTGCTTCAGGCCATTGATTGGATCGCCGCCAATGCCAACCGCGCTGGACTGACCGAGCCCGATTTCGGTGATTTGCGCGACCGCTTCATAGGTCAGCGTGCCGGAGCGGCTGACCACGCCAATGCGGCCCTTGCGGTGAATGTGGCCGGGCATGATGCCGATCTTGATCTCGTCGGGCGTGATCAGGCCCGGGCAGTTGGGGCCGAGCAGCAGGGTTTTCTTGCCGCCAGCGGCCTCCTTGGCTTTCATGCGGTTGCGCACTTCCAGCATGTCGCGCACCGGAATCCCTTCGGTGATGCAGATGGCCAGGTCCAGGTTGGCCTCAACCGCTTC
This sequence comes from uncultured Polaromonas sp., assembly GCA_964371235.1. GTDB lineage: Bacteria > Pseudomonadota > Gammaproteobacteria > Burkholderiales > Burkholderiaceae_C > Polaromonas. Next base: position 8,429 of record CAYJMW010000009.1, read on the forward strand.
CCAGATCGCAGCCGCCGCGCCCGCGGGCGGCACATAAATGACAGAAACGGTGGCGCCGGTGGCGTTGGCGGCTTCAGCCACGTTGGCATAAATCGGGATGCCCTCGAAATCTTCGCCGGCTTTCTTGGGGTTCACGCCCGCCACAAAGGCTGCTTTGCCGTTGGCGTAGTCGCGGCACATCCGGGTATGGAATTGACCGGTTTTTCCGGTGATGCCCTGGGTGATGACTTTGGTGTGTTTGTTGATGAAGATCGACATGGGTTTTCCTATTCAGTGGGGGACAGAGCTGGTCCGCTGCGCGGCCTGCGGTCTGTCCCGCAAAATTACTTCGACACAGCGGCGACGATTTTGGTCGCGGCGTCGGCCATGGTGTCCGCGGAAATGATGGGCAAACCCGAGTCGGCCAGGATTTTCTTGCCCAGGTCCTCGTTGGTGCCCTTCATGCGCACCACCAGCGGGACGGAAAGGTTGACGGCCTTGCAGGCGGCGACGATTCCTTCCGCAATCGTGTCGCACTTCATGATGCCGCCGAAGATGTTGACCAGAATGCCTTTGACCGCTGGGTTGTTCAGCATGATCTTGAAAGCCTCGGTGACCTTTTCAGCCGTGGCGCCGCCGCCCACATCGAGAAAGTTTGCGGGCTCGCCGCCAAACAGTTTGATGGTGTCCATGGTTGCCATGGCCAGGCCCGCGCCGTTGACCAGGCAGCCGATGTTGCCATCAAGGCTGATGTAGGCCAGGTCAAACTTGCTGGCCTCAATCTCGGCCGGGTCTTCTTCGTCCAGGTCGCGATAGGCCACGATTTCCGGGTGGCGGTACAGCGCGTTGGGGTCAAAGTTGAACTTGGCGTCAAGTGCCTTGATGTTGCCGTTGCCTTCAAGGACGAGCGGGTTGACCTCGACCAGCGCGGCGTCGGTCTCCATATAGACTTTGTACAGTTTTTTCAGCACGTCCACCGCTTTTGCCGTGGACGTCGCCGGCACGGTGATGCCGTCTGCCAGCGTTTTGGCTTGCGCGTCGGTCAGGCCGATGGCCGGATCGACAAACACCTTGATGATTTTTTCGGGTGTGGCGCGGGCCACTTCCTCGATGTCCATGCCGCCTTCGGAAGATGCCATGAGCGCCACCTTCTGGCTGGCGCGGTCGGTCACGGCCGAGACGTAATATTCCTTCTTGATGTCGGCGCCTTCTTCAATCAGCAGGCGGCGCACTTTCTGACCTTGCGGGCCGGTCTGGTGCGTGACCAGTTGCATGCCCAAAATTTCACCGGCGAGTTTTTTCACTTCGTCAATGCTGCGCGCCAGCTTGACACCGCCGCCCTTGCCGCGGCCGCCGGCATGAATTTGCGCCTTGACCACCCACACCGGGCCGCCGAGTTTTTGTGCGGCTTCCACTGCTTCCTGTACCGTGAACGCAGGGATACCGCGCGGCACTGGCACGCCAAAGTTGCGCAAGATTTCCTTGCCCTGGTACTCGTGAATTTTCATGAAAAACCTTCAGAATTCAGTAAAAGAAGAGCGCAACAGGGGGGTGGGGCGGGGCAATGGGAATGCTTGAAACAGGCCATGCCGACCCAAAACCACGCTGTTAGCGGTCACTGCAGGCAGCAAGCTGTAACTGTATCATGGTGCAACGCACAACTCTCTTGCGGAACTTACACGCGAAAGTCACCTGAAATTGAGCGGGTGTCTCCGGGCGCTGGTTTGACGCTGAAAGCACGCTATGCACAAAGTATTTATTGATGGCCAGGCCGGCACCACGGGCCTGCAAATCCGGGAGCGGCTGCAAGCCATGCCGCAGATTGATCTGGTCAGCATCGCGCCTGAACTGCGCAAGGATGCGGCCGCCAAGCGCGCGTTGATGGCGCAAGTTGATCTGGTGGTCTTGTGCCTGCATGATGACGCAGCGCGTGAATCAGTCGCCATGATTGACGCCCTCAAGCAGGCGGGGGCGAAAAAAACGCCGAAAATCATCGACGCCTCAACCGCGCATCGCACCGCGCCGGGCTGGGTCTTTGGCTTTCCCGAACTGGCCCGCGGCCAGCGCGAAGCCGTCGCAGCCGCCGAGCGAGTGGCCAACCCGGGTTGTTACGCCACTGGCGCGATTGCGCTGATTCGCCCGCTGGTCGATGCCGGCGTGATCCCGGCGGACTATCCCTTGAGTCTTTGCGCAGTGAGCGGCTACTCCGGTGGCGGGCGGGCCATGATAGAGGCCTACGAGGCAGGCACCGCGCCAGCTTACGAGTTGTACGCCTTGGGTCTGGCGCACAAGCACATTCCCGAGATCATGCTGCACAGCGGCCTGACGCGGCGGCCCATTCTTGTCCCCAGCGTGGGTGATTTCGCCCAGGGCATGCTGGTGGAACTCCCGCTGCACCTGAATACGCTGCCCGGCCAACCCAAAGCCGCAGACCTGCAGGCTGTTTATGCCAAACATTACGCCGGCAGCGAATCAGTCAGCGTCGAGCCCGCCACCGACAACGGCAAGCTCGAGCCGCAGGCGCTGAACGGCAGCAACAAGCTGGAAATCCGGGTTTATGGCAATGACGGGTTCGGCCAAGCCGTGGTGATTGCGCGGCTCGACAACCTGGGCAAGGGCGCCTCGGGCGCCGCCGTGCAGAACCTCAAGCTCATGCTCGGGCTCTGAGGGCGCGGCCCAGGACTGCAAGCGGCTGCGCGCTCAAACCCGATTCTTCAGGGGACTATCTTGCGAATCACGTCGCCGCCAAAACCGCGGGCGGCGAGAAACCGCATTTGCTTGGCGCGCCCGGCGGCGTCCACTGCCGGACCATCAAACTTCTTGCGCCAGACTTCAAGGGCGCGTTCCTGCTCGCTTTGCTTGAGGTGGCCCATCGCAGCGGCCACCAGTTCCGTGTTCAGCCCCTTGTTCAGCAACTCGTACTTGATGCGCGCCGCGCCCAGGTGCCCGGCACGCCGGTGGATCACCGACTCGACCACCCGTGCCTCATTAATAAAGTCCTTGGCCTGCAGTTCGTCGAGCACTTGCGCCAGTTGGCCCGGCTTTTCCTCGTGGCGGCCGAGCTTTCGCTCCAGCTCGGCGCGGGAATGCTCCCGGCCCGCCAGCAGGCGCAGGGCGCGCCCCTTGAGCGATAGGCCAAAGCCCGACCGGGATGCGGGGTTGGCAGGATCCGATGCTTCGTTCACAGTCATCAGGCGATCAGGCGATCAGGCGATCAGGCAGCACGCAGTTGCTATGCTATAAATAGCTGATTCCGCACGTTCTGCGTGGGCTGCTGCCTTATTTTGCATGTAAAATAGGTCAGACCGCGGCCTTGATGGCTTTATCGGCCTTCTCGGTTTTTTCGGCTTTGACGGCCTTGTCTGCGGTGTCGCCCGCGCCGCCGGCAGCTTGCACCGGCGGAATGCCCAGCGATTCGCGCACCTTGTTTTCGATTTCGATGGCAAGCTCCGGATTCTCCTTGAGAAATTCACGCGAGTTGTCGCGGCCCTGGCCGATTTTTTCGCCGTTGAACGCATACCAGGCACCGGCTTTTTCAACAATGTGGCCGGCCACGCCCAGGTCGAGCACCTCGCCCAGGCGGCTGATGCCCTCGCCATACAGAATGTCGAACTCGGCGGTTTTGAACGGCGAGGCGACCTTGTTCTTGACCACCTTCACGCGGGTTTCATTGCCGATGACCTCTTCCCCCTTCTTGATGGAGCCGATGCGGCGGATGTCCAGCCGCACCGAGGCGTAGAACTTCAGCGCGTTGCCGCCGGTGGTGGTTTCAGGTGAGCCGAACATCACGCCGATCTTCATGCGGATCTGGTTGATGAAGATCACCATGCAGTTGGCTTTCTTGATGCTCGCGGTCAGCTTGCGCAGCGCCTGGCTCATCAAGCGGGCCTGCAGGCCGGGCAACGAGTCGCCCATTTCGCCCTCCAGCTCGGCCTTGGGCGTGAGCGCCGCCACCGAGTCGATCACGATCAGATCAACCGCGCCGGAGCGGGTCAGCGAATCGACGATCTCGAGCGCCTGCTCGCCGGTGTCGGGCTGGGAAATCAGCAAGTCCTGCAGGTTCACGCCCAGGTTTTGCGCGTACTGGATGTCCAGCGCGTGCTCGGCATCAACAAAGGCGCAGGTGCCGCCGACCTTCTGCATTTCGGCAATCACCTGCAGCGTCAACGTGGTTTTGCCGGATGACTCCGGCCCGTAAATTTCGATCACCCGGCCACGCGGCAGGCCGCCAACGCCCAGCGCAATGTCCAGACCGAGCGAGCCGGTCGAGACCACCTGAATGTCTTCGATCACCTCGCCGGCGCCAAGCTTCATGATGGTGCCTTTGCCAAACTGCTTTTCAATCTGGGCCAGCGCAGCCTGCAGGGCCTTGGCTTTTTCGGCGTTCAGGGCTGGATTGGTTCGGTTGGGCATGTCCATGAAAATCTCCTTTAAAATCAATAATGTAAAAACTTCTACCGAAAATTTTGCCTCTGCTTTTAATTACAAGCTGGATGCATGACCAGTACTTTACGGGCGTCATTAAAATAAGTAAACCATATTTTTAGTCAGTTTGCCTGATTAATTGCCTATGATGCTGGAATGCCAAAAACGCAACTCGCCGACACCGTTAACGCCGACGGATCAGGCTGGCGGCTCACGCACCTGGGGCGCTTGCTCGGCCACGCCCTGCGCCGCTTTGACGAGCGCGTGCTCTGGCTCATGGCGCGCAACGTGGAGGTGCCGCTGGCGCTGTCAAATCTGGCGGCGCGCAACCAGGTGGGTGCCGCGCACATTCACATCACGCGCCACCTCGCGGTGGGTGGATCGCGCCTGACGGACCTGGCCCAAAGTGCCGGCATGAGCAAGCAGGCCATGGGCGACCTGGTGGACCAGTGTGAAGCCTGGGGACTGGCCAGGCGCGAGGCCGACCCGCACGACAAACGGGTTCGGCGGGTGGTGTTTACCGAGTCGGGGCTGCTCTGGCTGCAGGCCTTCAAGGCCGCGGTGACGCAGGCCGAAGGCGAATTCCGGCAGGCGGTGGGGCCCGACGTGGCGACGGTGGTGGCGCTGGGGCTGGAGGCTTATTCGGCGGCGGGGTAGTTCTGCGGCTGCGGGGGCTGCGGGGGGAAGTTTCCAACGCAAAGGCGCAAAGAACGCGAAGTGATTGGACAAGAAAATAGGGGGCTGGCAAGCCATGAGAAACCAGAAGACTTTAATTTTTCAAGCCTTTGCGACCTTTGCGTCTTCGCGCCTTTGCGTTGGAAACTTCCCCCTGGAAACTCCCCCCGCCGCGCTAACCGCTTAGAGCCTAGAATTTCAGCAATAAGCAACAACCCCGTGGCGGCAAGCGGCAGCGGGTAATTTCCGGAGACAAGCCATGCGCATTTTGATTGCCGAAGACGACCAGGTGCTGGCTGATGGCCTGCTGCGCACCCTGCGCGCGTCGGGCTCGGCCGCGGATCATGTGGCCAGCGGCAGCGAAGCCGATGCCGCGCTGATGACCAACACCGAATTTGACCTGCTGATTCTCGACCTCGGCCTGCCGCGCATGCATGGCCTGGAGGTGTTGAAACGGCTGCGCGCGCGCGGCTCCACCCTGCCGGTGCTGATTCTTACCGCCGCCGACAGCGTTGAGGAACGCGTCAAGGGACTGGACTATGGCGCCGACGACTACATGGCCAAACCGTTTTCCCTGCAGGAGCTTGAAGCGCGTGTGCGCGCGCTGGTGCGGCGCGGCATGGGCGGGACCAGCAGCACCATCAAGCACGGCCCGCTGGTGTATGACCAGGCCGGGCGCGTAGCAACCATCGACGGCCAGATGCTCGATCTGTCGGCGCGCGAGCTGGGGCTGCTCGAAGTGCTGCTGCAACGCGCCGGGCGCCTGGTCAGCAAGGACCAACTGGTTGAGCGTCTGTGTGAATGGGGCGAAGAGGTCAGCAACAACGCGATCGAGGTGTACATCCACCGCCTGCGCAAAAAAATCGAAAAAGGCCCGATCCGGATCGCCACCGTGCGCGGGCTGGGGTATTGCCTCGAAAAAATTCCGGGTTAGAGACGGTGCCGAAGGAGTTTCCAACGCAAAGGCGCAAAGACGCGAAGGACGCGAAGAAGAAATTGGATATGGGAATTTATACTTCCATTTTTTTATTTCATCGCTCCTTTTCCTTTGCGTCTTTGCGCCTTTGCGTTGAAATGACCCCGCCCCCGTACTCATCGCCCGACCCATGGCGTTAAGACTCTTCCAGCGCGAACGGCGCAGCCTGTTTGGCGAGATTCTCGACTGGATGCTCACGCCGCTGCTGTTGCTTTGGCCCATCAGTCTGGCGCTGACCTGGCTGGTCGCGCAAAACATCGCCGACAAACCGTTTGACCGCGCGCTGGAATACGACGTGCAGGCGCTGGCCAAACTGGTTACCGTCAAAAATGACAAGGTGCAGTTCAATCTGACCGCAAACGCGCGTGAGATTTTGCGTGCCGATGACACCGACCTGATCTATTACCAGGTGTTGGGTGCACGGGGCGAATACCTGAGCGGCGAACGCGCCTTGCCGATACCTCCAGAAGGGGAAGTGCCTGCCAGCGGGGAAGTCCGGATGCGTGATGACCTGATTCAGGACCAGGCAATTCGCGTGGCTTACACCTGGATCACGGTCGATCTGAAGGGCGCGGCACTGGTGCTGGTGCAGGTGGCCGAGACGCTGGAAAAGCGTAAAACGCTGGCCACGGAAATCGTCAAGGGAACCATGGTTCCGCAATTCGTGACGCTGCCGCTGGCCGTGATGCTGGTGTGGCTGGCGCTGGTGCGCGGCATCAAGCCGCTGGCACAGCTTGAAAAGCGCATTCGCGCACGAAAATCCGACGACATGAGCCCGATTGATGAAGATGCCGTGCCTGAAGAAGTGGCGCCGCTGGTGTCTTCGATCAACGATTTGCTGAGCCGCCTGAAGGTCTCGCTGACCACGCAAAAGCGCTTTCTGGCCGATGCCGCGCACCAGCTCAAGACGCCGCTGGCGGGGCTGCGCATGCAGGCCGACCTGGCGCAGCGCGAAACCGATGCCGAGCAGCTCAAGAACTCGCTCAGGCATATCGGCGAGGCCAGCATACGCGCAACCCATACTGTCAACCAGTTGCTGGCGCTGGCGCGCGCCGAGACCACCGGACGCGCGCTGGCCGAGCAGCGCGTTGATCTGGCGCAGATTGTCTCCGAAGCGATGGCCGACTCAGTGCCGCGCGCGCTTGAAAAGCAGATTGACCTGGGTTATGAAGGCCCTGCCGGCGGCGAGCCTCCGGGCCAACTCGAAGGCAACCCGACGCTGCTCAAGGAACTGGTGCGCAACCTGCTCGACAACGCCATCAACTACACCCCTGAAAACGGGCAGATCAACGTGCGGCTGCTGACCGACCGCTTCAGCGGCGTCGTGATGCTGCTGGTGGAAGATTCGGGGCCCGGCATTGCCGGGTCGGAGCGCGAGCTGGTGTTCCAGCCCTTTTACCGCACGCTCGGCACCAACGTGGATGGCTCCGGCCTGGGGCTGGCCATTGTGATGGAAATTGCGATGCAGCACGGCGCGAGCATCACGATCGATGAGGCGCGCTTGCCCGGTTACCCGCATTCGCCGGGCACCCGGGTCACGGTGCGCTTTGTGGTCATGGACCGGTCGGGTACTGAATGACAGCCTCTGGCACTCGCTCAGCCCGCTTTTCACCGGGATTCCGGGCAAACCCACACGGCCGGGGACTTTGCGTGTAGGCTGTCACGGTGGCTGATGCCTATTGAGTGAACCTCCGCAAGGTTTGCAAAGCAATATTGTCCATTCAACCCATCCCGTCATGACTGCAGCGCGCCGCCTCAAGATTGGTCTTTCGGCCTGTTTCTCACATGCCGACCCGGCGCGCCTGTTTTTTAGCGGCAAGACACTTCAGTACGTCGAGCAGTCGATTGCGCATTGGCTCATGTCGTCGGGGGCCATGGTGGTCATGGTGCCGTGCCCGACCGGCAGCACGCAGCGCGGCGATGTCACCTATGCGCACTACGCGCAGTGGCTCGATGGCCTGGTGTTGCACGGCGGCGCCGATGTCTGGCCCGGCAGCTATGGCGAGGAGCCGCTGCAGGAAAAATGGTCGGGCGACCGGGTCCGCGACGAGTACGAAAAAGCGCTGGTCGCCGCTTTCGAAAGCCAGGGCAAACCGGTCTTTGGCGTCTGCCGCGGCCTGCAATTACTCAACGTGGCCTTTGGCGGAACGCTTTACCAGGACATCCAGACGCAGCTACCCGATTCATTCGCGCACCGTGACGCCAGCGCCTATGACCAGAATTTTCACAGCGTGGACATCGTGCCGGGCTCGCGCCTTTCGGCGCTCTACCCGGGCGTGGAGCGGGTCCGCGTCAACAGCATTCACCACCAGGCCATCAAGGAGCTGTCGCCCGAGTTTGAGGCCGAGGCCCACAGCGTGAGCGACGGCATCGTGGAAGCCATACGCCGCAAGAACCCGTCCAAAAGCTATATCGCCGCGCTCCAGTGGCACCCCGAGTTTCACAAGCCCGGCTCCGAAACCATCAATGACAGTGCCGTGCTCGAGGACTTTCTGGGGGCGGTTGCCGCGGCCAAGAGTGGAAAAAAGAATACACGGTAATTTCACAAGGACGCTCATGGGTTCATCATGCGCCTGACTCTGTTTGATCTGGACCACACGCTGCTCAGCGGTGACAGCGATGTGCTGTGGTGCGAATTCCTGATTGAGCAGGGCGTGCTCGACAAAAGGCATTTTGCCGCCCGCAACGCCGACATGGCGGCCCGCTACCGGAACGGCACGGTGGGCCTGGAGGAGGTGGCGAACTTTTATGTGGGGATGCTGGCGGGGCGCTCGGCGCGGGAGTGGGAGCCGTTGCGGCAGGAGTTTCTGGCCGAGCGGATTGTGCCGCGCATCAAGCCGGCCGCCATCGCGCTGGTGGGCAAACATCTTCAAGCCGGTGACCTGGTGCTCATGACCACGGCCAGCAACCGCTTCATCACTGAGCTGACCGCGATTTACCTTGAGATTGAGCACCTGATCGCCACCGAGCCCGAACTGCGGGACGGCCGCTTCACCGGCAGCACCACCGGCATCCTGAACATGCGCGGCGGCAAGGTGGAGCGCCTGCGCCAGTGGACAAAGGCGCACGGGCTGCGCCTGAAGGACTATAAAACCACGGCCTACAGCGACTCCATCAATGACCTGCCCTTGCTCGAAGCGGTCAGGCACCCGGTGACCGTGAACGCAGACAGCCAGCTCGCGTCAATCGCGACGGCAAGAGGCTGGCGCATGTTGAGTTTACGTTAAATGAGAACAAAAACAGGCGCTGGCCCACATATTCATTTAATAGTTCGCTATTAAAATAATAGCATCTGTTGCTACTTGCGCCCGTAACGCGCGGTAAAGCTGGCCTTGCCCAGCGAGTTGCCGTTAATCATGAAGCCGGTCAGCGCGGCAGTCGCATCGGGCGGCACGTCAAGCTTGTCCACCTTGAGCGCATGCACGGTGAAAATGTAGCGGTGCGGTTTGTCGCCCTGCGGCGGGCAAACGCCGCCCCAGCCGGCCACGCCGTAGTCGATTCGAGCATGGATCGCGCCCTTGGGCAGATTGGCGCCGCCCACGGCGCCGGCGTCGGATTTGAGTTCGGTCACGTCGGCCGGGATGTTGATGACCATCCAGTGCCACCAGCCCGAGCCGGTGGGCGCGTCCGGGTCGTACACGGTCACGGCAAAGCTCTTGGCGCCCTTGGGCGCGCCGCTCCATTTCAGCGCGGGCGACTTGTTTTCGCCCGAGCAGCCAAAGCCGTTGAATTCGAAGCTCTTGGGGATCATGGCGCCGGCCTTGATGTCTGGGCTGGTGAGTTGAAAGCCTGCGGCCTGGACCAAGGTGGCGGCACCGATCAGGGTGGCGGCGAAAAGCGTGCGTTTCATGGAATTCTCCAAAATTGTGGGCCCCAATGATGATACGAACGGCCCGCTCTGGCTAGTTGCGCCGCATCAATTGCGGTGCAACAGGACTCGGTGGCTCAGCTCAAATGTTTGCCCACAATCCCGGCCAGCTCGAACATGGTGACCTGCGGCTTGCCAAACACCGCCAGCAGCTTGGCGTCGGCATTGATGGCGCGCTTGTTGGCGGCGTCCTGCAGGCCTTCGGCCTTGATGTAGTCCCAGAGTTTCTTGATGACCTGGGTGCGCGCCACCGGCTCGCCGCCAATCACCGCGGCCAGCGCATCGCTTGGTTTGAGCCCGCTGCCGGGCTTGGCGACCCGGGCGATCTTGGGCTTGACGGTTTTGGCGGGGGCCTTCTTGACTGCAACCTTTTTGGTGGCGGGAGCGGCAGCGGTTTTGATGGCCACGGTCTTGCCAAATGGCGTCTTGAGCGTGCTTGGCCGGGCGGCGGCCGGCTTGCGCGGCGGAAACTTCGACGGCGCAAACTCGAAGTTCACCTTGCCCGCTTCGGGATCCCAGGCCAGCATCGCCTTGAAGGGGCGGCGGGTTCGCATGGAAACAAACTTGTCAAGCAGATCGGTTTTGCCGGTGGCCAGCAGCTTGCGCATCTGCTCGCGTTCAATCGGCTGCTGCAAAATGACCTGGCCGGTCTTGAAGTCGCAGCTCGGCGTGGGCTGGCCCAGCGTCGGCACCGACCTGTCGCAAACGTAGTTTTTGCCGAGTTCAAACACCGCGCCGCCGCACTTGGGGCAGATGCCGAGCGACTGCTGGCCGCTGAAATCGACGATCTCGCCGGTCGCGGCATTTTTGTCGTCGCCAAAATCAAATTCAAGTTTGTAGTTCTTGCTTTCCTCGTCAAAACTGAGCACCATCTCGGCCGTGAAAGGCCAGCCCGCCTTGGAGCGGAAACCCTCCAGCGGGCCAATTTTTTTGTCGCGCAAGAACTGCTCGACTTCGGCGGTTTCAAAGGTCCGGCCGGCCGGTGTCTTGCCAAAACTGAAGCCGCAGCCGTCGGCGCCATTTTTTCCGTTGCAGGTGTAGCGGCGGTAGTTTTCCTTCATCACGCCGCCGCAGTTGGGGCAGGGCGCGCTCAAGGTGGCGTAGTCGCCGGGAATGGTGTCCTTGTCGTAGCCCTTGGCTTTGTTGACGAGGCGCTCGGTCATCGCCGCAATCTCGGCCATGAAGGTTTCCCGGCTCAGCTTGCCGTGCTCCATTTGCGCCAGCTTGTGCTCCCACTCGCCAGTCAGCTCGGCCCTGGAGAGCTCTTCCACGCCCAGCCCGCGCAGCAGCGTCATGAGCTGAAACGCCTTGGCCGTGGGGATCAGCTCGCGGCCTTCGCGCAGCATGTATTTCTCGGCAATCAGGCCCTCGATGGTGGCGGCGCGGGTGGCCGGCGTGCCCAGGCCTTTTTCCTGCATGGCTTCACGCAGCTCGTCGTCGTCAATGGTTTTACCGGCGCCTTCCATGGCGCCCAGCAGGGTCGCCTCGGTGTAACGCGCGGGCGGCCGGGTTTTCAGTCCCCTGGCGTCCACCGCTTCGGCCAGTACCCGCTCGCCGGGTTTGACCGGAACCAGGCTTTGCCCCTTGTCGCCTTCCTTGGCGTCAGGCACCTCGTCGGCCGCTTCCTTGCCGTAAATGGCCAGCCAGCCCGGCTTGACCAGCACCTTGCCCTCGGTCTTGAAATTGTGGCTGGCGGCCGGTGTGGGGGCAACAGTTGTGATGCGCGTGGTCACCAGGAACTCGGCGCTTGGGAAAAAAACCGCCATGAAGCGGCGCACCACCAGGTCATAAATCTTTTGCTCGGCCTCGGACAGCCCGCTGGGCGCCTGCAGTGTGGGGATGATGGCAAAGTGATCACTCACCTTGGCGTTGTCGAAGATGCGCTTGCCCGGCTTGATGTAGTTACCCTTGAGCGCGGTGGCCGCGTGCGGCGCGAGATGCCGCATGCCGCTGTTGGCGAGCATCTCGAAGGTTTGCCTGACCACCGGAACGTAGTCTTCGGGCAGCGCGCGCGAATCGGTGCGCGGGTAGGTCAATGCCTTATGGCGCTCATACAGACTCTGCGCAATTGATAGCGTGACCTTGGCGGAAAAGCCGAACTTGCCATTGGCCTCGCGCTGCAGTGAGGTCAGGTCAAACAGCAGCCCGGCCGCCTGCGTGGTGGGTTTGCTTTCCTCGGTGACCGTGGCGCTCTGGCCGCGCACCGCGTCGGCAATCGCCTGGGCCTCTGCTTCGCTCCAGACGCGGTCGGCTCTCAGCTCGGCATCGGGTTCGGCATTCTCGGCATTGGCCGTGGATTTTTTCCACTTCGGGTCAAACCACTTGGCCGGATAGTCACCGGCCTCGGCCCGGAAGTTTGCATGGATTTCCCAGTAGTCTCTGGAGATGAACTTGCGGATTTTTTCTTCGCGCTCAACCACCACAGACAGCGTCGGCGTCTGAACGCGGCCCACCGTCGTCAGGAAGAAGCCACCGTCGCGCGAATTGAAGGCTGTCATGGCCCGCGTGCCGTTGATGCCGACCAGCCAGTCGGCCTCGGAGCGGCAGCGCGCCGCGTCGGCCAACGGCTGCATCTGCGCGTCAGTGCGCAGCGCGGCAAAGCCGTCGCGAATCGCGGCCGGTGTCATCGACTGCAGCCACAGCCGCTTGACCGGGTGCTTGGTTTTGGCGTACTGCTGGATCAGCCGAAAAATCAGCTCGCCTTCGCGGCCGGCATCGCAGGCGTTGACAATGGCGCCCACGTCCTTGCGCTTGGCCAGCTTGACGATGGCGTTGAGCCGGGTCTTGGTCTTGTCGATGGGTTTCAGGTCAAAATAAGGCGGAATCACCGGCAGGTGGGCAAAGCTCCACTTGCCGCGCTTGACGTCGAACTCTTCGGGCGCCTGAATCTCAAGCAGGTGGCCGACCGCCGAGGTGACCAGCCAACTGTCGCTTTCAAAGTACTCATCGTGCTTTTCAAACTTGCCCGCGCTGGGCGTGATGGCCCGCACAATGTCTTGTGCGACCGAGGGTTTTTCTGCAATGACCAGGGTTTTCATAAGTAGTTCTTAAAACGTTCGTCCAACCTGCAAGAGCGGGGAGTGGCGGGTTCACGCCGCGCCCAAAAAAGCGCCTCCGCCAGGGCGCTAGTAAAACACAAGCGCTGCGGCGGCTGCCGGGCGTCACTACAATCGGGGCTTCTCGCGCGGGCGCGCGCGCCCACGCGCACCCGCATAAATTAACCATACCAAAAAAATATAACGTGTCAAAACGCCCGGCCTCCGCACCCCCTTCTCCGAACGCCCGGCGCGTGCCCGGCAGCGACGGACGCCGCATCCAGACGCGGCGCTCCGGCGTACACGGCAAAGGCGTGTACGCGCTTCAGGATCTGGCGGAGGGCGAAACGCTGATTGAATACGTCGGCGAAGTCATCAGCTGGACAAAAGCGCTGCGCCGCCACCCGCACGACCCGACCGACCCCAACCACACGTTTTACTTTCACGTCGACGAAAAGCATGTGATCGACGCCAAGCAGGGCGGCAATTCCTCGCGCTGGATCAACCACAGTTGCCAGCCCAATTGCGAGGCTGATGAAAACGGTGGGCGGGTGTTCATCAAGGCGCTGCGCAACATCGAAGCGGGCGAAGAACTGTTTTATGACTACGGCCTGATCATTGATGCCAAGTACACCAAAAAGCTGCTGGCCGAGTACCCCTGCTGGTGCGGCGCAAAAAACTGCCGCGGCACCCTGCTGGCATCCAGGGACGAGGAGAAGAAAGACAGGAAAGACAAAAAAAAGTCCAAAAAGAAAAAGAAGGATTGAGCCCGCACCCGGGCCCATCCGTCACGCCACCCGCTGTCCCCTGTTGTGACCGACTCCCTGACCTTCCCCATCCGCTGGCCGGCCGAAGCCATCTGGCAGGCCGTGGCCCCCACGCTGCCGGGTTTCACGGTCGAGGTGGTGCCCGAGATCGATTCAAGCAACTCCGAGCTGATGCGGCGTTTCAGGGGCAGCGCCAGCGCGCCGCCGCGGCCCGAGCCGGTGCTGCTGGTGGCCGAGCAACAAACCGCCGGGCGCGGTCGGCTCGGTCGCGGCTGGCACAGCCGGCGCGGGGCCAGCCTGACGTTTTCACTCGGTTTGCCTTTGCAGCCCAGCGACTGGTCGGGCCTGTCGCTGGTGGTCGGCATCAGCCTGGCGGAAAGCCTTGATCCACAAACAAACGGCAACACCAGCCGCGCCAGGATTGGCCTGAAATGGCCCAATGACCTGTGGCTTTGCGGTCCGCAAGGTGAGCGCAAGCTGGCTGGCATTCTGGTCGAAACGGCCAGTTGGGAAGGCTTTCGCTATGCCGTGATTGGTGTCGGCATCAACATCCAGGCGGTGCAATTGAGCGCCGCTGCCGATGCGGCGGCCGCCCTGCCTGCCGTTGCGCCGGGCTGTCTGCAGGACATGAACCCCACCCTTGATGCAGCCGCGACGCTGCTGCGCGTGGTGATGCCGCTGGTGCAGGCGGTGCAGGCGTTTGAGCGGTTTGGTTTTGCGCCGTTTCAGCCACGTTATGCCGTGCGCGACGTGCTTTCCAACCGGGTCGTGCAGCTTTCTGACGGCAGCCAGGGCACCGCGTACGGCGTCGGCGAAAGAGGCGCGCTGCTGGTGCATACTGCGGCTGGCATGAAAGAAATCACCAGCTCCGAAGTCAGCGTGCGGCCCATTTCCGGATCAGCCGTACCAGCCGCCGACAAGCCCAATGGAGCATTCCCATGCTGAGGCTGCTGGTGCTGGTGTTGCTGCTGGCCAATACCGCCTACTTTGCCTGGACGCAAGGGCTGCTCGCTGATTACGGCTTTGCCCCCATCACGCAGTCAGAGCCGCAGCGTCTGGCGCAACAGATCCGGCCCGAGGCCATGCGGCTGCTTGCCGCCAGCCAGGCGCGGCAGAGCGACAGCGGGCCGCCTCCCGCCAACGCCACCCCGGCCGTCGTCAGCGCCGGCGCGGCGCAATGCCTGCAGGCCGGCCCCTTCACCGAGCAGCAGGCCAGCGCGTTACGCCCCCGCCTGGAGAGCAGCCTGCCCGTGGGCAGCTGGACGCTTGAAAGCAGTGTGGTGTCTGGGCGCTGGATTGTTTATATGGGCAAATACAGCGACGAAGAAGCGCTCGCCAAAAAA
Source organism: uncultured Polaromonas sp. (assembly GCA_964371235.1). Lineage (GTDB taxonomy): Bacteria > Pseudomonadota > Gammaproteobacteria > Burkholderiales > Burkholderiaceae_C > Polaromonas. Next base: position 23,497 of record CAYJMW010000009.1, read on the forward strand.
CGCGCTGAGCTGCGCCGACTGGGTCAGGCGGTTGAGCCGCTGATGAATCCGGCGCTCGGCCCCGGGCTTTCACTGGGCCACTTCAGCGCGCAGATTGATGCCGAACGCGAACTGGCCAAGGCCGTCAACCGCGGCGTGCGCACCGCCAGGGTGGTGCTGGAGCAGCCTGAAGCGCGCGGCCAGGTTCTCAAGCTGCCATCGGTCGATGCTTCATTGAAGGCGCAGCTTGACGCGCTCAAACCGCAGCTTGAAGGCGGGGCGCTGGAGGCGTGCAGATAGTGCAGGTCCGCAAAGCCGGCTTCGGCGAATGCGGGTAAATTGCCCGCTCGCATCGGCCCCACGGCCGAGGAGCCATGGACATAGATGGCACTGCTGGCAGAAATCGAGCGTCCACTGTCGGTATCCGTGACGTAGCTGGCAACGATTTCGTCCGCGCTATGCCCGCGGCTGTAGCGGCCCACGTCCTGCAGGTACCGGAAAAGGCTCAGTGGCGAGTCAAAAAACTGGGCATCGCCATTGGAAAAAATCACCTGCGCGGCCCAGTTCGGCGAGCGTGCCGGATACATGCCGCAGACTGGGCAGCGTGCATCGGCGGGCACGGCGCGCGGAGCGGCCAGCGGTTGGCCAGATGCCGGGTTGTAGGGCGTTGGTGGCGCGATCAAACAGACATCGGGCGACAGGGCCGACTCTTCGGCGGGTATCAGCTAGAAATTCATGGCCGGCTTCACCCACAGCGCCAACACTGCCAGCGTGATGGCCAGAAAGGTTAGCACGGTCAGCGCTTGCCGTGGCGTGTGTCGGCAGGGCAGGTTCATGCCTGACTTACATTTTCGTGTCATGCAGCGCACCGCCGCTCAGGTCCACCATGTCGGGTTTGACCTCGGCATAGCGCAGCAACTGGCCGCCCCACTGTTCGATGAATTTCTTGGCATCCTGCTCCTGCGCGAAACTGGCGATGGTCGGCCCCATGGAGCCATGGCGTTTGCTGCCCAGCACATAAAACGCGCTGCGGGCATCAATCCAGTTGCCGCGCGGTTGATCCCAGTCAGCTTTGCCCATGTCCTGCACATACACCGCGAGCACTTGACGCACCTGCTCGGGTCGCAGCATCGTGTTGAACAACTCCACCGTGTCGCAGAAGAAGGCAGGCGCGTCGCGACCAGCGTAGCGGATCTGCGCCTTGGGGCCTGGGTAGTCGGCCAGCAGCATGCCGTCGAGTTCGCACGAGGTGGACGCATCAATCTCCACCGGTGCCAGCGCCCGGACGTCGCCCGATCGCTCACCGCAGCCAGAAAGGCCACTCAGGGAGCCTAACGCGGCCAGTGCGGCCAGTCCGAGCAGTTGGCGGCGCTCGCCGCAGGTGGCGTCGACGCCGGCATGGCGGCGGCAAGAACAGGTGTCGTTCATGGTTTAAATCTCCAGTTGGCCAGGCCCAGCGGCACCACAATCCAGGCCAGCATGACCGAGCCCATCAGCCAGGGCTTGGCCAGGGCGGTCGGCACGATGCTGGTCAGACCATACAAGGTGCGAACATCTTCGAGCGAAAACACATTGAGGATGCGAAACACATCGGCCGGGTTCAGCAGCAACAGGTAGGCAAAGGCGTCTCCGCCGTAGGTGCCACCCGTCGCCACCAGCCCGCCCAGCAGCAGCAGATCGAACACCAGCACAAAAAAGAACCACAGCGCAATGGCCAGACCCGAGGCCCGCGTGCGCTCACGCGCGATCACCGAAATCAACACCGCCAGACTGAGAAACGCCAGCCCCAGCAGCACCGAACTGACCATGAAGCCAAAGTAGTGATACAGCCCGACCCAGCCATACTGCCGGAACAGCAAAAACGCCACCAGGGCAAAGCCCGCCAGCGTGGAGAGCGTGAGCGCTGCCGCCAGGCCCAGGTACTTGCCCAGCAACAGTTCCAGCCTTGTGATGGGCAGCGCCAGCAACAGGTCCAGCGAGCCACGCTCGCGCTCGCCCACGATCGCATCGAAACCCAACAACAAGGCGATCAGCGGAATCAGGTAGATCACCAGGCTGACCAGGCTGGCGATGGCGAACTCGATCGACCGCAAGCCCAGCTGGCCTTGGGCTGCGCCGCCAAAGTAGGCGATCACCAGCGAGAACACCGTGAACACAAGCGCCACCGCCAGCACCCAGCGATTGCGCATGCGGTCGCGAAACTCTTTTGCGGCCAGGGTCAGGATCTGTGTCCATTCCATCGCGTCACCTCAATCCGAGAAACCAAAAAATACATCTTCCAGCGAGGGTTCCTGGATTTTCAGATCCAGCAATTTGGCCCCCAGGCCCATCAACGCGCCCAGCGCGGCCATCTTGGCCTCGCGCGGGCAGCTCACGCGCAGGCCTTCGTCGGTGACCACGCCGCTGACACCCGTCAAAGCGCTCAGCGCCTGCAGGGCCAGCGCCCTATCACCGGGTTCCAGGCGTAGCTCCAGGCTCAGCGGCATATGCATCTGGTCGCGCAATTCCTGCACGCTGCCCAGAGCCAGTATCTTGCCAGCCGACATGATGGCGAGGCGGTCCACCCGCTCCTGCAGTTCGGCCAGGATGTGCGAGGTGATGATGATGGTCACACCCGTGTCGCGCAGTCCACGCAGGGTAGCGTAGAAGTCGCGAATCGCCTGCGGATCCAGCCCGTTGGAAGGCTCGTCCAGAAACAACACGCCTGGCGCGCCCAGCAGGGCCTGGGCAAAACCGAGGCGTTGGCGCATGCCTTTGGAATACTCCCGCAGCGGTCGTTTCGCCGCATGAGCCAGGCCGACGCGCGCCAGCGTGGGCTCGCATTGCGAACCGGGAGCGCCCTTGAGCCGGGCAAAGAAGCGCAAGGTCTCCAGGCCGCTCAGGTTGTCGTACAGCACCACGTCCTCGGGCAGGTAACCGATGTGGCGGCGCACCGCTCGAAAGCCGCGTCCGCGCACCGACGCACCATCTACCAATATCTCGCCGACGCTGGGCTCGATCAACCCCAGCATCATCCTGAACAGCGTGGTTTTGCCCGCACCGTTGTGGCCGATGAGACCAAAAATTTCGCCGCGCTGCACGCTCAGGTCCACGCCGTCAACCGCATGCACGTTGCCGTAATGTTTGGCAACGCCGCGCGCTTGAATCGCGAGGCCCGAAATGGTCACGGGTTTACTGACCGGGGTAATGCTTGTCACGCCACTCACTCCATTGCTTGTGTTTCGGTAGCATGCGCGGTTTGGGATCCACCACGCTGGGTACGCGCAGCACCGGGAATTGTTGAGCAACCAGACGTAGCGCCTGCACGGCGGGGCTGGCCAGCAGCAGTTTGATGCTCGGGTAACGCCAGGTCAGGCGGTCTACCATGTCATTGGCTTCATAGCGCACATCGCCGATGCCGTTACCGTCACGGTCCCAGCCCAGGTAGTTGCTCCAGTAGTTGCCGCTGCTGGCACCCCAGACCTCATCGCGGGCGCCGACATAGCGCACCTGCTCGCGGTTGGCAATAAAGTCATTGCCTTCCACCACGTTGCGCGTGGAGCCGGCCGCGAGATGCACGCCGACCTGATTGTCCACCACCAGATTGTTTTTCAGGGTGGCGTATTCCACGTCGTAAATGAAGAAGCCGCGCGCATTGCCCGCCACCACATTGTTCTCGATCACCGAGTCCTGCAGGGTGCGCAGCATGATGCCGTGGTCCGAGTTGCCCCAGGCGCGGTTGTTGCGCACGACCTGATTGCGCACCTCCATCAGCGCCAGGCCGCCGCGGTTGTAGTAGCTGTCGTTGTCTTCCCACAGGTTGTAATACGAATTCATGTAGTGGCTGCCGTAGCGGCTGTGGTGCAGTTTGTTGCCGCGGAAGATGGCGTGGTGCGACACATCCACATAGAGCGCGTCGCGCACAAAACTGATGTTGTTGCCGATGATGCGCGCGCCCGTGGTGTTGTAGAGCTCCACGCCGTTGCCGCGCTGCGAGGAGTTGTAGTCGCGCTTGCCGGTGATGACGTTGGACTGCACCACCACATCGTTGGCCTTCTCGATCCACAGGCCGAACAGGTTGTAGCTCAGGTCACAGTTCCGCACCACCGCACGGTGCGCGCCGGGGTAGATGTAAATGCCGGCGTTCTGATCCTTCAGGCTGTCGCCCGAGTCACGCACGATCAATCCTTCCAGCACGACGTCGGGCGCAGTCACCCGCAGCGTGTCGCCATGCTGCATGCCGCTCAAGGTCGGGCGAGCGATGCCGCGTAGCGTGAGCGGCTTGTCGACGAGGAAGTTGCCCTGGTAAAGGCCGCGTTCGATTTCCAGCACGTCGCCCGCGCTGGCGGCCTGGATGGCCTGCTGCAGCGATTGCCCGGGCTTGACGCGTAGCGTGGCCGCTTGCGTGCTGGTCAGCAACAGTGCCAGCAAAGGGAGCAGCAACAAGACCAGCAATCGCTTCATCGTGGTCTCACGCCAGCAGCAAGCCCAGCGCCTTCAAGGTCAGAAACAGCGCGGCGCCGATGAGCAGGTTCTTGAAACCCACGTAGCTGAGCATGTCCATCACGCTGGCATAGCGGTAATTGTCCTGCCACCAGAGGCCATCCTTCACATAACGGCGGCCCGAAAGGCGTATCAAGACCTCGTACACGCTCCAGCCGACCCACCAGCCGATGATGGCGCCCGACGAGAGGCGGCCGCTCGCTGCCAGCGCCCAGGCCAGGCTGGCCGCCAGCGCCAGCGAGAAGCCAGCGATCTGCAGCGCGCGCTGCGAGTGCCAGCCCTCGGCGCTCCAGGGCCACAGGTGGTCGCGAATCTCCAGCCAGATCCACATGAGGCGGCCGACGTTGACTTTGTGCGGCGGCATCACGGGATCAGACGGCATGCGTGGATCCGGGCCCTGCCTTGCCGCTACCGATGCCGGTGTGGCAACGCTGATGGGGTAGATCGGAATGAAATAACCATCACGCCCGATCGGGGTCATTTCCAGACCAGCGCGCTCGCGGCGCTTGCGTTCCTGGCCCAAGGGCGGGCACGCCTTGGGGTCGGTGTACAGCACCAGGCAATCGAGGCAGTGCAGGCATTCGCGGTGGTCAATACGGCCATCGGCGTCAATCGCCAGCGAACCACACCCCACAGCGCAGGCTTTGCAGGTGTTGCATTCCTGCTTGCGCGGCAAGCCAAACCAGCGGAAGGTGCTGGGCATGGCCAGGGCGGCGCCCAGCGGGCAGATGTATTTGCAGTAGGGACGCTCGATGAAGATCGAAAGGCCCAGAATCGCGCAGACAAACAGGCCGTAAGGCCAGGCGCGGTTGCTGATGCCGACCAGGAAAGTGGTCTTGAAGGGCTCGACCTCGGCCAGCATTTCCGCCAGTCCCAGGGAGAATACAGACACCGTCAGCAGGGCGAAGAACACTGCGTACTTCACCCACTTGAGCCGGTCATGCCAGACGCGCGGCAAATGGCCCTGAAAGCGCTTCAGGCCGATCAGGCCGCCGAGCTTGTACAGGGCCTCGGACAGGGAGCCGAACGGACACATCCAGCCGCAGAACAGGCCACGCCCATACACAAACACGGTCACGATGATGAAAATCCAGAACAGGAAAATAAAGGGGTCGGAGAGGAACAGTGACCAGGTCCACTGGAACAGCAGGGTGTGCAGCCAGGTCAGCACCTGGGTGATGGAAGGCTGCGCCATAACCCCAAAGCCAACGAAGCCAATGCTCAGGGCCCAGGCGCTGTACTTGAAGGCATTCACTGGCCATTTGTTCTTGTGCGTGGCGCGGCGCGCGAGCCTTTCCCGAAAGGCGTAAACGACGGTCACCATGATCAGCAGTGCGGCAAACAGCGCAATGCCCAGTGCACGCGATTTCCACACCTGCACCCAGGGTGCTGCGGCTTCCGCGACCACCGGCCGACCGCCCTGCAGCAACTCGGTGGTCAGCCAATAATCGGCACTGAAACTGGTGAAGCTGCGTTTGCCGGTCGCGGGGTCCACGCGGTTGCCAAGGAACGACAGCTTCCAGGGATAGGCCGCCGAGAAAGTCCTGGAACGGATGACAAAGATGGCCGACTCGGTAAAGCCCGGCGCGCCTGCCGCTTCCAGGCCATAGAGGTTGAGGTAGTCGGTGTCGCGGAACGTGAACGAATCGGCACCCTGCCTGACTTGTACGCGATCGTAGATACCGCCGCGCACAAAGCCTGAACCCTTGAATGATTCGATACCCGCCGTACGGATGACAAAGAGGGCGTGCTCGCCCTCCTTGATCTGCAGGCGCAGATTGTTCCAGCTGTTGTCGCCGAGCAGGCTGGCACCGATGTCAGGGTGATTGAGGTCGCCAAACCAGAGTTCAATAAACGGTTCAGGGCCGCGCGCCAGACCGAGTTGCTCGGGCTTGACGAGCAGACGCTGTACGCTGCCCTGTTTGACCAGCTGCGCCCAACTCAGGCGCTGCCCGCTCTTGAGGTATCGGGCCGGCTCGCGCACCGTGGGTGCCAGAATACCGACCTGGCGCGCCACCGCCGACCCCGACATCATCATGACCTGGTTTTGCGAAATCACGGTCACGGTGGCACCCGATATAGCGTCCACCCCCAGCACGCCCTCATCCGGCCTGGACTGGCCGACCTCAATCTTGTCTGCTACAGACTTGCCAACGTACTGCTGGTTGAACTTGATCAGCGCTGACTCGGGAATGCCAAGCAACAAAATGGGCTCGGAATGCTTGAGCACTTTCACGCCGACGAAACGGCCCTTCAGGTCCATGCCGATGAGCGTGACCACCGGCTTGCCCGAGTAGGCGGGCGTGTCGGTGATGTCGGTGGACAGCATCACATAGCCCAGCAGTTTTTTCTTGCCGGCCTCGGGCTCGCCGTAGGCCTGCACATAAGGCGGCTGGCCCATGCGTTCGGAGAAGCTTTTGGCGCCGGGGAAGACTTCGGCACAAGCCACCAGCGCGCACAAATCTTTGGTGCTGTTGAGTTCGGGCGGCAGCTCCACGTTGTAGGAGCCGGTGGCCGCGCGTGCGCCGCTCGCTGCAACGCCGAGCAGCATAAAAAAAACGGCCAGGCAGAGACCCACCCTGGCCGCCACCCCTTGGCATCGCGAATACATAGCTCATTCCTGCTGGGTGAGCGCCGCCTGCGTGCGACGCTCGCGTGGTGGCGGCGCGGTTCGAGTCCGCCCGCCACCGGGTTTTCAAACGGTCGAATCAGCCTTCGACGATCATACGCGTGCGCATCTCCAGATGCAGCGCGTGGCAGAAGTGCGTGCAGTAGCACCAGTAAACGCCCGGCTTGTCAGCGAGGAAGGTCACCGAGGCCGTTTCCTGCGGGTTGACGATGAAGTTGACGTTGTACTTCGGGATCGCAAAGCCGTGCGTCAAGTCTTCCACCTTGTCGTGATTCGTCAGGATCAGGGTGACCTCGTCGCCTTTCTTCACGGTGAACTCGCGCAGGCTGTAGGCGGGGGCCTGCGAAGTGATCTTGACGGTCACTTTTTTGCCATTGCGGAACACGCCACTGTCCTTCGGATCCTTCACCGCCAGCGGGAACTCGTTCATGTCGTAGATCTGTTTCGGCCGCAGCAAGTCGCGCTTGAAGATGATGAAGTCGTGCGGCTCGCTGCGCACCGGGTGGTCGGCCACCAGCACCATCTTGTCGCCCGAAATGTCGATGATCTGCTCGTTCTCGGCATGCAACGGGCCCACCGGCAGGAAGCGGTCTTTCGAGAACTTGCTGCCCACCACCAGCCACTTGCCATCGGCAGCGCGGGTCTCGGACTGCGAGGCATTCAGGTGGCCGGGCTGGTAGTGCACGTCCAGGCGATCCACCACGTACTTGGCGGTTTTGTCGCCGGCGTGGAACTTGATGGCGGCCGCCAAGTTCCATTTGACGACCTGGCTGTCCAGGAACAGCGTGGTGTAGGCGTTGCCGCGGCCATCGAAAGCGGTATGCAGTGGGCCCAGTCCAATCTCCACTTCGGCGACGATGGCCGAGTCGAGTTTTTCCAGCTTGCCGTCGAACCAGTCGAGCACCTTGGCCAGCTCGATCACGGTGGCGGTGGGCGAGAGCTTGCCGGCACAGATGAAGTATTTGGCATCCGGGCTGGCGTTCACGCCGTGCGGGTTCTTCGGCACGCTCACATAGGCGGTGAGAGCGGTCTTCGGATCCGGGTTGGCCTTGTGGGTGCCGTCCACCACTGGCACCTTGGAGTCGCCATAGGTCTTGAACTTGCCGTCCTTGACCGCCTGCTCGATGCGGGCGATGTTGAAAAACAGGCAGGCATCGCGCTCGGCCGACATCATGTCTTCGTAATGCGCGCCCATTTCGGTGTTGTACTGATTGGTGGCGGCCAGTTTGCCGTCATATGACGTGGCAGTCAGGTCGCAGTTGCCGTCGATCAGCACCTGCCAGCGCACTTCCATGCTTTCGGCATCGACGCAACTGAACAGCGAGCGATAGTCCTCGGGCTTGTCCGTGCCTTTGCCGTTGTTGGGCAGCGGAATGCTGAACTCGGCGCCGCAGAAAACGCGCGTCGTGTAATTGATTTTGGGATCGACCGGGTCGGCCTTGTCCGGAAAGATGCCGTGAAAGCCCTGAATGTTGGGAATCTCGGTGATCTTGTCGCAAATGAAGTAGTCGAGCCGGATGCGCGCGATGCGGCCGTTGATCTTGTCGTTGATCCAGGAGTAGCGGCCGTCGTAGTTGCCGTCCTTGTAGGAAGCATGGGTGTGGTGGGTGTCGCCCACCGTGTAGCGCAGGCTGCCGTCAGGCTTGGTGCCCATGATCTTTTTCGACTCATTGGTGATGCCCCAGCCCACCAGCGCATCCGGCACAAAGCACGGAATGCGCAGCAGTTCGCGCCCGGAAGGAATGCCCAGTATGCGCATGTCTCCGGTGTGGCCGCTGCTCCAGATGCCATAGTAGGGATCGAGCTCGCCGGGTTTTGGATGGACGGGACTGCTACCGGCCTGACTTGCCGCGGCGGGTGCCGAGGCGGCGGGTGCAGCCGGTGCCGCAGTGCCAGTCGACTTGTCGGTGCAGGCAGCTACGCCGACCGTCAGGCCCGCCAGCGCGGCGGTGTTGATGAATGTGCGACGCCCGATACCGCTGGGTTGTTCGGACGGTTTGACTGGTTTCTGGCTCATGGTGAAGTTCCTAAGTGAAGGGATAAGGCGCCTGGATGACTTGCGAGCAGCGCTTGCACGGTAACACACGCTATGTTTGCAGCAAGACGCTTCATGGATATTGATCAAAATCAAAGATTCATCTAAAATGCCAGTTTGAATTCACCAGCCCAAGCAAAATGCATTCGTCGGCTTGGGCGTCTAGAATTTGTCCACAACTTCCCAAACATTCCAACGGAGTCCTTTCATGCAAAAATCAAGAAATGCGCTGGCCATCGCGGCGCTGGCCTTGTTCCTGACCGCTTGCGGCGATAAAAACCAGGCCAACACCGCCGCTCCGGTGTCCGCGCCCGCGCCCGCGACAGCACCTGTGGTGGCTGCCGCGCCAGTCGCCGAGAACACTGTCGGCAAATCGGTGTTTGGCAAGACTTGTTCGCTCTGCCATGCCGTCGGTGCAGCCGGCGCGCCCAAGCCGGGTGACAAGGCCGATTGGGGTCCGCGCATTGCCCAGGGCAACGACATACTTTATAAACATGCGATGGAGGGCTTTACTGGCACCAAGGGCCAGATGCCCGCGCGCGGCGGCGCGGTCGCCCTCAAGGATGACGAAGTCAAGGCCGCCGTGGACTACATGGTGTCGCTGTCGCGCTAAGGGCTCAGGCCACCATGACGCTCTCGCCCCGGTTGAACAAAGGACGACGACGCATGCTGGTCGGCCTGCCCTTGCTGGCTACTTCGCTGTTCCTCAAACCGGCCCTGGCCGATCCGAGAGTGCGGCAGGCCTCCCGTAGCCTGATGGGGACCCGCCTGGACATTACCGTTCAGACCCGCAACGGCGATGTCGCCGAGGCGGCGATGGCCGGTGCCTTTGCTGAAATGGCGCGACTGAGCGACCTGATGAGCCGCTACCTCGTCGACAGCGAGGTGAGCGCCTTGCATCTTGCGGCGGGGCTGCAGCCCGTCGCGGTGGCGCCCGAGATGATGCACGTGCTGAAAATGGCCAGGCAGATGTCAGAGCGCAGCCAGGGCGCTTTTGATATTACGGTCGGGGCATTTCATGGGTGGAATTTTGACCCGGCGCAAACAATTATTCCGGACGCCGCGGAACTTGCGCGTGAATTGCCACTGGTGAACTACCGGGATTTAATACTTGACGAGAAATCCGCCAGCGCCTACTTGCGCCGCCGCGGCATGCGCGTCGATTTGGGCGGGATTGCCAAGCTCCCGATATTGCAAGCGGGCCTGCAGGCATTGAAGCGACACGGCGTGACCGACGCGATGATCAATGGCGGTGGCGATGTGCTGGTGAGCGGGCAGTTGCAGGGGCGCGCCTGGCGCGTGGGCTTGCGCGATCCGCGTGCGCCTGAGCGTATCGTGGGCGTGCTGGAACTGAACGAAGGCTTTGTGGCGGCCTCGGGCGACTATGAGCGCTGCTTCGTTCGCAATGGCCGACGCTATCACCATATTCTGGATCCCAAGTCCGGCCAGCCGACCTTGGGCCCGCATGGCGTCGCCCTGGTATCGCGCAAGCTAGATGACATCAACGGTTTGGGTGCGGCCATCATGGTGGCCGGTGACGAGGCGGGTCGCCGACTGCTTGAGCCACTTAAGGGCGTGGACGCGCTGATCGTCGAGTCTGACCAGCGTCTGTGGCTGTCGCCGGGAATGGCCAAGCGCCTGAATTCCTGACCGGGCACTACGGGCTCTCGGCATTTGCCAGAGCCCGCGTTGTCACAACACTTTTCAGGGATCGGGCCCGGCGTTACTTACAGCTTGGCCCAATCGGTGTAGGTTGTCAAAGCCGGGTTTGGCGCATTGCCGAGTACCTCGCGCAGCGCTATGCACAGTTCCCCGAGGTCGCTGGCCTTGCTCATGACCCGCGCCGCCCCTTCATCACGTGCCTTGGCCGTCAAGGCTTCATCGATGTAGCCCGAAAGAATGATGACGGGCAGGCCTGGACGTACAAGCTTGATCTGTTTGAGCAACTCGATGCCAGAATAGTCCAGCAACCGGTAGTCGCTGACAACGGCATCACAAATCATCGGGTCCGCCTGAAGGGCTGATAACGCGCTTCTTCCACTTTCATAGCAGGTCACCCGGAACCCGGCATCTGGCAGCATTTCGCTGATCAGCGCCCGCATGGCTTCGTAGTCGTCCACATAGAAGATGTGCTTGACGTTCGAGCCAGACCCGCTGACGGCGGAAATTTCCAGCGGCAGCACGGTTGGAAGGTAAATATCAAAAGCCGTTCCCTGTTCAGGAGCGGGAGTTGCGGTGATCGTGCCGTGGTGCTGGACAATGATGTTGCGCATCTCCACCAGTTTGAGCCGGCGAGCGCTTGACGGGCTGTCGTCAATCAGCAGCGGCGCAGGCATCAGCGAATGAAAGGGGCCGATTGCCGTTCGGCTGCTGTTGCTGATGACAAGCCACGCGTAACGCCTCGGCGGCAGTCCGCCCTGCAATTTTTCCGCAGCGTGATCCAGCACCACATCGTCCAGCAATACGTCCTGCAGCTCGACGACGATTTGAGTTGGCACGCCCGCCATGGATTGCCACGCCAGGATGCACGCGCCAAACAGCACATCTTCGAGCCGCTGCGCATGCGCGCGAACCCGGGGATGGTCGTCCGACAACTCCAGCGCAATATCAACCTCCGCCGGAAGGATGGCACGAAACCGCTCCAGGGCGCGTAAAAGAATAGGGGCCAGTTCCTGGTTGAGTAGCTCTGCTGTCTGCGAAATGTCGGGGTGCATTGCGTTTCCTCTCTTGACAGTGCGACATCATGGTTTCTCGGCCGCAGTCAATGTTAACGCGCGCGCCGCGACCGGGAACTGACCCGAGGAAGAGCAACGACTATTGACTGTTTTCAGCCAAGCTTTCCCAGACGTTGACCTTGGAAAAGCAAGTCACTATTTCCAACCATGCAGAAAGCTGAATCTGGTGCGGCTGGCGGGGATCGAACCCACGACCCTTGGCTTCGGAGGCCAATACTCTATCCACTGAGCTACAGCCGCAACGCTGGAAAATGACGGGCTCTGATGCCCGTGGGCGTGCACTGGCATCGGGGCGATTGACCTGTGCGCCCGGTTCACACCGCACAGAGCGTCTGATTCTATCAGTCAGCGCTGGCGCGCGCAGGCTTTGAAAGCCCCCGCTTATAATCCGCAACTGTTGCGCGGACGCCGCCGCAGCCCGCGATAGCCCCCGATTTTCAGTTTTTTTGAGGACGCCATGAGCGCAAACGACTCCACCACGACCCACGACGAAGTTCACACAGGTCCGATCAAGACCCCGAAGCAGTTGCTGATGGCGGTTTTTTACTCTTTTGTGGTTCCCATTTTTGCCATCATCGGACTCGTTTTGTACGTGACTTCCGGCAACAAGCCCACGGACGGCACGGACGATTCCGAGAAGGCCGTCGCGCAACGGATCCAGAAAATCGGCATGGTTGCATTGGGCGAGGCCAGCAGTTCCCCCGCATCGGCTCAACCCGCGGCAACGGCTTCCGCACCGGCTGGCACCGCGGCGACTCCAGCCGCGCCTGCAGCCACCCCGGCAGCGCCCGCCGCTCCTGCCAAGGTGGCTGCTGCCGGCGCGGGTGCCGGCGAGGCTCTGTACAAGCAGACTTGCGTTGCCTGCCATGCCGCAGGCGTAGCGGGTGCACCCAAGTTTGGCGACAAGGCGGCCTGGGAGCCCCGCATCAAAACCGGTATGGATGCGCTGGTCAACAGTTCCATCAAGGGCAAGAACGCCATGCCACCCAAAGGCGGCTCCACCGCCTCCGACGCTGACCTCAAGTCGGCGGTTGAATACATGGTGAACGCTGCCAAATAAGCAGCGCCAGCGCCGCATCAAAAAAGCCGGTCAGTGACCGGCTTTTTTGATGAAAGATGTAAGTAAAATATGGCTTAAGCCCACATATGACATGGCTATTATGCTATTGTTTATGTAGCAGCAACGGGCTGCGAACATAGCCAAACCGTGCTGGCAACCCGGCTGCCGGCAACTCTTCGGGCAACCACAGGCCGCGCTCCACGGCGTCGGCCGCGTGCGTCATGTCCTGGGTGTGAACCAGGCCAAAACCCAGATCGGTCTGCAGGTAGAGCCGGCCCTGTTCATCCACGATGCAGCGCTGACAACGGGCGCTCAGGCCGGTGTGCGCCTTCACGGCAAGGCTGGGGGCCGCGTCAACACGCCAGACCAGTGGCGTGGCCTGCAGCTCCACATAAACCCGCTGCGGGCCGTTCTGGAAAAACCACTGGCCGCTGGCGTCACACTCGTAGTTGCGCTGGATGAAATCAATCAGCTTTTCGTGCCGGAGCAGCGAGCCTTTGCTGACCAGGCGGCCCGCGGCATCGGGCGCGGCAAATGGCCCGCTGGCCTGGACCCGGTCATCACGCATGTACCAGTTGCCGCGCGCGTCCAGTCCGAGCCAGCCGTAGCAATCAGGCACGTTGGGCCATTTGGCAATGGCCTGGCGAACGATGTCATCCATGCCGCTATTTTGCGCTGACCTGCGCCGCCAGAAATGCGGTGACCGCGTCGGGCATGACGCGCACATCTCCGGGAAAATTGGCCCAAAGCGAGCGCGACGACGGAAACCCGGCATGGCCGCCCTGCGCGGGCTGCCAGAGGGTGACGTAGCGGCTGACATCGGCGGAGCGCGGCAGGCTGCTGGCCGGAACGAAGGGATCGTTCAGCGCGTTCAGGGCCAGCGCCGGCACGGCCACCTGGTGCAAATGCGGCTTGGCCGAGGCGCGTGTCCAGTAGTCATCAGCGTCTTTGAAACCATGCAGCGGCGCGGTAAACACGTTGTCAAAGTCATGCAGGTCGCGCGCCGCCAGCAAGCGCTGGCGGTCAAACAGGCCAGGGTGCTGCGCGAGCATCAGGAGCGCCTTGGGCACCATGGTCCTGAGGAACATGCGGGTGTACACCTGCCGGTTAAAGCCGCGGCCGATGGCCCAGCCGCTGGCCGCCAGATCCAGCGGCGCGCAGACCGAGGCGATGCCGGCAACGACCTGCCGGGCTCCGGCGCCCTGTTCAGCCGCCCAGCGCATCAGCGCATTGCCGCCCAGGGAAACACCCACGGCCAGCACCGGCCCGCCGTGCTGGCCTGCAAAGCGTCTGAGCAGCCAGTCAATCTCGGCATAGTCACCCGAGTGGTAGGCGCGCGGCGCCAGATTGATCTCGCCCGAGCAGCCGCGAAAGTGCGGAACGGCACAGGCCCAGCCGCGCGCGCGGGCCGCGTCGGCAAAGGCTTGGGCATAGTGGCTGGACGACGAGCCCTCCAGGCCGTGAAAGACGACCAATAGAGGTGGAGCCCCCACGCTTTTCACTTCGTGTAATACGCTGCCCCCCGGGGGGGCTGAACTTGCTTGGGGCGGCCCTGCGCGGCGTTCGTTTGCCCCCGCGCTCTCAGCCATTGGCTTGAGCCAGTCAACATCCACGAAGTCGCTGTCGGGTGTGCCCCAGCGTTCGCGGCGAAAGGCGGGCGGCGCCCCGAGGTAGCGTCGGGCGGGCCGCGCCGCCCAGAGGGTCTGGACATTGCCGCCCGCAAGCCACCAGGGTGCCACGTAGTTCATGGCGCTCGCCGTCCGTTGACGCGCGTCAGTGCAGCACATGCGGGGTTTCCATTACTTCCTGAACTTCGCGCGCGGTGCCGGGGCTGGCATGGTGGGCGACCATGCGCCAGCCTTGAGCCGTCTTGTGATAAACATTGGTCGCAATCACGTAAGCGTGGCGCAGGCCTTCCCCGGTCAGTACGTCGATGCGCTCGAGCACGCTGTGCACACTGGCGCTCATGGCTTGCACCCGGTGTACTTTTTCGGCATGCATCCGAATCGCTCCGTTGGCAAACAGCGCTTCAAACATGGCGCGTATGGCGGCTGCGCCCACCAGCCGCGCGCCGCCCGGGTGTACGCAAACAATGTCGTCCTCGTCGCCCCAGCAGGCCATGAGTTTTTCAATGTCGCCGCTTTGCAGCGCTTCATAAAAGGCGGCCTCGGTTTCGTCGGCGCTGCCGATGGGGGCCGGGGAAACTGGGGCTCTGGACATAAGGTCAATCGGGTTCTGTCGGCAATTGGACAATCGGTGAAGTGCATCGTGTTGAGTATCGGGCTTTGCACTGCGCTTTGGATACGGACAGCACTATGGTAGTGTTACGGCTTGCATTTTGGAGACATTGCCATGAACTCACGTTTTTTTGGTCTGGCTATCGCAGCCGTATTGAGCTTGTTGCTGACCGGCTGCGGCTACAACGATTTCCAGCGGCTGGACGAGCAAACCAAGTCGGCCTGGTCCGAAGTCCTGAACCAGTATCAGCGCCGCGCGGACCTGGTGCCCAATATTGTGGCCACGGTCAAGGGCGAAACCGCTTTCGAGCAGGAGACGCTGACCAAGGTGATTGAAGCGCGTGCCAGGGCCACATCGATTCAGGTCACACCCGAAACGCTCAAAGACCCCGCCGCCTTCAGCAAGTTTCAAGCAGCCCAGGGCGAACTGGGCAGCGCCCTGAGCCGCCTGATGGCGGTCAGCGAGCGCTATCCCGACCTCAAGGCCAACAAAGCCTTCAGTGATTTGCGGGTGCAGCTCGAAGGCACCGAAAACCGCATCACCGTGGCCCGCAACCGCTACATCCAGACGGTGCAGGAGTACAACGTGCTGACGCGCAGCTTCCCCAGCAACCTGACGGCCATGGTCTTCAGCTACAGCGTCAAGCCCAATTTCGCCGTGCAAAACGAGGCGCAGATAACGCTGCCCCCGCAGGTCAATTTCGACAAGAAATAGGAGCAAGAAGTGCTCCTGGCCCTTGCATATCGGGCGCGGACAGCTATTGTTTTAATAGCAATTGGAGTTGCCCTGGCAACTGCCCTGCCGCCCGCCAGCGCGCAGGCGCTGCTGGCTGTGCCCACGCTGACGGCGCATGTGATGGACAGCACCGGCACGCTCAACGATGCGCAGCGCCAGGCGCTGGAGGCCAAACTGGCGGCTTTCGAGCAGGCGCGTGGCGCGCAGGTGGTGATGCTGATGGTGCCCACCACCCAGCCCGAAGACATCGCCGCCTACGCGCAGCGGGTGGGAGACAGCTGGAAGATCGGGCGCAAGGCGGTTGGCGACGGCTTGTTGCTGGTGGTGGCCAAGAACGATCGTCGGGTGCGCATTGAAACCACCAAGGCGCTGGAGGGCGCGATTCCCGATCTGGCGGCAAGCCAGATCATCGACAACGCCATCACCCCGCGCTTCAAGCAGGGCGACTTTGCCGGCGGGCTCGATGCCGCGGCAGACCAGATCATCGCGCGCATAAGCGGCGAAAACCTGCCCCTGCCCGATGGCGCGCATTCAGCACCCTCGGGCATCAAGGATCTTGTCAAGGGCTTTAACTGGATGGACCTGGCCATCTTCCTGTTTTTTGTGGTGCCTGTCGGTGGCCGTTTGATGGCCGCTGTGCTGGGGCGCAAGCTGGGCTCGGTGGCCACCGGCGGCGCCATCGGCGTGCTGGCCTGGATTTTCACCAGCAGCGTGCTGGTCGGCGGCATTGCTGCCCTGGTGGGGCTGGTATTTGCCCTGTTTGCCAGCGCGGGCTCGCTCGGCCGTGGCGGTGGTTCCTCAGGCTGGGGTGGCAGTGGAGGCGGCGGTTGGGGCAGTAGTGGCGGTGGTGGTGGCGGCTTTAGCAGCGGCGGCGGCGGTGATTTTGGCGGAGGCGGCGCCTCGGGGAGCTGGTAAACATGACAAACAAGCTGAGAAGTTTTGTCAAACATCTGTGGCTGGACGCCGCCGATACCCGGCGCGCCATCCCGCCCGACATGCTCGGGCGCCTGGCGCAGCGGGTTGCCGACAGCGAGCGTCGCCACGGCGGGCAAATCCGCATCTGCGTGGAGTCGTCGCTGCCCATCGGCTATCTGTGGCGGCTGGGCCGGCGCAGCAGCATGAGCGCCCTGACGCGCCAGCGCGCCGTCATGCTCTTTGGCGAGTTGCGCGTCTGGGACACCGAGCAAAACAACGGCGTGCTGATTTACCTGCTGCTGGCCGAGCACGCGATTGAAATCGTGGCCGACCGGGGCTTGAGGCCGCATGTCAGCCCGGAGCAGTGGCAGGCGATGGTGGCACGCCTGGCCCAGGCGTTTCGCGACAAGCGCTATGAAGACGGGCTGACCGAGGCGCTCGAAGCCAGCTCGGCGGTGCTGATGGCGCACTTTGCGGTGCAGGATGAAAATAAGCGCACGCAGGCGCAACCGAACGAATTGCCGGACAAGCCTTTGCTGCTGTAGCGCCTGGTTGCAAAAGCTGGGCGGGCGGCAAATCAGGCAAGTGCTGAATCAAACCAGCTGGCCGGCTTGGTTGGCGCGTTACTCACTGCGTCAA
Organism: uncultured Polaromonas sp.; assembly: GCA_964371235.1. GTDB lineage: Bacteria > Pseudomonadota > Gammaproteobacteria > Burkholderiales > Burkholderiaceae_C > Polaromonas. Next base: position 40,944 of record CAYJMW010000009.1, read on the forward strand.
CAGCACCGCCAGAACCGCCACGGCAGACAGCACAATCAGACTCCGCCTGAGCCATGTCTTGCGTGAACGTCTGGCCTTGCGCCGGGGCGAAAGCCGCTCAACCCATACCAGACTGTCCATTACGCTGTGCATCGCCCTGTCCTTCGTGTCAACTTGAAACCAGCAGGAACAATAACGCCCGCCGCGTGACATCGTTGTTAATTGTGGTGTCCAGTTGTTACGGGGCCAATCACCGATCAGGCAAAAAACTGCCGCAGCGCCCCCGCCGTTGCCTCGGGCTGCTCTTCAGGAATGAAGTGCCCGGCGGCCATGGCGTGACCGGCCACCTTGCGGCTGCATTGCGCCTGCCACAGCGCCATCGGATCAAACAGCCGGTGCACCACGCCGCGCTCGCCCCAGAGCACCAGCATGTCGCACGCCACCTTGCGGCCTGTTGGTTGATGTTCACGGCTTTCGCGGTCGTGCGCCAGGTCGATGCCGGCGCTGGCCCGGTAGTCTTCGCAGGCCGTGTGCAGCGCTTCGGCGTTGCAAAAGCAGCGCTCGTACTCGGCCAGCGCCCGCGGCTCGATGTGGCCCAGCCCGGCGCTGCCCCAGCCGCCCAGCTTGGCGTGCAGATACGCCCGGGCGGTTTCCAGGTGGTTGGCGCCCATCATGATCTCGGGCAGGGGCGCCGGCTGCAGCATGTGAAACCAGTGGTAGTAGGCGCGGGCAAACGCCATGTAGGGCTGGGTCATGCCGCGCCCTTCGTACATGTCCAGCGTCGGGGCAATGTCGATGACGCAGAGCTTTTTCACGCGCGGCGCATGGTCCAGCGCCAGCCGGTGCGCCACGCGCCCGCCGCGGTCGTGGCCGCACAGGTAGAAACTGCTTCTCCCCAAGGCATCCATCACGGCCACCATGTCGTGGGCCATGTTGCGCTTGCTGTAATTGCCGTGGTCGGGCAGGCCCGGCGTTTTGGAGGAATCGCCGTAGCCGCGCAGGTCGGGCATCACCAGAAAGTAGCTCTGGCCAAGCTGCTGGGCCACGCGGTGCCACATCGCATGCGACTGCGGAAAGCCATGCAGCAGCAGCAAAGCCGGGCGCTGCGGCTGGCCGAGCACGACTTTTGAAAACCGGGCCTGGATGGACGCGCCGTTAACCTCGAATCGGCGTGACTCAAAACCGTCAAACCATGGGCTCTGTGGATTCATGCGGATTCTCCTTGCCGCCAGTGGGCTTTGCTGCGCGCCCAAGCATACGCCAGTGGCAAGCGCACGACAGCAAGCGGTCACGTGGTTGGCAGGCCTGCACGCAAACAGGTATTAACGCAGTCTTCAATGTCACAATCAGAGCTTCCCCGGCCCTTCCTGTTGTTTAGGACGCCTGATACCGTGCAGCCCATTCGCCCCATTGATCCCGTCATTACGTTTCGCAACAGCCAGGGCGATTCGGTGCGCGGCACGATGACCAACATCCAGCGGCGCTCACTGGTGATGGAAATTTACAATCCGTACTCGATTGTCCAGGTCAGCGAGGTGCTCAACGACCTCACCATTCGATCGGGTGAGCGCAATATTTACAAAGGCAAGGCGGTGGTGACCAGCTTGCTCAATACCGGGCTGATGGCAGTGGTGTCGGTGGTGCTGGTTGAAGAGTGGTCTGACCTGAACATGGTGCGCGGCGACCTGTCGCGCGTCGCGCAAGAAGCGCAGCGTTTTGTCGATGACTGGCAGGGGCGCTTTCGCATTGGGCGCAGCTATCAGGTGGTCATCAGTGAAACGCGTGCCTTTTTGGCGGAAACCTCGCGTTGGGCAGACCAGACGGATATGTCAGACGCACTGCCGAGGGATTCCAGCGGACGTATTCGCGACGATGTATTCCATGAACTCGCATTACCGCTGATGAAAAAAGGCAAGGACTACCTCGTTTGGCTCGAAGAAGAGGCTGCAGCCGTGCCCGCAGAGGACTCGGTTGCGCACCGCAATTTCGCCCAGTCTGCGTTGCACCCACTGCTGCTACGCGCGCCTTTTGTCTATCGTACCTTTGCCAAACCCATGGGATATGCCGGTGACTATGAAATGGTCAATCAGCTCCTGGCAGATCCACGGCAAGGCCCCAACACGTATTTCCAGATTGTGAATTCGCTGTTTCTCAAGTGCATCGTTGCTGAGGCGCACCGTAACCGTATCAACGTTCTGGTGGACTATTTGAACCGCGCCGCCGAACTTGCTGAACGCGAAGGACGACAGGTCAATGTTCTCAATGTGGGCTGCGGGCCTGCAGTGGAGATTCAGCGTTTCATCGAGACTTGCCCCGACCCGAGTCGGCTATCGTTCACGCTGGTCGATTTCAGTAAAGAGACACTCGAGTACACCCGTGGCCGCATCGAAGAGGCCGCCAGCACCCATGGTAAGACCGTCAACGTGCAGTTCGTTCACGAGTCGGTACACGATTTGCTCAAAAGCGCGGTGCGCCCCGAAGCTCTCGTGGGCCAGGAACAGTTCGACTTTGTTTATTGCGCTGGCCTGTTTGACTATCTGTCGGACAAGGTCTGTGCGCGACTGTTGCAGTACTTCGCGCTGCGCAGTCGCGAGGGTGGCCAGATACTTGTCACCAACGTACATGCGAGTAACCCCGAGCGCAACGGCATGGAGCACTTGCTTGAATGGCACTTGATTTACCGCGATGAGCGCCAACTCGAATCCGTGCTGCCGCCGCATCGCACGGCTACCAGACTCTACACGGATGCCACCGGCGTGAACCTCTTTGCGGAGTTCCGCGTGTCCCACGTAGCTACCGATGGGGGTTGAAGCCATGGCTACACGGGCACCATCACCGTACCACGCCGAACTCAGCGAATTCCGCGTGACCTACAGCAAGGCCGGCTGCATCACATCGATTGTGCTGGTGTTGGCAGGCTCGGCCCTTGACTTTGCCTTGTATCCCGAGCGGGTAGTTGAATTTTTCGTGTCTCGCGTGGTTGTGGCTGTGATGAGCGGGATGATTCTGGCGGCGCTGTTTACCGGTATGGGGCGCGACTATGTCCGCGCACTGACCATGCTATGGCTAGCGTTGCCCCAGGTGATGATCGGCTGGATGATCGCGGTGACGGACGGTGTCGATTCCATTTACTTTGTGGGCTTGCACCTGGCGCTCTACGCCGTGGGAATCATCCTGCCCGTCAGTTTTTTTGAAGGAATTGGATTTGGCTTGTTGACGGTCATCATCTATGTTGTCGCATGTGCGTGGAATCCAAGCGGGTTTAGCGATCTTGGAGCCTTTGTCGGCCATTCGCTGTTTGTCTTGTTTTCGGCAGCAGCGAGCGCGGTGTGTACCTGGTTCAACGAACGTGCCCGCTTGCGGCTCTTCTCTTTGCAGCACGAAGTTAACGAAAAAAATGATACCCTGCAAAAAACCAACACCGCCCTCGCCGAAGTCAAGGGCCAGCTCATCCAGCGCGAAAAAATGGCGGCTCTGGGCACCTTGTCGGCGGGCCTGCTGCATGAGGTGAACAACCCGGTGAATTACAGCCTGATGGCGATCAACATGGCCCTGATGGACCCGGCCGCGGCGCAAAGCGCCGAGCTCAAGGAGAGCTTGAGCGACGCGCGCGAGGGCATGCAGCGGGTGCAAAACATCGTGTCCGACCTGAAGACCTTTGCCTATCAAAAACCGGGTGGTGACAGCGAGCGCGTGTTTCTGCTCGAAAAAGCCATTCAGTCGGCGCTGCGCCTGACCAGCTTTGACCTCAAGGGCATCGAAGTCGCGCTGGCACTGCCGCAAGACACGCACGTGCTGGGCGACGAGCCGGCCATCATTGGCGTGCTGATCAACCTGCTGAGCAATGCCGCGCAGGCCCTGCAGCGCGCCGGGCGCGAGCAGCCGCGCATCACGATCAGCGGCGAGCACCGCAACGGGCGGCTCTGGCTGACGCTGCGCGACAATGGCACCGGCATTGCGCCCGAGCACATTGGCCGCGTGCTGGAGCCCTTTTTTACCACCCGCGACGTGGGGGCCGGCCTGGGCCTGGGACTGAGCGTGAGCTACGGCATCATCCAGCGCCACGGCGGCACGCTCTCGGTCACCAGCGAGTTTGGCGCGTGGACCGAATTCATCTTTGACCTTGCGGCAACCCAGCCCTGAACGAGGACGACTGCCATGCCATCGACGCAATCGCCCCGTGCACCCCAAGCCGCCAGCGCCATCCTGTTTGTTGATGACGAGCCGCAAACCTGCAAGTGGTTCGCCCGCCTGTTTTCCGGCGAGTTTGTCATTCTCACTGCGGGAGGCGCCGACGAGGCGCAGCAAATGCTGCGCCAGCACCACGCGGCCATTGCGGTGCTGGTGACTGACTTCCGCATGCCGGGGCGCAACGGCCTGTCGCTGCTGCTCGCAGCCCAGCGCGAACACCGGCAGGTCGTGCGCATGCTGGCCACCGCCTATGCCGAAAAGGAAGTCGCCGTTGCCGCCATCAACCAGGGCCGGGTGCAGTGCATTCTGGAAAAACCGTTTGACGAGGCGCAGGTGCGCGCGGCGCTGCGCGAAGCGCTGGAAACTTACCGCCAGCGCGAGCGCGACCATGCCCTGATTGAAGGGCGTGCGGCCGCGATGCGCGAGACGCTGGGTTTTCTGGCGCACGAGTTGAACACGCCGCTGGTCACGGTGCGCGGCTACATGGACGAGCTCAAGGCGCGCTACCGTGGCCCGGTTGAAGGCGCGTCGCCCGGCGCGGCGCTGATTGCCGAGCACCGGCCCGGCGATGCGCTCAAGATGATCGAGGCGGCCGAGCGCCGGGCGCTCTATGCGCAGTCGCTGGTGGCCACCTTTGTGCAGTCGGCGCGCAATGCCTACCCGGGCGCGGCGCCGGCGCCACTGTGGGCCAGCCGCCTGGTCAACACCTTGCTCGACGAGTACCCTTTTGAGGGCGACGAGCGCGCCTGGGTGAGCGCCGACCTGGCCGCCGATTTTGAGCTGCCCGGGCAACCCGACCTGCTCTACCTGGCGCTGTGCACGCTGACCAAAAACGCGCTGTTCGCCTTGCGTGGCCGCGCCCAACCGCTCTTGCGCATCACGCTGGAGCGCGGCCCCGCCGCGCCGGGCGGCCAGGCCCAATCAATCATCCGTTTCACCGACAATGGGCCGGGCATCGCGCCCGACATTCTGGCGCGGCTGACGCATGAGCCGGTCACCACGCGCGCCGAGCAAGGCGGCAGCGGCATGGGTCTGCTGTTTTGCCGGCGCGTGGTGCAGTCGATGAGCGGGATGATTGAGGTCAGCTCCGAGCCGGGGCAAGGCACCAGCGTCACGCTGCTATTCAAACCTGACGAAAACCTGGAAGAGGTTAAACCATGAGCCCAGACAAAATTCTTTTCGTTGACGACGAACCCATGGCGCTCAAGTACTTTGAGCGCCTGGTCAGCACGCTGGCCCCCGTTATTACCGCTTCGTCGGTGGAGGAGGGCAAGGCCGTTCTGCGCGAGCGCGGGGGCGAAATTGCGGTGCTCGTTTCCGACCAGCGCATGCCGGGCGCGCACGGCAATGAACTGCTGCGCTTTGCGCGCGAGTACCACCCGTCAATCGTGCGCATGCTCACCACCGCGTATTCCGAACTCGGCGAAGCCATCGAGGCCATCAACAGTGGCGAAATCTACCGCTACATCACCAAGCCGTGGGAGATGGGCAGCCTGCATGCCGACCTGCGCAATGCGCTGGAACTGGCCGAGCTGCGCAACGAGCGCGACCAACTGATGCACGAGAAGCTGCTGGTGCAGCAGCAGCAACTGCTGGGAAGCCGCCTGGCCAGCCTGGCCATGCTGGGCGCGGGCGTGGTGCACGCAGGCAGCAGCGCCGCCCTGCAGCGCTACGCGCGCGCCGCGCTGGCGGCCGGCTGCAGCGCCCCCGAAACGCCCTGGAATCAGTGGGACCATGCGGGGCTGCTGCAAGCCGAAGCACAACGCGGCATTGCCATCGCGCAGGGCCTGGCGCGCTGGCAGGCCGAGTTTGGCGCTGACCACACGCCCGAGCGCGCCTTCGCACTGCTCGCAAAGGCGCTCGGTGCGCAGGCGCAGGGGCTGAGCGTGCGCCTGCCCTCAGCCGCGCCCTTGACGGCACTGCTGGACGCCGCGCCCGGCGGCGAGTTGCCGCAGGCGCTTGAGACGGCCTGGCTGGCCTGGCTGCTGTGGTGGAACGCTCCGGTGCAGGTGCAGGCCAGTGGCGCTGAAGGCGAGTGGACCGTGCAGGCGCCTGCGACCGATGCGGCCGAGCCCGCGCCGCCGCCCGACTGGCTCGAGCGCATGATCGAGCAACTGACCGAGCGCTAGTGGACTCCCGCCTGCGTTTCAGCCGAACTTGCTGCCCAGCCGTCGCTTACTGAACGACGACGATTTCTTGTTCCCGGCCGTTCTGGTATTGCATGATGACCTTGCCGTTCGATAGCCGCAGGCCGGGTTGCGCGCTGCTGCCCTGGGTCAGCGTCGGCGAAAGCTTGACCCGATAGGTCGCGCCATTGCCGCTCGCGTTGAGACTTCCGTCGCTGTTTAGGGTAGCGACATATCCCAGCGACTGCGCGCCGGTGCGCAACTGGTTGATGTCGGGGCTGACGCCGTGGTAGCCCTGGCGCGTGCCGTCCGCGTGTTCTACGTGGGCACCGGTGCTGGTTTCATGGTATTGCCCATGGCCTGAAGCCTGGCCGTGGCCGACCTCGTAGTCGGGTTCCATGCTGACGAGTGATCCGTCCTGATGGGTGGCGGAAACCCGGTTGCCGCAGGTCGTGACGTTGCTCAGGCCGTTTTGCGCCAGCAGGTTGCGGGTCTCGGTCGCGTTATGCGCGGCAGAATCTACCGTCATTTCATAGCCGTCAGCGGTCTCGACGTGGACATAGCCGTTGGTATCAACCCAGGTGTTGGCGACGCCAGTGGCCAGCGTATGAACACGGGTGTTGCCCTGGGGCCTGACGGCCACGACAGAGCCATCGTTAAGGGTAACCTCATAGTCGCCGTCCGGCGTGCGGGTGACGTTGCCGCCGACACTGGTGGCAACATGGTCCACGTCGATATCGTTGGCGGCATGTTCGCCGATATGGTCGGTCTCGCCGCCGTCATGGTTGGAATTGGAGTCGGCGTGATCGTTGGACGGGTCGCAAACGCCGCTGGTGTGGTGGGAATCTTCGCCGTCGTTGTGACTGGAATCCTCAACGCCGTTATCGGCGTACGCTCCAGCGCAAAGAGACAGCGCGAAGATGCCGGCGATCAAGGCGGGCAGGGGGTGTTTTTTCAGCATGATTGATTTTCCTTTTCAGTGTTGTCCGGGGATTTTCCAGAGCGGGCATCTGACAGCTCGATCTGGAATAGGCGAGGGCCTGAAATGAATGTTAGGGGCCGAAAATTAAGGGAGGCTTAACGAACGGCGCTGGTGCGCCGCCGCTCCCGATCCAGCCGTCCATGGGCGGGATCGCATGACCGGGCGTCAGGCGTTGCGCCTGCGCTTTAGCGAGAGCTGTTGCGCTGCGCCAGATATTTTTCCAGATTGGCAGCGGCCTGCGCCCTGACCTTGCCGCGCAAAAAAGGCGTCCAGCCCAGCAGCAGGCCGGGCGCGCCCAGCGCCTGGCGCGACCAGGCCCAGAAATCAAAGCGGTCGCGGTGCGTTGCAATCAGGCCCTGGTCGTTGAAAGTGAAGCGCGCATCAATCCGGTTAAGCACCATTCGGCCGGTGGCGCTGAAGCGGTAGTGCGCGTCCCAGTGCGCCTGGCCTGTGCTGGCGTCGGCTTCAATGCCGCTGTAATCCAGCTTCCACGCGTCAAGTCCCTTGGCGCGGGTGGCATCGCACAGCATGCGCCACATGCCGCTCACCTGTTCGTGGCCGCGCAGCGAAAACACCTCGTCGTCAAACTGTGCATCAGGCGCATAGCAGGCCGCCATGGCGTCAGCGTCAAGGCGCGCAAACGCCGCGTAAAAGTTTTCTATCCGGGTCTGGTTGGGATGCATGGCCACTCCTTGGTTCGGGGTGACCATTGTTGTACAAAACCCCGCATCATTCCTGCCGGATCGGTTTTCTTGAGCGCTGCAGGAAGGCGTGACGCTATTATTATAGTAGCACACTATTCAATAAATACGTGGGCTACAGGCCAATTTCTTATATAAATATCATGCGAACCCTGGCCGTCCGCCTGACCCCCGCGCCAAGACCTGCACCAAGCCATTCAAGCCGCCTTCAGGTACATGTCGATATGCATCGATGCAAAGTGACACCATACGCCGCCATGGCTGGTGCGCTCGAGCAGGCCCAGTTCGGCCAGCACCACATCGTCATGCAACCGCTTTACATCTCGTCTCGGTGAGTTGCCCGAAGAAGCGGGCAGGGCTCTCAAAGTTCAACACTTCGCCCTGACAGGTGTGGCGCTGGCGGGTTCAGGCCACCACCAGCCGCACACCACCGCGTTGCAGCGCGGCAAAGCCGGGCAGGGCGCGGGCCCGGCCGTCGGTGACGATGGTGTCAATGTCGCTGGTCTTGACGTAGCTGACCCGGCTGCTGTGGCCGATCTTGCTGAAGTCGGCCAGGATGATCACGCGCTGGGCCTGTTGCGCCATGGCGCGCGCGACGGCCGCTTCGTGGTGCTCGAAGCTGGTGGCGCCGTGCTGGCGGCTGATGCCCACTGGCGACAACAAGGCGATGTCGGCGTGAAAACGATGGATCTCGTTGACGGTGTCGTCCCCATAGGTGGCCTGCACCCCGGCGTCGATGCGCCCGCCCAGCAAGAGGGTGGTATTGCGCGGTCCGCGGGCACCGTCGGCGGCGCCGAGCTTGAGGGCGGCGGTGAGGCCGTTGGTGATCACGGTCAGGCCGCTCAGGGACGCCAACTCCTCGGCCAGCACGGTGGTGGTGCTGCCGGCATCCAGGAACACGGTCTGACCGGGCTGCAACAGCCGCAATGCGGCCTTGGCAATCGCGCGTTTTTCCTTTTGGTTGACCCGGGCGCGTTCACTCACCGGTGGCTCGGGCTCGGGGCCCTTGAGCACCACACCGCCATGCACCCGGCGCAGCTCGCCCTGGGCTTCGAGTTGCAGCACGTCACGCCGCGCGGTTTCGCGCGACACGTCCAGATCTTGCGCGATGCGTTCGATGCTGATGCTTCTGAACTTCGCCAGCAGGCTGCGTATGCGCAGAATGCGTTCTTCTTGCAACATGCCAATGCCTCTTGTCGTGCCTCAGCGGGACACCGTTCGTGTTCGCCCCGTGAGCGCGTGCAACGCCAATGTCAGGGTGCCCACCAAGGCCATGATGCAGGTGGAAAACGCTGCCGCTTGTGAGGTAAACCCGGCTTCATCCAGCCGCATGACGCTGACGGCGGCCAGCGACATGGCCGGGGTGATGAGGAAGATGATGGCCGAGAGCGTGACCATCGAGCGCATGAACAGAAACACCACGATGGACAGCAAGGTGGTCTGGATCGCCGGCCAATAGACATCGCGCAGGATGCGGCCGGTGCCACCGCCCAGCACGGTGGTGGCGTCTTCCAGGTTGGTGGGCACATTGCGCATGCCGGTCATCATGGCCACGTAGCCTTGCGTGTGGTAGTGGTAGTAGTTGCACAGCGCCAGCAGCGCGGCGGAGCCATACAGCGCACCCATGGGGCTGCTGGCGCTGTTGAAGGTGAACACATAGGCCAGGCCCAGCACCAGGCCCGGCACGCCGACGGGCAGGGCGCTGAGCAAGCTGGCCAGATTGGCCAGGCGACCCGGGAACTTGCGCACCGCAAACACCAGCATGAACAACATGCCGGTGCCAAACAGCGCCGCCATCAGCGAGACGTACACCGAATTCCACAAGGGTGAGTAGCCGTCGGACAGGGTGATGTTGTAGTGCTTGAGAGTGAACTCGAACTTATAGGGCCACAGGCGCACGAAGCTGCCCGCCACCACGGTGAGCACGACCGCGTAAATGCTGAGCGCGATGGCGCCGCAGGCCACGCTAAAGCCCAGGTCACGCGGCAGATGGTGGTGCGGATAGGGTGGCTGCCCCGACTCGCCACTCATGCGGGCCTGGCGTTTTGTGGCCACGTGCTCGATCCAGATTGACAGCGCGGCGGGGGCCAGCAACATGATGCCCACCACGGCCCCCATGCCAAATTTCATCTGGCCGCTGACCTGGTTGTAGATCTCCGTGGCCAGCACCGGGAAGTTGCCGCCAATCACCACCGCGTTGCCGAAGTCGGTGATGGTGATGGTGAACACCACAAAGGCCGCACTCAGCAGCCCGTAGCGCGCGTTGGGTAGTGTGATGTCGATGAACTGGCGCCAGGGGGTGGCGCCCAGCACTTCGGCCGCGTCATACTGGCGCGCGTCACCGTGGCGCAAGGCGGCGCGGATGATCAGCACCGCCTGTGGCAGCGCATACAGGATGTCAGCCAACAGCAGGCCCCAAAAACCGTACACGTCCATGCGCACGCCCAGCAGCTTGCCCATCAGGCCATTGCGTCCCAGCAGAAAAATCAGGCCCAGGCCCAGCACCAGCGAGGGTGCAAGCATCGGCAAAGCCATGCCGACGGCAACCAGACGCTTGCCTGCCATGTGGGTGCGCTCCAGACCATAGGCCAGCACAAAGCCCAGCAACACCGTCAGCACCGTGGTGCTGACGCCGAGCCACAGGCTGTTGAGCGCGGCGCGCCACACGCCGGGTGTATCGAGCAGGGCCAGGTAGTTGCCCAGGCCGATGCCGCCACCTTCCTGCATCAGGCTGCGCCAGGCAATGCTGAGCATCGGCAGGCCAAAAAACAATATCAATGCGGTCAGTGGCAGCCCGATACACGCACGCAACAGCCAGCGGTCGGCCGCGGCCATGGGCAGCGGCGGTGTCGTCATCGCAACGCCGCGCGGCTTCATGCCGCCACCCAGGCGCAGTCTTGTGGGTCAACTTCCACCTGCACCGCATCACCGGGCGTAAACCGTGTGGCACTGCTGGTTTCGGCCAGCAGGTCCTGCCCCATCCATTGCACCGCGATCCGTTGAATGCTGCCCAAAAAGGTTATTTGGCCGACGCGCCCAGCGGCGCCAGCCATGGCCTTGAGTTGCAGGCGCTCAGGCCGCACGCACAGGGACAGGCTGGCGCTGTCGGACGCCGGCGGCGCATGGGCGAGCAACTGCGGCCAATGCGCCTGCACCTGCTCACGCGTCATCAGGTTGCTGTGGCCCATGAAGTTGGCCACAAAGCGGGTGCGTGGCCGCAGGTAAAGGTCCTGCGGGCTTCCCACCTGCTCGATGCGGCCCTGGTTCATGCACACGATGCGGTCGGCCATGGACATGGCTTCTTCCTGATCGTGCGTCACCATCAGGGTAGGGATGCCGAGCTGGCGTTGCACGTCGCGCAGCTCCAGCCGCAAGTCGGCGCGCACGCGTGCGTCGAGTGCCGACAGGGGCTCGTCGAGCAACAGCAAGGCCGGATTGACCGCCAGCGCACGCGCAATGGCCACCCGCTGCTGCTGCCCGCCAGACAATTGCGCCGGGTAGCGCTGCTCGAAGCCCTCCAGCTTGACGGTCTGCAGCAACTGGCCCACGCGCTGCCGCACTTCGGCGCCCGGTGTGCGGCGGATCGTCAGCCCGTAACCGACGTTTTGCGCCACCGTCATGTGCGGAAACAGCGAGTACGACTGAAACACGATACCAAAGCCACGCTCGCGCGCCGGCCGCATGGCCAGATCTTGCTGGCCCAGCAGGATGCGCCCGCTGCTGGCACTCAGCAGCCCGGCAATGATGCGCAGCAGCGTGGTCTTGCCGCAGCCGCTGGGGCCCAGCAGGCAGACAAACTCGGCCGCGCCCACCTGAAGTTCGATGTTGTCGAGCGCCGCAAGGCCGGCGAAATCCTTATGGAGAGACTCAATCTTCAAGGACATGAGGGCGCCTGCCTGCTGCGTGCCGCGTGCGGCGGGCGGTAGCGTGCAACACCGCGCCAGGATCAACGGCCAATGGTCTTTTGCCAGGTCGCCAGCGTGGCATCACGCTCCTTGGCCGACTTGGCGAAATCGATCGGGTACAGCACCTTGGACAAGTCGGCTGGCAAGCCTGCCGCCTTGGCGGCCTTGGACTGCGGTGCGCCGGGGATGGTGACGATCTCTTTGTACTTGGTGTAGATGGCGGCAGCGCCGGGTGACAGCGTCCAGTCCAGAAAGCGCTTGGCATCCGCCTTGTTCTTGGCGCCACTCATCAGGGCGGAGGCTTCCAGCTCATAGCCAGCGCCATCGTTGGGGATCACCATCTTGATGGGAAAGCCTTCTTCGACCGACTGCATGGCGGCAAAGGCGAGCGAGGTGCCGATGGCGAATTCGCCCGCCCGGGCCGCCTTGCACGGGCGCGAGCCGGACTTGATGTACTGCGCCACATTGCCGTCGAGGGTCTTGAGGAACTTCCATCCCTCGTCGTTGCCCTTCGATTGCAGGATGGCGGCGATCTGCAGGTAACCGGTGCCGGAAGACACCGGGTTGGGCATCACGATCTCACCCTTGTAAACCGGATTCGTCAGGTCTTTCCAGGAACTGGGCATGGGCAGCTTCTTGGCCTTCAGCACCTCGGTGTTGACGCAAAAGGCCGCCATATAGCCGGTGCTGGCGAACCACTTGCCGTCGGCCGCCTTGTGCTCCCTGGCCAGCTTGTCGCTGCCCTTGGCGATGTAGCTCTCGGTGAGGGCGGCGATGCGCGGGTCCATCATGTTGGTCAGGGCCCAGCCCCAGATCACGTCGTGCCGGGGGTTGCCGGCCTCGGCCAGAATGCGCGCGCCCAGGTCACCGGTGGACAGACGCAGCACTTGCACCTCCACGTCGGGCATGTCCTTCTTGGCGGCGGCAATGTACTCCTTGATTTCGTCTTCTTCCAGGGCGGAATAGGCGGTGATGGTGCCGGCGCTGGCGGTCGCCGCCAACAGCAGGGAACTGAGCAAGGCGGCAATGTGCAGGGATTTGGGAGGGAAAGAAAATTGACAGGTGCGCATGAGTGTCTCCAAAAGAAAGTGAGGGCGATGAAGGTGTTGGGTGTCAGCAGCGTGCCCACCGCTATTGTGCATATTTTTGCACTTGTGGCAAAATTTGTTTTTACACGAAAATGCCCAAGAGCGGAACAAGCCAACCATCTCGTCCGCGTTGTGTGACCGAGCGATGACCCCAACCAACCCTTCCGAGCTTGAAAGCCTGGTGCAAATTGCCCACCGCCTGGCCGATGCCGCTCGCCAAAACACGCTGCCGCTGTTTCGCACCCCGTTGGAGGTCATCGCCAAGGTTGATGACAGCCCGGTGACGGTGGCCGACCGCGCCGCCGAGGCCAGCATGCGCAGCGTGCTCAACGCCCAGGTCCCAGGCCACGGCATTCTGGGTGAGGAGCACGGGCGCGAACGCATGGATGCCGAGTACCTGTGGGTGCTGGACCCGATTGATGGCACCAAGAGTTTCATCACCGGCTCGCCCTTGTGGGGCACGCTGATTGCCCTGTTGCACCGGGGTCAGCCGGTGCTGGGTCTGGTGGATATGCCGGTGTTGGGTGAGCGCTGGATGGCCCAGCCTGGGCAGGCCGCCCGGTGCAACGGTCAGCCGGTGCGCGCCAGCACCTGCCAAAGCCTGGATCAGGCGCGCATTTACACCACTTCGCCCGACGCCTTCAAGCCCGCCGAGTGGGCGGTGTTTGATGCCCTGAGCCGCCGCTGCGCCTTGCGTCGTTTTGGCGGCGATTGTTATATCTACATGCAGCTGGCCGGCGGTCATATCGACCTGGTGGTGGAGGCCGGTTTACAGCCCTACGACTACCTGGCGGTGGTCAGTCTGGTTCAATCCGCGGGTGGCGTCATGACTGATTGGGATGGCCAGCCCCTGGGTGTGGCATCCGACGGGCGCGTGCTGGCGGCCGCCACACCGCAACTGCATGCGCGGGCGCTTGCAGCCTTGCGTGCGGCGGCGCCGGTCTGAGCGGGTTGGGCCGAACAACACAGAAGGAGACAGGATGAGCACACGAGCCAAACCCGTTCCCGGGGAACATGCCGCGGTGGCGGCCATTCGCAAATCGGGTGCGCAGCGTATCAAGGTTGCGGTCAGCGATATCGACGGTGTGTTGCGCGGCAAGTACCTGCACCGGGACAAGTTTCTGGGCGTGGTCGAACCCTTGCCCAAGGGTGGTTTTGGCTTTTGTGACGTGGTGCTGGGCTGGGACATGACGGACAGTTGTTACGACAACAGCCGCATCACCGGCTGGCAGCATGGCTTTCCCGACGCCAACGCCCGGCTGGACCTGGCCACCGCGCGTCATGTGCCCTGGGACGATGGCGTCCCCTTCTTCCTGGGCGAGTTCGTCAACCCGGATGGCACGGCGCACCTGGCGTGCCCGCGCCAGACGCTCAAGCGCGTGCTCAAGCGGGCCGAGAAAATGGGCTTTCAGGTCATGACCGGCATGGAGTTCGAGTGGTACAACTTTCTGGAAACACCGCAAAGCTGGAGCGCCAAGAAAGGCGTCGCGCCCACACCCCTGACGCCGGGCATGTTTGGTTACTCGCTGTTGCGCATCAATCAGAATCGCGAGTTTTTCAACGCCATCATGGCCGAGATGCAGGCCTTTGGCGTGCCGATTGAAGGCCTGCACACCGAGACCGGCCCTGGCGTGTACGAGGCTGCGATTGGCTTCAGTGAGGCGCTGGAGCAGGCCGACCGCGCGATCCTGTTCAAGACCGGAACCAAGGAGATTGGTGCGCGTTTTGGCATCATGCCCAGCTTCATGGCCAAGCCGCACCAGACCTTGCCGGGTTGCAGCGGCCACATTCACCAAAGCCTGTCCGACGGCAAGACCAACCTGTTCTTCGACGCCAGGAGCCCGCGCAAGATGAGCAAGTTGTTCGAGAGTTACCTGGCCGGCCAGGTCGCCTGCATGATGGAATTTGGCCCCATGATCTGGCCCACCATCAACAGCTACAAGCGTCTGGTCGATGGCTACTGGGCACCCGTCAAGCCGACCTGGGGCGTGGACAACCGCACGGCGAGTTTTCGGGTGATTGCCGGCAGCCCCAAAGCCACCCGGCTGGAGACGCGTTGCCCCGGCGCCGACATCAACCCCTACCTGGCCATGGCCGCGGTGATTGCCGCGGGTCTGGACGGCGTGGAAAAGGGCCTCAAGCTCAGCGCCCCGCCGATCACCGGCACCAACCAGGGGGCAGAGCACATTGCCCGCGCGCCGCGCACCTTGATCGAGACTACGCGCAACTTCCAGCAATCGGGCATCGCCCGCGACTGGCTGGGTGACACCTTCGTCGATCACTTCGCCGCGACCCGCGACTGGGAGTGGCGCCAGTGGCTCGATGGCGTGACCGATTGGGAGATGAAGCGTTATTTTGAGATCATCTGAACCTGCCTGACTCCACCCACTGACACCCGCTATGACCATCACCAGTTTTTCCTTCCCCACCCCCATCAAGTTCGGCGCTGGCGCGCGCAAGTTGGTCGCTGCCCATTTGTTGGAACAGGGCCTCAAGCGCCCGCTGATCGTGACCGACAAAGCCTTGGGTGCGTTGCCCGTGCTGTCTGAGTTCGTGGGTCATTTGTCCGGCCTGGACGTAGCGGTGTTTTCCGGCGTGTTTGGCAACCCGACCTGCAGCCAGGTGATGCACGGCGCCGCTGCCTACAAAGCCCATGGCGCCGATTGCGTCATCGGTTTTGGCGGCGGTGCCGCACTGGACGTGGCCAAGGTGGTGGGTGTGGCGGCGACGCACGAAGGCGACATTCTGGAATACGTGTGGGACCACCCGCAGGTGCGACCCATTGTCAACGCGTTGCCGTATTTTGTGGCCATGCCCACCACCTCGGGCACCGGCTCGGAAGTTGGGCGCTCCAGCGTGGTGAGCGAGAACGACACCCACTTGAAGCGGGTCGTTTTCAGTCCCAAAATCCTCGCCAAATGCGTTTTCGCCGATCCGGAACTGACGCTTGGTTTGCCGGCCCACGTCACCGCGGCGACCGGCATGGACGCGTTGACGCACAACCTCGAAAGCTACCTGTCACCCGCCTACCACCCGCTGTGTGACGGCATTGCCCTGGAGGGCGCCCGCATCGCGGCCTCGGCAATCGTCACGGCGGTGCAGGAGCCGGGCAATCTACAGGCCCGCAGCGACATGATGATGGCCTCCATGATGGGGGCTATCGCCTTCCAGAAAGACCTGGGCGCGGTGCACTCCTGCGCCCATGCACTGGGCGCGGTGTGCGACCTGCACCACGGTCTGGCCAATGCGTTGATGATCGACACCGTGCTGGCGTGGAACCAGGAGGCCGTGCCGGCCAAGTTCGACGAGTTGGCCCATGTGTGCAAGGTGGCGGGCGGCGGGCGCGCTTTTGTGCCGTGGCTGCGGCAGCTCAAGCGCAGCGTCGGCATCACGGGCGGTCTGGCCGCGCATGGCGTGAAGCCGGAACACCTGCCGCGTCTGGTGGAAATTGCCACCGCGGACATTTGCCACCAGACCAACCCGCGACCTTGCAGTGCGGCGGACTTTGAGGCACTGTTCAAGGCGGCGATGTAGCCGCAAACGCTGGAGCAGAAGATGACTGAACGTCTCAAGATCGGCATCAGCGCCTGCTTTTTTTACCCCGATCCGGCGCGCGCGGCCTTCTCCAGGAAGACCTTGCAGTATGTGGAGCAATCGGTACCGCACTGGGTGATGTCGGGCGGCGCGTTACCGGTCATGATTCCCTCGCCGGTGGGGGAGGTGACCGGCGCGAAACACTTTACCGGCGAGGGGGGTGGCGTGAGTCTGGCTGACTACGCGCGGTGGCTTGACGGCCTGGTGCTGCATGGTGGCGCTGACCTGTGGCCAGGCAGCTACCGCGAAGGGCCGATCGACGCCAGGTGGCAAGGCGATGCGGGCCGTGACAAGTATGAAATTGCTCTGGTCAATGCTTTTGTGGCGGCGGGCAAGCCGGTGTTTGGCATTTGCCGTGGCATGCAGCTCATCAACGTGGCTTTTGGCGGCACGCTGGTGCAGGACATCCCGACCCAGCGCCCGGACGCGCTGCGGCACCGCGATGCGGACGTGTATGACCAGAACTTTCACACGCTGGACCTGGTGCCCGGCACGCGGCTGGCGTCCCTGCTGGGCGGCGCCAGCAACAAGATCAACAGCGTGCACCACCAGTGCGTCAAGGACCTGGCGCCCAATTTTGTGGTGGAAGCGCGTTGCCCGGATGACGGCACGGTGGAGGCCATTCGCTACAACGGGTCGGCCTGGGTGGCCGGGGTGCAGTGGCACCCGGAGTTCCACAAACTGGAGTATGGCACGCTCGATGACGCGCCGATACTGCAAGACTTTCTTGACGCGGCGCGCACCAGTCGCTCGCCCTGAGCCCCGGCACGCCACGTCGTCACAACTTCACGCAAGGGATATCCCATGAATCAACTGCTTGTTCACAACCCCGCCACCGGCGCACTGATTGCCACCTTGCCGGCTGACGACGACAGCTCGGTTGCCGCCAAGGTTTTGCGCGCGCGCGCGGCGCAGCCCGGCTGGCGAGCGACAACCATGATCGAACGCGAGGCCTGCATTGCCCGCTTTGCCGCGCTGGTGAAGGCCCGGATCGAGCCCCTGGCGACCGTCATGACCCGTGAAACCGGCAAACCGATCCAGATGTCGCGCAACGAACTCAATGGCTTTCTGGGTCGCATTGACTTCTTTCTGGCCCAGATCGAATCTTCGGTGCAGACCGAAACCGTGTTCGACGACGGTGCCATGACCGAACAAATCGAGCACGCGCCGCTAGGCCTGGTGGCCAACATCTCGGCCTGGAATTACCCCTGGTTTGTGGGTGGCAATGTCTTTGTTCCCGCGCTGCTGACCGGCAACGTGGTGCTGTACAAGCCCTCCGAATACGCCACCTTGAGCGGCCTGGAGATGGCGCGCCTGCTGCATGAGGCCGGTGTGCCGCAAGACGTGTTCATCCCGCTGGTGGGCGGCGGTGCGGTGGGTGCCGCGCTGATGGCGCAGGCCATCGATGGCCTGTTTTTCACCGGCTCCTACGCCACCGGTGCGCGCATTGCGCGCATCCTGGGGCCGCGCATGGTCAAGATGCAACTCGAATTGGGCGGCAAAGACCCGACCTATGTGTGTGACGACGCGGCCGTCAAGAACGCCGCCGAGTCCCTGGCCGATGGTGCCATGTACAACACCGGCCAGAGCTGCTGCTCGGTCGAGCGCGTTTATGTACATGCCAGAATTTACGACGAGTTTGTCGCGCGTTTTGTGGAGACGGTGAAGGGCTTCAAGATCGGCGACCCGATGGCCGACGACACCTACATCGGCGCCATCACCCGCGCGCCGCAGCTGGACCTGCTGGATGCCCAGGTGGCCGATGCGCTGGCCAAAGGCGCCACGCTGCTGTGCGGCGGCAAACGCCTCAACGGCCCCGGCAATGGCTATGAACCCACGGTGTTCAGCGATGTGAACCATTCGATGGAGTTGATGCGCGAAGAATCCTTCGGCCCCATCATCGGCATCCAGAAGGTCAGCAGCGACGAGGAAGCGGTGCAGTTCATGAACGACACCCGTTATGGCCTGACAGCCGGTGTTTTCACGCCCAACCGCGAGCGCGCCGAAACGCTGCTGGCCCAGATCAACGCCGGCAGCGTGTACTGGAACTGCTGCGACCGCGTCAGCCCGCGCCTGCCCTGGAGCGGTTATGGCGACTCCGGCATCGGCCTGACCCTGTCCACCTACGGCATTCAAACCTTCACGCGGCCCAAGGCCTGGCATCTGCGCCAGCCTTGAGCCGCAGCGCCATGCGGGGCCTTGCCCATGCACTGGATGAACTATTGACCCGTTCGTGGGGCTGAGACACCATGCACACCCTGCCGATCCGCCTGACCCCAGGCCAGGATCTGCGCCAAGCGGTTGAAGCCTGGCACGCTTCGTTTGTTATAGCAACATAATGAATATCGACGTGGCCCAGGGCCGGATTTGTTCAACAATCCGGAGGTTCCTGCGGCAGCGCGCGCAGCACTGTTGCCAACGCACCCTAGAATCGGCCCCAGAGGGACCGCATGACGCCAGAGGCCAAAGCCAGACAAACCATCGACGCGCTGCTTGTGCAGGCAGGCTGGCATGTGTGCGATATGGCCAACGCCCACATCCATGCCGCGCGCGGTGTGGCACTGCGCGAATTCCCCCTCAACCCCGGCTACGGCTTTGCCGACTACCTGCTCTACCTGGACGGCAAAGCTGCGGGCGTGATCGAGGCCAAGAAGGAACGCAGTACCAGCAGGCCGTGGTCAGCGGTGTCAATGTGAACTACGACGTGTACGGCCTCCTCACCCGAGTGAGCGAGTCATACCCTGACTACCGCAACCATTTCAACTTTGAAAGATTTGCATATGGCGCATAAGGAATTCATCTTGCAGGGGTTTACGCCTCGTACGCACGCGGATGCAGTTCGAGAACTGTTTAATCTGCCCGATATCAGAAAAGTGGTTCTAAGTGTGGCGTTCGTTAGCGAGAGCGGAGTGGACCAGATTGCGACTCAGCTCAAAGCCCATTCAGCACAAGTCACGGTGTTTGCCGGAATACGAAATGACATCACGTCGCATCAAGGGCTCAAACGTCTGCATGCCATCTCTGGCAGGTTGTACGTTGTTGATACCGGTTCGCGGATGGTCGTTTTCCATCCAAAGCTTTATATGGTTCGCGGCAAATCACACGCAAGGTTACTTCTCGGAAGTGCCAACCTGACGCTTGGAGGTCTGAACAACAATATTGAAGCGGGGATGCTGCTTCATTTTGATTTGTCTGATGCAAACGATAAGGCCGTGGTCGATGGCATCGAGGCTCAGCTTGCCATTCTGCCGACAGACTATCCCGGCAACATCTTGAAAATCGGCTCGATTGCTGAATTGGATTCAATGCTTGCGAGTGGTCGTTTGGTCGACGAAATGGCCATTCCACCCCCTCGGCCCACAACGTCTGCTGGGAGTGCTGGCGCGAGCGATTCAGTTGCGCGAATAAAGCTAAAGGTTTTGCCAATTCGACGTGCACTCGCGAAGGCCAAAGCTGCTCCCAAGAAGCCGAAACCCCCAAAAGGTGGGGTTGTGGCAATAGTGGGCGGGGTCAAGGTGCCACCTGTTCCGCTTACTGTGGGTGTCGAGTTTGAGCTCGTATGGGAAAGCAAACTACTTACCCGTCGTGATTTATCAATCCCCAATGCTGCAGGCACGCATGCAACTGGTTCAATAAACCTTGACAAAGGACTCCTTCCAGATGCGGCAGATCAACGTCACTACTTTAGAGATGAGGTATTTCCTGATCTGACTTGGGCTGCGACGAACGCGTCAGGGAAGGTTGAACAGGCGTTCGCCAAGTTTCAATTGGTTTTGAGGGGAATTAGCTATGGTGAGTTCGATCTCAGGATCGGCCACAGTACCGACACTGCTAGTCGAACGTACCTACAAAATAATGCTATGACACGTCTCAGTTGGGGGCCGATGCACGCCTATATCGCGCGCCCCGATCTAATCGGCCGCACACTGGCACTTTATCGTGATAAAGCCGATTCGACTCGCTTCGTGCTGGAGATCGATTAATCGCTTGCGTCCAACGGTTCGCTGGAAGTGCGCTGACGGCGATCACGCAAACTGCGCCAGCCTTCAAGAACACAATGCTGCTTTTCTTCTGAGAGCCCCAGCGCACCTAGAACGACTTGGCCCTGATTCGTCAGCACTTGATGTGTCGACAAGGTGCGAATGTCTTGATCAAGTTTTACTAAATCTATGCCCACCTTTTCTGGCAGAGGCACCAGTAGTCGCTCAATCTCAGAAGGGATTAGTTCCAGCACCCCACCTCCGTAATGGCGGCCCTCAAGCTCTGCGCTCAGAGCAGTCAGTGGGTTGACGAAGCACCCCACCAATTTCTCGGCGACCACTTTGCTTGTACGAATTCGGTAGGCCGTGTCGGTCGTGTATGCACCAATAGTATTGAGTATTAGGCGAGGCGTATTGTGTGACCGCTTTAACATTCCAATCTCGGTTGAGTACACTGACGGCACGGTGTACCAAGGTGATCTGACACGACACTTGTAGCGGGTATGCAAGCTCTGATGTTCGCCTGTCTTGATATAACTCTTTGCCGCATGGTCCATGGTGCCGGTTTTTTCGTTGAACCATAAAAAGTTCGTCGGATTGCCTTTAGTGGCGTTCGTGGCGTGCTGTTCTTGGTTGTAAATGATCCCGGGGCAATGTTCACTTCGCCCGAACATTGGATGCGCCCATTGCTCCAAACCATAGGCTTCTACGACGCTGTCCGGAACAAGGAAGAATTTATTTGCCCCGGTGACGATACCTACGTCAACTTTAGCAATATCCTTAAACTGATGCACTCCTGCTCGATCTGTCAATTCGTCAAATAACGATCTAGTCTCAAGGTCTAGCAAGGCGCGAGTCCATTTGCCACGCACAGTCTTTCCGTTAATTGAAATCGGTTTGTTGAACACATCAGATGGCGTCATGCGAAGGAACTCACGATCTTTAACAGGATAAATTCCAAGTCCCTCGGCTGTTTCGGTCTCGTTGAATTTCTTTTCCGCCATCAGGATTACCGCTCCCTGAAGAGTGTCACTAAACCATAGCTCCTCGGGATCGATGATGACGAGACGCCTACAAACGCTTCCGAGGTAAGTGCGCAAAGACTGAGCGTGTGTAACGTGAATAATCTCAGAGGGCACAACCATTACAAGCCGTCCACCAGGTCGAAGTAGTGCCACAGACGCAAGTACGAACGAGACCCATGCGTTTGTATGCTTGGTAAACGGCAGCGAAAGTTCTTTGAAGATTGCTTCGGCTCTAACTTGAAATGATTCGGGCAAATATTGATAGCGAACAAAGGGCGGATTGCCAACAACGGCATCGAATTTCTCTGACTTGCCTCTTAACGTATCCAAAGACCATTGAAGAAAGTCGGCGGAGTGGATTGTTGCGCCGCTTAGTCTTGCGTCGATCGCGCATTCGCGAGCTTTCGCAGCCTCGGCTGCATCGAGTTCGAATCCCACAATCGTAGATTTTTTGAAGCCCTTGACTTTGGACAGTGCGCTAAAAAAAACACCATCACCGCAGCTAGGTTCGAGGATCATTTTTGGTGAGATCTCCTTGACCCATTGCGCCATGAATATCGCTAAATCAGGCGGGGTGTAGTACCCACCCCTGAGTTTTTGTTCTGATTCGTTTTCAATGAAATTCATTGCGTCGTCCTGGGATGATTTTTTTTACTGGCGGCCCTGCTTGGCATAAGTCGGAGGCAACGACTCTGCGGCAAACAAGAGTGGCTGGTCACGATCTGACAGGTAACGTTCAGTTTGCCAGATCAACCACTGCTTAAAAGTTAGGCCATCTATCGCGAGAGACGCATACAGACGTTTCTTGAGTTGAGGCTCCAACTCGACAACCATTCTTCCGCTCGGACCTTGACTCATGGCGATTCTCACTAACTATGTGACCTATGTAATGTTACATTGAATCTGTACGAATAACCAGTATTCTTTCGCGTTGGTTTGTGAGGAGCCGCAGGGCGGCGGCATCAAGCGCATGTTTCAGGCGCAACGGCGGCGGTTTTTCCCGCTGCCGGACTATGACCTGTCGCAGCCCGAGCGCGTGATGGTGACGCTGCGCGGGCGCATTTTGGACGTGCGCTACACCCGGCTACTGATGGCGCAAGGCGAGCGAGACCTTGCCACCATCATGCTGCTGGACAAAGTGCAAAATGGCCAGCGCATTGCGGCGGAGGATGCCAAGCGGCTAAAGGCAGCCAAGCTGGTGGAAGGGCGTTACCCCAACCTGTTGGTGGCGGGCA
The DNA here is from genome assembly GCA_964371235.1 of uncultured Polaromonas sp. Classification (GTDB taxonomy): domain Bacteria; phylum Pseudomonadota; class Gammaproteobacteria; order Burkholderiales; family Burkholderiaceae_C; genus Polaromonas. Next base: position 63,750 of record CAYJMW010000009.1, read on the forward strand.
GTGTTGCGGCGGTGGCAGGCCAGAAGGCACAGCACATCCGCAACCGGGGTTTTGACAGCCAGTATTACCGCGACATGATCGTGGCGCTGGTGCGTGAACACCAGCCAGTGTCGCGCGAGGACATTGACAAGCTGCTGCTGGACAAGCGGCCTGAGGTGCTGAGTCAGGCGCAAAAGCTCACGAAAATTCACAACCTGTTGTCATCGCAGTCGGGGAAAACCATCCGAAACGCCGGATCACGGTCAGTTTCGCAATGGGTTTTGGTGGATCAAAAAAACAATGAAAAACAAACTGGTTAACAAAGGCGGCGTCTCGCGGCCCCAGGAAAACTTGTTCCCTTTCAATGACTTAGGCTTTGTTTAGCGTTTGCTAAACGCTTTGTTTAACAACGGGTTATCACACGTGAATCTGGAAATTCCGAAGAAATTCATACAAATCAAACACTTGCTATTACATGCGCCAGCTTGACCTTGTCTCCGCCCTGCAGTCCAGCACCGAGGGCATCGACACCGAATTCAAGTCGGCACGCGGTGGCATGCCCGGCAGCTTTTGGGAGTCCTATTCCGCCATGGCCAACACCCAGGGCGGCACCATTGTTTTGGGCGTGGCCGAAAAGCCCACCGGCTTGGTGTGGGAGGGCGTGCCAGATGCCGCGCAACTGCGCACGGTGCTGTGGGGCCAGTTGAACGACCGCCACAAGGTCAGCAGCAATCTGCTGCGCGATGACGATGTGTGCACGGTGGCGGGCGTTGGCCGCCAGTTTGTGGTGGTGAATGTGCCGCGTGCCTCGCGGCTGCAGCGCCCGGTGTTTGTGGGGCCTAACCCCATGACGGGCATTTGATCTGACGGACTTGGTGAATCAGTTGTATCCGGCGGAATTGATTACTATCAAAAACGTAGCTGTTTGCGCATATTCCATGTGGGCTGGAGGCAGATTCAATAGGGAGAACCCAGATGAAAGAACTACACGCACTGGTGGATTTTGAGAACGTGCAGCCCACGCTGGACGAACTGGCCAAGCTCGCGCCGGGGTTTACGGATGTGTGGCTGTTCCACGGCCCACACCAGGCCAAGCAGCCGCAGCAGCTGGCCGACGCACACAGCCGCGTGACGCTGGTGCCCCGCAGTGGCAGTGGCCCCAACGCGCTGGATTTTCACCTCTCGTTCTACCTGGGCTATGTAGCCGCCAAGCACCCGCTGGCAGAGCTGGTCGTGGTGGCCAACGACAAGGGCTAAACCAGTTTCACGCTAGTGTTTTGATAACTGCCTCTGCATATCTGAATTTGGCTGCAGGCGGAGATGACTGAAAAAGAGTGCTTGAGCATTGCAATGTGGCTGTTCATGTTTTGTGAACGTATAAAAATATTGAACAAGCGTGGAATTTCGTCTATAATCTCGACGTGTTCATAAAACATGAACTAATTAAAATATTGAACATATGGATGGCCCCAATCTTCTTATTGAGCGTGCAACGGCTGAGTTAAAGCAGTTGGGCCTTGCCGTGGTCGCGGTGGAGCCGCCCCAGAATGCACCACCGTTCCTGGCGGATGCCTGGCTGCGTGTGGGCAACGGCGGGGCGCAGGTGGACTATGTCGTCGAAGCCAAAAGCAGGCTGACACCCGCAACACATGGCGCCGCAACCATGCAGCTCCAGCACGCCGCAACTGCTACCGGACACCCCACTTTGCTGGTGACGGAATACCTGACGCCACCCATGGCAAAAAAACTGCGCGAGCAAAAGCAGCAGTTTGCTGATGCGGCGGGCAATGTCTACCTTGAAGGCCCAGGCCTGCTGGTGTATGTGACGGGGCGCAAGCTGCAGGTCGAGCATATGGCGCCCAACGCTGGCAAGGCCTACACCATGACCGGCCTGAAAGTCATATTTGCGCTGCTTTGCGACCCTGCGCTGGCCAACGCCCCACATCGCGCCATAGCGGCGGCGGCCGGGGTGGCGTTGGGCGCCATTCCGGCCGTGCTGGCCGATCTGCAGCAAACCGGGCATTTGCTGGTGCTGGCCAAGCGCCGGCGCCTGAACGCCACCAAGCGTTTGCTTGACGAATGGGCGCTAACCTATGCGCGCCGGCTGCGGGCCAGGACCTTGCATGCAACCTACACCGTGAGCGATTTTGACGGGTGGAAAACCTGGCTGCTTGACCTGCCCCAAGTGCTGTGGGGGGGCGAACCAGCGGCGAACTTGCTGGTTAACTATCTGGTGCCGGGCGTACTCACCATCTATGCAGACACGCTTGCGCCACGGCTGCTAATTGAGCAGAAGATGACCATTGCCCGTGGCACGCAGGCGGGTGACCGTGTGCTTGAGTGGCGCAAGCCGTTTTGGGGCGCTGTGCAATGGGCGGCCCGTCCCGGCACGGTGCACCCGGTGTTGGTGTATGCCGACTTGCTGGCAACGGGTGACGCCCGCTGTATTGAAACCGCACAACTGGTTTATGACGAATACCTTGCTCGACTTCTCCCAGCGGCCTGAGCTGGCCTTGCACGCCCGCGTGGTTGCGGATGTTGAGGCTGCCGCGGCGCCGATAGGCATCGCCCCGCTCATTGCAGGCGCTTTTGCGCGAGACTTGCACCTGCAGTATCGGTGCGGCATCAGCATGCAGCGCCAAACCGAAGATATTGACTTTGCCTTGGCCGTGCCTGACTGGGCGGCGTTTGAGGCGTTAAGCAAGCGCCTGACTTCAAGCGGCGTTTTTGTGGCATCAACGAGCGCGGCGCACCGGCTGCGGCACAGCAATGGCTGGCCGGTTGATCTGGTGCCATTCGGTGGCGTCGAGTCCAACGAGCGAAAAATTGCATGGCCGCCGCGTGGCGATTTCGTCATGGACGTGTTTGGTTTTCGCGAGGCGCTTGCAACTGCGCATCCGGTATTGCTGCCGGGCAGGGTGCAAACCAGAGTGGTGTCACTACCGGCCCTTGCGTTGCTCAAAATCGTTTGCTGGCAAGACCGGCACTATGCTTTTCCGCGCAAGGACGCACACGATCTACAGATGATCCTGCACCACTACCTGGTGGCCGACAATGAGACGCGGCTTTGGGACGAATTTGCCGGCTGGACGCAGGACGATGATTTTGACTACGAGCTTGCGGGCCCGCGCATGCTGGGCCACGATATTGGTCGCCTGCTCGAAAAACCCGGACTGGATCAAGTCGCCACAGTGCTGCTGCAGCAAGTCGACTCTGGCAAGCCGGGCCTGTTGCCGATTGAGATGAATTCCAACGACCCTGACCGCGCGCTGGCATGGCTAAAAGCCCTGCTGCGCGGCCTGCTTAACACAGCGAAACTCAACCCATGAACTCAGCCACCATCGTCCAGAAGCTCTGGAACTACTGCAACGTGCTGCGCGACGACGGCATGAGCTACGGCGACTATGTCGAGCAGCTCACCTACCTGCTGTTTCTCAAGATGGCCGACGAGCGCAGCCAGCCGCCGTGGAGCCAGCCCAGCCCGATCGCCAAGGGCTTTGACTGGCCCTCACTGCTAGCGCGTGATGGCGATGATCTGTTTGACCACTACCGCCACACGCTGGAAAAGCTGGGTGCCGAGAAGGGCACCATCGGCCTGATCTTCGGCAAGGCGCAAAACAAGTTCCAGGACCCGGCCAAGCTGCGCCGCCTGGTGGTGGACCTGATTGATTGTGAAAACTGGTCGGCCATGGGCGCCGACGTGAAAGGCGATGCCTACGAAGGCCTGCTGGAGAAGAACGCGCAAGACACCAAGAGCGGGGCCGGGCAGTACTTCACGCCGCGCCCGCTGATTCAGGCCATGGTGGACTGCATAGCGCCCAAGCCGGGCGAGACGATTTGCGACCCGGCATGTGGCACCGGCGGCTTCTTGCTGGCCGCGCACAACCATGTGGCGCAGCACAACCCGAATCTCACGCGCGAGCAGAAGAAGCATCTCAAAGAAAAAGCTCTGCGCGGCTGGGAACTGGTGCAGAGCACTGCGCGCCTGGCGGCCATGAACATGATGCTGCACGGCATTGGCTCGGACAAATCGGTTCCCATTGTGGTGGCCGACGCACTGGCCGCCGACCCTGGCGAGCGTTATGACGTGGTGCTGGCGAATCCGCCCTTTGGCAAGAAGAGCAGCACCATGATCACCGGCGCGGAAGGCCGGGTGAGCACCGAGAAAGACGTGATCGAGCGGGATGACTTCTGGGCCACCACCTCAAACAAACAACTCAACTTTGTGCAGCACATCAAGACGCTGCTCAAGCAGCAGGGCCGCGCGGCGGTGGTGCTGCCCGACAACGTGCTGTTTGAAGGCGGCGCTGGCGAAACCATTCGCAAGAAGCTGCTGCACGAGTGCGATGTGCACACGCTGCTGCGCCTGCCTACGGGCCTGTTCTACGCACAAGGCGTCAAGGCGAATGTGCTGTTTTTTGAGCGCAAGCCAGCCAGTGAAACGCCGTGGACGAAGAAGCTGTGGATTTACGATCTGCGCACCAACCAGCACTTCACGCTCAAGACCAATCCGCTTAAGCGCGAGCATCTGGAAGAGTTCGTCAAGCTGTACAACCCGGCCAACCGGCATGAGCGCAAGGCGACGTGGAGCGCAGAGCCTTCGACAGGCTCAGGCCGAACGGGCGGCGACACCGGCCCCGATGGCCGCTGGCGTGTGTATGACTACGCTGACCTGATCGCCCGGGACAAAGCCAGTCTGGATATTTTCTGGCTGAAAGATGACTCACTGGCCGACAGCGACAACTTGCCGCCACCGGATGTGATCGCGCAGGAGATTGTGGATGACCTCGAAGCCGCGCTGGAGCAGTTCAGGCTGATTGCCGGGGACCTTGGGGCCGACACGGGGGCTGCGGTTGAAGCCTGAAGCGCTTCGTTTTATATAGCTAAATAATCAATATCGACGTGGGCTGCTGGCTGATTTGTTGAATAACTATGCTGGCAGGGCCGTCATTTGCTTTGATGGAAAATTGGATCTATTGGGATCTATTGGGGTCTGACCCCAATAAATCCCAACCCACTCACAGGAGATTCCCATGACTGTGCAAGAACTGGCGCAAGCCTTTACCCAGTTGCTCAGGGACGGCAAGTTTGAAGAAGCGGGCCGCGCCTTCTGGTCAGACGACATCGTGTCCATGGAACCCATGCCGGGCGACATGGCCGTGCTCAAGGGCCGCGCGGCGGTGGAGGGCAAGGGTGCGTGGTGGTACGCGAACCACGAGATTCACAGCGTCAAGGTCGAAGGCCCGTATGTGCATGGGCAGCAGTTTGTGGTGCGCTTCACGCTAGATGTCACGCCCAAGGGCGGCACGCGCATGGCCATGGACGAGGTCGGCCTCTACACGGTGAAGGCCGACAAGATTGTGGAGGAGCGTTTCTTTTTTGGTTCGGCCGGCGCTTAAAAAAGCGTGGCATCCCACGGCTACAGCGCTTTGGGAACGGCCTGGCTGAGAAAATCGTACACGGCACGGATGCGGCGGCTGGTGCGGATCTCGCGGTGCACGGTCAGCCAGATCGGCAGCGGCGGGATTTTGATCATTGGCAGCAGCGGCACCAGATGGCTGTCGCCGCGCGCCAGGTAGTCGGCAAGAAAGCCCACGCCCAGGCCGGCGCGCACCGCTTCCCAGTAGGCGATCAGGTCGTCTGACCGAAAGGCGAAAGCCTCCCGCGCCACCGGAAAACCAAAGCTGGCAAAGCCGCGCAGCATGGTCTCATCGCGGTCGCTGCCCACCAGTTCGTGGCCCAGCAGGTCCGCCATCTGCCGCGGCGTGCCGCGGCGGCGCAGGTAGTCGCGGTGCGCATAGGCGCTGATGGTGACTTTGCCGATGCGCTTGGCCACCAGGCTGGCCTGGTCGGGCTGCACCATGCGCAGCGCAATATCGGCTTCGCGCCGCAGCAGGTTGCTCACCGCGTTGCTGGCCACCAGTTCCACCTGCACCTCGGGCAGGGCCTGCCGCATCTGCGCCAGAATGGGCGGCAGCAGGTAGCAGGCCACCGGCTGGCTGGCCGTGATGCGCACCGAGCCCGAGATGCCCGCTTCGGCCCCCGAAACACTACGCGCCAGCTGGTCGGCGCCGCTTTCCATCGCCCGTGCCGACGCTGCGAGGCGCAGCGCCATGGGCGTGGGCATAAGGCCGCGGCCGGTGCGCTCGAACAGCAGCACGCCCAGTTGCGCCTCCAGCTCGGCAACGTGGCGGCCAACGGTCGGCTGGCTGGCCTTCAAAACGCGGGCCGCGCCGAGCAGGCTGCCCTGCTCCAGCGCGGCCAGGAAGGAGCGCACCAGGCGCCAGTCAAAGTCCTTATTCATTTGTGAATATCAGATATCAGCAGTTAATGGATTGTCGAACAACCGGCGCGGTTTGACAATGCTCCCATCAACACGCAACTCAGGAGTTTTTTCATGACGCAAGCTTCTTCTGTCCTCATCCTCGGCGCCCGCGGCCGTTTTGGCCTTGCAGCGGCGCGCGCCTTCGCCCAGGCGGGCTGGCAGGTGCTGGGCCAAGTGCGCCCGGGCGCCTCCGGCCCGGCTGTGCCAGGTGTGCAGTGGCTGGCAGCGGACCCGGCCGACACGGCAGCGCTGGCCGCGCTCGGGCAAGGCGCGCAGGTCGTGGTTCATGCGCTGAACCCGCCTTACACGCATCGCGCCTGGCGGATTCAGGCGCCGGCCCTCATGGACGCGGCAATCCGCGTCAGCCGCGCGCTCGGCGCCACGCTGATGCTGCCCGGCAATGTCTATAACTTCGGCGCGTCCATGCCCGCGCGGCTGCGCGAGGAGACGGCGCAGCAGGCGAGCACGGTCAAGGGCCGGATCCGCATCGCGCTGGAGCAGCAGCTCGCCGCCGCCACCGCGGACGGTGCGATGAAGGCGGTGGTGATCCGCGCCGGCGACTTCTTTGGCAGTGGCACCGGCTCATGGCTTGATCTGGTGATGGTCAAGGACATTCAGCGCGGCAAGTTCACTTATCCGGGCCCGATGAACGTGCCGACGGCCTGGGCCTGGCTGCCCGACCTGGCGCGCAGCTTTGTCGAAGTGGCCGGGCGGCGAAGCGCGCTGCCTGCGTTCGAGACGCTGCACTTTGCCGGCTACAGCCTGACCGGTCAGGACTGGCTTGACGCGCTGACCGACATTGCGTGGGAGCAGGGCTGGCTGCCCGCTGGCGGGCGCTTGCGAGTCGGCACGATGCCGTGGCCGCTGCTGCGGGTGCTCGGTCTGGTCATGCCGCAAATGGCATCGTTGTGCGAAATGCGTTACTTGTGGCGCACGCCGCATGCATTGGTCAACACACGCATGGCCGCACTCACTGGTGCCGAGCCGCACACACCTTTTGCCGAAGCGCTGCGCTCGGCACTGGGCGAACTGGGGCTGCTGGAGTCAAGGCAAGCAAGTGCCGCTTTGCCGCGGCGGCTGCAAAGAAGCGCGTCATGAACCGCAGGAAGTTTGTCCGACTCGCCGGTGGTGGCGTGGTGCTGGGTGCTACTGCCGGCCTGGCCGGCTGTTCGTCCAGCCTGTCGCCCGAAGCCGTCGCCGCCTGGAACGGCCCCGCTGCCGACACCGCCGATGTGCGCCGCTGGGTCCTCAGCTACGCGATTTTGGCGCCGCATTCGCACAACCTGCAATCCTGGCTGGTGGACTTGCGCCAGCCGGGTGAGATCACGCTTTACTGCGATCTCACGCGCCTGCTGCCCGAGACCGACCCGCTGTCGCGCCAGATCATGATGAGCCAGGGAACGTTTCTCGAACTGCTGGACCTGGCGGCGCGGCAGCGCGGCCTGCGCGCCGACATCGAACTGTTCCCGCAAGGCGAGTTCGGCCCGGCCGCGCTGGACACACGGCCCGTCGCGCGCATCCGTTTGAGCCTTGACGCCACCATCAAGCCGGACCCGCTGTTCGCCCACATCCTCAGGCGGCACACCAACCGCGAAGCCTACGAGCCGCGCGAGCCTGCTCCAGAAGCCATGCAGGCGATGGCCGCGAGCGCCCTGCCGCATCCGGTACGCACCGGCTTCCTCGGTGCGGCCCAACCCGAAGCCCTGCAAAAGCACCGCGCCATCGCCAGCGAAGCCTGGCGCATCGAACTGGTGACGCCGCGCACGGTGATGGAGTCATTCAAGGTGCTGCGGATCGGGCCGACCGAAATCGCCGAGCACCGCGATGGCCTCACCATCAACACGCCCATGGTGCGCGCGCTGACGGCGCTTGGCCTGTTTGACCGCAGCAAGGCGCCGGGGCCGGATGACGCCGCCACCACCGGGCAGATCAAGGACTTCAATACGAAGATCGCCGCGACGCCAGCGTTTTTCTGGATGGTGACCGAAGGCAATGAGCGCAGGGCGCAGGTCAACGCCGGGCGGGCTTATGCCCGTGCGCAACTGGCCGCGACCGCGCACGGCCTGTCCATGCAGCCGCTGTCTCAGGCACTGCAGGAATACCCGGAGCAAGCCGGGCCCTATGCCGATATCCACGCCCTGCTGCAAGCCCCGCCGCCGCGTTACACGGTGCAGATGTGGGCCCGGCTCGGTTATGCGCCGCCGGTGGGGCCCTCGCCGCGGCGCGGGCTGGAAGCCCATCTGATCAAGGCCTGAGTTTCAGGCCGGTGGGTCTCCGGCCAGCAGTTGCACCAGCCGCTGCAGCGCGTGCTGAACCGTGGCGGCGCGCACGGCGGCGCGGTCACCGTCAAAGTGCTTCATTTCGCTGCTGAGGCGGCCATCGACCAGGAAGCCGAACCAGACCGTTCCCACCGGCTTGCCCTTGCTGCCGCCGCTGGGGCCCGCGACGCCCGTGACGGCCACTGCGATCTGCGCGCGCGAATGGCCAATCGCGCCCTGCGCCATGGCCCGCGCCACTGCTTCGCTGACCGCGCCGTGGGCGGCGATCAGCGCGCCGTCTACGCCGAGCATGTCGGTCTTGGCTTCGTTGGAATAGGTAACAAAGCCGCGCTCAAACCAGTCGCTGGAACCGGCCAGCCCGGTGCAGGCCGCAGAAATCAGGCCACCGGTGCAGCTCTCGGCGGCGGCCAGCATCCACTGCTTTTTCTGAAGCAAATCGGCCAATTGCCCAACAAGAACGGGCACAGCCAGCTCTTTTTCTGATAGCAATTTCCGGCTCACCAGAACCTCCACAGCGCAATCACCAGCAGCGTGCAAAACGCGGCCACGATGTCATCGAGCAAAATCCCGAAACCGCCGCGCCAGCCGAAGCCCTTGAAGGTTTTGTCGGCCCAGGCCATGGGCCCGAATTTGACGGCGTCAAAAAAGCGGAACAGCAAGAAGGCCACCCCTTGCGTCGCGAGGCTGGCGGGCATCACCAGCCACAGCACCAGCCAGAACGCCAGCACCTCGTCCCAGACGATGCTGCCGGGGTCGGCAACACGCATGTCTTGGGCCGTGACGGTGCAGGCCCACCAGCCGACCGGCAGCGACACCGCAATCAGCCATCCCATCCCGGCCGGCGGCAGCCAGTGCTGCAAGACCACAAACGACAGCCACGCCCACAAGGTGCCGGCGGTGCCGGGGGCCACCGGGCTCAGCCCCGAGCCAAAACCCAGGGCGATGAAGTGCGCGGGGTGCGCCAGCAAAAACCTGGAATTGGGCCGGGGTGCGCTATCGGGCGTGGGGGGTGCAGGGCTATCGGTCATGGTTGACCTGGAATTATGCAAAATGGTCAAACGACGGGAAGCTGCGCGTCAGTGTGTTGCCCTGGGCGTCAATCAGCCGCAGACCGGGCTCGGCATCGATGCGGCCGATGCGGGTCACCGGTGTTTGCGCCTGCTGCGCCGCGTCCTGCACCGCCTGCCGCGCCGAGGCTGGTGCGGTGAAAACCAGCTCGTAGTCGTCGCCGCCCGCCAGCACGAAGTCGAGTTGTTTTTCAGAAAAAATAATGCTGCTGGCCCAGTCAGAACGGGCGCAGGCAGCTATTAAAGTCATAGCGACCGAGGTGTTGATCGTGGCCCCCACGGCGGACGCTTGCAGGATGTGCCGCAGGTCGCCCAGCAGGCCGTCGCTCACGTCAATGGCGGCGCTGGCCACGCCGCGCAGCGCCAGGCCCAGCGCCACGCGCGGCGTGGGTTGCTCCAGCCGCTGCCGCGCCTGTGCAAGCACCCCGGCGGGCAAGGCAACCGTGCCGCGCAGTGCTTCGAGCGCCAGCCGGGCGTCACCCAGCGTGCCGCTGACATACACGTCGTCACCGGCCATGGCCCCCGAGCGCAGCAGCGCCTGGCTCTTGCCATTCACGACGGGCACTTCGCCAAAGACGGTGATGCAGATGTTCAGCGGCCCCTGCGTGGTGTCGCCGCCGACGAGTTCGCAGCCGTGGGCATCGGCCAGCGCAAACAGGCCGCGCGAAAAAGGGTCCAGCCACGCGTCATCGGCTTCAGTCAGCGCCAGCGCCAGCGTGAAGGCCAGCGGTCTGGCGCCGCAGGCCGCCAGGTCGCTCAGGTTCACCGCCAGCGCCTTGTGCCCGAGTTTGAACGGATCCGCGCCGACAAAAAAATGCCGGCCTTCAACCAGCATGTCGCATGAAATGGCCAGTTGCGTGCCGGGCGCGGGCTGCAGCAGCGCGCAGTCGTCGCCCACGCCCAGGGCAGCCCGCGCCGCGGGACGTGTGAAGTAGCGTGCGATCAGTTCGAATTCACCCATGGTTTATGTGCATCACCACGCTAAACCGGCAGTCCGCGGAATTTTTGCGCCGACTGGCGCACCACTTCGGCCAGCAGGCTCTCCTGGGTCTGGCGTTCGCGCAGCCAGCGCGCGTCATTGTTGCCCTGCTCGACGCTGCTGCGCAGCAGGTGGATGCCGGCGCTGGCGCCGAGTTTGTGCGAGTGCTCGTGGACTTTGGCCATGGTGGCCAGGATGTGGTCGCGCAGCGGCATGTGCTCGCCGCTGGCCGGATCCACGTACAGCGCTTCCAGGCCGAAGCGGCAGGCCTGAAAGCGGTTGTAGGTATAGACCAGGTAGTCGTCCTCGCTTGGCATGAACGGCTGCTCCTCCAGGAACCAGGATGCGAGCGACTGCACGTAGCCCGCCAGCGCGGCGGCGCGGCCGACCGTGAGCGGGGTGTCAAAGACCCGGATTTCGATCGTGCCAAACTCGGGTTTGGGCCGAATATCCCAATAGAAGTCTTTCATGCTCTTGACCACGCCGGTGCGCGTCATCTTGTTGAAGTACACGGTGAAGTCATCCCAGGTCAGCGTGAAGGGCGCCCGGCCCGACAGCGGAAACGCGAACACTGAATTGAGCCGCGCCGAGTCAAACGCCGTGTCTTGCGCCTGCACGTAGGGCGATGAGGCTGACAGCGCGATGAAATGCGGGATGTAGCGCGACATGCGGTGCAGCATCAGCAGCGCACTGTCGGCGTCGGGGCAGCCCACATGCACATGCTGGCCAAAAATGGTGAACTGCTTTGAGAGATAGCCGTAAAGCTCCGACAGTTCCCTGAATCTCGGCTTGTCGTAAATGCGGCGCTCGTGCCACTGCTGGAACGGGTGCGTGCCGCCGCCAACCACGGCAATATTGAGCTTGTCGGCGCATTTGACCAGTGCATCGCGAATTTGCGAGAGCTGGCCCAGCACCTCGGACGCCGAATGGCACACGCCGGTCGAAATTTCAATCATGCTCGATGTCATCTCGGGCACCACCGCGCCGGGCAGCGGTATTTTTCTCATCATGCGCAGCATGTCAACGGCGTAGGGGGCCAGGTCATAGTCGTGCGTGTTCACGAGCTGCAGCTCGAGTTCAACCCCCAGCGACAGGGCGGCGGATTTCTGGAAGGCTTCAAGACTCATGGACGGGTCCCGTCGAGGGGCTGCGCGTCAGCGGGGCCCAGGGTTTTGAGCTTTCGCCGACGCGGTAGATGGCCACCGTGGCCAGCACGGCGCCGAGCAGCTCCATCAGCAGGATGGTGGGCAAGGCCACGCTGGCGATTTCGCCCCCGAGCGTGGTGGAAGCCGCCACATATTGCGACACCAGCAGCAATGCCACCGACGACATCGGCGACATCGCGCAGCCGACCCACAAGGCCTGTTTCCAGCTCGCTCCGCTGCCGACATTGCCCAGCGCAACGCCCGCAATCTTGGCCAGCATGCGCGCCCCGATCAGCGCCAGCACCAAGGCGGCGACCGGACCATGCCAGTCGGCCTGCGCGGCGACCACGGTCACCAGTACAAACATCAGCATGGTGAGCATGGACGACGCGGTGCCCATTTGCCGCGGCCAGGACCAGGGCCGCGGACTCATTTGCTTGAGCAGCATGCCACCCAGCAAGGCCGCCAGCGGCGCCGAGCCGCCAAAGTTGGAGGCCAGCGCGGCGCCGGCGGCAATCAGCGCCAGCAGCAAAATGGCCGTGTTCTCGCTGGTCGGGCTCATCACGCGCAGCGCGGTTCGCAGCGTGAGGGCCAGCAAGCCACCCACCACCACCGACATGCCCAGCACCACCAGCACCGGGTAAAGGCTGCCGGCAAGTCCGGCCTCGCCTCTGGACAACATGCCGGCGCGGGCGCTGCAAAGCGTCAGGGCATACAGTGTGCTGAGGGTGGACAGCACCATCGCGCGCTCGGTCACGGGTCCGGCTGCGCGGGTGTCCATGACCACGCGCGAGAGCACGGCCGGAGAAGCTGCCATGGCCAGCAGCGCGAGCGATTCGGCCACCACTTCGCGCACGCCCATCTGGCCCAGCAGCCAGTGCACCGCGAAAAATGTCAGCGCCGATTCGGTCAGACTTTGCACCAGCACCATCGGGTTGTGGCGAAACCAGCGCAGCGGAATGCGCCCGCCCGCCTCAAACAGCACCACGGCAACGCCCAGCTCCAGCAGAAAAAGACCGGTTCCCTGCAACGGCCAGACCGCGCCCGTAAACCCGGCAAAACCAGCCAGCGCGCCAACTGCCGAATAGCCAATCACCTTGGGCAGGCCGCTGTAGCGGTTCACCAGATGGCCGGCGGCGGCGGCCAGCGCCAGCAAAATTGACCACTGCACGGTCGGCAATCCGGCTGATGGCTTGATCCACTCGGCCCAGATGGTCATGATTTCATTCATACGGGTGGGTCTCCACGCTATCGGGTTGGGGCGGTTGCAGCCATGCCGGTTTGCGGGCGTGGCGCGCGTAGGGGCCGTTGCGGCGCCAGGAGCAGATGGGAAAAAACCGGTGATCGTCAAGAAAAAAACATCGCCACCTTAGTTTACATGCATCGCCTTGGCCGACACGTAGGAAAGGGCTGACAGCGCAGCGGCTGGGGAAACGCTATTGCGCGAAGCGGCGCACGGCAAGTGTCAGTGCAAAATTCGACCGGTGCTGCCGTTGCCCGACTGCGCTTCGAGCACAAACATCGGAATCGGCGCCTCAAAGCGCTCGCCGTCTTCGGCAACGCAAAAATAACTCCCGTACATGGTGCCGCTGGCAGTGCGCAGGCGCGAGCCGCTGGTGTACTGGAACGACTCGCCCGGTTTGAGCAGGGGCTGATGACCGACCACGCCCAGCCCCTTGACTTCTTCGGTGTGGCCATTGGCGTCGCTGATGATCCAGTGGCGCGAAATCAGCTGGGCCGCCACGTCGCCGGTGTTGGTGACCGTGACGGTATAGGAAAAACCATACACCCCCTCGCCGGGCGCGGATTGCTCGGGCAGGTAGGCCGGGGTGACTTCGCAGGAAAACTGGTATTTCGGCATGGTAGAGGGGGCCCCCACGTTCGCTCACTTCATGTAGCTCTCTGCCCCCCGAGGGGGCTGAACTTCGCTTGGGGCGGCCCGGCGCTTCGTTCCTGGGGCTGCAAACCCGCATGTTAACCGCGCCACCGCAAACCCCGCTTGCTGCGACAATCCGGTCATGAGTAAACCCAAGCCGCCCACCTACCGGATTGCCCCCTCCCTTTTGTCGGCCGACTTCGCCCGCCTGGGAGACGAGCTCAAAGCCGTCATTGCGGCGGGCGCTGACTGGATTCACTTCGACGTGATGGACAACCACTACGTACCCAACCTGACCTTTGGGCCGATGGTTTGCCAGGCGCTCAAGCCGCACGCGAAAAAAGCCGATGGCACGGCGGTGCCGATGGACGTGCACCTGATGGTCGAGCCGGTCGATAGCCTGGCCGCCGCGTTTTCCGCCGCCGGCGCCGACCTGATCAGTTTTCACGCCGAAGCTTCCGGCCACGTGCACCGCAGCGTGCAGGCCATCAAGGCCAGCGGCTGCAAGGCCGGGCTGGTGTTCAATCCGGCCTCATCGCTCGATGTGCTCGATTGGCTCATTGACGACCTTGACCTGATTCTGATCATGAGCGTCAACCCCGGTTTTGGCGGGCAGAGCTTCATTGACTCGGCGCTGCGCAAGATCGAGCACGCCAGGGCCCGCATTGACGCTTGCGGCAAGGATATTCGCCTTGAAGTCGATGGCGGCATCAAGGTTGACAACATCGCGCGCGTGGCATCGGCTGGAGCAGACACCTTTGTGGCCGGCAGCGCCATCTTTGGCAAACCGGATTACAAGGCCGTGATCGACGCGATGCGGCTTGCGCTGCCCGCGCCGCACAACGCCTCAGGCCGCTGAAACCAGCTCAGCGCGCCTTCAGGACGCCTTGCCCAGCAGTTCGTCCTTGAGTTTCCAGTCGGCTGGCTTTGGGCCGAGCCAGATGCGCATCATGGCGACAAAAAACTCGGGCTCCTTGATCGGTTCGCCCTGCGCTTTTCCCTTGACCGAGATGACCGTGCCCGAGCCGGGAATCCAGTCAACGGTGATGCTGTCGCTGGCCTGCAGCTTCTTCTGGGCGGCAAAAATTTCCCCCATTTTGATCAGCCCCGGAATCAGCCTGGACATTTGCTCTTTCGGCGCATTGTCCTGAAAGCCCTTGGTAAAGGCTTTGCCGAGTTCATTGGAGTCCACTTCGCGCAGCATGGTCAGGCTGATGCGTTTGGGGCCAGGTACCGCATACGCTTCTTCCGGTGTCGCGGCTTTTTTTGCCAGGTACAGGCCACCCACGTACACTTTGAAAACCACCTTGTAGCGAACGCCTGCGCCGTTAAGCTGCAGTTGCGTGCCGTGAACTTCGACCGGATTGTCCAGCTTGACACCCGACACCTCGACCGGTGCGGCCAGGACGCCAAGAGACAGCATCAAACCAGCCAGGCCAGCCAGCCAGCGCAAAGGAAAAGTCATGAAAAGCCTCCAGAAGGGTTAACAAAATAGAACGGTCGTTCTATTTAAGAATTTGATTTTAAAGTCCGTGATGCGCCATCCGCAAGAGGGTTTGCGAGATAAGCCGCGCCAGCGTGAAGGTTTTGTCATTTTTGGCACTTCGGGCAAAAGCAGTCAGGCTGTTTGCTACACTTTGGGTCACATGGTATTTCATCGCATCATTCAAACAGCTTGTGCAGGGCGGGGAGCCTGGCTTTGGCGGGCCTGTCAGTTCCCGCACGCCTGAGGCGCCCGGGTCATTACGCGTTTGCGCGTTGACCTGAATCGTGTCTTTGCCGCAGGCCCTGCGTCATCACGGTTTTGACAGGCTCTTGCCCTGCGCAACGAGCCTCCCGGCCCCAGCTTTCTGGGGGATGTTGAATGACAGATGGCGGCGCTTTCAAGTGCGTTGTCCATTCGCGAAGGACCCATTGTGATTACTGAACTCGAATTCAAAAGCCTGGCGGCCCAGGGCTTCAACCGCATTCCGCTGATGGTCGAGGCGTTCGCCGACCTGGAGACCCCGCTCTCGCTCTATCTCAAACTGGCCTTTTCCAAAGACAGCGGCAAGTTCAGCTTCCTGCTGGAATCGGTGGTCGGTGGCGAGCGCTTTGGCCGCTACAGCTTTATCGGTCTGCCCGCCCGCACGCTGGTGCGCGCCTCGGGCTTTGGGCCTGACATGCTGACCGAGGTGGTCACCGATGGCCGGGTGGTTGAAACATCGAAGGTGAACCCGCTCGACTTCATCAGCGACTACCAGAAGCGCTTCAAGGTGGCGCTGCGGCCGGGTCTGCCGCGCTTTTGCGGCGGGCTGGCCGGCTACTTTGGCTATGACACGGTGCGCTACATCGAGAAAAAACTCGAAAGCTCTTGCCCGCCCGACACGCTCGGTTGCCCCGACATCTTGCTGCTGCAATGCGAAGAGCTGGCCGTGATCGACAACCTGTCGGGCAAGCTGTATCTCATCGTCTATGCCAACCCGGCGCTGCCCGAGGCCTACGCCAACGCCAAAAAGCGCTTGCGCGAGCTCAAGGACCAGCTCAAATACTCGGTCAGCGCGCCGCGGGTCTTGCCCTCGCAAGGCTACCCCGCCGAGCGCGACTTTGCCAAGGCTGATTACCTGGCCGCGGTCGTGCGCGCCAAAGAGCTGATCGAAGCGGGTGACTTCATGCAGGTGCAGGTGGGCCAGCGCATCAAGAAGCGCTACACCGAATCGCCCTTGAGCCTGTACCGCGCCCTGCGCTCGCTCAATCCCTCGCCCTACATGTACTACTATCACTTTGGCGACTTTCATGTGGTCGGCGCATCGCCCGAAATTCTGGTGCGGCAGGAGCAGACCGGGCAGGGGCAAATGGTCACTATCAGGCCGCTCGCGGGGACCCGGCCGCGCGCCTCTTCGCCAGAGGCGGACAAGGCCGCAGAGCAGGAACTCATCAACGACCCGAAAGAGCGCGCCGAGCATGTCATGCTGATTGACCTGGCGCGCAACGACATCGGCCGCATCGCCAAAACCGGCACGGTAAAGGTCACCGAGGCTTTCGCCGTGGAGCGCTACAGCCACGTCATGCACATCGTGAGCAATGTTGAAGGCGTTCTCAATGACGGCATGACCAGCATGGACGTGCTGCGCGCCACCTTCCCGGCCGGCACGCTGACCGGCGCGCCCAAGGTGCATGCGATGGAAGTGATTGACCAGTTGGAGCCCACCAAGCGCGGCCTGTATGGCGGCGCCTGCGGCTACCTCAGCTACGCCGGTGACATGGACGTGGCCATTGCGATCCGCACCGGCATCATCAAGGACGGCACGCTCTATGTGCAGGCGGCCGCGGGCATTGTGGCCGACTCGGTGCCCGAGACAGAGTGGAAAGAAACCGAAGCCAAGGCGCGGGCGCTGCTGCGCGCCAGCGAGCTGGTCGAGGAGGGGCTGGAATGAATACGGGGGTTGAGTTTCCAGCGCAAAGGCGCGAAGACGCAAAGTTCGCAAAGTTCGCAAAGTTTGCAAAGGCCAATGACATTAACGCTGTTGCCGCATCGGTGGTGGATGCGGCCCTGGAAGTGCATCGAGAGCTCGGTGCGGGGCTTTTGGAGTCGGCGTACTGTGCAGCTCTGGACATGGAGTTGAGTCAGCGCGGCATCGCTGTGCAGCGAGAATGCGACGTAGCGTGCTTCTACAAAGGCACCGAACTGGGTATGAGCTACCGAATGGACATGGTCGTGGGCGCTTGTGTGGTGGTTGAAGTCAAAGCCGTTCAGGACCTGTTGCCGGTGCATCATGCACAGTTGCTGACCTACCTTCGCCTGTCAGGGCACCGTCTTGGCTTGCTGATCAACTTCAATGTGCCTTTGCTCAAGGGTTCCATCAAAAGAATAGCCAATCAGTTATGACTTCCTTCGCGTTCTTTGCGTCTTTGCGCCTTGGCGTTGGAAACTAAAAAGGGATCCGAATGAAACTCCTGATGATCGACAACTACGACAGCTTCACCTACAACATCGTGCAGTATTTTGGCGA
>CAYJMW010000009.1:81491-83595 GCA_964371235.1 uncultured Polaromonas sp.
TGATGATCGACAACTACGACAGCTTCACCTACAACATCGTGCAGTATTTTGGCGAGTTGGGGGCCGAGGTTGAAGTCTTTCGCAATGACGAAATCACGCTGGCCGACATGGCCGCCCGCGCGCCGGATTTGCTGGTGGTTTCGCCCGGCCCGTGCTCGCCGCTTGAGGCCGGTATTTCGGTGGCGGCAATTCAGCACTTTGCCGGCAAGCTGCCGATTCTGGGTGTCTGCCTCGGCCACCAGGCCATCGGCAGCGCGTTTGGCGGCACTATCGTTCGGGCGCAGCAGCTCATGCATGGCAAGACCAGCGTGATCACCACCACGCAGCACGGCGTGTTTGCCGATTTGCCCAGGCAGTTCACCGTGAACCGCTACCACTCGCTGGCGATTGAGCGCGCGTCCTGCCCCGAGGTGCTGGCCGTCACCGCCTGGACGGACGACGGCGAAATCATGGGCGTGCGCCACAAGGAACTGCCGATTCAGGGGGTGCAATTCCACCCCGAATCGATCCTGACCGAACACGGCCACGCGATGCTGAAGAATTTCCTGGAGCAGCGCGAATGAAAATTGCTATTAAATTGGTAGCTATAGAGCTATATTATACGTGGGCTGGAGCCATAAATGACTTATAAAACTGTTGATCTGCGGAGTGACACCGTGACGCAACCCACGCCCGCCATGCGCGCCGCCATGCTGGCTGCGCCGCTGGGTGACGACGTGTTTGGCGACGACCCCAGCGTCAACGCGCTGCAGGAAAAAATCGCCGCGATGCTCGGCTTCGAAGCGGCGCTGTTTGTGCCGACGGGCACGCAAAGCAATCTCTGCGCCATTTTGAGTCATTGCCAGCGCGGTGATGAATACATCGTCGGCCAGATGGCGCACTGCTACCGCTGGGAAGGCGGCGGCGCGGCAGTGCTGGGCAGCGTGCAGCCGCAGCCGCTGAACCACCAGACTGACGGCACCCTGGCGCTGGCCGACATTGAAGCGGCGATCAAGCCCGACGACGCGCATTTCGCTCGCAGCCGATTGCTCGCGCTGGAAAACACACTGGGCGGCAAGCTGCTGCCGTTTGACTATGTGCAGCAGGCCACGCAACTGGCGGCAAGCAAAGGGTTGAGCCGGCATCTGGACGGTGCGCGGCTTTTCAACGCGGCTGTTGCCCAGGCTGGCCGCGTGGGGTCGGATGCGCGCACCGAAGCGCGGCGGATTGCCGGCTGCTTCGACTCGGTGTCCGTGTGCTTCAGCAAGGGGCTCGGCGCGCCGATTGGTTCGGCGCTGTGTGGTTCGCGCGACTTCATTGCGCGCGCGCACCGCATCCGCAAGATGGCCGGCGGCGGCATGCGTCAGTCCGGCCTGCTGGCGGCGGCGGCGTCCTATGCGCTGGATCACCACATCGAGCGGCTGGCGCAGGACCACGCGCTGGCCAGGCAGCTGGCGGACGGGCTGGCGGGAATTGAAGGCTTGCAGGTCCAGGCGCCGCAGACCAACATGGTGTTTGTTGATCTGAGCGGCGCCGCGAAGGCCAAAGCGGCAGGGCTGTCGGGCCACCTGGCCGATCACGGCATTCTGGCCACGGGACGGTACCAGCTGCGCTTTGTCACGCATCTGGACGTGGATGCCGCAGGCGTGGACCGCGCGGTGGCGGCCATTCGGCACTATTTCAAGGACTAGCCATGGGCATCGACCATCTCCTGCTGTTCGTGGCGGCGGGCCTGCTGCTCAACCTCACGCCCGGCCCGGACGTGCTGTACATCGTCACCCATGCCTTGCGCGACGGGGCGCGTGCGGGTGTGGTGGCTGCGCTGGGCATCACGGCCGGTTGTTTTGTGCACATCATTGCCGCGGCCATTGGCGTGAGCGCGCTGCTGGCCGCTTCCACCATGGCCTTCACCGCGCTCAAGTGGCTGGGCGCGGCTTATCTGGTCTATGTGGGCCTGCGCCTGCTGCTGGCGCGCCAGCCGCGTGAAGGCGATTCATCCGCTATTGATTTTGTAGCTCATAGCGCCCATTATTCGGGGGCTGCAGCGCTAAAAGGCATATTTTTCCAGGGCTTCTGGACGAACGCGCTCAACCCCAAGGTGGCGCTGTTCTTTCTGGCCTTTGTG
>CAYJMW010000010.1:0-43615 GCA_964371235.1 uncultured Polaromonas sp.
CCGGAACATCGGTCATCATCCCGGAATCAGCGGTCACGTTGAATCGGAATACTCATCTGGCCCTTGTGACTCCCTCGCTCGCCGATCTGGGTCCAGCCGCAGGCTCGCACAGCGTACCGGTGGGCGCCGTGCTGTTTGGCGAAAACGCACCCTGCCAGGGTTTTCCGCTGGTGCTCGACGGCGAGGTCAAGGTATCGCGCCATTCCGGTGACGGACGTTCGCTGGAGCTTTACCGTGTACTGCCCGGCGAGCTGTGCCTGGTGTCCAGCGCCAGCCTGTTTCGCGGCCAGCCGCTCATGGCCCAGGGCATTGCCACCAAGCCCACCACGCTGCTGTTGATTCCACCGACGGTGTTCACCCAGTGGCTGGAAACCCCGGCGTTTCGCAACAACGTTCTGGGCCTGTTTGCCGAACGCATGGCCGACCTTGCCGGACTGGTTGACGCGGTGGCTTTTCACCGGCTCGATCAGCGGCTGGCTGCTGCCCTGCTCGGCCGGGGGCCGGACCTGGCCCTGACCCACCAGGCACTGGCCGACGAGTTGGGCACCGTGCGTGAAATCATCACCCGCCTGCTGCGCCGTTTTGAGCGCGAAGGCTGGGTTGAGCTCTCGCGCGAACGCGTCCACATCAGCAACAGCGCCGCGCTGCGCGCGGTCGCCGCCGCCCTGCCCGGGCCTGCGGCTGTGTGACCCAGGTCACAGACCCGGCCAGCGCCAAGGTATCCAATACAGGCATCAACACTTTTTTAAAGGGGACAGCCATGAAATTGAACGTCGGCGGCATTGACCGCATCCTTCGCATCGTCCTCGGTCTGGTCCTGATCGGTCTGGCCGCTACCGGCAGCGTCGGCGCGTGGGGCTGGATTGGTGTCGTGCCACTGGCCACCGGCCTGATTGGCTGGTGCCCGCCTTACGCCGTGTTTGGCTGGAGCACCTGCGCCATGAAAAACAAATCCTGACTCGCGCGGGTTGACGCTCGGGCACAAGACCCGGGCGTTGGAGCCTGCGCGGTGGAGGATTTGTCTGACAGCCCATGGGTGGCGCTTCCTACGGCCGGACGCTGACAAGAAAACGACAATCAGCTTTTATCCGGCGCCGACATCGAAGCGCCAAACAACACCCGAAGGATTGAGCATGAACACCATCATTTACATCGTAGGCCTTGTTGTCATCATCGGCTTCATCCTGTCCTATTTCGGTTTGCGCTGAAACGGGGTGCAAGCGTAGCGGGCAGTGCAGCGCCAGCTGCGTGGCTATTGCACTAAGCCTAAAATTGGACTGTGACCGAAAAAAACATCCTCAACGCCGACCTTCATTGCCACTCCGTCGTCTCAGATGGCACCTTGACCCCGGAAGCGCTGGCCGAACGCGCCAAAGCCAACGGCGTGGAACTCTGGGCCCTGACCGACCACGACGAGATTGACGGCCAGCACCGCGCAGCAGCAGCTGCGAAGGCGCAGGGCATGCGCTACCTGAGCGGGACCGAAATCTCGGTGACGTTCGCTGGGGAAACCGTGCACATCCTGGGTCTGGGCTTTGATCCCGATGATGCCAGGCTGCAGCAGGGTTTGCGCAACACCCGCGGCGGCCGCGAGCAACGCGCCAGGCGAATGGCCGAGTCGCTCGCCACGGTGGGCATTCAGGGCGCTTTTGAGGGCGCGCTGAAATTTGTCGGTAACCCGGAGCTGATTTCACGCACCCACTTTGCCCGCTTCATGGTCGAGTCTGGCGTGTGCCGCGAGACCTCCGAGGTCTTTCGCAAGTACCTGACTGAAGGCAAACCCGGCTACGTGCCGCACCGCTGGGCCACCCTGCGCGATGCCGTGAACTGGATCACCGGGGCCCACGGCGTTGCCGTGATTGCCCACCCGGGGCGCTACCGGTTCACGGCCAACGAAGAGTACGCGCTATTTACCGAGTTCAAGGCGCACGGCGGCCTTGGTGTGGAAGTCGTCACTGGCAGCCACACCCCACAAGAATATGTGAAATACGCTGAAACGGCCAGGGAATTTGGCCTGGTCGCCTCGCGCGGCAGCGATTTTCACAGTCCTGACGAGAGCCGTACCGACTTGGGCATGCTGCCATGGCTACCTGACGAACTCACACCCGTATGGACTTTGCTGGCAGACCGCATTCAGTAACGCCAGGCCCCGACACACGCCATGGCCCAGCTTTTTGAGGTTCACCCTGTCAATCCGCAGGCCCGGCTGCTTAGCCAGGCGGTAGCCCTGCTTGAGCACGGCGGCGTGGTAGCCGTGCCCACCGACTCCAGTTACGCACTGGTCTGCCAGCTCGACAACAAGGCCGCCGCCGACAGCCTGCGCCGCATCCGGGGCGTGGACGACAAGCATCACCTGACGCTGCTGTGCCGCGATTTAAGTGAATTGGCCAACTATGCACGGGTTGATAACAAACAGTACCGCCTGATCAAGGCGGCCACGCCGGGCCCTTACACCTTCATTCTTGAAGCCAGCAAGGAAGTGCCGCGCCGCGTCAGCCATCCGTCGCGAAAAACCATCGGCTTGCGCGTTCCCGAGCACAAAGTCTTGCAGGCCCTGCTTGAGCTGCATGGCGGACCATTGCTGGCCACCACGCTGATTCCGCGTGGCGAAACCGAGCCGATCAACGATGCCAACGACATCAGTGACATATTGCAGAACGAACTGGCCGCCGTGATCGACGCGGGTGCCTGCTACCTCGAACCCACCACGGTGATTGACTTGACGGCCATGGCCAACGGCGGCGATGCCGTGCTGATCCGGCAAGGCCGTGGTGACCTCGCGGTACTGGGGCTCCAGGCACCAGCCGGGTGACCCGTTGCGTCTGAGACAATCAGGGCATGGATATTGCCAACCTGATTCAAACCGTTGCCATTTATGCGCTCCCCGTGCTGTTCGCGATAACAGTGCATGAAGCCGCGCATGGCTATGCAGCCCGACATTTTGGCGACAACACGGCCTACAAGCTGGGCCGCATGACGCTGAACCCGCTCAAGCACATCGACCCGATCGGCACCATCGCGATGCCGCTGCTGCTTTATTTCGCGACCTCCGGAGCCTTTCTGTTTGGCTACGCCAAGCCGGTTCCGGTGAATTTCGGTCAGTTGCGCAACCCCAAGCGCGACATGGTCTGGGTCGCCCTCGCCGGCCCAGGCGCCAATCTGATTCAGGCCCTGCTGTGGGGCATCTTGGTGTACCTGCTGCAAGCGGTGGCGGTCACCGAGCCCTTTTTTCTCAAGATGTGCCAGGGCGGCATATTGGTCAATGTCGTGATGTTCGTCTTTAACCTGTTTCCGCTGCCGCCGCTGGACGGCGGCCGTATTCTGGTCGGCCTGCTGCCCTACCGTCAGGCGGCGCTGGTTTCCCGCGTCGAGCCCTGGGGCTTCTTCATCGTGATGGCGCTGGTGATTACCGGAATCGTCACCAAGCTGTGGCTGCTCCCGCTGATGACGCTGACCTACGCCGTCATTGAAATCGTGCTGACGCCTCTGGCCATGCTGGTGAGATGATGACAAACAGACCAACTGACGCCAGCGCGCGTTCCACCGCAGGCGCTTCGCCGCTGCGTTTTCTGACCGGCATCACCACGACCGGCACGCCCCACCTTGGCAACTTCGTCGGCTCCATCCGCCCCTCGGTGGCCGCCAGCCGCCTGCCCGGCGTGCAGAGTTTCTATTTCCTGGCTGACTATCACGCGCTGATCAAATGCGATGAACCGGCGCGCATTCAGCGCTCCACCCTGGAGATTGCGGCAAGCTGGCTGGCGGCCGGGCTGGACCCGGATCGCGTCACGTTTTACCGGCAGTCCGACATCCCGGAAATTACCGAACTCACCTGGCTGCTAACGTGCGTGACCGGCAAAGGCGTGCTCAACCGCGCCCACGCTTACAAAGCAGCAATTGATAAAAACCAGGCTGCGGGTAGCGACCCCGATGCCGATGTCAGCGTTGGCCTGTTCATGTACCCGGTGCTCATGGGCGCCGACATTTTGATGTTCAAGTCGCACAAGGTGCCAGTTGGGCGCGACCAGATTCAGCACATTGAAATGGCGCGCGACATGGCACTGCGCTTTAACCACCTCTATGGCACGCATTTTGTGCTGCCCGAGGCAGCCATTGAAGAGTCGGTAGCGCTGCTGCCCGGCCTGGACGGGCGCAAGATGAGCAAGAGCTACGACAACACCATTCCCCTGTTTGCTCCGCGTGAGCAGTTGCGCAAGCTGATCGCGGGCATCGTCACCGATTCGCGTGCGCCGGGCGAGGCCAAGGAAGTTGAGGGCTCCGCCCTGTTCCAGATTTTCCAGGCCTTTGCCAGCGCCCCCGAGACGGCAACGCTGCGCCAAGCTTACGCCGACGGAATTGCCTGGGGAGAGGCCAAGCAGTTGCTGTTCGAGCGCATTGAGCGCGACGTGGCTCCGATGCGCGAGCGTTACCACGCGCTCATCAACGACCCCGGAAAAATTGAAGACCTGCTGCAAGCCGGGGCCCGCAAGGCGCGCGCTGTGGCAACTCCGTTCATGCGCGAGCTGCGGCAGGCGGTGGGGTTGCGCAACCTGGGCTTATTGGGGTCAGACAGCCATAAATCACCGAAAAACAAGGCGGCCAAGGCAGGCGTGCCCGCCTTCAAGCAATACCGCGAGCAAGACGGCAAGTTTTATTTCAAACTGGTCGACGCTAACGCTACGGTACTGCTGCAGAGTCAGGGCTTTGACTCGCCCAGGGAGGCCGCGTTAACCATTTCGATGCTGCAAAAAGAAGGGTCGGCCGCATTGAAGACGCTGCAGGGCAAGGTAAAGGCTGTGCAAGACATCCCGGCTGAAGACCTTGCAGCGGTTTTGCAATTTTTTGCGTCCACCGCGAACTGAGAGAGCCAACGACGAAGCTAAAGTGTTGCTTTTTTGAAGCGGCCCAGAGAAAAAATATCGTTGTTTCAAGTTTGGTTCTTCTCTGAACCTGATTTCCAGCAGTTATGCTCGACAACTGCCGAGAACGATACATCACCCCTGAACCCATGAGCATTTTTGTCATCGATGACCATCCCCTGATGCGCGAAGCAGTGGTCATGCTGATCCGCCGTTTGAGCAGCCAGACCACCGTGATCGAGCTTGACCGCCTGGCCGCCGTAACGCCGGCCCTGGAGCAGCATGGCGTGCCTGAATTGATCTGCCTGGATCTGAAACTGCCTGACACCCATGGCGTGTCGGGCGTGCGCGAACTCAAGCAGCAGTTCCCGGACGTGCCGCTCATCGTCCTCTCGGCGGCACCGGCCGACGAGTACGAAGAGCTGGCGATCGAAGCGGGAGCCGATGCCTACATTCAAAAATCGGCCGGAGCGACTGAAATTTCCAATGTGCTGCGCGTATTTTTGAGCGGCGAACTAGAGCCAGAGCCCTCTGCATCGCCGGAAAAGCTGTCCAAACGCCAAAAGCAGTTGCTGGTGATGCTCGACAGGGGCATGAGCAATCGCGACATCGCCGAGGAACTTCAAATCAGCGAACACACGGTCAAGGTGCACTTGTGGCGCTTGTTCCGCCGCCTCAATGTGAAAAGCCGTTCACAGGCGAGCCACCTTGCCCGCACGCAGGGTCTGCTTTAAGCCGGATTTGGCAGAGCGCGGGAATCGGGAGCCGGTGCCCCAGCAGGGCTGCTGCGCAGCACGACCCAGAAAACGCTGCCGCGCCCAGGCCTTGAGGCCATACCCACGGGCTGACCGAGCGCCTGACTCAAGCGCGAGACGATGGCCAACCCGAGCCCGAATCCTTCTTCCGTGCCCTGTAGCGGAACGCGGAAAAACTCCTGAAAAATTGCCTGTTGATGTTCCCTGGCAATGCCCATGCCGGTGTCCCAGACATCAAGACACCACTCGCCATGCCTGCGCCGCGCCGCCAACAGCACGCCACCGTGGTGCGTGTTCTTAAGGGCATTGGACAGCAGGTTGCCCACCAGCCGCTTGAGCAGTACCGGATCAGACCTTACCTGCGCCACGGCTGCCCGGGTTCTCAGGCGCAGGCCACGCTCCCGGGCGACTGGCGCGTATTGCACTTCCAGCTCCTGCACCAGCCGCGTCAGATCAACTTGCTGCCAGTTCACCCGCAATGGGTCCGAGTCCAGCCCCGCCAAATCAAAAAGGGAACTGAACAACTCGTTGACTGCTTTGGTGGACTGAACAATTTTTGGCGCGATCTGCGAAACAAATTGTGGCTCCGCGGCCAGCCAGCCGGCATACAGGTCCAGCGCATGAACCGGCTGGCGCAGGTCATGGGCCGCGCTGGCGATAAAGCGATTCTTGGCCTCGGCCGCCTGCAGCGCCGCAAGACTCTTTTCAGTCAGCGACGCGATGAGTTCCAGATTGTCAAACTGCAATTCGAGATTGGCGCGCTGAACGTCATGAACGCGTTTTCCAGAAACACGAATGACAGCCCAGTAGGTCAACAGCAGCGCGACCATGCCATAGGTATTCACCGTAGACGGAACGCCGCGCTCCATGATCAGCTGGAGAGCCAGCGCAGCCAGCGCAGAACCGTTCAGCCCATCGATATAACCGAAAAAACAGCGCAGGCAAGCCGAGTAAGCCCCAACGGCAAAGCCGGCCGCGCCGACCAGAACCAGCGTGCAGACAAACTGGTCATAAATCGGTGCCTTCAGGAAAAACACGAACATTGACGAGCCCCAGGTGATGGCGCTCAGGGGCCAGATCCAGGCATAACGCGCCATGAAGGCGCTCAGCGCCGGGCCACTCACGCCAACCATGGTGCGCTGGTAGCGGCTGATGACCCGCGCGCGCATCAGTGTGACGGCAACGACCGCCACGGCCCAAGCCCAAAGCGCGGCAGGTTCCACATTGCCGTACAACATCGCCACCATGACAATGAGCATGGCAGCCGCCGCATACTGCACAGGCTTGGCATGGCGCATGAAAGTCTGCACCAGACGCATCTGGACCCAGGCCTCGCGCGAGAGGTTTTGAACGCTCCTGGCGGGCCGGATTGCTGCAGGCAAGGTCATGGGGCCTGAGTTTACCGCCGCCTCCTCCAGCATCAAAAAGCAACGGCCTGCGCTATTGCCGCAATAGCTTCAGGCCGTTGTGAACGGAGGACAGGGGTATCGGTGACGACTTTTTGTTTCGGGGTGCCTTTCCGGGTTGATGCCGGTCAACCATGCAGGGATTCGTACTTGGCCTTCAACTCCTCGGGGGACTCAACAAAGTCAGGGTGCTGGATGATGCAATCGGCCGGGCAGACCAGCTTGCATTGGGGTTCGTCCTCGGCACCGACACATTCGGTGCAGCGTAGCGGGTCAATCACGTAGGTGGGATCGCCAACGGCAATCGCTTCGTTGGGACAAACCGGGCGGCAAGCATCGCACGCGGTGCAGTCTTCGGTGATGATCAGGGCCATTTTGTATTCCTCTCGGGTTCAATTTACAGGTTAGGGATCAGGCGACGGCGTGGGCCTCCAGCGCAGTGAGCTTGCTGTGCCGGAAGGCGCCCCACAATGCCGCACCAATGGCTCCGGCGTAGATGGAATCGGGGTGCGAGCGGGCGTTAACTGTAACCTTTTCGGCGATCATTTCCTCCTGAATGGCCGCCAGCAAGCCACTGTCAAGCGCCATTCCGCCTGTAATCAGCGCAGTGCCGGTCTTGATGCCGGTGATTTTGAGCAGCTTGACGATGCGTGAAGCCATGGACTGATGAATGCCCTTCAAAATATCGGCGGTTGCAATACCGCGCGACACCATGTTGATGACATCGGTCTCGGCCAGTACGGCGCAGATGGAACTGACTTTTTCCGGGTCTTTCGAGCTCTGCGACAGCGGGCCGATTTCTTCCATCGCGACTCCCAGATAACGCGCGATATTTTCCACGAATTGTCCGGAGCCCGAGGCGCACTGGCTAGTCATTTTGTAAGACAGTACCTTGCCACGCTCGTCGATAAGAATGGCGCGCCCGTTCAGTGCGCCAATATCCGCTATAGCGCGTGCGGTTGGGTCCAGAAAGACGCCGCCGCGTGCGTGCGTGGTCATCGAGTAGAAGTGCCCGGTGGCAAACTTGACGTTCTCACCTTCGCCGGTGGTGGCAATGTAGTCGATGTCATCGCGTGTGAGCCCGGCGTCGGCCAATACCGCGTCAAAGCCCTGCTGTGCCAGGATCATGGCGTCGCGGCCACGGATGCGTTCCGCGCGCTTGGCCAGCCACTCGTGCTGGTCCCCCTCCGTGCGAAACAGGACGGACTTGACCGTTCCCGAGCCGATGTCAATACCGATGGTGGTGATGCTCATGCTCGTTCTCCTTTAGTTGGGGCGGCTCTCAGCCACTTTGCCGTCATCCACCACGGCGCGCCAGGCGAACGTGGCGCCGCCAAGCGCGCCGGTATAAATTGAATCGGGATCGATGTTGAGTGTCAGTTCGCCGTAGTTCTCTCGCACCACATCCTTGAGCGCCTTGACTGCCGCTTCGTTCTTGGCCACGCCGCCGGTGAATGTGAACTCGTCATGGATGCCGCCTGAGCGCGCAAGGATCGACATCGCGCGCAGGATAATGGCACGGTGCAGCCCGGCCATGATATCTTCGCGCTTGTCTCCCAGCGAGAGGCGGTCACGCAACTCGGCACCGGCAAACACGGTGCAGGTGGAGTTGATGCGGATCGTCTTGGTGGACTTCATCGCCAGCGGCCCCAGCTCGTGCAGCCCCATATTCATCTCGTCGGCGATGTAGCCGAGGTAGCGCCCGCAGCCAGCAGCGCAGCGGTCATTCATCTGGAAGCTTTCCACAATGCCGTTGGGATCGATCTGGATTGCCTTGGTGTCCTGCCCGCCGATGTCGAGCACCGTCGCGGTGTGTGGGTACATCACATGCGCGCCCAGTCCGTGGCACAGGATCTCTGAGCGGATGTGCTCTTTCGAAAACGGCAGCCGCGCACGACCGTAGCCAGTGCCAACCAGGTAGCTTTCTTCCAATTCGGTATCCAGAATGCCCTTGATTGGGGCCTCCACCTGGGTGCGCCGGGCTGCCGTTTCAGGCAGGGCGACGAAAGTCCGCTCCAGCGCTGCGGTCAGGTGGCGACGTATCGAGTCGGTATAGACGCGGTTTTCGACTTCGATGATGGAGCGGTCAAACACATTGAGCAGGAAGTCGTAGCGCGTTCCCGCTTCCTTGGCCACCGCCTCGCCAATAGCGAGGTACTGGCTGCCGGCAATGTCGCGGAAAAAGTCAGACTTCCGATTGGCGCCCGGCCTGAAGAGCTCAGCCGCTTCACTTTGCAGACGGCGGAACACTTCGGTCAGCGCCACCTCCACTGCCCGGCTGGCGTCGCCGAACTTGGCCGTGGCCAGGCTGCGGTGGCAGGTTTGTTCCAGGTCGCCGAGTTGCTCCAGGTATTGCTCCAGCCGGAAATCACGCTCGAGCTGGCCGAGAAAACCATCGAGCGCGCCATTGAGCGCACGGGTCGTGCCCAGCGCCTGGCGAAACAGGTAAAAGCGCGCGTTGACCAGGGCCTCCTGCTTGGCAATGGTGGCAGCCGTGTCGTAATTGGAGCGCGAGTTGGTGATGCCGCGCCCGAGAATATTCTGGTTCTCGTCAATGACCACCGCCTTGGTGGTGGTCGATCCGAGGTCAATGCCGATAAAGCAACGCATGATAGGTTTCCTTCTAGTCAGTTGAGGACAGAGCTGGCGCGCCTTGCGTCGCTGCGGTCTGTCCCGCAAGGTCTCATGATTCAATGCACGCCGGTCAGCGCCGCGCGCTTGGCCTTGATCATCTGGAAATAACTCTCCAGCCGGTTCTTCACGTTGGCGCCCGAGAAGTAACGAGGATCAACCAGATCGGTCTCAATGAAGCCGACCGGTTTGCCGGTTCGTTTTTCGACCTCTCGCAGGATCAGTAACTGGCCAGCCGAAAAGCTGTTGCAGCTCTTGATCGAATTGATCAAGAGCCCGTCAGCCTGATACTCGTCGATGTACTTGCAGATCATGTCGATGCGCGAGGGCAGGTTCAGGTTGGTGTAGCAACCCAGGCAGTACTCGGCCAGCGACTCCAGCGGATGGTCCGGGTTGTGGCGAAAGCCGAAATCGTACAGCCCGCCGACCTTGGCGTAGGTTGATGAAACCACGACCGCCCCCTCCTCATAAAACATCTTCCAGAACTCGCGAAAGCTGGTCCAGTTAGGCGGGCCTTCGACGATCAGACGGTATTTCTCTTCGCCCATTTCGCCTTCGGGTGTAATGGGGCCTTTGCCTTCCCGCACGCGCTGCTCAATCTCCTGTCGAAGCACCCGGTAGAACTCGGTTGCCTCCGGCGTACCGCGAAAAGCGGTGAAGATGGGGCCAATGTAGTAGACCGCGCCAAAGTAGCCGTCAATCGGCGACGGCCGATTCTTGGCCGACTGCAATACCGCCACCAGATTTTCCTCGGCCTTGACTGACTCGCGCATGTACTGGCGCAGGCGGTCAATGTCAAATTTAACCCCGGAGATGCGCTCCAGTGTGGGAATGACTGTTTCCTTGAGCTGCTTGACGACATAGTCGCGCATGTTGGGTGCAATCTTGCCCTCGCCCTGGTAGGGCACATGCAGCATGACGGATTCACAGCCGTACTTGTGGCGAATCAGCTCGAACCATTTCATGAAGGTGAAGCATCCGGTGTACGACAGCAACAGGATGTCTGGCTTGGGCAGTGGCTCGCCAGTAGGGCCGATCTCTCCGCCCATCATTGCGCCGAGGTCGGACTTGACATAGGTGCAGACATCTTCACTTTGGCCGTCGCGTTCGGCGTCCATGATCATCTTGCCCGACTTTTTGCGCAGGCCGTTTTGCAGCGCATTGGTTTCTGGCAGGCTGCGCGCAAAGTCAAAGCACATCAGCAGCTCGTTGAGGTTGCCGGGCACAAAGGTGGCCGACACCTTGCGGTTATTGGCATGCGCGGTGGCGAGCTCCATGTAGTTTTTGTTGATAAGCTCTTTTTGCAGCCACATTGCGTCTTCTTTCTGGACATTTTGTGGTTTTTTGGCCGACGTGGGCTTGGCGATCGGGGTATTCATGGCGTGTTCCTTTAATCAGTTGAGGAAAGAGCTGGTGCGCTTCGCGTAGCTGCGGTCTGTCCCGCAAGGTATCAGGCTGTTCATGCTGCGTTCCAGAGCTTGATCGAATCGGCAAAAGTGCCGGCCTGCTCCCGGATCGGGGCCATCTGACCGGTGTTCTCGGCGTACTTGAAAGCGGTGTGCGGAATCTTGTGCTGTGTCAGCACGTCCTGCAGCATTGGGCGCTCCAGCAGGGCCGGATCGCAGAACGAAGGGGCGGCAAACACCACGCCCTCGGCGCCCATGGTCCTGACCTGCTTGAGCAGGTACTGGCCTTTGTCTTCACGCCGCTGGTCGTACTTGGCGGCGGTGGTGGCCGAGCGATGCAGGAATGCCTTGGACAGTTCTTCAAGCGGGTTGCCGTCAGCAGGCACCTCATCGAGCAACCAGCGGCTGACCAGCATGAAGTCATCATCAACGATGTAGCAGCCAGCCATCTCGATCGATTTGATCAGCGTCAGCGGTGGCTGCTCGCAGAAGGTGCCGTTGATGACCACGCGCGCGTTGTCGCGCTTGGGGCGGGCCACCGCGTCGGTCGCGGCAATGTAGGCGCGCACCAGCTCGGTGTGCTCCTCGGGCGGCAAAATCATGCCGGCGCGCTGCACCAGGTAGAGCTCTGAGGTTGGGGCCTGCCAGGGTTTGGCGGCGCGGTAGGCGTACAAATCACGAATCGCGGCGCGGTTCTCGTTGTACACGGCAATCGAGGCATTCAATGCTTCGTCGGTGATGGGCTTGCCCATCATCTTGCCGAGGTCTTCGCGCAGCACTTGCATCTCCTGCATATAGAAGGTACCACCCACCGAATCTTCGTAATTCTGCGGCACGTCAAAGTAGCGGACGTACTTGTCCTTGAACAGGATTTGCCACATACCCGAGAGATTGCGAATCACATCGCAAATGGAGGGGAACAGCATGCCGTCCAGACAGTCCAGACGGCCGGTCAGTCCCATTTCAATGGTGGAGCGCGGGATGCGGCAGATGTAGCTCTGATAGTAGGCGTCGCCCTGAATTACTTCGAGCGAATCGCCACCGCCCAAAATGCCCACCGACAGCATGCCGGCGGCGTGAATCAGTTCCCGTGGCACATAGACCGGCATGTAGCCAATCGCCTTGCGCCCTGGTACGGCGGCCTTCCACTCCTTGACGGCGTTGAAGTGCAGGTCTTCGAACAGCGCCTGGCAGCGCTCCACGATTTGTTGAACAGGTGAAATCGGTAACATCAAGCATGCTCCCAGGTTGGTGCGCGCCGGGCTAAAAAGGCAGCAAGCCCTTCGTTGGCATCGCGGGTTTTCATGAGACGGTCAAGGTACAAGGCCTCAACCCCGGACAAGTGCGCGCGCAGGTCGCGAATCAGGGGGCCGCGCGCGGCCGCCACGGCGCACGCCAGCGCGGCTGCGCTCTTGGGCGCAAGCTGGGCATCAAAATAGGCAAGAGCGGCAGCCTCGGGGTCGTCCGCCACCGTTTGCACCAATCCCATGACACGGGCTTCTTCAGCGCTCACAGAACGCCCCGAGAACAGCAAGTCCTCGGCGTTGGGCTGATTGACGCGGTAGGGCAGGAGGACGGAAGCAGCCGGGGCGAAAACACCCAGGTTCATTTCCGGCTGGCCGAACCGGCTGTCCGGCGACGAAAAAATGGGCCCCCCCGCCAGCGCTACTTCGAGCCCGCCGCCCAAGCACTGGCCGCGCACGGCGGTCAGAATCGGCACCGGGAATTCAACCATGGTGATGATCAGCGCATGCAGCGCCGTCAGCATGGCGGCGCAGTGCTCAGCCAGATGCTCTTCCACGCTGGCGCCAAAGCTGAAGTGGGCGCCTTCTGCATTGAGCAACACGCCGCGCAGGCCGTGCGTGCCGCGATGGGCATCGAAGGCGGCATGCAAGGCGGCAATCATCGCCGCGTCCACGATGTTGGCCTTGGGTCTTGAGAGGCGCAGGCGCAGCAAGGCGCCGTCGCGATCAAGCCAGACTTTGAGGGGGGAGGTGTCGGTCATAAGTGTCGTGAAGTGTTGGGGACAGAGCTTGTTCACTGCGTGTAACTGCGGCCTTTCCCACAAAGTCTCAGGATGCCTTGCGCTTGGCCTTGGGCTGAATTTCGTCGTGCAGCGGCCCGACCCAGCTTTGACCAGCGGCAAGTTTCTGGCGCAGCAGCACGAAGTCGGCTTCGCGGTCTTCCTTGGTGCCTTCGTTGAATGCGGTGAAACCGGCACGCGCTTCAGTCATCATGTTCAGGGCCAGCCAGGCGCGCGAGTTTTCCTTGTTCTTGTCCCAAGCCTCGAGCTTGGGCTTGCGCAGCTCTTCAATCGTCTTGGTGGTGCAATCGGGGAAGGTCAACAGCATCTTGGCGCAAAGCTCTTCGACTTTGGCATCCAGCAACGAGAGGTCCACTGTGCCTCGCGCCAGCAGGGCTTTGCCTTGCTTGAGTGCATCGCCGGTCTTGGGCTCGCCGAAGCTCAAGCGCCCATAGTCGTCCACCATCTGTCGGGTTTCCACCAGCGG
Source organism: uncultured Polaromonas sp. (assembly GCA_964371235.1). GTDB lineage: Bacteria > Pseudomonadota > Gammaproteobacteria > Burkholderiales > Burkholderiaceae_C > Polaromonas. Next base: position 13,568 of record CAYJMW010000010.1, read on the forward strand.
GTTGGCCACAAACTTGCCATCAACCTTGAGCGCGGGCACGACGTCGGTGAGAATGCCCATCCATGCCGCTTTGTGGGCCGAAAAAGGCTCGCACAACACGCAGGCCGCCATGGCGCGCTCGGCGCCCACCATGATCGGCAGGAAGTCGGTCGATCCGCCGATCGGCGCGGAGCCATGCTTGGGGCCGGCCTGACCGAAGCGCGCCAGATCCTGCGCCACGGAGAAGTCGCACGCCATGCCGATTTCCTGGCCACCGCCAATGCGCATGCCGTTGACGCGGCAGACCACCGGCTTGTCACACGCCAAAATGGCGCTGACCATGTCGTTGAACAAGCGCATGTACTGGCGGTATTCCTGCGGATGACCGGCGTAGTACTCGGCGTACTCCTTGGTGTTGCCGCCGGTACAAAAGGCCTTGTCACCAGCGCCGGTGAACACCACGCAGTTCACATCACGTGCGTTGGAGGCGGCGCGCATCGCCAGAATAACGCCCTTGACCATGTCGGTGGTGTAGGAATTGTACTGACTCGGGTTGTCAAGCGTGATCCAGGCGTTGTACAACCCCGGCACCACTTTGCCGTCTGGAAGGCGCGCGGGGTGCTTCTCGTAGCGCACGCCGGGCCTGGAAATGTCGTCAACCAGATCATGGTTCTTGAAATCACGCGTGGCGGAAGAGGCGTTCATGGCGGGGGCTCCTGGTGTTGTCAAAGTGGGGTATGCGGGTGTATTTCGGTATCCGCCGGTCACACCGGCGTCAGCACGACACGCTTCTTGATTTCGCGGTTGTGCACGGCCGGAAATACAGAGTTGATGCTGTCCAGGGGCCGCTGCTCGACAAAGGGCGCCAGCACCACTTTTCCGTCAAGCACGAGGTCCAGCGCAGCCGGGTAGTACTCCGGCGGGCAACCCCAGTTTCCCAGCGCGCGCGCGTCAAACGCCATCAGGTTGGAGAGTCTCACTTCAACCTTGTCCATGGTGAAGCCGACCACGGAGAGCGTGGCGCCATGCACGAGCAAGCCGTAGGCCGACAATTGCCCGGCGGCTGTGCCAGAACATTCAAAAATTTGCCACTCGGTGCTGCGCAGGCCATTTTGTTTGGCAAAGGCGTTGATGGCCGCCTTGAGCGCTTTGGCATCCAGGTTGCGGGCGTTCAACGTGAGGGCCGCACCGTGCTGGGCGATGGCAGCGAGTTTGTCGTCATCAACGTCAATGGCTACCACCTGCGCCCCAAAAGCACGGGCCACCTGCACACAATAACCGCCCACCCCACCGGCACCAATCACAATGGCCAGGCTGCCCGGTGTGACACCAGCGCGGCGCACCGCCTGGTACGGTGTCGTGAGCGCATCCGCCACAATGGAAACTTGGGCCAGGGTCAAACCGGCTGCCGCCAAACGAAGCTCGTCGACTTCGCACAGACCGCGACCCGGCACCACAATGTGCGAGGCAAATCCGCCCTGAATGTCATTACCCGGCATCTTCTGCGCGCGGCAGATCGGCTGCAAGCCGCGCTGGCACAAGTCGCACTCGCCACACGGCAGCACAGCCGGTACGATCACCGCCTTGCCAAGCCAGCTTTCTGCACCGGCACCGACCGCCACCACATGGCCGCTGATTTCATGGCCGAGGGTGAGTGGCAGGCTTGCGTTGGTGCGCACGCCATCATAGTAGTAACCCAGGTCAGTGTGGCAAACCCCGCAGCCGGCAATCGCCACCACCACTTCATCGGCTGCCGGCTCCGCAGCAAACGCGACGCGCTCGAACGGCGCGCCAGGCTTGCTCATCTGCCATCGATAGGCGTTAATGCTCATAACTTGTGTCTCCTGCACTTATCTGAAACCACAATTGCGTTTTGGGTCATTTTTCAGGGTTGACTGCAACGCTTGCTGATTCTATTATAGTATAACGGTACTGAAATACCATCATTCTTTTGCCAATTGTTTTGGTATGGAATGACCAGTCACTGATCTGGATCAAACTCAGCGCTGAATTAAATCAGTCGGGCGACAAGAATGCCGAACATGGGGTGATCACGGTTTGACACCACGGTCTGTCCTGAACAGCATCAGAATCGCCATTACCGGAAGTCAGGAGAACATCTTGCAAACACAGACCACAACAGCTCAAACCAGTGTGTCGATTGCGCTTGCTGGCAGCGGCGGCAGCGGTGTGATGACTGCCGGCGCCGCCCTGCTGGCAGCAGCAGCCAAGGCTGGCGCGTATGGATTGATGGTGCGCACCAGTGGACCACAAATACGTGGCGGCGAGGCGGCTGCCCTTTTGCGGCTGGGGCCCCAAGCCATGAGCTCACTGGACGACAGCTTTGATCTGCTGCTGGCCATCGACTGGCAAAATGTCAACCGCTTTGCCGACGAGATCGTGCTGACGCCACGCAGTGTACTGATTGGTGACCCGGACGAAGGCGAGGCACCCGAGGTGTTCAAACTCACCGGCGCACGCTTTGCGCCCTTGAGTATGAAGAAGATGGCCAAGGCAATTCCCGGTAGTTGGGTCAACATGATTGCACTGGGCCTGTCCGGAACGCTGGCGGGCTTGCCGCTACAGGCCTTGCAGGACGCAGTGCGCGAGTCTTGGAAAAAACCCGACACCCTGGAGGCCAACCTGAAGGCGGTGGCGGCCGGCGCCGCGGCCGCCGCAGACATTGCTGACAACGGCGGGCCGATGGCGCGATTGCAGGTCGCCACACTCAGTCCCATGCCGCGCTGGATGATAAGCGGCAACGAGGCGGCGGGCTACGGCGCCATTCGCGGCGGCGTGCGCTTTGTCGCCGCATATCCGATCACCCCCGCCACCGAGGTTCTGGAGTGGCTGGCGCCCAAGTTGACGGAGATCGGCGGCACTTTGCTGCAGGCTGAAGACGAACTGGCCTCCATCAACATGATCATCGGTGCGTCTTATGGCGGCGTGCCCTCACTCACCGCCACCTCCGGGCCGGGGCTGTCACTGATGACCGAAGCGATTGGCCTGGCGGTTGCGTCCGAAGTGCCGATTGTGGTGGTGGACGTAATGCGTGGCGGGCCTTCCACCGGCATTCCAGCCAAAAGTGAACAAAGCGACTTGTCCTTTGCAGTGAGTGGCCTGCATGGCGATGCGCCACGTCTGGTCGTGGCGCCGACCTCGATTGGCGACTGCATGGGTACCACACAATGGGCGGTGCATCTGGCCGAGGCGTTGCAGTCACCGGCCATCGTTCTGTCAGACCAGTTCATGGGTCAGTCGCGCGCCATCATTGATCGACCGGTGGACGCAGGTTACACGGCCAAGCGCCTCACGGCCGAGGCAAACACGCCGGACTACAAACGTTATCGCAACACGGCCTCGGGCGTGTCGCCGATGGCCATCCCTGGCACCGAAGGCGTCACCTACACGGCTGATGGCCTGGAGCATTCAGAAACGGGCATGCCGAGCAGCCAGTCACGCGACCATCTGCTGCAGCTCGACAAACGCCAGCGCAAGCTCGATCTGCATGACTATGGCCCCTATTGGGCTGACCTTGAAGGCGAAGGCGACGCAGTGGTCATCACTTTCGGATCGGCTACCAGCGCGGTGCGTGAAGCGATGGTCCGCGCCAGAGCCACGGGCATCAAGATGCGCATGATCGCGCTCCGCCTGCTGGCACCGGCCCGACCTGAACACATGGCGGCAGCGCTGCATGGCGCCCGACGCATCATCGTGGTGGAACAGAACCATGGGGCTCAGCTGTATCGTTACCTGCGGGCCTGGTACGACTTCCCGGTAGCGACTGCAACGTACCACCGTCCCGGGCCGCTACCCCTGCGCCCAGGAGAACTTTTGACTGTCATGCTCGAATGGAGGAACGGAAAATGAATGACATCGTCACTGAAGATGCTGCTCCTGCAGCAACCGGGCTGAGCGCCACCAGCTTCAAGTCGGCCTACAAACCGATCTGGTGCCCGGGTTGCGGCGACTACACCGTACTGAGCTCCGTCATCAAAGCACTCGCCATCATGGGCGTTGCCCCCAAGGATTGCGCGGTAGTCTCGGGTATCGGCTGCTCGTCGCGCATTCCAGCCTACACCACGTGCTACGGCTTTCACGGCGTGCATGGGCGCTCACTGGCAGCTGCCACCGGCCTGAAAGTGGCGCGGCCCGATTTGCAGGTGCTGGTAGCCGGCGGCGATGGCGATGGCTACTCCATCGGCGGCAACCATTTCCTGCACGCCTGCAGGCGCAATGTGGAAATGACCTACCTAGTGATGGACAACCATGTTTATGGCATGACCAAAGGGCAGCCCTCGCCCACCACCGAACCGGACTGGGATTCCAAACTGTCCCCCGGTGGAACCGGCCTGCGCGTATTTAACCCGCTGGTGGTGGCGTTGGCATCGGGTGCCAACTTTGTGGCGCGTGCCTATGCCGGCGACCTCCATGGCACGGCATCCATCATTGCGCAGGCCATGAAGCATCCAGGCTTCTCGTTTGTGGAAATCCTGAGTCCCTGCGTCACTTTTCGCCCGGAGCAACGCGAATGGCGCAAGCTTGTGCACCCCGCTGCAGTGGACCCGACTGACGATGCCGCGCGCGCCGCTCGTCGCTTGATGTCGGATGACGGTTTCAACATCGGCGTTCTCTACATCGGCGACCGCAAGCCCTATCCGGCCTCGGTGCGTCAGCCGCGCTGCAGTGTGGCCGATCTTGAAGCGGAGTTCGCCCTATGAATCAGCCCACCCCATCCGGCGCGTCGGCAGTGCCGTCCACGCTCGACGAGCTCATGGCGCAAGCCCTGGTCATGGAACTCGATGCGGCGCAACGCTACAACGAGTTCGCCGACATGATGGAAACCCACAACAACCCGGAAGTGGCCGAGTGGTTTCGCAAGATGGCCGTCATTGAAGGCAAGCACGCGACACAGATCATGGCCGAGATGGGGTGGAAGGAAGCCCCGGCACACACTGCCACGCCAGTGCTTGAAGGCTTTGAATCACCTGAGAGCGCCCCCGTTGACGATATGCACTACCTGATGCGGCCCTGGCATGTGCTACAACTGGCGCTGGCCAATGAGGAGCGTGCCGAACGGTTCTTCGCACGCCTGTCGGTTTTGGCCACGGTGGAATCCGTACGCAAGGCTGCACTCGAACTGCAAGAAGAAGAGCGCGAACATGTGGAACTGGTCAAGGCGTGGATGCTCAAAGTGCCCCAACCCGACGGCAACTGGGACCACGACCCGGATCCGCCGCGCTACGACGACTAAGCGCATTCATCAGGAGACCTTCCATGCAGACACTACTTCCCGAAGGCTGGGCCTCACCCGTTGGTTATTCCAACGGCATCGCGGTGGACGCTGGCCGCATCATTTTTGTGGCCGGCCAGGTCGGCTGGGACGCGCAGCAGCGCTTCCAGTCCGAACAGATCGCAGCGCAATTTGACCAGGCACTGGCCAACGTTCTGGACGTGCTGGCGGTGGCAGGCGCCAAAGGTGAGCACATCTGCCGCATGACCGCGTACTGCTGCGACAAACCTGCCTACCTGGCGGCGCGCCACGAGCTTGGCGCCATCTGGCGCCGACGCATGGGCAACCATTACCCAGCCATGAGCATGATTTTTGTGTCCGACCTGCTGGACAACCCCGGAAAGATCGAACTGGAGGCGACGGCCGTGATACCGATACTGAAATGAGCGAAATCGGCCGGACCGCGCAGTTCTCATCGATCTGTTTGATCAGGCGGAAACAGGGACGGTTGAGTCCCGGCTCTGGAGCAAGGCAGACGCTTGCTCGCGCATATGAGCGATGGACACTTGCCGGACGCGGCCGAAGCCACGCACGGAATCAGGCAGGGCGGCGATTTGTGCGGCCTTGCCAACGTTGGCTTCATTCAAGCCTGTCAGCAACTGTCCGATCAGGGTGACGTATTCCTCGGCCAGGGCACGCTCGCTGCGTCTGGCCAGCGACCAACCGAACGGGTCGAGCAGCGTGCCACGCAGGCCGCGCAGTCCCGCCAACAGCTTTAACCCATGGCGCGCCGCTGGCCCGAATCTGCGCTTGACCGAGGGTCGCCCGTCGAAACGGCTCTTGACCAGAAACCCGGGTGCGAAGTGGTAGTGCACGGCGTAGTTACCCGTGAATTGCTCGTCAAGAGCACGTTCCAGGCTTCCATTGGCGTAGAGGCGAGCTACTTCGTACTCGTCCTTGCAGGCCAGCAGCCTGGCGTAGTTCATCGCCACTTGCCGGCTCAGCTCCAGCGGCGCGCCAGCGGGCAGGGCCGATCGCTCAGCAGCCCGCACCCGGTCGATAAAATTCTGATAACGCAGGGCGTAGCCGCGGTTCTGGTAGTCGGCCAGGCGCTGGCTAGCCCGCTTGATGATTGTGTCAAGCGCGTCTGCTTCGCCCGGTTCGGCCGCTTTGTTTGCCACACCAAGCAACGCGTTTAGCGCTGCCGGTTCCGCCGCTGCCAGGCGGCCGCAGCCGAAGGCCAACTGGTTGGCCTCCACCGCAACCCCGTTGAGTTCCAGGGCCCGCTCAATCGCGGCACGCCCCACCGGAACCAGCCCTTGTTGCCAGGCAAAGCCAAGCAACAAGACGTTGGCCGCGAGGGTGTCGCCCAGCAACTGCTCAGACAAGGCCTGCGCGTCGCAGGAGGCAACCGAATCACTGCCGATGGCGTGCTGGATCTTGGCCAGCATTCCGCTCGCATGCAAATCTGCGTCGGGGTTGGACACAAAAGCCGATGTCGGAATCTGATTGAGATTGACGGCGACGCGCGTGCGTCCGCGCGCCGCGCATTGCAGGGCCTCCGACGATGCACCCACCACCAAGTCACCCACTATCATGGCATCGGCCTGCTGGGTGTCGATCCGTGCCTGATGGAGTAACCCGGAGTTCTGCGCCAGGCGCACGAATGCAATGACAGCCCCGCCCTTTTGAGCAAAACCCATGAAGTCCAGCACCGAAGCACTCTTTCCCTCAAGATGCGCGGCAGTGGCCACGAGCGCCCCCACGGTGATGATGCCGGTACCCCCAACGCCGGTAATCACCAAATCGTAAGGGGCATTCCAGGACCAGGCGAGCGGCTCGCTCAATCGAGCAATTGCGCTCGTCAGCGCCGCATTGGCCACGCCAGCGCCCACCCTCTTGCGCAGTTCCCCCCCTTCTACTGTCACCATGGCCGGGCAGGTGGCATCGAGGCAGCCGTAATCCTGATTGCAGACCGTTTGGTCAATCTGCCGTTTGCGTCCCAGCCCTGTGGTCAGCGGTCGAATGGCCACGCAGTTTGACAGCGCAGTGCAATCTCCGCAGTTTTCGCAAATGTCGGGGTGAATGAAAACGCGCGTGGTCCGTGCGCTGACCAGTCCGCGCTTGATACGTCGGCGTTGCTCGGTGGCGCAGACCTGGTCGAAAATGAGAGCCGTCACGCCGGGAGTTGCGCGCAGCTCGCGCTGTACGGCATCGAGATCACCACGGGCGTGAAAGGTGGTGGTGAAAGGGAATTCGGCACGATGCGCTTGCCAGCGATCGGCCTCCTCTGTCACGACGGCAATCCGGGTGACACCTTCGGCCTCGATTTGACGTGCAATCTCGGGTACTGACGAGCGCCGGTCCACCGGCTGACCACCGGTCATGGCCACCGCGTCGTTGTACAGAATCTTGTAGGTGATGTTGGCCTTGGCCGCCGCCGACTGGCGGATTGCGAGATACCCCGAGTGCGAATAGGTGCCATCGCCCATGTTCTGAAAGCGATGTTGCGCATCGGTAAAGAAAGATTGCGCCACCCAGTCAATGCCTTCGCTGCCCATCGGAACCTGGGGAAAGGTCGTGGCGCGGTTCATCCAGCCAGCCATGGCGTGGCAACCGATGCCCCCGCTCGCAGACGAGCCATCCGGCACACAGGTGGACAGGTTGTGGGGACAGCCTGCGCAAAAATAGGGAATCCGGCGAACCCCATCGGCATCGTTGCTCAGCATCGCGGTGGCCACAAAAGTGGGCACGCGCTCGCACCGGTCAAGTGAATGAACATGCCGGGCCAGCCATTGTGCGATCACCGGCATCACGCGGGATGGCCGCAATTCACCGACTGCCGACAACAGGGGCTGGTCGTTCTGGTCGAGCTTGCCGAGGATGCGCGGTCGCTGAGCTGAAGGCAGGTTGTAGAACAAAGCGCGCATCTGATTCTCGACGACGGCCGCTTTTTCCTCCACCACCAGAACCTCGTCGAGCCCGCGCAAGAAGTCGCGCATGGCCGTTGGCTCCAGAGGAAATACCAATCCCACTTTGTAGATGCGTACACCGGCAGTTTCCAGGAGTTCGAGCGGGATATCCAGTCGCCGCAGCGCTTCAAGCAGGTCCAGGTGCGCCTTGCCGCAGGTCACAATTCCGACCCTCGCCTTGGGGGCGGGCACGATCAGGCGATCAACTGGATTGGCGCGGGCGAAGGCCCGTACCGCATCGAGCTTGGCACTCAGACGCGTCTCGATTTCAAGCCCGGGCAGATCGTGCAGCCGGTAGTGCAGGCCACCCGCAGGAGCGCTGAATTGAACCGGCGCATCAAACGTGGTATGCAGCCGGTCCAAGTCAACCGTGGCAGTTCCTTCCACAGTTTCCGACAGCGCAATCAGCCCGGACCACGCACCTGAGAATCGCGACAGGGCCCATCCAAACAGGCCGTACTCAATCATTTCCTGAATGTTGGCGGGGTGAAGCACCGGCATGCTCCAGGCTTGCATCGCCAAATCACTTTGAAACGGTATGCCGGAAGACACGCAGCCGTGGTCGTCGCCCACCACCACCAGCACTCCGCCGCGCGGCGATGAACCGTAGGCATTGCCATGCCGCAGGGTGTCGCCAGCCCGGTCCAGCCCCGGTCCCTTGCCATACCAAAGGGAAAAGACCCCGTCCACGCGTCGTTGCGGATCACTGGCCACGCGCTGGGCGCCCAAGGCGGCGGCGGCGGCCAGTTCTTCGTTGATGGCGGGCATGAAACGCACCTGGTGCCCGTCCAGCAAGGCCTGCGCCCTCCAAAGAGCCAGGTCCACTCCCCCCAAGGGAGAGCCCCGATAACCGGACACAAACCCGGCCGTGTTCCAGCCGCGTGCGTGGTCCAGGCGTGCCTGCATCAGCGTCAGACGCACCAGTGCCTGCGTGCCAGAGATCAGGATGCGACCATTCTCCGCCGTCAAATTGTCGCCGAGCTGGTAGCCCGGAAGCCCGTCATGTCCAGACCCGGTTGTTGACATCCGCGCTGAACGATCCAACTTCTGACCGGATGTTTGCATGCCGGCTACCTCTTGAGGCCGGCAGCCTTTGATGGCGCCGGATCTCCACACAGCACTGCGGTAACAGTGCCCACAATAAATGCAACGAGTGCCAGCGCATTGAGTGCGCCGCCTAGCCGGGTCAGCTCGATCTGGCCCGCGGCGTCGCCAGCCAGGCGCACCAGCAGTGAGCTATGCAGCAATGCCAGGGGCGCGTAGAACCAGGCGTAGTAGGGAACCGGAACGCGCAGTACTGCCGGAAAAATAATGGGCGCATGGCCAAACACCATGGCAAAGACAAAGCCCAGCATGATGGCGTGCAGCGCAGCATCATAAGCGGGTGTGCCGGGAACCAGGCCGCCAGCCCACAGCATCACCGCAGCACCCACTGCCAGCCACACGTAGCCGGACAAAAGACAGACAGCGACAAATCGGGTGAGCCCCTTTGTGCGGACCGTGCGCCGCGCAATGTCCTGCTTGACCAGCCAGATGGATAGCGCCAAAATGGCACCGGCCAGCAAGCTGAAGCCCCAGCGCGCGTGAGCGGCGATCAAGCCGATCAAAAAGGCGCCCAAAATGCCGGCGAAAACCCGCGTAGCCGTCGGCGAAGGCGCCATGAAACGCGACAGTTCCAGGCGCTCTCCCGCAATCGTCAGGATCAGGAAGGCCAGCCACCACGGCGCCACCTGATACACAGCCAATCCTGTGGCCCACAACACGCTGCCCACCACCCATGCAAGGGCACCGAGTACCAGTGTCAGCGTGAAGAGGGCGGCTTGGCGACGAAACACGTCCAGCGACGCGGCCAACAGCACCAATCCCCCCAACACATAAAACCAGGCTGCCCATTGCAGCGCGCCAGCCAGCGCCAGTATCGTACCCAGCCCTGCAGCCAGTGGCCCGATATAGGCCCACATGCGGGACAAGGCCACCGCTCGCTCAAGCGCGATGACAACGCCGAAAAAACCGCACACCATCAGGGGACCATGCAGACCCGCAGCAGACACGGCGAACGTGGGCATGGGCCAGGCCAGCCGAACCAGTCCGGCAGCAGCGCCGGCAAACAGGGCCACAAAGCCAAGCATCAGCAGCGGCACACGTTGCAGTGGTCGCAGTCCCTGATCAGGTGCCGCTGGAAGGTGGGCCACGCTAGCCCGGCCAGCCAAAAAATTCTTTGGCGATGCCGCTCATCATGGAGGGGTTCCAGATCGGCTCCCAGACCAGGGCGACCCGCACCTTGGCCCCAGCGGGCGATATGGCTGCAATGGCAGCCCTGGACTGCTCGACCAGCGAGTCGGCCACCGGACACGCCGCAGTGGTCATCGTCATCTCCACACTGATCTCATCACCTGATACCGCGACGTTGTAAACCAGCCCCAGGGCGACAATGCTCATGCCGGCTTCCGGATCGTCCACTGTGCTCAGGGCATCGAGCACGGCGCTTTCATCGGGCATGTTCATGGCTTGATCGGCCGGGTGAAGGCAAGGCGTTGCGATGGCATGAAACCGGCATCAAGCAGAAAGCCCAGCAGTTCCTGATCGCGTGGTGCGGTAATGGTCTCGACCCGCTCTACCCGCAACGCACCCAGGTTGGCAAACAGTTGCGACAGCAAGGCACGACCGACGCCACGATGCGCGTAATCGGGATCAACACCAATGGTGTCAATCACGGCGGCGGGCTCGGTACGACCGAAGTCACCCATATCGGCTCTGGCCATCAGGTAGCCGACGATGGTGCCGTCCAGTCGAGCGGTCATGGAGACGCGAATCGCGGAGTTGTTCATGGCCTCATCCAGCCTTCCCTGAATGTACCCGGTGCGGTCGCGCCCGGTGATGGCTCGGTCGATGCGCGCGATTTCCTGCAGATCCTGCTGCTTCATGGACTGCACGTCGGCACTGTCACGAGCCAGCTTTTCGAAGTCATTGCCACCTGGCGCACCGTAATCGACTTCACGGCCCGGTCCATGGCCGTCCGGCGCACCGACGGCATCGTCCCGGCCAGGATGATAGGCGCCCCCTTCGACCCGACAATCCAGCCAGCGGTCGGATGAAAGTGTGAACCCCATGGCATCGAGCCAGCGCAGCATGCTGTGATCGTTCCATGCGGCAGAAGTATCCACGTGGGTAAGCCCGCGCTTGTCGCCATGGGCCATCAAGGCATGCAGCAACCGCGCTCCCACACCCGTGCCGCGCACATTGGCACGCACACCAACAATCTCAAGTCTGAGCCCCGGATGCGGCTGACCAAACTCGCCCACCAATATGCGCGCCAGCACATAACCCACCACAACCCCGCCATCCGTGGCGGCAAACTGCGCATGCAAGGCCGGCTCACGCAGGGCAGCTGCAAGTCTGCGTTCAATGTAGTCGCGCCGCGAGTGCCCTTCAATCGAGGAGTCAATTGCCACAACGGCATCAAGATCATCTTTGGCAAGCGATCGAATCGCGATAGTTCCCGGAGCAATGGTTTTCATGGGGATTTTCCTAGTCTAAATACGGCGTCAACCTGCCGCGTAGTCGAAAGCCAGTTGGCGATCGGTTTCCTCATCAAGCAAATCATCAAGCAGTGGCAGCAAGGCCATCTCCTCTTTTTGAATATGGGCCACTTGGCGTTCGACCATTTCCAGTGCGCCTCTTTTGAGTGCGTCCCAGCCAGCCCCATCCAGGGTGCCACCCGTTGCGGCGCGCGTCAGCGGCAGCAACTCCTCGGCCACCGCGCGAATGGCCTCGTGCTCCTCGATCAGCAGCATCGCGATCTCGCCGTCACCGGCTTCGCTCATGCGCGGGAACAATTCGCGCTCTTCAAACCCGAAGTGCCGATCGATGTCCTGCTCCAGATTGCGCGCCAAGGCAGCAATGAGTTTGATGAGAGCAGGATCGCGCGGCCCGTCGCCGCGCGGCGCGCGTGCAAGCGCTTGCTCGGCACGGCCCAGCAAGTCCAGATTGGCGCGATGCTCCTCGTGAAGCGTGTGACTGGTTTGACTTGAGAAGTTCATGTTTTGATAATAACGGTATCAGGATACCAAATTAGTTGATCTGCCGCAAGTTTCCAGCATTTAGAGAAGCGACAAGACACTCCATCCTGATAACGAAACCGTTAGATTGGGAACCGCCGCGGTGGTCGCCGAGCAATTGTGCGAGGCTATTGATCGCATGATCAACGAAGAAGTTCAGGGTCGGGCGCAGCCCTCACGCCAACGCAGCACGCGTCCGCGTGGGTTCGCTTGCATTTGCGATGAACTCGTGTTAAATTGAATTGAATGAACGTTCATTCAGTCTGTTGAGCCATTGGTTTTCTCGAACTGGAGCAACGCTCATGCAGAACCATGCGTAAAGCCCGTCCCACTTCAAACCTTAACTTTCAACAAGGAAATCGAACATGCGAATAGACGGTAAAACAGCCGTGGTGACCGGCGGCGCTTCGGGAATCGGCCGGGCCACGGTCGAGATGTTGGCGCAGGCGGGCGCCCATGTTCTGCTCGGCGACATCGACGAGGAGCGCGGCGGCGCCGCGGCGGCAGCGTTGCGCGAGCAAGGCCACGGCGTGCACTTCATCCGGCTTGACGTCACCGATGCGGCATCGATCGCGGCCTTCAAACAGGACGCCTATCGCGCCAGGGAGCACGTCGATATAGTGGTCAACGTCGCCGGCTGGGGGAAAATCCAGCCTTTCGTCGAAAACACGCCAGAGTTCTGGCGCAAGGTCATCGACCTGAACCTGATGGGGCCGGTGGCGGTGACGCGTGCTTTTCTCGACCAGATGATCGAACGCGGTACCGGCAAAATCGTCACCATCGCCAGTGACGCCGGGCGCGTCGGCAGCATGGGCGAGACGGTGTATTCGGGTGCCAAGGGCGGGGCGATCGCTTTCACCAAGGCGCTGGCGCGGGAGATGGCGCGCTACAGCATCAACGTCAATTGCGTCTGCCCCGGGCCAACCGACACGCCGCTGCTGGCGGCGGTGCCGGAAAAACACCAGGAAGCATTTGCACGTGCCACGCCCTTGCGACGTCTGGCCAAACCCTCTGAAATCGCCGATGCGGTGCTGTTTTTCGTCAGCTCGCGCTCCGACTTCATCACCGGCCAGGTGCTAAGTGTCAGCGGCGGCCTGACCATGGCCGGCTGAAACCCCCATTTCGTCAATTGATTCAACCAGGAGAACCGCATGTACAAGCTTAAAGCCGCCCAATGGCGTCCGGAACATTTCAAATGGGAAGTCAGCAACCGGGTCGCGACCTTGACTCTGAACCGGCCGGACCGCAAAAATCCACTCACCTTCGAGAGCTACGCCGAACTGCGCGACACCTTCCACAAACTGCAATACGCGCAAGACGTACGCGCAGTGGTGATCACCGGTGCTGGTGGCAACTTCTGCTCCGGCGGCGACGTGCATGAGATCATTGGCCCGCTGACCAAGATGGATATGGCAGGGCTGCTGGAATTCACCCGCATGACCGGCAATCTGGTCAAGGAAATGCGCACCTGCCCGCAGCCCATCGTCGCCGCCATCGACGGCGTTTGCGTCGGCGCCGGCGCGATCATTTCCATGGCCAGCGACATGCGTTACGCAACCCCCGCGACCAAAACCGGCTTCCTCTTCGTCAAGGTCGGCCTCGCTGGCTGCGACATGGGCGCCTGCAGCATCCTTCCGCGCATCATCGGCCACGGACGCGCCTCCGAACTGCTGTACACCGGCCGCATCATGAGCGCCGAGGAAGGCCAGGCCTGGGGCTATTTCAACGCAATCATCTCTCCCGAGAAGGTGCTGGAGGCGGCCCGGCAAATGGCGCAGTCGCTGGCGGACGGTCCCGCATTTGCCCACTCGGTGACCAAGAAGTGCCTGCACCAGGAATGGAACCAGTCGATCGAGCAAGCGCTGGAAACAGAAGCAGAAGCCCAGGCCATCTGCATGCAAACCAAGGATTTCGAGCGCGCTTACCACGCCTTCGTCGGCAAGGCAAAACCAGCTTTCCAGGGCGATTGAGGCAACGGCTATCGTTGGCGCTTCATTCTGGAGTATGGGTATGAAGAAGGAAGCAGGCAGGTCGCCGGGACATGTGGAGAGCCTGGTCACCGATGCCAGGCTGGTAGGCGAGCGGCGCGGGCAGATTCTGCGCGCCGCGGTCAAACTGTTTTCAGAAAAAGGCTATTACACCACCACCATTCAGGAGATCGCCAGAGAAGCGGGTGTCAGTACCGGGCTGATCTACCAGTACTTCGGCGACAAGGATGACATTTTGTTCCTGTCGCTAAAGATGGTCATTGACACCTACGAGCACGAGATCCCGCCGCGCCTGGAAGGCCTAAAGCATCCGGTGGAGCGACTGTGCGTGGCCCTGTGGGCCTACTGCGAGATTATCGATGGGTTGCGCGAGGCCACGGTACTGGCCTACCGCTCCTCCAAGTCGTTGCGTGCGGACCGGCGGGCCCTGATCAAGGAGGGCGAGGTCAGGACCAATCGGCTGCTGGAGAATTGCGTACGCGCCTGCACCGACGGCGGCTTCATGCGTGCGGTCAACGAGCACATGCTGGTGTATCAATACGTGATGTTCTGTCACGCGTGGGCCTTGAAGCACTGGGCATTTCAAGGCACATACACGCCGGGCCGTTATGTGGCGGAAGGCATCCGGATTCTGGTCGAACCGTTTCTGACCAGAAAAGGTCTGGCAGCGCTGGAGGCGTTGCGCAGCCGTACCGCAGACTTTACGCATGAACAGTAGTGCTGGCACGCCGGCCTTCACCATTTAGAGCAAGACAAACAGAAACATGCCATGAATGACCTTTCACTCTCAACAAAGCGCGCCATCATTTCACTCAGTATTGATGGCCCGATCGCCATCGCGACGCTGTGCCAGCCGCCGGTCAATGCGGTCAACGACGAGTGGGTAACGCGGCTGAACGAAATTCTGGCCCAGGTCGAGCGCGACCAGAGTGTGAATGTCTTTTGGCTTCGCAGCAGCGAGCGCGTGTTCTGCGCCGGCGCCGATCTTGAATTCATGCGCGCGCGCTTCTTGACCGAGGAGGGACGGGTGCGCATGATCGACTTCACTCGCCGCATGCAGGAGGTCTACGCGCGCCTGGAACGGCTTGGCACGGTGTCGGTCGCCGAGATCGGCGGGGCGGCGCTGGGGGGCGGCTTCGAGCTGGCGCTTGCCTGCGACCTGCGACTGGTGGCCAATACCGCCAAAGTCGGCCTGCCGGAGGCTCGCCTGGGGCTATTGCCAGCGGCCGGCGGGACGCAGCGCATGACCCGGTTGTGCGGCAAGGGGATCGCGAGCCGGCTCATTCTCGGCGCCGAGATCGTCAGCGGGGCCGAAGCCGTTGCGCTTGGACTGGCCCATTGGACGGCGCCATCGGACGGACTGCAGGCCGCTACGCGCGCGGTGGTTGAGCGTATTGCGCAGTTGCCGCGCACTGCGCTCGCGGCTTCCAAGGCGTGCATCGATGCCGCGCTGAATCACAACAGCGATGGTTTCGAGGCAGAGCTTACCGCCAGCCGCGCACTGCTTGCACAGCACGAGACGCAACTGCGCGTACGGCGATTTTTGGAGAAACAGACCTTGGAATAAAACACCCGCGAGCGCCGATCAGGCTACACGGGAGGGCCAACATGCATTGCCGGGCAGCGGTATGATTACCGCTTTTGTCCTCAACTCAGCCGACCCTACATGATCAGAGAGCCCCTTAAAGACGTTTTCTACAGCGACATCCTGGTCCGCTTTTCGCACTGCGACCCCGCCGGCATCATTTTTTATCCGCATTATTTCGTCATGTTCAATGGCTTGGTTGAGGACTGGTTCAATCACGCCCTGAACATCAATTACGCGGGCTTCATCACCAATCGCCGCCTCGGCCTGCCCATGGTCAATATCCAGTGCGACTTCGTGGCGCCTTCGAAGATCGGCGAGGTCATCACCTTGACCTTGAAGGTAGAGCGCATCGGCACCAGTTCGATCCTGCTATTGGTTCAGGCACTCTTCGAAGGCAAAGTGCGGCTGTCGTCCAAGTTGACCCTCTGCGTCAGTTCCTTCGCCACTGGTCGCGCCGTTCCCATTCCCGACGACCTGCGCGAGCGCCTGAACGAATTCACGGGTGGCCAGCTTGACGTGCCGCGCCGACACGCCTGACGTTCTTGGCGTCTAAAGAGTGTCCTTGTCCAGTCTGTTCTATTCGAACCATTCGGGCTGGGTCTGGACCTGGCAGCCTGTCTGGCTTTGGTCGTCGAAAGCGAAAATTGGCCCCAGCGAGGGCAGTTTTTGCCGGATTTGCAGGCCCATAGCCCCGCTATGGGTCAAAAAGACGGTGAAAAATGGACCGCTGCGGTCAATTTGCAGCCGACGATTCCAAAGTCCGACAGGCTGCTAGACGCCGCCAGGAACCGGCTGAACCTCCTTGAGAATCTCTCGACCAATGATCAGCTTTTGGACTTCAGTGGCACCTTCGTAAATGCGAAGTGCGCGGATATCGCGGTAGAGCCGCTCGACCGCCATACCGGATTTGACGCCGAGGCCGCCGAATAGCTGAACCGCCTTGTCGATCACTTGCTGCGCGGTTTCGGTGGCGACCATCTTGGCCATCGCGACCTCACGCGTGGCCTGCGTTTTTAAGCAGTCACGCGTCCATGCCGCGCGATAAGTGAGCAGCGCGCTGCTGTCGACTCCCGTTGCCATATCCGCCAGCGCGGCTTGGGTGAGCTGAAAATCGGCCAGGGTATGGCCGAACATGCGGCGCGACACCGAGCGCGACAGCGCCTCATGCAGCGCATGCCGGGCAAAACCCACTGCCGCGGCGGCCACGCTGGTGCGGAAAATGTCGAGCGTCTGCATCGCGATCTTGAAGCCGGTGCCGGCCTGCCCCAACAGGTTTTCCGCCGGCACGCGGCAGTCCGTGAAGCGCAGGGTGGCAAGCGGATGCGGCGCCATGGTGTCGATGCGCTCCGCAATTTCCAGTCCCGGCATATCCGCATCAACCACGAAGGCGGAAATGCCGCGGCTGCCCGGCGCTTCGCCGGTGCGGGCAAACACGCAATAGAAGTCGGCAATGCCGCCGTTGGATATCCAGGTTTTTTCGCCATTAAGCACATAACGCGCGCCGTCCCGCCGGGCGCTGGTAGCGATGGCACCAACGTCGGAACCAGCGTCTGGTTCCGATAGCGCAAAGGCGGCGATAAGCCGTCCAGCTGCAACCTCCGGCAAATACTTTTGCTTGAGCGCTTCCGAGCCTGCGAGGGAGATGGCACCGCTGCCAAGTCCTTGCATCGCGAACGCAAAATCGGCCAATCCCGATCGGCGCGCAAGATTCTCGCGCAACAAGCACAGGGAACGCACATCGATAACGTCGCGCGCGCCGCCAAAAGCTTTGGAAACGGCGTAACGCAGCCAGCCGCCTTCGCCCAATTGAGCCACCAGGGATCTGCATGCCCGGTCAACATCGGTCGGCTCCGCGCCCTCGCGAAGGTGGTCCGCCGCCCAGGCGTTGAACTCGCGTGTCAGGGTGCGATGACTATCGTCAAAAAACGGCCACGCCAGGTAGTGTTGCTCGATCATCTGTTGCGCTCCTCGCTAAGGTTGATTCTCTTCAGTCGATGTCCCCGCATACGCCGCACAAACGCTGGCCGGATCGGTGACGCCGGCGTCGCAGGGCCGAACTTGACCAGGGCTTTGGCAATGATGGCCGCTTTGCAGGTGCCACCACCGATGACGAGCGGAGGTTTCCCGGCAAATGCGTGGTTCATGCTGTCGTGGTTCACCCTTGGATATTAACGGTAACCTGATACCAATCTGTCTGATCTGCGGCTAGCCCTGCGGTTTGGGAGCGGCCGGCACCTCAATCCTGGGCGCAATCTGCGTCATGCGCCGCCATGCGTTGACAAAAAAAACGCCAAAAGCCGCAGCGCCGAGAACGCCCACCACAGCGCTCGCGCGCACCAGCCAGACACTGTCAAGCAACACCGCCACAAGCAGCATGAGCAGTGCCGCAACATGGCAATAGAAATGGATGTCCAGCGGACGCTGCGCCGTCAGGTTGGACGGTGTCGGAGGACGACGCTGGCCCAAGCCCGCGTGCATGGAGGCAAGAAAGGGAACAATGCGTGACAGCACACCCAGCAGCACGGTCAGCAAACCGCCAACCAACAGCACGCCAAACAGGGTCGGCCCGTGCTCTGTCAACACCTGAAACTCCAGCGCCAGGGCTGCTACAAAGCTCGCGCCCAAACCTGCCCAGCCGAGTCGGACCAGCACAAACGATTTGCCCAACCCCTGGCGCATTCCGGTGCGCAGCGCCTGCACCATCAATGCCACGTGAATTGTGAAGGCTACCGCGCCGATACCGAGGGGCAGGCGGAAAAAGTGCGTCGGCAGCACGCCGAATGACACCAACAGCGTCAGCGCAAGTGCGACGATCGCCAGCGCGACCGACAGATTGGCCCAACGCGGTGCCGGGTTGTCGGCCAGCGCGAACATCGGCACCAGAATGTAGGAAAACCCCATCACCAGCATACCCATGAATCCGTAGCCGGCAAATGTGACATGCAATCCAATAGCGCTCTGACGCTCAAACCAGGCCAGACCGCTGTACCCACCGGCCAGTGACAGACCGGTGCCGAGCAGTACCAGCAGTGACCAGCACGCAGCCCAGCCATGCACAACGACCAGCCGCATTCCCTTGGCACCGCGCAGGTTGCGGGCCAGCAGAAACAAGTAAATCAGCAGAGCGCTCGCCACCGCCGTCGCACCACCCATCAGGACAGTCGGCACAGCGCTCGCCATGCCGCCGGCCAGGCCCACGACGCCTGCGGTGTAAAGACTCCAGACCAGGTCATAAGGCCACCTGGCGGCTGGAACGGCCTGCCGGGTGGCCACCGGGAGCAATTGCAGGCTTGCGCCAATTGCCGTCATCATCAACACACCCAGCGTAACAAGGTGCAGCGAAGCCAATGGCCAACCCAGCCCGCCCGCGAACCGGGGGACTGACGGCGCCGCCCAAAAGAGTGCCGACCAAGCGAGCCCCTGGAACAGAACCGCCGTTGCGAAGAAGCGAAATGGAATCGATGGGGCAAGCAAGCGCCCCTTTGCACCGCCCAGGAACGTGCTGGCGATTGCCATCAGGCGCCCTTTGACAATCTCAGCCGAACCTCACCGGCGTCGCCTTCAATCCGCTGCGCAATCCAGCCGCGCTGCACCAACTCAGCATACAGGGGCACCGGATCGCGGTCGTGGTGGACGATCACCGGCGTTGCATCGAGAACCGACTCGACCAGCTTGGTGATGGCGACAAACGGCGCCGGGGGAGCAAGTCCACGCACCTCGATGTGGATTCCGTCGGTGTCACGCCATTGCTCTCCAGGTGTTCGCGCAGATCTCGCGCTCTCGCTACAAACTTCGCGGGGCACGGTGTCGGGCTGGATGGCGCACATTGGGTTTATGGCCTCATCACAACGTGCGGTGCAATTCCTGGAGCGTGCGGCGCAACAGTTTTCCGGTGGCTGTACGTGGTAGTGTCGTCACGGGATGCAGCCAGCGTGGCCGCTGGTAGGGCGGCAAGGCATCGGCGCATGCTTGCAATGCGCTGCTCGCCGCGGCATCGTCGCGCGCCACGAAGAAAAACGCTACCGCGTCAACGCCATCGCTGTCGGGCACGCACACCGCCGCGGCCTCGACGATACCGGGGATATTCGCGCACAGGCGCTCCTCGAGTTCGACCAGGTTGACCCAGCGACCGTTGATCTTCACCAGCGAATCCTCGCGACCGGCGAAGCGCCAGGTGCCTGCCGCATCGCGTGCAAACAGGTCGGCCGGACAGAACGCATCGTCGAGGAAACTTTCTGCCTGCGCCTGCGGCCGGTCAAGGTAGCCCAGCGCGAGCGTCGGTGCGCGGATGCAGATGCGCGTCGGCACGCCCTCCGCGACATCGTTTAGTGGCCGGATTTCCACGCCGGGCGACGGCGAAAGGCCCTGCGCATCACCCTGGCTGAGCATGACCAGAATCAGGGTTTCGGAGGCGCCGTAGCCGTTGCAGATCGAAAGTCCGGTCTGCCGGCGCCACTCGTCGCGCAGGCTGTTCGGCAGAGCCTCGCCGGCCGACACGCACAGGCGCACGCCGGCTTGCGCGATGCGCGGCGCCAGCCCTTCATGCAGCAGGTTGCGGTACAGCGAGGGCACGCTGAACAGCACCGTGGGACGCTGGGCCGCGACTGTGGCGGCCACGCTCGCGGCGGTGGGCCACTGCGGGTCGAGAATCACCGCGGCGCCGAGCTTCAAGCCGGCGAACAGGCTGTTGGTCTGCGGAAAGGAGAAGAACAGCTTTGAGCTCGCGAACAGCCGGTCATCAGCGTGAATGCCAAGCCCGTCGCGCGAGACCTGCTCGATCTGCCGCGCGACGCGATGCGCATGCACGACTGCCTTGGGCTTGCCCGAGGTTCCTGACGAGTGGCACCAGAAGGCCGGTGCCTGCTCATCCATCGGTTCGGCGGCAATGGGGGTGGCGGCGGCCACTTCGCGCCGCCAGTCGTCAAGCAGCATGACCCGTTCGCGCCAAGGAGCGGGCGTGTCGTCGTTCGAATCAGCCAGGACGATGCCAAAGCCCGCTTCGTCCAGGATGTACTGCCACTCTGCGGCGGGAATGCGCGGATTGACCGCCACCGCGACGCCGCCCGCCCAGATCGCGCCCAGAAACGCGCAGACCCAGTCAGAACCGTCGCCCAGCTTGATTGCCACGCGGTCGCCCGGCGCAATCCCGTGCGCGCGCCAAACGGACGCGCTGCGGGCCACGCGGTCGCGCAGCGCGCCATAGCTCACATTCGTGCTGCCACAGCACAGGGCCGTGCGCTGCGCATCGTGATTTCCGAGGAGAAGCGCCGCCGCGTTCATCGTCATGGCGGCTTGTCCCGCCGGCCGCGGCGCGTCGCTGCCGAGCAGGTCACTGCTAAACAGGCCGGGTTTGCCGGCGCGCCAGCGCTCGTACTCGGTGGCGAGAATGTCAGCGTGCTGGTTTTCCTCGGCGGCTAGCTCCCGATACAGGTGATGCTCGGCTGACCCGGCGGTGGCCTGCCCTGAGCGCGCGGTGAAAAACTCTGCGGCACGCTTCTCGAGTCCGATCGCGATGCGAAACAGGTTGGCCGGGTCCTGCGGCCGGTTTTTGATACCGGCAAAGATCGCGGCCAGCTCCACCTTGAAATCCGCTGACGGTGTCGGAACATCGGCGTGGTAACGGCGCGAAAGCGTCTCCATATGCTCGCCCTCCATCAGGGCAAAGCGGCTGAACAGGGCCCGCAGCGCCGGATCGATGCTGTCGGCGGCGGCGCGCTGATAAAAGGCCCGTCCGCCCAGTTCAATCTCAAAGGCCATGCGGATGCCATCGAGCGCAGCGGCAGCATCGATGCGGCGTGAATCAAGCACCTCGAGCTTGCCGCCGCAATGCGGGCACAGGCCGTAGGGAAAGGCAAAGCCCTCGCTCACCTTGGCGCACTGCACGCAACGCCATTGCAGGCTGGCATTGGCGCAGCAGATGTAGGCCTCGTCGCCATCTTCGAGGGGTTGTTGGCATTTGGGACACAGCATGGCATCAACCTTGGTTCAGGCACGCGGAATCAACCGCAACCGGTGGGACAAAAATTTCAAGATCGGCAGAGCGAATCGGCCAGGTCTGGCGCCCCTGCTGAAGGTAGGCTGCAATCGCCCTGGCAGCGCGCCGTCCGGCACTCATCGCCAGAATGACTGTGGCGCCACCGGTCACGATATCGCCGCCGGCAAAGACGCCCGGCAAATTGGTAGCCTGGGTCTCTTCATCGGCCACGATGTAGCCCCACTTGTTGAGCGCCAGACCCTCCGTGGCCTTTGCCACGATCGGGTTGGCCTTGGTGCCCAGCGCGTAGATCACGGTGTCGCAATCCCATTCGACGAATTCGCCCTGGGGCACCGGCGCGCGCCGACCACGCGTATCGGGTTCGCCCAATGCCATTTTTTCGACCCGGATGGCACGCACATCGCCCTCGTCATTGAGCTGGATTTCGGTCGGCCCGTGGAGGAAGCAGAACTCGACGCCCTCTTCCTTGGCGTGCCGCAACTCCTCAATCCGGGCTGGTGCCTGCTCTTCAGAACGACGGTAAACACAGCGCACGCGGGAGGCTCCCAAGCGCTTGGCGACGCGCAGGCAGTCCATCGCGGTATTGCCCGCGCCAATCACCACGACATTGTCACCAAGCCCAATGGGCGTATCGAGGTACGGGAACTGGTCACCACCCATCAGGTTGACGCGGGTCAGGAATTCATTGGCCGAAAAAACCTGCCCCGCGAACTCGCCCGGAATGCCGAGAAACGATGGTGCCCCCGCACCTGCGGCAACGAACACTGCGTCAAATCCCATATCGCCGGTCAATTGTGGGACGGTGAAGGTCTTCCCGATGACTTTGTTGGTTTCGAACTTCACGCCGCTATCGCGCAAGCGTTGAACTTCCCGGTCGATGATGTCTCGCGGCAAGCGGAAAGAGGGAATGCCGTAACGCAGCACGCCCCCCACGACATGCAGCGCTTCATAAACGGTCACGTCGGCCCCGAACTTCACCAGATCCGCGGCTGCGGCGAGACCCCCTGGCCCGGACCCCACAATGGCGACACGACCCAGCGATTTTTCAAAGTGCAGTGCCTTGGGACGGGCGGCATGTGCGTTATCCCCCACGAAGCGCTCCAGACGACCGATGGCCACCGGCTCCATCTTGGCCTTGATCAGCACACATTGGGCCTCGCACTGGCTTTCCTGTGGGCAGACCCGACCACAGACCGAGGGGAAAATGCTCGATTCGTGAATCGTTTCCACCGCCGCATCAAGGTCTCGCACCAACAGGTGCCGAATGAAGCGCGGAATATCGATGCTGACCGGACAGCCGGCAATGCAGGTCGGGTTGATGCACTGAATGCAGCGCTCGGACTCCCGCAGCGCTGCTGCATAACTGTAGCCCAGGTTGACTTCTGCAAAGGAGTGGGATCGTTCCTCCGGGTTGCGTTCGGGCATCTTGACCTGATGGCGTTCCAGGGCCGAATACTTCTTGTAGGTTCGCTTGCCTTGAACAAACAGCTTCTCTTCAAGACTGCAGATGTGGGCCGCATCCTCGTTCGCCTGGGTCTCCTGCTTTTTGAAGCGTCTCTGGCGCGCGTGCAACTCCTTGAAGTCCACCTTGTGGCCATCAAAGTCCGGTCCGTCGACACAGGCAAACTTGACTTCACCACCGACCGTAACCCGGCACGAGCCGCACATGCCGGTGCCATCGACCATGATGGTGTTGAGCGACACCATGGTCTTGACACCATAGGGGCGGGTCGTGTCGGCACAGGCGTGCATCATGGGCATGGGGCCAATGGCCACCACGACATCGGGGCGTTGCGTGTCCAGCAGATCCTTGAGCGCAGCAGTGACGAAACCGGCCCGCCCGGCGCTGCCGTCGTCGGTGCAGATGATCAGCTCATCCGAGAACTCAGCCAGCTTGTCAGCCCAGAACACGAGTTCCTTGCTGCGAAAACCGACGATACAGGTGGTGCGGTTGCCCGCTTGCTTGAAAGCGCGCAATTGCGGAAAGATGGGTGCCACGCCCAGGCCCCCGCCGACCAGCACCACATGACCTATTTTTTCGATGTGCTGAGGCAGCCCCAATGGTCCGACAAAGTCGTCAAAACTGTCGCCTTGCTGATAGTCGTCGCGCATTTCCCGGGTGGTCTTGCCGAGCGCCTGAACGACAACGGTGATGGTGCCACGCTCGCGGTCAAAATCCGCGACCGTGAGCGGGATGCGCTCGCCATTGTCGTTCAGGCGCAGCATCACAAAGTGCCCGGGTTGGGCGGCCGCAGCCACATCCGGCGCCATAACTTCCCACAAAAAGGCGTTTTCGGAGAACACTTCGCGCTTGGAGATTTGGTACATCGATTACCTCATTTCACGTTTGACTGCCATGCCATCATCGGCCGGATCAACGCAGGTCGCATCAGGGCACATGATGGATCAGGCTCCGCTCCAGAGGTCGTCCACCACCTTGCGGGTCATGGTCAGAAGCACTCTGCGGCGATACTTGACTGCAGCCACTGTGGTCAGGAGCACATTGGAGGTTTTGCGCACCGCCTGAACCAGGGTCTCGGCCGTGGAAGCGTTCCAGGCGGCGCCGATCAGGGCGTCGGTGGGAACCATCAAGGGCGCGGAGTTGGTCCCGGTGATAGCCAGCCTCAGGCCGGCGATCCTGTCGCCGTCCCGCTTGAGCGCCACCGCGATTCCAGCCAGTGGAAAGTCGATGGCGTCACGGATCCGCACCTTGACGTAACTCGACTTCCAGCCGTCTGCGGGCGGAACCACCACCGCAGCCAGCAATTCGCCCTTTTCCAGAGTCAGCCGATCAGAGCCGTCTTCCTTGAACAACCGCGCCAGGGGCAGCATGCGCTTGCCGTTCGGGCCAGCGATTTCGACCTGGGCGTCCAGCACCATCAGTGCCGGCGCCACGTCGCCGTGATAGGTTGCATAGCAGCGATCATTCTTGACCACCACATGACACTTGTCGCCCTTATATTTCAGGCAATAGCCGTTGCCGGCGCGCCACCACTCGCTCTGGTTATAAAAGACGCAGCGGGTATCCTGGCACAGATTACCGCCCAAGGTGGCGGCGGCGCGATGGGTCGGGCCGGCCACCAGGCCGGCCGCCTTCGCGATCACGGGCCAGGAAGCGCGGATGGACGCATTCTCGGCGATCGCCTCCAGCGACATTCCGGCTCCCATGCGCAAGGCGCCGTCGGATGAGACGGAAATGCCGGCCAGACTGCCGATCGCGGTCAGGTCCACCAAGGTGGCGGGCTGACCCAGGCCCCGGCGCAGGTTGGGCAGCAGGTCGGTGCCGCCGCCCAGAGCTTGCGCGCCGTCAGCAGACAAAGCAGTCACCGCCTCGGCCAGGGTGACGGGGCGAAGGGTGCGGAAATCGGGAAGAATATTCATTTTGCCGCTCCCTTGGCATCGAGCAGTTCGAGGATGCGATCTGGGCTGAGCGGAAACTCGGCGGAACGCACGCCGACCGCTTCGTAAACGGCGTCACGAACGGCGGGCAGAAACCCGGCCAGCATGCCTTCCGACGCCTCCTTGGCGCCGAACGGCCCGTTGGGGTCGATGCTTTCCACGATGATCACCTCGATATCGGGACTTTCCACGATGGTCGGCACCCGGTAATCCAGGATATTGCCGTGCATCATGCGTCCGGCGTCATAGCAGGTCTCTTCCGACAGGGCCTGGCCCATGCCCATCCAGACGCCGCCCTGGGTCTGGCCTTCCACCGCGAGCGGATTGAGCGCCTTGCCCACATCAATGGCGACCCAAACCTTGTGGGCGGTGACCTTGCCGGTGATTTCGTCCACCGAGGCCTCGACCACCTGGGCCGCGTAGCAAAAGCCCATGGTCGCGCCGATGGCGCTGCCCCGGATCTTCTTGTCGCCCTGATACTCCACCGGACAGGTGAAGGTGCCTTTGACTGTGATCGTGCCGGTGTCGACCAAAGCAGCTTTGACCACTTCCTTGTAGGCCAGGCCGGGGGACCGGCTACCGGCGGCCATGAAGACCTCGTCAATGATCTCGACATCCTCCTCGCGGGCATCAAGCTTCCTGGCCGCCGCTTTCACCAGGATGGCCTTCAGAGACTCGGCAGCGTCCATCGACGCGTTGCCCACCATGAAGGTGACGCGCGACGAATAGCTGCCATTGTCCTTGGGGGTGAGCGCGCTATCGGCGGAGATCACGCGGATACGATCCATCCTGACCCCCAATACCTCGGCCGCCACTTGGCTCGCCATGGTGTTGGAGCCTTGGCCGATATCGGCCGCGCCGGTCAGCAGGGTGATGCCGCCATCGAAATCGAGCTTCAGATTGACCGTGGCATGAGGCTCGCCGGTCCAGTGCTTTGGCGTCGAGGTGCCCGAGACGAAGTGGGAGCAGGCGACACCGAGCCCCCTGCCCTTGGGCATGTTGCCGCGCCGCTCGGCCCAGCCCGACGCCGCCTTGACCTTCTCCAGGCATTCCGGCAGGCCATAGCTCATGACCCTCTGGGCATACATCGTCGTGTAAGGAATCTGCGGCAACAGATTGATCTGCCTGATTTTTAGCGAATCAATTCCCAGTTCTTCCGCCATCTCGGTCAACTGCGCCTCGAAGGCGGCGCGAGTGTCCACCGTGCCATGACCGCGCATGGCGCCGCAGGGCGGCGTGTTGGTGTAAACACGCCAGGCGTCGTGCTTGATGGCCGGGATGTGGTAAAGCCCATGCATCAGCGCGCCGGTATAAAGGATGCTGATGATGCCGTAGCCGGCATAAGCGCCACCAGCCTGAGTGGCTTCCAGCGCCAGGGCAGCGATCTTGCCGTCCCGCTTCAGACCGATCTTCATCTTTACTTGCGTCCAGGGACGGCCGCGATGGGAGATGAACGTCTCCTCGCGATTCTGGAGTAATTGCACCGCGCCCCTGGCCTTGCGGGCCAGCAAACCGGCGATGATCTCGAAGCTCAGACACTCGGTCCGCGCGCCGAAACCGCCGCCCAGGAAGGGCTTGATCACCCGGATGCGGGATGAATCCATCTGCAGGCAAGCCGCTACGTGGAGATGAACGTCATAAGGCACCTGGGTGGTGGTGTTGAGCGTCAGCCAGTCGCGCACGGGATCGTATTCCGCGAGCGTGGCGTTCAGCTCCATGTGGACGTGGTTGACCTCGGCGAAGGTATAGACCTTCTCGCGGATCAGGTCCGCTTCGCCGAAGGCGGCTTGCACGTCGCCGAATTCGGCATGGACTTCGCGCAGCACATTGTTGGGCTTGTCGTCGTGAATGGCCGTCGCGCCGGGCTTCATCGCCGCCTTGGGCGTCATGTAGGCAGGCAGATTCTCGTACTCGACCTTGATCAGGTTAAGCGCCTTCGCGGCGGTGATCTCGTCGATAGCGGCCACGGCGGCCACGGGATCACCGCGATAGCGGACCTTGTCACGGGCCAGGGGATATTCGTTCTCGCTGATGGGCAACACACCAAAGGGCACCGGAGTGTCGGCCCCGGTGCAGACCGCCACGACGCCGTCCAGGGCCTCGGCCGCCGAAGTATCGATGGAGATGATCCGGGCATGGGCTGCCGTGCTGCGCAGGATGCGGCCCACCAGAGCGCCGGGCACCATGATGTCGGCGGTGTATTTGGCCTTGCCGGTCACTTTCTCGACACCGTCCACCAGGGGAGTGCGCGCGCCGACGGTGCCGTTCTTGGCGATCTTGGCGATCCGGACGGTCATTGCGCGGCCTCCTTGCAGGCGCTGCCCGTCGCGGCGGCCTGCACCGATTCGATGATCTTGACGTAGCCCGTGCAGCGGCACAGATTTCCCGCCAGGGCGGTCTTGATCTCATCGCGGGAAGGGTCGGGATTGCGCCGCAGCAGCCCTTCGGACGCCATGATCATGCCCGGCGTGCAGAAACCGCACTGAGCGCCCAGCTTCTCGTGGAACGCTGCCTGAAGCCGCGAGATGTTGCCTTGGGTGGCGAGACCCTCGATGGTTTCGACCCGCTTGCCCGCAACCTGATGGGCCAGGGTCGTGCAGGCCAACCGGGGCCGATCGTCCACCAGGACGGTGCAGGCCCCACATTCGCCGCCGTCGCAACCCTGCTTGGTACCGGTCAGGCCGAGTTCATCGCGCAGATAGTCAAGCAGCAGCAAATTGTCGGCCACCGCGTCCTCGCGGACACGGCCGTTGACGGTCAAGGTAAGAACCCGTTTGCTCATGACTTCACTCTCCTTTGGGTCGCAGGTCACGCACGCGAACTGCCTTGCCCTGCGAGCGGGGAATCTCGCCCGGGCACTTGATGTGGACCTCGGTGGTGATGCCCACCATTGATTTGACCTGATGCGCCACATCTTGCGCGATCGCCGGGAACGCTTCGGCCGCAACGCCAATTTGCACCTCGACCTCGATCGTCACGTGATCAAGCGTAGCTTGGCGCTCCACCACCAGTTGATAGTGCGGCGCGACCATCGGGCGCCCTACCAGCACGGCCTCAATCTGCGAAGGATAAACGTTGACGCCCCGGATGATCAGCATATCGTCGCTGCGACCGGTGATGCGCAGGATACGCAGATGCGTGCGTCCACACTCACAGGGAGAGGTGGTAATTCTGGTGATGTCCCGCATGCGGTAGCGCAGCATCGGCAGGGCCTGCTTGGTCAGCGTGGTGATCACCAGTTCGCCGGCATGCCCTTCTGGCACTGGCGCCTGGGTTTCGGGGTCCAGCACTTCGAACAGGAAGTGGTCTTCCCAGCCGTGCAAGCCCGCTTGCGCCGTGCACTCGCAGGCCACGCCTGGCCCCATGATTTCAGACAGACCGTAAACATCAATAGCCTTGATTCCAAGCCGCTCTTCAATCTCGCAGCGCATGGCGTTGCTCCAGGGCTCGGCGCCAAACAATCCCACTCGCAACGCGCTCTTGCGCAGGTCAACGCCCATTTTCTCGGCAACCTCGGCGATTGCAAGCGTGTAGGACGGCGTTGCACACAGCACCTGCGCGCCCAGATCCATGATCAATGCAATCTGCCGCTCAGTGGACCCGCCCGACACCGGCACCACGGTTGCACCGAGTCGTTCGACGCCATAGTGGGCGCCCAAACCGCCCGTGAACAAACCGTAGCCATAGGCGTTATGAACAAGATCACCCGCACGGGCTCCAGCCGCATGCAGGGAACG
This sequence comes from uncultured Polaromonas sp., assembly GCA_964371235.1. Taxonomy (GTDB): domain Bacteria; phylum Pseudomonadota; class Gammaproteobacteria; order Burkholderiales; family Burkholderiaceae_C; genus Polaromonas. The sequence goes on from CAYJMW010000010.1 coordinate 42,517, forward strand.
CGCCATCAGATCCGCCCAGGTATCCAGATCGCCCTTGGTATAACCCACGACGGTTGCTTTGCCCGTGGTGCCGGATGACGCATGCAGGCGCGCCAGGCTTGACACCGGCCGCGCAAACATGCCGTAGGGGTAGTGGTCCCGCAAGTCGGTCTTGAAGGTGAAGGGGACCTGCCGCAGATCGTCCAGCGTGCGCACTTCTTCCGGCGCAACGCCCGCAGCGTCCATGCGGGTTCGGTGCAGCGGGACATGGTCGTGAGCATTTCTAAGCGTCGTTCTCAAACGGTCAAACTGCAATGCTGCGAGTGCCTCGCGCGGCATGGTCTCTGCGTGGAAATCAAAGTAGTTGCCAGCGTCGGTGTTCTGGATGACTCCGGCTTCTGTCAGGTTGGTGGCGCCCATGGTGTCTCCTTAGGTAGCGCAGGGGTGGTTAAAGCTGCGTTGGCGATCTGACGCCGCGTACAGGAATCTTCGTTAGCGCAAAACCCTGGTTGAAGCTGGCGCGAGTGACCAGCGTGTACTTCATGGCGGCCCCCGCGAAGGCGGCGCAGACGCCGCCAAAAGCCGCCAGTGTCAACTGGGTGGCTCCGCTGGTAAATCCGGCACCAAGGCCGAGCGCCAGTACTGGAAGAATGCTGCCGACGATCAGCAAGCGGCGCCCTGCGATATCCAAGGCGGCCCGAGCCCGAGGCGCCAGGCTCGCATCCACACTGCGGCGATAGAGCGTCCAGACCGCCAGCCGGACCAACACCAGCGCCGTGGCCAGCATCATCACCGCGCCACTGACCCGGTTGTGCAACAGGCCCAGCAACAGGTACAGCCCACATCCTTCCGTCAGACCCGTGACAAAAACCATTGGCGTGACCAGTTTGGGACGCCACGCAGGAATGCCGCGCGCCGCCGGCAACATGCGGCTCTGGCAGTAGAGGAACGCCAGCGCCAGCCCAAAGGTGACCCAAATCCATCCGCCAACGCCCAAGATTGCCAACAAGCCCGCCGGAAACATCAGCAAGCCGACAAATCCCTCACGCGACATCCAGGATGTGCGGGGGTTGAAGAACACGTGCAGCGCGCGCAACGGCCGCCCGATCTCCAGCCAGAC
>CAYJMW010000010.1:43715-74703 GCA_964371235.1 uncultured Polaromonas sp.
GGGGGTTGAAGAACACGTGCAGCGCGCGCAACGGCCGCCCGATCTCCAGCCAGACGCACAACAGGCCCACGCCAACCAGCGCCAATCCGGCAAAGACAAGCCAGTTGAGCGCTCCTGTTCTGGCACTGTCCGACGTGGCGAACAAAGCGCTGGTGATCAGCAAACCGGTGCCCGCGCCACCACCCATGAAATTGCCGGCGGCACGCCAGTCCCAGCTGGTCTGCTGCCAGGGGTTTGGTCCAAAATTGGCCGCACCACTGCTCGAAGTCTTCATTGATGCCTCCCGCCAGTGTCAGTGGAGACTAAATTGCACCAGCAAGTTATATCGGAACCAAAGCCGATTGCGCCTGAGTTAGCGTTCATGTGTCCGCCTTGTCCCATAGGTAATGAAAACCAGGCCCTGTGCCCAGCTCTTCGTGCATGCGAAAACTCTGATTTTTCTCAAGCAATTGCGAAACGTTGCTGCTCGGGTCATCCAGGTCGCCAAAGGCCAGCGCATCGGCGATGCAGGCGTTGACGCAGGCCGGTGTGGCGGCCGGGTCCACGCCTGGCGTGAGGCCTTGCGCAAGCCCGGCATCGATACGGTCCACGCAGAAGGTGCACTTGGTCGCCACCGCGAGGCGCTTTGGGTTGTGCCGTTTGGTCTCGTTCTCGGTCGGCGCGCCATAGGCGAAGGTGGCAGTATCGGTCTTGTAGCGCGCCTGATAGGGGCATGCCACCGCGCAATAGGAGCAGCCAATGCACAGGTCGTAATCGATGGTGACAATGCCGTCCGCCCGCTTCCTGGTGGCGGTGGTCGGACACACCTCCATGCAGGGCGGGTCCTCGCAGTGCTGGCAGCCCACCGGCACAAACACCCGTTTGACATTGGGATACTCACCAAACTCCATGTCAATCACACGGCGCCACTGCACCTCCGGCGGCGTGGCGTTGGTATGTTTGCAAGCGGCAGTGCAGGTTTGACAACCCACACAGCGGCGCAGGTCTGCGGTCATGGCCCAGCGTGTCATGCGTGTGCCCTCTTTCGTGTTCTGGCTTGGGTCGCGGCTTGGCCTTTGGTCAGACTGACGCGTACGATGTCAGCGCCGGAGCCGGTGGCGTCGGTCAGTGCCATCGACATGGGTGTAAGGGCATTCATGCTCGGCATATCCTGGTCCTTGGCGAACGGGGTCACCCAATGACCAAACTGGCCGATCAGCAGCAAGGTGTCGGGCCGGATGCCCTGGCGCAGCACGGCCTTGCCATAGACGCTGCGAATCGGCGTGGAGATCTGCACATCGTCGCCGTCCTCAATGCCCATCTGCCGGGCGCGGCCGGTGTTGATGATGACGCCCCGGTGCCCCGCAATGTTGTTGGCCACTTCCTTGATCATTTGCATCCCGACGTTGCCGCCCCAGGCGTACTGCATGCTGCGCGCGGTCAGCATCCAGAACGGGAAGTCAGAGGTTTTGCCGCCCTTGGGCGTGACCAGCTTGGCCAACTCGTCAGTCCACAACTCGCTGAAGTCCTTGGCGATTGGCAGCGCCTGGTACTCGTGCAACTGCTCGTCCCACCAATGCATGTCGTGCTCATGCAGGCGCCGGCCGAGTTCGGCGCCGACGCGCTGAAGGCGCTCCTGGTAGGGCAGCTCGAAGCGCAGGTTCTGCCTGGCCAGCGTGGGGTACAGGTACCAGTCGGATTGAGGAAACGGCTTGGTCGCAATGCCTTTTTCTTTCCACCAGGCCAGATCGTGCACTGCTTCGCCATCGCTGAGTTCGGCGCTGGCCGAGCGGCCGATTGCATCCCAGATCTGCTCGCGCGTGTGGGCCACGCTGGTATCCAGCGAAAAGTCCCCAAACGCGGTTTTGAGCGGCATGCCGGCGGCACCCTTATTGATGGCCGCGTTGTACTTCTCCAGCAGTCCGGTACGCCGGGCCAGCTCGGTGGCAATCTCGGTGAAGTCCCGCGCCTGGCCTCGCGGCTCGATAACCGGCTGGCGCAACGCAAAGCCCTGCTCGGTCCAGAACTGCTCGATGAACTTGGTGCCCCCGACCCGGATCAGTTGCAGGCTCTCCAGATCGGTGGCGTCCGGCAGCAACACGTCAGCAAAGTGGTTGGTCTCATCCCGGGTGTAGGCAAAGGCCACCACAAACGGAAAACGCGTCATCTTGTCAGTGACGCCATCGGTGTCCCAGAACGAGATGGCCGGGTTGGTGCGGTACACAAACCAGACGTCGGGCAAGGTCACACGAGGCAGTCCCTTGGGTGTTTCATCCAGAAACATCCATGAGAAGTGGGTCGGCCCCAGCGCCTGGCTCCAGGGGCCGTCGGTGGCGAGCGGCACCATGGTTCGGTAGGCGTTGCGGATGTTGGGACTGGGCGACCAATGCGCCTTGTCGGTCGGATTCAGGTGGCTCCACATAAAGCCATCGGGCCCCGGCTTGACACTTTCGTGGCGTTGCGACATGGGCCGGTGCAGACGAACCGTGGTACCCAGGGTGCCGCCCGGTACTTCCAGGCCACCCACCAGGGCGGCCATCATGGTGCGCGCCCAGACACATTCATAGGCGCCCCAGCCGTTGGTGACGGTCTTGCCCAGGCTTATTGCCACCGGGCGGAATGGCATGGTCTTGCCATCTATGTCGACAGTTTGTCCAACACAGGCGTGGTCCAGAAACTCATTGCCAATGCGGCGCATGGTGGCGGCGGGCACATCGCACAGCTTTTCAGCCCATTCCGGTGAGAACGTGGCCATGTGCGCCACCAGCTTGGTGAACGCGGTTTGACCGCGTAGCGGCCCGCTGCCCAGCACATCGCCGTCAGCGCCGTGTTCGACTGCATCGACCACAAATTCACCTTCCAGCGCTTCTTCAATGCCGGGGGTGTCAAACGGCACACCCTGCTTGCTGATGGCGTCAAACACCAGTGGTTTGCCACTGGCCGCGTCGCGCAGGTAGTAGCCACCATCGCCCACCAGGTAGGGCGACGCGGTGCTGCGCGCCAGGAAAGCCACATCGAGCCGCTCGCGTGGCACTTCGTGCAAAAGCACGTGCATCAATGCAAACAGGAAGGCCGGGTCGGTTTTGGGCTTGATCGGCACCCATTCGGCCGAGCAAGCGCCGGTGATGGACAGATGCGGCTCAACCTGCACCCGCTTCATGCCGCGCACACGCGCCCTGGAATGCCGGGCCACCCCGACCACCCCACCCGAGGCTTCGACGTTGGCGCCGCAGGAGATCAGGTAGTTGGTCATCGGCGTGTCGGGCGAGACTGTGAAGCCGCGGTGCCAAAACTCGCCATACAGGTGCTCCGAGTGGTAGCACTTGACGCCCTGGCCCGAGCCAAAACCGAAATCTACCGAGCCCCAGGCCGACAGAAAAGCCGGCATGGTGCCCATGTAAGACTGGGGCGTGCCACCCCCGCCAAGGCTCATGGCCACGCGCGGATAACCCGACGCATCCGTCATCCCTTCAGCACGCGCGCGCTCCAGCCGCTCGGTGATCAGGTCAAAGGCCTCATCCCAGGAGATCGGCACAAAGCCGGGGTCTTCCTGGCGGCCCTTTTTCGGGTTGGTGCGCTTCATCGGCATCAATACCCGGTTGGGGTTGTAGGTTTTTTGCACCAGACCAAAGGCCTTGACGCACACCTTGCCATTGCCGGGGTGGACCCCAGCCGCGCAAAAGTTGGGCTCAACCTCGGTGGCCACGCCCTGCTCCACCTTAACGGTCAGCAGGTCGGGCCCGGCGACGCACTGGTAACAGTAGGTCGGGACCGTGCGTACGTCCTTGAGTTCGAGATTCATGGGAATCCTTGTGCGAAGTGAAAGGATCAGGCGCTGGCGGCCTTTTTCGCCTTGGCTGCGAGCCGCTGCGCGGTCTTGGTAACGTCAACAATAAATCTCGAATGGTGGCCGCGACAGATCACTTCCACGCTGTCGCGTGCCCCGATCTCGAAAGTCACGGCGCGCCCATTGAATTCCACCAGTTTGACAGTAATCTCTATCGGCATGCCCATCAGCGTGGCGGCGACGTGGTCAATTTCGACGCGCGTTCCGACCGAATCCTCGCCAGGGTCGAGGTGGGCCAACAGCAGATCCCGGCAGGCGATCTCAATGTCACGAACCAGCATGGGCGTGGCGTAAACTCGTGCTTCCTCGCCCATGAAGTCAATTGTGCGATCGCGATCAACCGTTAGTCGGGTGGTTGACGCAATACCTGTTGCAAGGGATGTCTTCATCGAAAGTCTCCGTTAGAGTATGTTGTCATCGCACCGGCCACCTGAGTTTCCAACCTTGAAATTGAGTGGGATGAAAGTTGATTTTATGTATTCTGGCACCCTAATGCAACAATTCGTTGAGATACATCAATAATGAGCAAAATCGCACGCCCGGACGCCGAACCAAAACGTCTCAAAGAGAGGTCTTCCCCGTTTGCATTGACGGCGCGGGCTGAGCCGCACGGCGCTGTGCGTATTCGGCCGGTGCGGCGTGACGACCTGGCTGAGGTCATCAAAATTGACAGCATGGTCACAGGCATTGAAAAGCTCGGCTACTGGAATTCGCTGTACCGGCGGTACGCGGATGCCGTTGCCACCGGCCAGCACTTCCTGGTAGCGGAAATGGGTGATGAAGTTATCGGTTTTGTCATTGGCGAGGTGCGTGACTGGGAATTCGGCTCGCCGCCTTGCGGCTGGGTGTTTGCCATCGACGTGCGCCCTGACGCCCGGCTGGGCGGCACCGCCACCCAACTGCTGCAGGCGATTTGCGCACGCTTCAAAAAGGCCGGCGTCAGCAAGGTGCGCACCATGCTCTCGCGGGACAACACGCTAATCCTGTCTTTCTTTCGCAGCCAAGGCATGATGATCGGCCCCTTCATTCCGCTTGAAATGGACCTGGAGTCCTAATTCCCTGCCACGACACCCACTGACCCACCATGAAACTACAACAGAACACGCGTCTGGCGCTATACAGCCTGCTGGAATTCGCCGCCGATCCGGATCGGCAAATTCCAGCGGCCGAGATCGCGCAAAAATACGAGGTATCGTCGCACCATTTGGCCAAGGTATTGGCCGAACTGTCGCGCGTGGGCATGGTGCAATCCGTCAGGGGCGTTGGAGGAGGCTACCGATTTGTGGGTAACGCACGTCGGCTTACCTTGATGGACGTGATCTCGCGTTTTGAAGATGTCCTGCCGTCGGAGAACTCGCACGACAAAGTGACACCGGTTGGCCAGGCGCTGGCTTCGGTGCTGTCTGAAATTGATGAAATCGCCAAGGCGTCAATGAGTTCCATCACGCTGGCCACCATGCTGCGCATCATTGAGCGCCAGCAGTCTGCCAGCGACCCGGTGGCAAATTCCAAAGGTGAGACCAGGCGCAGCATGGGCTGAACGCAGGCAGCGCGGGTGCTTGTAGGGACTGCCCGCAAGGCGCAATTACAGACCAAGATAGGCTTGCTTGACCTGCTCGTTTCCAAGCAGTTCAGGGCCGGGTCCGTCCAGCACGATACGCCCTGTTTCGAGGACATAGCCCCGGTCGGCAATCGACAATGCAGCGTAGGCATTCTGGTCTACCAGGCAAATGGTTATATGAGCCTCTTTCAGGGCCCGAATCGTCGCGAAGATCTCCGACACCAGGCGTGGGGCCAGACCCATCGAAGGCTCGTCAAGCAGCAGTAGTTGTGGTTTGGCCATGAGCGCCCGGCCGATCGCAAGCATTTGCTGCTGACCGCCAGAAAGCGTCCCGGCCGGTTGCAATCGTTTTTGCTTGAGAATCTCAAACATGGCGTACACGCGCTCGAGTTCCTCATTGCTTTCGCTGCGCGTGCGGGTGTAGGCGCCCAAGCGCAGGTTGTCTTCAATGGACAGTGGCCCGAATACCTGGCGACCTTCCGGGACCTGAACAATCCCGCGCTTAACGCGTAGATCAGCACGTAGCGCAGTGATGTTTTCATTGTTAAAACTGACAGATCCGCCAGAAGCTGGCTGCACCCCGGAGATCACGCGCAGCAGTGTGGTCTTGCCCGCGCCATTGGCACCCACCAGCGCGACCAGTTCACCCTGGTGCACCTGAAAATCAAGACCCTTGAGGGCCTGAATCCGTCCGTAGTGGCTGGTCAGTTCCTTCACTTCAAGCATGGCGTGAACTCCTCGCTTCCCAGATAGGCTTCGATCACGCGAGGGTCATTGCGGACCATTTGCGCCGAGCCATCGCAGAGTTTTCGTCCGTAGTCCAAAACCACAATATGGTCAGACACGTCCATGACCAGGTGCATGTCATGTTCCACTAGCACCACCGTGATGCCTGACTGCGCAAGCTTGGTGATCAGCGCGTCGATTTCCTGCGTCTCTGTGGCGTTGAGACCAGCGGCGGGTTCGTCGAGCAACAATACCTTGGGCTTGCCCGCCAACGCGCGTGCGATTTCAAGCCGCTTGAGTGCGCCATACGGCATCGCATCCGCGTCGGCATCAATGTAGTCGCCCAAGCCGACAAAACGCATCAATTCCGCAGACTCACGCCGGCTTTCGCGCTCGCCCGCGGACAGACGGGGAAAACGCAGCATCGCCGCGAACCAGCCGGCGCACTCGTGCAAATGGCGACCCACCATGACGTTCTCGATCGCACTCATGTTGAAAAAGATCTGCAGGTTCTGAAAGGTGCGCGCCATGCCCCGCCCGGCCAGCGCGTGCGGAGCCAGTCCGGTAATGTCCTGACCATCGAGTTCGACCTTGCCACGGGAGGGCTCGTAAACGCCGGTCAGCATGTTGAGCATGGTGGTCTTGCCGGCACCGTTTGGGCCGATGATCGAATGCACCTTGCCTCTGGAAATGTCGAAGGACACGTCTTCGACGGCATTGAAGCCACCAAAAGTCTTGGTAAGCGCCGACACCCGAAGTTGAACCTGACTCATTTGCGTTTCCTTGCCAGCAGCAACATCAGGCTGGGCAGAAATCCGCGCGGAAAGAAAATCATGGTGACCACCATGACACCACCAAACACCACCATCTCATATTCCTTGAGAACGGTTAAGAGCTGCGGCAACAGCGTCAGCGCCATGGCGCCAATGATGGCGCCAAAGGTGGACGACATGCCGCCGAACACGACCATGGCGACCAGCTCAATCGAGTGGAAAAAGCTTGCCTTGCCTGGCGTGATGAAGCCCGAGTAGTGGGCCATCAGGCTGCCCGCGATGGAGGCGAACACGGCGGACAGCACAAAAACCCCAACCTTCGCCCGCGTCGCGTCAATACCGGACACGCGCGCGCCCACTTCGGAGCCGTTGAGCGCGCGCAACGCCCGGCCCATGGGGGACTCAATCAGATTGAGGGCCAGCGCGGTAGTGACCACGAGCGCCGCCGCAACAACCCAGTACCACACACGCTCACCGGCGACTGCCAGACCGAACAGGGTCAGCGCGGGTACGCTCATGCCATCGGGTCCGCCCGTGAACTTGTCCTCGGTCACGATCACGATCGAGATGATGATGCCCATGCCCAGCGTTGCCATGGCAAGGTAATGTCCTTTCAGGCGAAGAATCGGGCGCCCCACCAACAAGGCCAGCAATGCCACACCGGCCGTGGTGCAAACAATGGCGAGAGCAGGCGGCAGGCCGTACCGGGCGGACAGTATTGCGGAGCCATAAGCGCCCAGCCCGAAGAACCCGGCATGACCCAGGCTGATCTGGCCGGCGTAGCCGATCAACAGATTGAGCCCGATGCATACGATGGCGTTGAGTCCGACCTGAATCGCCACCTCATACCAGTAGTTGTTGACCATGCCCAGCGGCAACACAAGCACCAGTGCCGCCAGCAGCGTCAGCCCTCCGGTGCGCGGTGTCATCCACTTCATGACTAGACCCGATCAGCGCTGTTCTTGCCGAACAGTCCGCTCGGCATGAAGAAGAGCACGGCAAGAATGATGACGAACGCAATGGCGTCCTTGTAGGCCGAGCTCAGATAGCCCGCGCCCATGCTTTCGGCGATTCCCAAAACCAGGCCGCCTACCACCGCACCGACACCGCTGCCCAAGCCGCCAAGGATTGCTGCGGCAAAGCCCTTGAGTCCGAGCATCACGCCCACGTCCCACGACGTGAGCGTGATGGGCGCGATCAGGATGCCGGCGACGGCACCCAGACCCGCCGAGAGTCCAAAAGACAGAAACAGCACGAAGCGCACGTTAATGCCGCAAAGCTGTGCGGCCACCGGGTTGTGCGAGGTGGCCAGTACTGCCTTACCGATCAGGGTGCGTCCAAAAAACCAGCCCAGCAAAACCACAATCACCAGGGTGATGCCCATGACCCACAAGCTCTGCGGCAGCATGGTTGCCCCGCCAACCTGTATGGGCGTGTCGCCGGAAAAAGACGGCAGGGTATGGAGCTTCTTGTCCCAGACCAGCGTGGCCAGGCCGCGCAGCAGGATGGACGCGCCGATGGTAATGATGATCAACGTCACGGACGAGGCGCCGCGCGCTGGTTCTATGGCAAAGCGCTCCAGCGCCAGGCCAGCCGCCACTGCAGCCAGCACCGCCAGCGGAATCGCCAGCAGCAGCGGCAGGCCAAACTGGAGCAGCGAAACCGTGGCCATGCCACCAATCATGACGAATTCACCTTGAGCGAAGTTGATGACATGGCTGGCGTTGTAGATGATGGCAAAGCCCAGCGCGACCAGCGCGTAAATCGCGCCGATCGTCAGACCTGACAACAGGAACTGGGTGAGTTGGGCATTCATGGAAAGCTGCTTGCGCCAACCCGCCTCACTTGACCTGTGACCAAACGCCCTTCTTTACCTCGAGCATGCGAAACGCGCTGAGGTCCAGCCCCATGTGGTCCGTGGCCGACATGTTGACCACGCCGCCGGTACCGACGTAACCCTTGGTGGTTTCGATTGCATCGCGAACCTTGGCCTTGTCGGTGGAACCGGCGCGGCGAATGGCTTCGACTGCCAGCATCAGGCCGTCATAGGCGTGGCCGCCAAAGGTTGACACCTCCTGTTTGTACTTCGACTCAAACGCCTGCTTGTAGCTGACCACGACCTTTTTCTGCGGATCGTTGTCGGGCAACTGCTCGGCAATCAGCAGGGCCGCAGCAGGCAGCCGCACACCTTCCGAGGCATCACCAGAGAGTTTGATGAACTCCTTGGAAGCGACGCCATGAGACTGATAAAAGGGCAGATTGACGGCCAGTTGCTTGAAGTTCTTGGTGACGATGGTGGGGCCCTGGCCAAAGCCGGGATTGAGCACAGCCTGAACGCCAGCGGTGTTCTTGATCTTGGTGAGCTGCACCGTCATGTCGGTGTCGCCTGCGCCATAGGTTTCGTCGGCCACCACCTGTATCTTGTAGTTGGGCGCCACCTTGAGGCATTCGGCGCGCATCGACTTGTCAAAGCCTCCCGTGCCGGAGATCAGGGCGACCTTGACAAGCTTGCGCTCGTTCATGTCCGTGAACACCTTTTCACAGGCCATGCGGTCGGTATGGGGAGTCTTGAACACCCACTTCTTGACCGGCTCGATGATCACCACGGCGCCCGCCAGCGACACAAAGGGCATTTGCGCGGCCTCCACCAACGGCACGGCAGCCATGGTTGCGCCGGTGGTGGACCCGCCCACAATGACGTCCACCTTGTCCTGTTCAATCAGGCGCTTGGCAAAAGTGCGTGCCTTCTCGGCGTCTCCGCTATCGTCATAGGAAATCAATTGCAGCTTGCGCCCGAGCACACCGCCGGTTGCGTTGATTTTTTCGATGTACAGCTCCAGGGTTTTTTGCTCCGGATCACCCAGAAACGCCGCAGGACCGCTGACCGAAAGGAACGCGCCAATCTTGATTGCCTCCTGGGCCAAAGCCGGGGCTGCGAACGCCGCGACTAGCGCGGAAATGGGCAACAATTTCTTGAAGGATTTGCTTGCTTGACTAGTTGTCATGATGTTGTCTCCTGTTTGATGGATGGTTTGTTGAAAGTCAACGGCTGCTCGACATGACCTGCTTGTGCAGGTTCTTATGATTAAACCCGATTCCCCGTTCAGCTGGCGGTGGCCATGCTGGTTCTGGATTGACTCGCCGCCGCACGTTGCTGCAGCGTGGCCCAGCCCTCATCGATTTCTGCTTGTAGCGTGTCGATGTCAGAACTTAACATGTTCCGGTATCGGCGCTGAAGCGCCAGGTAGTCGGCCACGGGTCGAGTCTTGGTGGTGTGGTTCAGAGTGTAATGGTGGCCGCCCTCCACTTCATAGAGCGGGAAGGCGCCACACTCGACGGCGTAGCGCGCGGTCTGCAAACCGGCGTTGTCGGCCACACCCCAACCATCCATGCATGGAATCAGGAGAGTGATGATACGCGTGCCCTGCATCTTCTTGGCCTTTTCGACTTTGCACAGCAGGTCGGGCAAGTGCCCTGCGCTGGCTGTGGCGACATAAGGGACCCGGTGCGCTGCCATGATCTCGGTCAGGTTCTTCTTGCGCGATGTCTTGCCCGCCGGGGTGGAGCCAGTGCGTGCAAAGTGGGGTGTTGAGGATGACTTTTGGGCACCGGTATTCATGTAGCCCTCGTTGTCGAGGCAAATGTACAGGAAGTCTTCGTTGCGCTCAGCCGCCGAAGACAGGCACTGAAAACCGATGTCATAAGTGCCGCCATCGCCAGCCAGCACAAGCACCTGCGTGTCGCGTTTGCCCTGCGCGTCCAGGGCGCGGCGCAGCCCGGTTGCGGCCGCGGCGCTGGATTCGAGCGTGGGCTGGTACACCGGAATGCGCAGCGAACTGTAGGGTTGCGGCCCGGCAATGATGGCCATGCACGACGGCGGAATGACCGCCATGGTGTTGGGCCCCATGACCGTGAGGACGTGGCGCACCGACAGCGCATCGATGCAGCCCGGGCAGGCGGCGTGCCCGGAACACAGCATCGGGTCCTGGTTGGCTTGTTCGATTCTGCTCATGGTGTTCACCTTACCCACTGCGAGTCACACAGCGCTTCGCTCTGGCTGGCCTGGTTGACGAATCCGACTATCTTTGCCGGCGAGACGTTAACGCCCCCGACGCCGGCCAGCAGGCCGTGTATGCGGGGTGTCACGGCAGTGCCGTAAAGTGCCGCCCGGAGTTCCTGGTGCAACACGCCGCCGTGTCCCGGCGAATAGTTGCGATCAAGCACGATGACTTCTTCCACGCCAGCAAGCGCCTCGCGCAGCGCAGCGGTCGGCAGGGGCCGGAACAGCCGCACCTTGACCAGGCCCACGGCCCGTCCGGCGTCGCGCAGCATATCCACCGCATCGCGTGCGGTGCCGCACATGCTGCCCATGGTGACAATGACGGTACGCGCGCCGTCGCACCGATAGCGCTCGATCACACCGTAGCTGCGGCCGGTACGCTGGGCCCATTCATGGTCAGCCTGGGCTGTCAGTGCGGGTACGCGCGCCATGGCTTCACCCAAATCCTGGCGGTGACGGAAGAACATGTCTTGCGTCACCACATTGCCCCAGGACTCGACCTTGTTGGTATCGAGGCGATGGGGCGGGTCGAACGCCGGCAGGTAGCCATCGACGACTTCCTGCGCAGGTATCAGCACCGGCTCCATGGCGTGCGAAACGTAAAACGCGTCAAGATTTACCATGGCGGGCACCAGCACCTGTTCAGCCACGCGAAAAGCCTGTATCACGGTATCAAGCGCTTCCTGCGCGCTCTCCACGTAATACTGGATCCAGCCGGTGTCGCGCTGGGACAGGCTGTCGGTCTGGTCTGGCCAAAACGCCCAGGGGGATGCCACAGTGCGGTTGACATTCGCCATCACGATGGGAGCGCGCGCGCCACTGGCATAGTGCAGCAACTCGTGCATCAGCAGCATGCCCTGCGATGCGGTGGCGGTGAACACCCGCGTGCCCACCAGGGATGCCGGAATGCAGGCCGACATCACCGAGTGCTCGGACTCGGGCGTGATGATTTCAGCATCGAAGGTGCCTTCGGCCTGGAATTGGGTAAGCAGTTCCAGTATCGGTGTTTGCGGCGTGATCGGATACACCGGAACAACCTTGGGCCGCGCCAGCCGCGCGCCCCAGGCGACCGCCTGGTTGCCGGTCAGCAACACGGCCTTGCCTTTCGTGCTCATCGCAATTCCTCCTGCATCTTCATGGAGCCGGTCGGGCATTCCTTGACGCACACTCCGCAACCCTTGCAGTAATCGGTCAGTACGACGTAGCCGTCGCCGACACGTTTGACCGCCATGTCCGGACAATACACCACGCAGTTGTCGCAGTTGATGCAGGTGCCGCAGGAAAAACAGCGTTCGCTCTCGGCCAGCGCCTGCTCGATTTCCAGTCCCAACTGGACTTCAGCGTTACGCTGCAGGCGTTCGTGCGCGTCCAACAACCCGGTCCGGACGCGCTCGTCCTTGGGGTGATAGAAGGTGCTGATGGCCGCCAGAGGCACCAAGGGTTCATCGTCATAGTGGGGCGCTGGCGGACTGCTCGCCCCCGCCTCGCGCTGGCGCAGCTCGTGTGCGATGGCTTGCGCCGCGCGTTTGCCCATGCCGATGGCCTCGGTGACAAAACGTGCCATGCTGGTCATGTCGCCGCCCGCATAAATGCCTGCGGTACCAGTCGCCATCTGGGTATCGGTTTTCAGCAAGCCGCCAGCAGCGGCAAAGCCTGCACCCAGTACCGAGAGGTCCGGGTCTTGCCCGATGGAGGTGACGATGGCGTCAGCATCCAGGGTGAATTTGCTGCCCTCGATGGGTGTGAGCGTGAACTGCCCGCGCTCTGCGCCGGTAACAAAAGCCACTCGTGTGCAGTTCAAGGTCAACCCCTTGGCACCGCCATCGATGGCGCCATCCAGTCGCGCCCCGTCCACCAGCGTAATGCCCTCTTCGAGCGCTTCCACCACTTCTTCGGCCTGGGCCGGCATCTGGGCGCGCCGCTCCAGCGCCAGCAGCGTCACGTCGTGGCCCAGACGGCGTGCGCTGCGCGCCGCGTCCAGTGCGGCACTGCCGCCGCCAATCACCACCAGGCGCTTGCCCAGCGCCACCGGCTTGCCGGCGTTAGCGCCGGCCAGATAGGTGGCGCCGTCGCAGACCCAATCCTGGCTGTAATCCAGCGCAGGCAGCCGCTTGTTGCAGGCAGCACCCAGGGCAAGGTAGAGGGCGTCGTGCTGTTCACGCAAGCGCTTGAAGCCGTCGGCACCTTCGATGCGGTGCTTGAGGTGGACCTTGACGCCCATGGCAACGATGCGGGCAATTTCGCCATCGAGCACGTCGCGTGAGAGCCGGTAGGCGGGGATGCCATAGCGCATCAGCCCGCCCAGTTCGGCCTGCGCCTCGTACAAGGTCACGGCATAACCCATGCGGCGCAATTGATACGCGGCCGACAGACCCGAGGGTCCTCCGCCCACGATGGCAACATGCCCCTCCCGCACGGTTGTAGCGGCGTCGAATCCCCAACCTTGCGCCAGCGCCTGGTCACCCACAAAGCGCTCGAGCTTGCAGATGGACAGGGCTTCGTCGTAACCGGCACGATTGCAGGCGGTCTCGCACGGGTGGTGACAGATGCGGCCGGCTATTGCCGGGAACGGATTGTGGCGTGCCAATACCTGCCACGAGGCCTGAAAGTCGCGCGCGCGCGCCAGCCCGATCCACTCGGCGATGTCGCCATTGACCGGACACGCGCCATGGCACGGTGCCGGCGCCTTGATGTGCCGGGCCAGTGACGCGCGCCAGGTGCCGGTCTTGATGACGTCAGTGCTGCCAGTCGTCCAGGTGCTGGGAATGAGCGCCGCATCGGACTTGGCAACGGGGAAAATGACGGGGGCGTTCATGCGACGCTCCCCAACAGTTGCTGGTCGGCCCAGCGGTAACCTTCGACGCAGGCGGCCACGTTTTCGTTGTGTTGTTTGGGCGCGTTGTCCACCAGCGTTTGCGACAGCATGTCCAGCGTGGGCGCCTGCAGCACGCGGGCCAGGGCACCGAGCAGGGCCGAGTTGACGATGCGCCCCAACCCTTGCTGGCGCGAGATCGTCAACGCGTCGATCGGGATGACCCTGATTTCCGGCAAGGCCTGTGCGAATTCGGCCGCGCTTCGGGCCGAGTTCACGACAACCAGGGTGTTGGCATCGGCGGCAGCCAGCAGTCGGCCTTCGAGCAGGCTGGCGTCGAAGCACAAAATAGCGTCGGCGCGCTCGATGTCGCAACGCACGCGCACCGGCCGGTCATCCACCCGAATGTAGGAATTGACGGGCGTGCCGCGGCGCGCGCCGCCATAGGTGGCAAAGCACTGAACATACAGCCCTTGTGCATGAAAAGCGCCGGCCAGCAGATTGCCAGCGGTTTGGGCTCCCTGGCCACCGCGCCCCTGAATGATGATCTCGAGCACCCTGTTGTCTCCTTCTCAAGGTTTGCCGGGCACCAAGCGCCCAGCAGGTTGCCGGATTGTTGTGTTCCCGTTAGGGTTTTGTCTATTGCTGAATTTAGGCGCATTGATGACATCTGTCTAATTGATTGTTGAAATTTGCTACATTCACCAAACCGATACCAACCGCTGGGAGCGGAGCCATGAATTTCAGACAACTTGACCTGAACCTGTTACGCGTGCTGTGCGCCATCTATCGCTCGGGCTCAGTGACCGAGGCGGGGCGCCAGCTGGCCTTGTCGCAGCCCGCCACCAGCAACGCATTGGCGCGCCTGCGCGTTTTTTTTGAAGATGAGCTGTTTGTGCGCTCGGCGCGCGGCCTGAACCCGACACGCAAGGCGCAGCGCATCGTTCCGGCGGTGATTGCCCAGCTCCACACGCTGGAGTCCACAGTCATGAGCAGCGAGGGATTCGAAGCGGCCAGCAGCAGCATCCATTGGCGCTTGTCCTTATCGGATCTGGGAGAAATGATGTTTTTGCCTCTACTGGCGCAGGCTTTTCGCGACCAGTCGCCGCGAAGCCAGGTGTCCAATGTGTCAGTTGATGCACTGCAGGTCGGTGCAGCGCTGGATGCGCACGACATCGATTTGGCCATCGGCATTTTGAGCCCCAGTCACAACTCGATAACCAGCGAACGGCTGTTTCAGGAACGCTTTGTGGCGATCACAGCCAGCGACTGGCGGCCCGACAGGGATCGCACCGGCGCCAGCCTGAGCGCCAGGCAACTGGCTGCAGCCTCACTGGCGGTAGCGTCGCCGGCAGCGACTTTTCATGGCAGCGTGGACTTGATGCTGACCAAACTCAAACTCAATGACCGCATTGTGCTGCGGGCCCGCCACTATGGCGCGCTGCCCGAATTGGTCACGCATAGCGACCTGATGGCCATTGTGCCGCTGATGTATGCCAATTCATTGGCGCCACGCTACGATGTTCGCGTCTGGGAACTGCCAGACCATGGACCGCGCTACGACGTGAGCATGCTCTGGCATCAGACGGCCACCCATGATCTGGCGCACACATGGCTGCGCTCGGTGGTCAGGCAGTTGTTCCAGCGCAACGGAAGCAAGTAGTCCGCTCCATTGAGACCGGGCGAACCACGCAATCAAGGCGGACATAAGGACGCAGCTGACTTCTTCGCAACACGACACAAATTCTTCTTGCTATCCGGGAGGCATCCCCATACAAGAACGAGTTCATGTCAATGCGCCCTAGGTCAGTCAAAAGTCACTCCGGCCCAGCGCACCCTGCCAATCACCACGAAATCCCGATCAAGATATTCATGGCCCTGAATGTCAAACGGCTCATAGGCTTGGTTATAGCTGCTCACACGCAGTATTTTCCCTGGCAGCCTCTGCAGTTTCTTTACCAGCAGGGCTCCGTCGAGCCTGATGACGTGAATACCCTCGGTAAGGGCATCGTGGTCCTGCAAGTCGGTCAGGATGGCGTCTTTTGAGTGCAGCCACGGCTCCATGGAGGCGCCCACCACCATTGACATCGCAATGTCATTGTGGGGGATGTCCAGGTCGTATCTGATGAAGTGGGCATCAAAGGGGCGCATCGCAATCACCGATTCGATGTCATTGAACGCGCCCTTGCCGGCCGAGGATCGGAGATCGAACAATGGCACATAAACAAAGTCATCCACGTGCACCGCACGCACGCCTTTGGACACCATTGTGGTGGGCTGGGCCTTGCCCTGCTGCCGCTCACCGCCCAGCAAGTACGCGGGTGTCGTGTTGTATTCCTTGGCAAGCACCTCAAGCTCAAATGCATCCGGCAGGCTATCGCCACGCTCAATGTTCCATATGGTATTTCGGTGAACGCCGACGGTGGCCGCCACGTCGTTGATCTCCCTTGCGCCCCGCACCATCCTGCAGCGCTGGCCAAACTGGCGCATGAACGCTGTTCTGGCTTCGGTCCGCGCCGCTTTCAGGCCTGCCTTGTCAGCCGCTGCGGCGGCTTGGTGAAGATACCAGGCAATCGGCTCTTCAACGCTGCCCGGGGGCACCGGATCAAGGGCATACGGCTTGGCATCACCGGGCTGCGGCAACGCTGTTTTTTTTGTGCTCATGAACACTATTCTGTGTCGATAGACACAAAAAAGCAACTACAGCCGATACATCGCCAGGGAAACATAAATTTATCAGCATCAGCACAAATTCAAAAGTAAAAATTGGTTGACTTCAATTTATTTGTGCTCAAAATAGTGGGTATGGGCACAAATAAATCGACGTCAATCCAAGAAGATATGCACCCCGCCGATGTCATTGCTGCTCTGCACAAGCGCGGCACCAGCCTTCGAAAAATAGCCCTTCAAAACGGCTACAGCCACATCCAGCGCGTACTGACCAGCCCCTGGCTGGCGGCCGAGCAATTGGTGGCGAAAGCGCTCGATAGAAAGCCAGAAGACCTGTGGCCGTCACGCTACCTGAATCCCGCTAACCGTGCGCTTGCTTTTCAGTTGACCCGCAAGATCGCCGTGACCATGCCGCGCCAGCGCAAGCAGCAGCCCCGCAAAATTACGGCCGATCACGCCGGTCGCTCCTGGGCAGAACCAGATGTCAATCATGGATAACTCAATCACACAAGATATGCGCGCACTATGGCTGCGGCTTCGAACGGACGGCGGCTGGTGGACGCTGGACATGCTCATGCGTCACTGGAACCCGAGCTGCGTGCCCTACGAAGTCCAGCACGCAATGGATATGCTAGAGGCGGGCGGCTTCGTGGAAAGTCGCGACCAGGCGGCGAATCTGAGCTATGGCGTGACTCCGGACTGCAAAACGTTGCATGGTTTTGACCCCATCCGCCTCAACCTGAAGGCGCTCAATGAACACCCTGCGAACGCCGCAGAAATGAAGTAATCAAACCGGGCAAGCCGCTGGTTGTAGACCTCCAAAGGCGTCGCCCAAATTAGCCTTTGCAACTACCCGGCAACTGCGCACAGCCAAAGCACGCGCACGAGACTACAGAATGGAGGGCGGCTTTTCCTTCGGATCACACCCACAGGTCATAAATACTGGCAGGCTCGCTACGACAAGGCGCACAAAAAACGACGTGCTGCCCCGAGTTCCTTGACCCCCTCGGGGGCCTGACGCGAAGCGGCAGGTCTGGCGGCGCTCACAATGCATCGAGCAGTAGCCCGAGTCCACACATTCGACTTCGCGCGCTACCAGGCCGTAGCAGGCGTAGTTCAGGCCGGCGCCGCCGAAGGCCTCGGTCGGACCCAGCAGGCCCAGTGCGCCCATTTCACAAAAGATCGCCGCGTCGATGTGCTCGTGTCGGAAGGCGTCCTGCAAGCGCGGCAGCAATCGCTCCTGGCAGTACGCGTGCGCGGCGTCGCGCACCTGACGCTCGTCGTCGGTCAACTGCTGGTCAAGCAGCAGGGGGTCGGCCCAGTCGAAAGTTGCACGGGAAGTGGCCATGGGTTCTCTCCAGTCGGTGTGGCGGGTGCTGATAGCGGCGGCGGACTCAATCGGGGACGACGGCGGTGGCCTCGATCTCGACCTTGGCGCCGTCCTCCACCAGCGCGGCCACCTGGACCGCCGTCATCGCGATGTCGTAGTTGCCGATCAGCTCGCGAAAGGCCTTGCCGATCTCCGGCAGCGCCGCGAGGTACTCGCGCTTGTCGGTCACATACCATGTCATGCGCGCGATGTGTGCCGGCCCGGCGCCGCCGGCAGCGAGCACGGCGACGATGTTGGCGAGCGCCTGGTGCACCTGGCCGGCGAAATCGTCGCTATGGAAGCGCTGGTGGGCGTCCCAGCCGACCATGCCGGCGACGTATATCTGGCGCCCGCGCGTGGCGACGCCGTTGGCGTAGCCTTTCGGGCGCGGCCAGCCGTTGGGAAGCAGGGCTTGCATGGCAGGGTTCCTCTCGTGCGGTTCGTGGGGTGAATGAAGCTTCGTCAGCCCGGGCATCGGAAACGCTCGATCGCCGCGCGCAGGTCGTCGGGGATCGCCAGCGCCAGGTGCGTTTGCAGGCTGGTGGTGACGATCACGTGCTGGCTGCGCACGCGCTCCTCGTCGCCGCAGCGGCAGTTGAGCGCGAGGGTGAACGAGCGCGCGCCCAAGCGTTCAACCTGCAGGCCGAGCGCCACGTCGTCGCCCATGCGGCTGATGGCGCGGAACTCGGTCTGCAGGCTCACCGTGGGCATGCCGTTGCACCGACGACCGAGCAGCCCGGCATAAGGGATGCCCAGCGCCTCGGTGACCCAGTCCTCGACCAAGGCGTTGAACATGACAAAGTACTGCGGGAAGAAGACGATTCCCGCCGGGTCGCAGTCAACGAAGCGGATGCGACGCGGCCGCTCGAAGCGGGGGCTGGTGGGTTGGGGGCTCGCCATCCCAGGCCGGGCCGGGGCGCAAACGCAGTGAACCGAGTGCATCATCAGCCGATCTCGAGCAGCTTGAAGCGCTGCAGCTTGCCGGTCTGGGTGCGGGGCAGCTTGTCGACGAAGGCGATCGCGCGCGGGTACTTGTAGGGCGCGACGGTCTGCTTGACGAAGTCCTGCAGCGCCTTGGCCAGTTCCGGCTCGGCCTGCTGGCCTGGCCGCAGCACGACGTAGGCCTTGACGATCTGGCCCCGCACGGCATCGGGCACGCCGACCACGCCGCATTCGGCCACCGCCGGGTGCTGCATCAAGGCCTCCTCCACCTCGGGCGAGGCGATGTTGTAGCCGGCCGAGATGATCATGTCGTCGGTACGCGCGTGGTAGTGAAAATAGCCGTCGGCATCGATCAGGTAGGCATCGCCGGTGTAGTTCCAGCCGTCGCGCACATAGGTCCTCTGGCGTTCGTCGGCGAGGTAGCGGCAGCCCGTCGGACCCTTCACGCGCAGCTGGCCCACCGTGCCCACCAGCACCGGCTTGCCGTCGTCTCCGACCACTTCGGCACGATAGCCCGGCACCGCCACGCCGGTGGCGCCGGGTCGGGCATGCGCTTCGTCGGCCGAGATGAAGATGTGCAGCATCTCGGTGGCACCGATGCCGTCGATCAGCTCGATGCCGGTGGCTTGCTTCCACTGCGCGCGGGTGGACGCCGGCAGCGCCTCGCCGGCCGAGACGCATTTGCGCAGTGCCGTGCGGCGCAGTTCGACGCCGCGTGCGGCCAGCGTGCGGTACGAGGTGGGCGCGGTGAAAAGCACGGTGGCGCCGAACTCCTTGATGCCGTCCAGCAGTTGCGGCGGACCGCATTTCTCGAGCAACACGGTGGAGGCGCCCACGGCCATCGGGAACAGCAGCAGGCCGCCCAGCCCGAAGGTGAAGGCCAGTGGCGGGCTGCCGATGAAAACATCGTCGGCCTCGGGCCTGAGCACATAGGGTGGCCAGCATTTGCAGATCGCCATCACGTCGCGGTGGAAATGCAGGGTCCCCTTCGGCACGCCGGTGGTGCCGGAGGTGAAGCCGAGGATGCAGACATCGTCGGCCGCGGTGCCGACGTTGGCGAACGCCTGCGGCTGGCGTTCCATCGCGCGTTCGAGGCTGTCTGGCCCGCCGTAGTTGAAGTGGCAGATCTGGCGCAGACCCGGGCAGGCCCGCGCGGCCGCGAGCATCTCGTCGGCGAGCGATGCGTCGCACAAGGCGTGGCTGACCTGGCCGATATCGATGATGGCCTTCAGTTCCTTGGCGCGCAGCAGCGGCATCGTCGCCACCGCGATAGCGCCGGTTTTCATGACGGCGAACCAGCAGGCCGCG
Source organism: uncultured Polaromonas sp. (assembly GCA_964371235.1). GTDB lineage: Bacteria > Pseudomonadota > Gammaproteobacteria > Burkholderiales > Burkholderiaceae_C > Polaromonas. The sequence continues at coordinate 63,763 of CAYJMW010000010.1, forward strand.
AGCATCGGGTTGTTCGGTGCGCGCAGCAGCACGCGGTTGCCCGGCACCAGACCCATCTCGCGCGTGAGCACGTGGGCGATGCGGTCGGCCTTTTCCTGCAGGTCGTGGTAGGTCCAGGCGAGGCCTGGAGCGCGGATGCAGACGCGGTCGCCGCGGCCTTCGGCGACATGGCGGTCGAGCAGTTCGGTGGCGCAGTTGATTTGCGCCGGGAAGCGCAGTTCCGGCAGCTCGAACAGGAACTCGGGCTGTTGCTCGGGCGGCGGCAGATTGTCGCGGGAAAAGGTGTCGATATGGGCACTGCGCATGGTGGACCTCGCTGGTTGGGTTCGGCTCAGCTGCGCGCGGCGCGATCGCGCAAGAGCTCACGGGCGATGATGAGTTGCTGTACCTCGGTTGCGCCCTCGTAAATGCGCAGCGCCCGGATTTCGCGGTACAGGCGCTCGACCGGCTGGCCGCTGACGACGCCGAGGCCTCCCCACAGTTGCAGCGCTGCGTCGATGACCTGCTGCGCGCCCTCGGTCGCCACCATCTTGGCCATCGCCGCCTCGCGCGTGACGTTCTCGCCGCGGTCGCGCTGCCAGGCCGCGCGGTAGGTAAGCAGCGCCGCCGAGTCGATGGTGGTGGCCATCTGCGCCAGCTTGGCCTGGGTGATCTGGAAGTCGGCCAGCACGCCGTTGAACATGCGGCGCCTGGTGGCCCGCTGCAGACCTTCGTCGAGCGCGCGGCGCGCAAAGCCCAGCGCCGCCGCAGCCACCGAGGTGCGGAACACGTCGAGTGTGCGCATCGCGACCTTGAAACCCTCGCCCGCCGCGCCCACGCGCTGGGTCAGCGGTACGCGGCAGTTCGTGAAGCGCAGTTTTGCCAGCGGGTGCGGCGCAATCACATCAATGCGCTCGGCGATCTCGAAACCGGGCGTGCTGGCTTCAACGATGAACGCCGAGATACCGCGCGATCCCGGCGCCGCCATACGCCCGCCCCGCCACCGCGTGGGTGAACCAGCCGTCGGCGCCCAGTGCCTTGACGAGCGCGCGGCATTCGCCGTCCACATCAACACCGTGAGAAGGCGGCAGACGCTGCCGCGCCCAGGCCTCGAGTTCGCCGGCCAGCGCACGGTGGCGCCGCTCAAAGAACGGCCAGTCGAGGTATCGGGTATCGGTCATCGCGGCCTCCTCGTCGTCAGTTGCCCTGCAAGACCGGCTTGCTGCGCGCGGCGAACGCGCGGCAGGCGCGCTCGGAATCCTCGGTCAGCCTGCAGATCGCCTGCGAAGTGAACACGCGCCGACGCCAGCGCCTCACCGTGCAACGCCTCGGGTGCACACAGCCGGTTGAACCAGCCCCCCAGCGCTCACCCTCTTCGCCACCGAACGAGCTGCCGGTGTAAAGCAGTTCGCTGGCACGGCCCTGGCCGATGATGCGCGGCAGGATCGCGCAGACACCCATGTCGCAGTCGGCGAGGCCGACGCGATCGAACAGGAAGGCGGTCTTGTTACGCTCTGTGCCCAGGCGCAGGTTTCTTGCGTTGACGCTCATCTCACATCACCTCCCCACCGGAGACCGAGATCGACTGGCCGGTGATCGAGCTAGCGCCGTCAGAGCAGAGCCAAGCCACCGCATCCGCGACTTCCTCAGGCGCCACCAGGCGCCCCTGCGGATTGGACTTGATGAACTCCGCGCGCACTTCGTCTGCGGAGCGTCCGGTCTTGCCCACCACGCGCTCAACGCTCTCGCGCACGATGTCGGTGTCGGTGTAGCCGGGACACACAGCGTTGACAGTAATGCCACGTGTGGCGAGTTCGAGTGCCAGCGAGCGTGTCAGCCCGACCACTCCGTGCTTGGCCGCCACGTAGGCCGCGACGTAGGCATAGGCACGCAGCCCGACCGTGCTCGCCACGTTGACGATGCGGCCGGCGGCGCCGACTGCCAGCAGGTCAGGCAGTGCCGCCTGCGTGCAGACGAAGGTGCCAGTGAGGTTGACCGCCAGCATTCGCTGCCATAGTTCCAGCGAGGTCTTGTGGAAGGGCGCGCTCTCAGTCTGACCAGCGTTGTTGACCAGGATGGACACCGGCCCAAGTGCCGCGCGGGCAGCCCCGAAGGCTTGCGCCACGGCCTCGGGCTGCGTGATGTCGCAGGGCATGACATGCGCCCGGGCACTGGCCGGCAGCCACGCCGCAGCTTGTTCCAGCACGGCATGGTTACGGCCAATCAGCGTGAGCGTGGCCCCCTGCGTGGCCAGCCGGCTAGCGATGGCGGCTCCAATGCCGCGACCGGCACCGGTGACGACGGCATGTCGCCCCTGAAGCAGTGTCACGTCAGACTCCCTGTACGCGGTTGGCCGGTTCGATGGGCGACACGCCTGGGCTTTGCGCGGCCACGGCGCGCTCGCGGGCAAAATTCGCTTCGAGTTGCGCCTTGGCCGAGCGGTACTGCTTCGGCCAGTTCACCTCGGTGAAGCCGATCTTGGCCGCTTCGGTCAGCGTCCAGGCCGGGTTGGCCAGGTGTGGGCGTGCCACCGCGCACAAGTCGGCGCGGCCGGCGGCGATGATGGAGTTGACGTGGTCGGCCTCACTGATCGCCCCCACCGCGATCGTCATGATCCCGGCTTCCTGGCGCACGCGGTCGGCGAACGGCGTCTGGAACATGCGCCCGAAGGTGATCTTCTCCTTCTTGCTGACCTGGCCCGACGAGCAGTCGATCAGGTCGGCGCCGCTTTCCTTGAAGGCCTTGGCGATCGCGACCGCGTCGGTCGGCGTGATGCCGCCTTCGACCCAGTCGTGCGCCGAGATGCGTACCGACATCGGCAACTGCGCCGGCCAGACCTCCCGCACCGCCTTGAAGACATCGAGCGGGTAGCGCAGGCGATTCGCCAGCGAACCGCCGTACTCGTCCGAACGCTGGTTGGTCAGCGGCGAGATGAAGCTCGACAGCAGGTAGCCGTGCGCGCAGTGCAACTCCAACCAATCGAGGCCGGCCTGCGCCGCGCGGCGCGCAGCGGCAACGAAGTCGGTCTTCACGCGGTCCATGTCGGCGCGCGTCATCGCGCGCGAGACCTGGCTCTCGCCTTCGAGGTACTGCTGCGGCGACGCGGAGACCACCGTCCAGTTGGCCTCGGCGCCGTTGGCGGACAGGGGCTTGTCGATGCCGTCCCACGGTCGCCGGGTCGAGCCCTTGGCGCCGGCGTGGCCGATCTGCATCGCGATCTTCGCGTCGGTGTTGGTGTGCACCCAGTCGACGATGCGCTTCCAGGCCTGGCCGTGCGCGTCGCTCCACAGCCCCGGGCAGGCCGGGGTGATGCGGGCGTCGGGGCTGACGCAGGTCATCTCGACGAACACCATGCCGGCGCCGCCCATGGCGCGCGCGCCGAGGTGCACCAGGTGGTACTCGCCCGGCATGCCGTCCACGCACGAGTATTGCGCCATCGGCGAGACGACGACCCGGTTCTTCAGCGTGACCGAGCGCAGCGTGTACGGGGTGAACATCGGCGGCACGGCAGACAGCGCGGGATCGCGGTCGACCTTGGCGCGCTGCGCGAACCAGCGCTCGTAGCCCTCCAGCCATGCCTTGTCGCGCAGGCGCAGGTTCTCGTGGCTGATGCGCTGGCTGCGTGTGAGCATCGAGTACATGAACTGCTCGGGCTCGAGCTGCTCGCAGTAGCGCTCGCCGCAGACCTCGAACCACTCCATCGCGTTCCAGGCCGCGTTCTGCAGACGCAGGGTCTCGATGCTGCGCTCGGCCTGGTAGGTGCTGAGCACCTCGGCCACTTTGTCCGGGCTGTCGCCCAGGCGCTTGAACTGGCGCGTGAGTTCGATCGCGTCCTCGAACGCCAGCTTTGTGCCCGAGCCGATGGCGAAGTGCGCGGTGTGCACCGCATCGCCCATCAGCACCACATGGCTGCCGTTCTTGTTCTTCAGCCACCACTGGTCGCACACCACACGCTGGAAGGCCAGCCAGGCGGAACCGCGCAGATGGCGCGCGTTGGTCATCAGCTTCTCGCCCTGCAGGTTGTCGGCGAACAGCTTCTCGCAGAAGTCGATCGACTGCTGCTGGTCGGCCTTGTCCAGGCCATGCGCCAGCCACACATGCTCCGGGCACTCGACAATGAAGGTGGTGGTCTTGTCGTCGAACTTGTAGATGTGGGCCTGGAACCAGCCGTGCTCGGTCTTCTGGAAATCGAAGGTGAAGGCGTCGTACAGCTTGTGCGTTCCCAGCCAGATGTAGCGGTTGGGACGCACCACGATGTCGGGCTTGAAGACGCTTTCGTACTTGGTGCGGATCCTGGAGAAGATGCCATCGCTGGCGATGATCAGGTCGGCGTCGGGGTAGTCCTCGTCCGAGTCGGCCTCTGTCTCGAAGACCAGCTTGACGCCCGACTTCTCGCAGTGATCCTGCAGGATGTTGAGCAGCTTCTTGCGCCCGATCCCGACGAAGCCGTGGCCCCCCGAGCGGATGGTGCGCCCCTTGAACAGCAGCTCGATGTCGTCCCAGTGGTTGAAGGCTTCCTGGATCTCGTCGGCGGTCTCGCGGTCCCACTTGCGCATGTTGTCCATCGTCGCGTCGGAGAACACGACGCCCCAGCCGAAAGTGTCGTAGGGTTTGTTGCGTTCGACCACGGTGATGTCGTGGTTCGGGTTGAGCTTCTTCATCAGAAGCCCGAAGTACAGGCCCGCAGGGCCGCCGCCAATGCAAACGATCTTCATGTGCTGTCCTTCTGTGTGTAATGCGGTTCGCTTCGCACTGTCAAGCGTTACAAATACTTTAAATATAAATTATTTATTTGTCAAGTAATTCCGCGCGCTAATTTATTGGTGTTTTCCCGAGTACCCACGCTGCCAGGTGCCACGCCACTGGTCTTCGAGTGAGGTCTGAGCGGGATCGGCACGAGCCGCCTCACTTCGAGGTGGCACGCGTTCAGCCGTCGGCACGGCGTGCTGAAGCGCCCGCCATGCGCTGGCGCCGCCGCCCGCAGGTACTGGCCCTGCTCCTTGGCGCTTCCCAAGCCTCATCCGATCAAGGGGGGCTCAAGCGCGGGCGGAAGAATCCGGTGGATCCGCAGGAGCCGAGGACGCCCACAGACGGTCTCAGTTCATGCCCGCGAACGCGAAATCGACCTCAGGCATCAGGCCACTGATGATCCGCGCGATCGATTTGCCCGAGCCGCAGGAGTGAGTCCAGCCCAGTGTGCCGTGACCCGTGTTGAGGAACAGGTTGGACAACTTCGAGCGGCCGATGATCGGCAGGTTGGACGGCGTGGCGGGGCGCAGACCGGTCCAAAACTCGGCGCGCTGCGTATCGCCGGCACCGGGAAACAGCTCTTCGGTGCGCTTCACGATGGCCTCGCAGCGAACACGATTCAGGTCGCGATCGTAGCCGTTCAACTCGGCCGTGCCGGCAATGCGCAGCCGGTCGCCCAAGCGGGAAAACACCAGCTTGTACTCGTCGTCGGTGAGCGAGACCTGGTGCGCCATCGACGCGTCTTTCACCGGCATCGTCACCGAGTAGCCCTTGGCCGGGTAGATCGGCAACTCGATGCCCACGGGCTTCCCGTAGATCGGGCTGAAGCTGCCCATCGCCAGCACGTAGGCATCGGCGCGGATGCGCTGGAAGCGGCCTTCGTTGTCGGTGGCCTCGACGTGATCGATCTGACCTTGCCTCCGAAAAACGGACTCCTTAGCTGATGGTTAAATTCAGCAATAGGAGAGTGAGAGATGAGCAAGAGGAAAGACGGACAAGTGCGGGGCAAATACACCCTGGAATTCAAGCTGGAGGCGGTGCGCCCAGCAATAGCGCGTATCGCTGATGCGGCCAAAGCGTGCTTCGTCCTGAAACATCAGGCGCAGTGGGCGCTTTGTGCTGAAGTTCGCTACGATTTCGCCCAGCGCGTCGGGGAGTTTTTTTTCCAGTCCTCGCGTGCTTGCGGGTCGCCTTGGGGGTGCTGGGTGTCTGGGGCCAGTTTGCGCAGAATATTTCACCGAGCGCCATCCGCACCACGGATGACCTCATCAAGGAAGTTGAGGGTTATACCCCCTCGCAGATCATTTCTCTGTGTTGGCCGCTGATCATTTAGCTGAGATCGAGATCGAACTTGAAGTTGAAAGCTGCGCGCTCGGCCTGATCGAGCGGCGACAAGGGCACGAATGATGGTCAGTGCATCCACAACAAGCTTATGCCGCTGACGAGCGACGAATGCAGCAGGATCGAAGGTGAACTCCATTCCTACGTTTTCCGGTGAACGTACCCGTCCTTTGCGACAGTATCACCGGGCAAGTAATCAGTTCCCCGATCATGCATCCGTCCCTGCATGACCTTGCAATTGCAATTCACCCATGAGGGGCAACGCGGATCAAGGCCGACCGAGTGACAGGATTTCGTTTGCGTTGATGATCGCGGCAGCGATCTCTTCGGTGGTCACTCTTTTGCTCATGGCTTGGTCCCGTATCAGGTCGTATGCAGCCCCGTCGGTGATCTGCCGCGTGCGCACCAGGATGCCCTTGGCCTCTGCAATCTGGCGCGCGCCCAGGAGCTTGGCTTCGAGTTTTTGCAGGCGACGCTTCAGGCTTTTCAGGTCACCATGCACCCGGCGTGCAACCACCAGGGCCGACAGCAAACCGAAGGAGCGTATCGGGGACGGAAGTACGGCCTGGGCGCCAATATGAAGGACAATTTCCACGATGGTCGGGTTCTCATATGTCACCACGGCAATCACGGCTGGTGCGTCGTCCGCCTTGAACCATTCGAAGCCCATGTCAATGCTGTCGGGTCGCACCGCCACGAAGATTACATCGATGCCTTCGGGTAGCGCCGGCAGCGGAGGCCAGAAGGCTTGGACTTGGCAGCCGATGCGTTGCAACTGTTGGGTGATCTGTCTGCCGTCGGCATCGTCAGGATGAAAGACGGCGACCTTCAGTGTGCGAAGGTCCTTTAGAAGCGGAGGGGTTGTCCGCATAGCACGCCGATTGGTGCCGTTCTCCAATTCACAGCTCCAGCGTGCTGAGAGTTGCAGTCCAGTCACCAAGGGAGTGCGTGACCATGTAAGGGTCAGGGTTCACTTGACGCGTGGCCTCGCGAACGATGGTGAACTGACCCTTCGAATTTGCCACACCGATGCGCGGATACAACGACGTGTGGTGGTTTGTCGGATCGATGCGCACCCGACCCTGCGGCGCGTTGAACTCGCTTCCCAAGATGTGGGGCATGATCCGGCTGATTTCGTCGTCCCCCGCATGGCGAAATGCGTTGGCATAAATGTGCATTTGGAAATACGCGGCCTCTGCGTACATATTGGGGACGCAAGCGGAACCAAACCGTTGACTCAGTCGCTCGACGAATTGCTTGTTGGCATCTGACTTGATCGACTGGAAGTAGGGTGCCGAGGTGAAATGCCCCAATGCAACATCGGCCCCCATCTGTGATATTTCGGCCTCCGAGGTGGTCAGGCTGGCGATAGGCATAGTCTTTGGATCGAGGCCCGATTCGGCATAGGCCCGGTAGAGACAGGCGGTCGAGTCGCCCACGACGGTCGAAAAAATAAAGTCAGGACGCTTGTTGCGAATGTCAGCCATAATTACTTGGAAGTCCTCTTCAGAGGCATCTAGCATTACGTACTGCTCCCCTAATTTTCTGCTGTTGGGGCGCTGCAGAACCAGGTCACTGATAATGCGGTTTGATTCATACGGGTAGATGTAATTGGATCCGACCAAATAAACCGATGCGCCAAAATTCGCAGTCATGAATTCGGCCAATTGCACGCTGTTTTGGTTCGGCGCGGCACCCGTATAAATGATGTTGTTTGAAAACTCGAAGCCCTCGTACAGAGTGGGATAAAAGAGCAGTTTGTTCCATTTCTCAATGATAGGCAATACCGCCTTCCGGCTGCTGGACATGTAGCAGCCGAAAATGACGTTGACCTTGTCCTGAAGGATGAGCTGTTCGGAAAGAACAACATAAGCTGCAGGTGAAGACTGGGCGTCGTAGCAGACGGGAACAATCTCGCGCCCGTCAATGCCGCCAGCCTGATTGATTTCGTCAATGGCTAGCAAGGTACCCTGCGTCTGGGAGCGGCCGATCGTCGAGGTTACACCGCTTTTTGAGAAAAGAACGCCGACCCGTATGGGATCCTTATTTGCCACAGTACCTGCCTTTTCGCTGATGAAGCAGCACACTCACGCCGGGAGGCATTATTCTGCTGCAAATTCGAAGGTTTAATTTTATTGTACCGTCAGTCAGTCGCGCGTACAGCGTAGACAAATACCTGGACAAGCTGCTGGGCTCGTCGACGATTCGATGTTCCATCGAAAACATCGGCGGCAACCATGCCGTCTGCACCTGGATGGAACAAACAAGACGGACGCATTGGACGTTCCGCGACGCACGGACAAGCACTGCTTGATGCTCACCATCAGGGATTCATCGGCCCGGGTGCGGACTAACTTCGGCCGGGCTTTCCAGGCGTAGTAGTCGCTGCGTTGAATCCGTAAAACGCGGCACATGCTGCTCAGTCGAAATTGGCCTTGGTGTTCGGCCATGAATGCGTACTTCACCCGGACAGCTTGGCAATTCTTTCGTGAGGCAATACGAGTGGTCAAGATAGTTGACCTCGACCAGCCTATTTACACAGCCGGCAATATAAAGAAAAAAGTTGAAAATAATTCTTGACAAGTTGAAATGCAAGATATATCTTCGAGCCTAAGTAGTTTCATTCGTCTTGGATCGGCAATAACGCCGGTAGTGAGACAGGGCAAAAAAAGCTCTCCATCGGCATTCACGCCGATGGAGAGCTTTTTTTTTGTGCTTCGTGTAGGGCGGGTTGTTACAAAAACCCGAGAACAAGAGCAAGTCGCTCTGGGTATGTGCGCCAGACCACTTGTTTGGTAACGAGGACAGTTTCGGCTGTGCTCGCGGAAATCGAGAAACCCAAAAGTGTCCGTGGAAACGGGTCAAGTCCAAGAGAGACTTAAGGAGTATCAGACATGGAGATGCCAAGAAAGTCCCCTTTGAATTGGGAGAAGGTCAAACAGCGTTATCCGGACGGTACGATGGTATCCCAGATCACCGGTTCGCGGCATTTTGAAATCCTGAGGGTTACGGATGATGCCGTCTACTTCAAATGGGGAGTGATACCCGAAGGCACTCTGTCTCGCAGCAACCTGGAGCGGGCGGTTGAGTTGCTCAATCAAGGGATGATGCTGCCAGACTCGGCCAGCCTGACCAGTGACTATCGGACGCTCGTCTCCGATGAAAGGCCCACCACCGCCGTCGCTCTATTGAAGGACCTTGGTTACTGGTGAGCCTCTTGCAACCTTCCCTATTTTGGGCTTGATTTTTTTGTTGCGAGAAGCGAAAGCGAAGGGTGCAGGCGGCCGTTTTTAGCATGATGCGGTTCTTGATGCCAACACCATAACGGCTTCAACCGTGTGAACTACAGCTTAGGACGATAGTTTACTATTTACGGATAACTTTTTAATACTACTGTAATGAGGCGAAGCTTGTGGGCAAAGTAAAGGACGGACTCAATTCAACCCCATGGATATCCTTGGGGTCACTTGCAAACGGTTGGATCGTAGAGGTTTCGCCCATTCCATCACGGGACAAGCAGAAGTACGGCTATGACTTGTGGTCCAATGGGCTCGCTTTTGAAGCCTTTGGCATCGGGCGCACGTACAAGGTGAGTGTCCGAGCCCCAGGGCAAGGCAACGGCATGTGGGTGCTGAATTTCGACACGCAGGGTCGGCTAGTGAATGCATCCTACACAGGGACCCAATGGGGGCGATTCGAGATTCCTGCGCCGAAGTTTGAACTAGACTTTCGCTTGTTGCCGTATCCCCGCTACCGGCCAGAGATGCACAGGCTGATCGGCGGCACTTGGCTGCGGGCTAAGTGGACGGACCGGATCGACAATAGTCGACTAGTCTACCGGGCGGAGATCGTACCCAAGGATGACCCTCTGTACCTAGCGGCCATGTACACTTTGGACGAGTTGGTCGGCGCTGTGAATAGTTCCGACATTGCCTGGGACGTCGCAGCAGCCGAAGTTGTGCAGGCCTTTCGGTTGCTGCCCCTGAAGACGCATGCCGACCTGCTAGCGGAAGCGAAAAGATTCCATTCGATTTTGAAGGTGCCGGGCCAGATTTCAGTGGAACCGCCAGAGCTTGCCTTTGACCATTACCATGCCATTCCGGTTAAGGTACAGGGGGGGTGTGGCGGTCCCTGCACCTTCTGTACCCTATATGACCACAGGAAGATCGAAATCTTCCCGCCCCACACAGTTGAGCGGCAGATCGATAGAATGGCCGAGTACCTTGGCGAAGAGTTGGACCATTTCCTCAAAGTAGTACTGCTTGAGGGGGATGCTCTCGTCGTACCCTCACCGCAGCTTGGACTAACGCTTTCCTATGCCCGGAAGCGCTTTGAGCTGGCGGACGGCCCCTTTGCCCATGCCTTCGCCAAGGCCGCAACGGTAGTCGGGAAATCTCAGGAAGAGCTCCGAGCGCTCCGGGCGCATGGGCTGCTTAACGTCAATATCGGCATGGAAAGTGGTAGCCAAGATATCCTGGATCTGGTTAAACGTGGCCAGAGCGTTGCCGACTGCAAGGAGGCTATCCAAAAGCTGATGGACGCGAAGATCGGTGTGAGTATCAATGTGATTGCCGGTATGGGGGGCCCCCGTTTTTACGATAAGCACATGAGCGAAACGCTGGCCTTCGTTCGCGATCTACCTGCAGGGGTTACCGTTTTTTATGCCCCCTTGCAAGTTCATCCAGAGACACGCTACGCAAAGCAGGGCTTTGGCGATCTCACTCCTGAGGAAGTGGCGCTGCAAGTTCAGGTTTTCCAGCGAGAACTGACCGCGATCGAGTATCTCTTCGTGCCCATGTGATCAGGGTAGAACTGATTGATTTTCAAAGTGAATATTCGATTATTGATACTAGCCGAGAACTGACCAGTAAC
>CAYJMW010000011.1:0-65397 GCA_964371235.1 uncultured Polaromonas sp.
GCGTGCTGCTGATCGAGCAGCTCTACCGCGCCTGGAGCATCAGCATCAACCACCCGTACCATCGTGAATAAGTATATTGCCCCCACGCTTTTCACTTCGTGTACTACGCTGCCCCCCGAGGTGTATTCCGATCGTCCTGAGCTTGTCGAAGGATGGGGCGGCCCGGCACTGCGGCCGCTGGCCCCCTCGCTTGGCCATGGCTGATTTTGTTTATCTGGCGTCGCAAAGTCCCAGACGCAGGCAGTTGCTTGAGCAACTCGGGGTGCGCCATGAGTTGCTGCTGCCCGACGCCGGTGAAGATACTGAAGCACTTGAGACTGTACTCAAAAACGAGGCGCCTGCGGCGTATGTCAGGCGCGTCACCAGCCTCAAACTGGACGCAGCCGTGGCGCGCCTGAAGCGTCGGCATCTTCCACTCGCGCCCGTCCTCTGTTCGGACACCACGGTGGCGCTGGGACGCCTCATTTACGGCAAGCCGATTGACGCCGCCGATGCCGCGCGAATGTTGCGCGAGCTCGCCGGCCAGACGCATCGCGTGTTGACAGCCGTGGCGGTGCAGCAGGGAAGGCGGCGTTTTGAGGCACTCAGCACCTCCCGTGTGAGCTTTGACGCCATGACAGTCGCGCAAATCCGTTCCTACGTAGCCACCGGCGAGCCACTGGGCAAAGCGGGTGCGTATGCCATACAGGGCAGGGTGGCAATGCACATTGCCCGCATCAATGGCAGTTACAGTGGCATCATGGGTCTCCCGCTGCGGGAAACGGCCATGCTGCTGCGCGCCGCCGGCCTCAAAATTTAGCCTTCAGAATTCAGACAAACCATGCCACAAGACATCCTGATCAATTGGTCGCCGCAGGAAACCCGGGTTGCCGTGGTCGAATACGGCGCGGTGCAGGAGTTGCTGGTAGAACGCGCACTGGAGCGGGGCCTGGTCGGCAACGTTTATCTGGGCAAGGTGGCACGGGTGCTGCCGGGCATGCAGTCGGCATTCATTGACATTGGCCTGGAGCGCGCCGCCTTCCTGCATGTCGCCGACCTGATGAGCAGCATCAGCAGCCGTCACGCAGATAGCGGCGCACAACTCGCCGGAACACCGCCTTCACCAGAGGTGTCAGCGCTTCAACCGATTGAAAAGCAATTGTTTGACGGACAGTCCCTGATGGTGCAGGTACTCAAGGATCCGATCGGCACCAAGGGCGCACGGTTGACGGCGCAAATCAGCATTGCCGGCCGTCTGCTGGTTTTTCTGCCGCAGGACAGCCACATTGGCGTGTCGCAAAAAATACCACCACGCCAGCGCGAAAACCTGCGCCAGCGCGTGCAGGCGCTGGCCGGTGACATGGGCGGCGGGTTCATTCTGCGGACCAATGGCGAGGACGCTCTGGATGCCGAACTGGCGGAAGATATTGCATACCTGCGAAAAACCTGGACGCGCATCAAGGACGCCGCGCTGCGCCTGCCGCCCACGTCGGTGCTGCATCAGGACCTGACCCTGCTGCAACGCGTGCTGCGTGATGTGGCGGGGGAGGGTACGCAGACCATCCGCATCGACTCCCGGGAACAGTTTGAAAAGCTCACGGCCTTTGCCGGGGAGTTCATGCCTGCAACCGTGCAAAAGCTCCAGCATTACAGCGGTGAGCGGCCCATTTTTGATTTGTTCAACATTGACGAAGAAATTGCCAAGGCGCTGGGTCGGCGGGTGGACCTCAAATCCGGCGGTTATCTGATCATTGACCAGACCGAAGCCCTGACAACTGTCGATGTCAACACCGGTGGATTCGTCGGTGCCAGAAATTTCGACGACACCATCTTCAAGACCAACCTGGAAGCTGCGCAGGCGATCGCCCGGCAGCTTCGCCTGCGCAATCTGGGCGGCATTGTGATTGTCGATTTCATCGACATGCTCAAGGAAAATCACCGCGATGCGGTCCTCGAGGAGTTTCAGAAGCAGTTGGCGCGCGACCGTGTCAAAACCACGGTCAACGGGTTTTCATCGCTCGGTTTGCTGGAAATGACCCGCAAGCGAACCCGTGAATCGCTGGCCCACCAGTTGTGCGAGCCGTGCAGCGCCTGCGCGGGCAAGGGTATTGTCAAAACGGTGCGAAGCGTGAGTTATGACATCTTGCGTGAAATCCTGCGCGAAGCGCGGCAGTTTAATCCGCGAGAATTCAGGGTGGTGGCATCGCCCAGGGTGGTTGAGTTTTTTCTGGATGAGGAAAGCCAGCACCTGGCGAGCCTGAGCGACTTTATTGGCAAGCCGATTTCCTTGCAGGCCGAAACCGCCATGGCGCAGGAGCAATACGACATTGTGTTGCTATGAGCGCAAGCGATCATCAGGACATGGCGGCTACCCATAGCGCCAATCGTCGCCCCATCCCGATTCTGGTGTACCACCAGATCGCCGTAGCCCCTGCCAAAGGCAGTCCTTTTCGCAGTCTGTATGTAGCGCCTGAAGCTTTTGCGCGGCAGATGGCCTGGCTTAAATGGCTCGGTTACAAGGGCTTGTCCATGAGCGGATTGCAGCCCTACTTGCGTGGTGAGCAAGCCGGAAAAGTGGTTGGCATCACGTTCGATGACGGGTACCGGAACAACCTCACCCACGCCTTGCCCGCACTGCTTGAACAGGGATTTTCTTCCACCTGCTACGCCGTGAGCGGCTTGCTCGGCAAAACCAATGTGTGGGATCAGGACGCGGGTATTGCGCAAACGCCGCTGATGAATGAGGCCGAGATTCGGCAATGGTTGTCCGCAGGGCAGGAGATTGGTTCACACACCCGGCACCATGTGAAGCTAACCGAAAGTGATGATGCCGGTTGCCGTGCGGAGATGGCGTTCGGGAAATCGGAACTTGAGGCGGTCATTGAGCAGCCCGTCCATCATTTTTGCTACCCCTACGGCCAGTATGAGCCCAGGCACGTGGCCATGGCTCGTGAACTCGGGTTCTTGACGGCGACCACCACGCAGCGCAGTCGCTGCCACGCAGGCGCAGACCTGCTGCAACTGCCGCGGGTGCCCATTCTGCGTTCAACCAGTTTGCCCGTTTTCTGGCTCAAAATTGCGACCGGCCATGAGGATCGCCGACAAAGATGAGCCAGCCTGAACCAAGCATCGCAGATCATTCAAACCCGGCCAGACGGAAACTGCGCGTCGCAGTCCTGAACCGGACCTTTTCATCCACAGGCGGGGGGGCTGAACGCTATTCCGTTGCGCTGGTTGAGCAACTCTCTGACAGGCATGAAATTCATGTGTTTGCCCAGGACATCGATCACCACTGGCCGGGCGTGACCTACCACCGGGTCTCCGCGCCTCTGCGCAAGCCCCGCTGGGTTAACCAGCTATGGTTTGCCACGGCATCCTGGTGGGCCACCCGACGCGGTTTTGACGTGGTGCACTCGCATGAAAACACTTGGCACGGCGACGTTCAGACAGTTCATGTCTTGCCGGTTAAATACAACCTTTTTCATGGGCGCACCGGCTGGCTCCTTCTGTTGCAGTGGCTCAAGGCCGTGACCAGCCCGCGTTTGCTGACGTATTTGACCCTGGAGCACCTGCGCTACGCCCCGCGCCCGGGCAGGCAGGTGGTGGTCACCGCTGACGCCGTGCGGGCCATCATGGCAGCGAGCTATCCGGGTTGCAGGGATAGGGTCGCGGTCATTGCGCCGGGGATCACGATGCCCGCGCTGGCTGTCACGCCGCTGCGCAAAAGCCAGGCAAGGGCGCGGCTTGGCTTGCCTGCCGTGGGGCCCTGTCTGCTGTTTGTCGCCAACGACTACCGCAAGAAGGGCCTGAAGACCGTGCTTGATGCGATGGCGCAATTGCCTGCCTCAGTGGTGCTGGCGGTGGCGGGCAAGCCAGCCGATATTCCCGCGTTCCGCGAACAGGTCCAGGCCTTGAAGCTCGATACCCGGGTCTTCTTCCTGGGTTCGCTCAAGGACATGGGTCCGGCCTACGAGGCTGCAGATTGCCTGGTACATCCGACCCTGGAAGACACTTTTGCAATGGTGGTCCTGGAAGCCATGGCGCATGGTCTGCCTGTGGTGGTCAGCGGCCCGCGCTACTGCGGCATTTCCGGGTTGCTCCAGCACGGCGTTGACGCCATGATTCTGGACGACCCGAAGGATGCGGCCCGCTTGGTTGAGGTACTTGGGCAGGTCCTCACCCAGCAGCCGCTTCAGGCACGGCTGGGTCACGCCGCCGCCGTCTTTGCCTCACACCATCAGTGGCGCGAGATCGCGCTGGTGCAGGAGGCGCTTTATTTTTCCGTGCTTGCCACAAAGAACACATCGAGCCCCGCATGACGGGCTCCGGTTTCAAGCCACCAGCTTGAAGTGCTTGCGGCTCAAATCCATCCCGGTCAGTGTTTCAAGCTGCCGGATGAGATGGTATTTATTCTCTTTGGGAGTTGGCCTGTAGCCCGGGTCGATGCTCAGGGCCTGCTCGGCGCCGCTGGCCAACCATTCCTGAACTGCCTTCGGGTGCGTGCCGGTAAAAGGTGCCAGGGCACGGCGATCAAACTGGCTGTAGTGTATTTGCGCGGCAGGCGTTGCCCAGTACTTGCTCACCTGATCGAGTTTTTTCTGCATGTCTTCGTTGCGCCGGATCCAGCCGTAATGGTAGATGTGCGCGTTGGCCAGCGCGGCATGAGGGTTGCGGCCGCGCTTGTGCTCGCTGGTGACCAGCCAATACTGGCCATCGGGCGCGTAGCTGCGGATGGTGTTGCGGATCAGACGGCATTCACGGCGGTACCAGCCCGGGCTGATGGCAACCCACTGCGGTGAGCCATAAAAATGATGGTAGTCAAACACCAGCGCTTCCACAGCCGGGTTGGCATGATGGCGCTCGACACTGGCGCGTATGGCTGCCAGTTCGCCTTCGTGCACGACTTCATCGCCTTCCAGATAGAACGCCCAGTCGCCCGTGCATGAATACTGGGCAATCATTTTTTGCTGCGCATAAACAAAACCGCGGTCGGCCATGCGCTCGTTCCACACCGTCTCGATGATTCTGATTTTGGGGTCGGCAATGCCCCGTACGCGCTCAAGCGTGTCATCGGAACCCCGACCGACCGCCACAACAAACTCGTCAACCAGCGGCAACAGGGAACGGATGGACGCTTCAAACGGAAAGCCGAGATCCACGCCATTGCGTATGAAAGTAAAACCACTGATGGAAACATTCATCTGAAATCAGCCCTTCAGGTTTTATATCCAGCAACGCAAGGAGCCAAACGCCAGTGAGCTAGGCAGACTTGAAACCCAGCCGGTAAAGGTGCGCATAAGCCCCATTTCTGGCCAGCAGTTCGGGGTGAGTGCCCGACTCGACAATTTGGCCCGCATTCATCATGATGATTCGGTCGGCATGCTGAACGGTTGACAGCCGATGCGCGATAACCAGCGACGTACGCCCGGCCGTGAGGCGCCTGATGGCTTCCTGCACGGCCAGCTCAGATTGGGTATCGAGCGCCGACGTGGCCTCATCCAGAATCAAGATGGGCGCATCTTTATAAAGCGCCCGTGCAATGGCCAGGCGCTGGCGCTGGCCGCCCGACAGTTGCATGGCGTTGTGCCCGAGCACGGTGTCCAGGCCCTCCGGCAACTCGGCCAGGAGGGCTGTCAGATTGGCGGCTCCGAGACATTCGCTGACGCGCTCACGATCAATCGGCTGACCGAGCGCCACGTTCGCGGCAATGCTGCTGTTGAGCATGACCACATGCTGGCTCACAAATGAAAATTGTGCGCGTAGCGAGGCGAGGTCCCACGTCAGGATGTCCTGATCATCGAGGCAGACCGTCCCGGAACTGAGGTCAACAAATCTGGGCAGCAGATTCACCAGGGTTGTTTTGCCAGAGCCGGAAGCACCAACGATGGCAACGGTTTCTCCGGCCTTGATGGAAAGGTTCAATTGGTTGAGTGCGGGAACAGCATCGGTCTTGTAAACCACGCTGACATTGGAAAATTCAATGTCGCCGCGCGCTCTGGCTTTCACAAAAGAGCCACCCCTTTCGTCTTCGTTCAGGTCCATGAGCTCCAGGCCGCGCTCGAGTGCGGCCAGTCCGCGGGTGATCGGCGTGGCGCCATCCGAAAGACTCTTGATGGGTGCAATCAGCAGCAGCATCGCTGTGACAAAGGCCACAAAGCCGCCCACCGTGGTCGTGTTTTCGGCGCTCTGCAGCAGCGCAATGGAAATCACCGCCGAAAGCGCTATGGCCACCAGCACCTGAGTGATCGCGCTCATGCCCGCATAAGCGGCAGTGGACTTCATGGAGAGGCGGCGCAGCGAGTTGCTCAGGCCATCAAATCGGCTGGCCTGGCTGGCCTGCGCGCCATGCAGGCGCACGTCCCGATGGGCCATCACGTTTTCCTCGACCACATAGGCCAACTCGTCGGTGGCGGTCTGGCTTTGTTTGGTGAGCCGGTAAAGGCGCCTTGACAAAACCTGAATGACGAGTGCGACCGCCGGAAACAAAAGCGCGACGATCAACGTCAGTTTCCAGTTCAGGTAGAGCAGGTAGGCGACCAGCGCCAACAGTGTCAGCAGATCGCGAGCGAGCTTCAAAATGGCGTTCATCAGCATGGACGAGCCGTTGAATACCTCATAAACCACGGTATTGGCGATGGCGCTTGAGCTTTGGTTGGCAAAGACGACCAGCCGGGCGCTCAGCAGCTTGCCAAACATGGCTGTGCGCAGTCGCAGCAGGCCGTCGTTGGTGACTTTGGCCAGCGCAAACTGGGCCAAAAACCCGGAAAGCCCGCGCACGGTAAACAGCAGCATCAATGCGAGCGGAACCAGCCAGATGTTGAAGGGGCCCTTTTGAAAGCCGCGGTCGAGCAGCGGTTTAAGCAAGGCCGGGAGGAAAGGCTCGGTCGCCGAAGCCATGATGGTCGCGCCTATCGCCAGCGCCCAGCCTGCCCGCGAGCCGCTGAAATAAGGCCAGACCCGCACAACCCTGCGCAAAACAGACAGCTTTGAAGTTGCGCCAACGGCTGCGGCTTTCTCGCGCTGCGTCATGTCATGCCTCGCTCGGGTTGAGGGGTGGCAACGGTGTCATGTACGGTTTTTCTCAGGCCGAGAGACAGCAGTAAACCAGTTACTACGCAGAAAAAATCACCAATCTGCGCATCGTAAAGACTCGAATTGAAGAAACTGACCGTGGCCAGGCCCAGAAGCGCGGATTGCGTGGCGCGCGCATACGGTTTTTCCATTCTCAGACTGTCCCGCAGCACCGACAGCATCAGGGCGCAGAGGAGGAGCATGCCCGGAATGCCGAGCTGCACCCCCCACAAGAGATACTCCTGGTGAGGATTGCCGGCTGTGTCTATTTCCTTGATCTGCGGATTACGCTCAAGCTGCAGGCGCCTGGATTCCGTGTTCCAGCTGCCGACGCCCGATCCGGCAAAGGGATGCCCGGCGATGCTCTGCAGCGCGATGCGCCAGTAATTCAGCCGAAAACCGGTCGATGTGTTGGGCAGCGCCTGTATTGAGAACGCTTGCATGTCCGCGTCGACCCTCAGCATGCGCTCACGCACTTTGCCGGAACTGAAAAACAGAACCAGCGCCAGCAGGAATGGCAGCAAGATAACGACTGTGCGGTATCGCTTGGGAAGTTCCCACATGATGGCAATGGACAGCAGCGCAATGGCAACGACGTGCCCGCTGCGGCCATTCAGGACAAAAAATACGTTGCCCAGTGACGCCAAAGCCGCAAAAACTGCAACATGCCTGCCAAATCGCCCTGGCACCATGCCTCTGAAATGCCAGCACATGGCAGCGAACACGGCGCTGATGATGCCCTGGTCCAGATAACTTGAAAATACCGCGTATTCGGTCAACGCCATGTTGGAGGTTGCCCATGGAACGGGCAGATGCGCATAAAGCATCCATGAACTTGCCAGGAGAAATAGTTGCGCCAGGACAAACGACGCCAGCGCGTACAAGGCCTCGCGCCGGTCCTGGATGAGCAGCAACAGCAAGACAATCACAATCAGCTTTCCGTATTTGGCAAAAGAGCCCAAAGCGTCTGCGAGTGGCGCCACCGTCCAGAGCAGGCTGAGTGCGAATGCGAAAATGGCGACCAGCGCTGCAATGGGCGTGTACGCTCCGGCCAGCCGATCGCCTGCGTCAGATGCACGTTTGGTGCAGAGCAATACAGCCATTGCGAAAATTACCAGAAAGAACTTGGCGATGCTGATGATTGCCATTGACAACCCGACAGACGCGGCGGTGAAGCAAATGATGGCGAGTCTGAAACTGATCGTCTTATTGAGCAAAATAGTGGCGAGGAGGCTGGCTGAGCAGCCCGCATTATCGACGATTCCATTCTTGCGCCCAGGGCATTTGAACTGCCCGTTTGAGCCGGCTGTCCAGGCATTGCCCGGAACCCAACCGACTGCGCTGAGCATGGTCTGCGGCACCGTCGGCTATCCTCGCGTTAAAAGGAAGCTTTGCAAAACCCGTCCCGGGTCGATGAATTGTGGAGTGACTATCGTTTCATGAAGCTCTCAACCGTATTGATCGTCAGCAATGAAGCATCGAATCTGGAGGCCTGCGTCAGATCCGTTTCCTGGGCAGACGAGTGTGTCGTTGTCGAACACGGCAGCACCGACAATACCCTTGAAATTGCCCGTGGCCTTGGCGTTTCGGTTTCCCGGACGCTAGACTGGCCCGGTTTTGGCGCGCAGAAGAATCGTGCCCTGGATCTGGCTGCGGGCGAGTGGATCCTGTCGATTGACGCTGACGAGCGGGTAACTCCTGAACTGGAGCGCGAAATCACCGACGCACTGCAAAAAGCCGGCACCGGTTCGCAGAGTGTGGCGTTTGAAATACCGCGGTTGACCCAATTTTGCGGCGTCTGGATTCGCCATTGCGGCTGGACACCGGACTATGTGCTGAGGTTGTTCAAACGTGGCGAAGCACGCTTCAGCGACGATTGGGTCCATGAAAAATTGCAGTTGATCCGACCTGACACTGCCGTCGTGCGCCTGAAAAATCCTCTTTTGCACTACAGCTACCCGACCCCTGAACACTATTGGCGCAAGCTTCAGCGCTACAGTCAGGATTGGGCGCGTGAGAGGCACGCGCGCGGGCAAACCACCACCATGTCACGCGCTTGCCTGGCCGCAATTGCAGCTTTTTTTCGTAGCTATGTGTTTCGGCTGGGGTTTCTGGACGGGGCAATGGGTTTCGCAGTGTGTACCATGCAAGCTCAGTCCGCATTTGGCAAATATTTCGAGTTGTATTATTTGGGTCGTCAACATGACAAGTGATTTTCATCGTCCAGCCTTGCTCAAGCGCCGCGTCCTGCTCAAAGGGATGGTCGGCGCCGGAGCGTTCGCCAGTTCCGTTGCGCCTGTCCTGGCGCAGTTTCGCGTCGAGGTGTCCGGAGTCGGCCTGACCCAGTTACCCATTGCCATTGCGCCATTTCGGGGCGATGCGCAGGCGCCTCAAAAAATCAGCGGCATCATCAAAGCCGATCTTGAGCGCAGTGGCATGTTTCGCGCCGTTGATGCTGCCAGCGTTGCGGCAGACGAAAACACGCGTCCGGACCTCGCAAGCTGGCGTCAAAAGGGCGCGGACGCGCTGGTGACCGGGAGCATCTCGCCGCTGACGGATGGACGCTTTGATGTCCGGCTGCGCTTGTGGGATATCGTGCGCGGGCAGGACTTCGGCGGCCAGAGCTATACCGTGGGCCCGGCTGATTTGCGTTTGTCAGCGCACCGCCTGTCCGACTTTGTGTATGAAAAACTGACCGGCGAAAAAGGCATTTTTTCAACGCGGATTGCGTACGTGACCAAGAACGCGCAACGCTACAACCTCTGGGTCGCTGATGCGGATGGGGAAGGCGCGCAATCTGCCCTGACCAGTCCGGAACCCATCATTTCACCGGCCTGGTCGCCCAATGGCAACCAATTGGCTTATGTCTCTTTCGAATCGCGCAAGCCGGTGATTTATTCGCATGATGTGGCGACCGGAAAGCGCCGACTGCTTGCCAATTTCCGGGGCTCCAACAGTGCGCCTGCATGGTCACCGGACGGCAGGCAACTGGTTGCCACGCTGAGTCAGGAAGGTGGATCGCAGATCTACGCCATAGGTCTGAGTGGCAGCGCTCCCGTGAGGCTGACCCAGTCGTCGAGCATTGATACCGAGCCGGCCTTTTCCCCAGACGGGAAATACATCTATTTTGTGAGTGATCGGGGCGGTGCGCCGCAAATCTACCGTATGAGCCCCTCGGGAGCTAACCCCGAGCGGGTGACGTTTACGGGAAGTTACAACATATCCCCGGCTGTCAGCCCGGATGGGCGATGGCTGGCTTATGTTTCCAGAGTGGGCGGCGCATTCAAACTGCACGTGATGGAACTCGCCACCGGAGCAGCCACTCCTGTGACAGACACCTCGGCCGACGAACGACCGAGTTTTGCGCCCAATAGTCGGCTGATTGTGTATGCCACCCAGCAGCAGGGCAAGGAAGCACTGATGACCACCACGCTTGATGGCAAGATCAAGGCCAGACTGGCGGGTGCCAGCGGTGATATTCGTGAACCTGATTGGGGCCCGTTCAAGCGTTAGCCATCTCTTCCAGGTTCGTCACTTTTTTTGTTTTTTTACTTGAGGTACTTCATGAAACGCATTTTTTTCTCCATCTTTTTCTCCCTTGTTCTTGCTGCCACGTTGGCGGGATGCGGCTCGGATGTCAAACTCAATGACGTGCCCGTGGAGGACAGAACGGCCGCTGGCGCTCAAGGCAGTGGTGCGGGAGGCGCCGCCAGCAACGCCGTGGCCCCGGTGCAGATTGGCGGCACCAATATGGCGGGCATAGGGCCCGTCAACACGCCGAAGATCATCTATTTCGATTTTGACAGCTACGTGGTCAAACCCGAATTTCAGAGCGTCATCGAGGCGCATGCCAGGTTTCTCACGGCCAACAAGTCCCGCAAGGTGGCGATTGAAGGGAACACCGATGAGCGCGGCGGTCGCGAGTACAACCTGGCGCTCGGACAAAAGCGCGCCGAAGCGGTGCGCCGGGCATTGGGCTTGATGGGGGTTGCTGACGCCCAGGTCGAGGCGGTAAGTTTCGGCAAGGAAAAGCCCGCTGCGCCAGGTATGGACGAAGCGTCCATGGCGAAGAATCGCCGCGCCGAATTCAACTACCGTTAAGCCGGGGTTCAAACCGTGAAAATGCTCAAAGCGGCGCTGGCAGTTGCAGCCTGCGTGCTGGCTTTCCATGCCCATGCCGCGCTGTTTGAAGACGATGAGGCGCGACGCGCCATCCTTGATTTGCGGCAGAAAGTCGATGCGGTGCAGCAGCGCGCGACGGGCGATATTCAAAAAGCCACCGAGGACAACGCGCAATTGCGCCGCGGCCTGCTTGACCTGTCCAGCCAGATTGAATCATTGCGAAATGAACTGGCCGCGCTGCGTGGGCAAAATGAAAAATTGACCCGCGATGTCTCCGACTTGCAGCGCACCCAGAAAGACCTCACGCAGGGCGTCGATGAGCGCTTGCGAAAATTCGAACCCGCCAAGGTCTCGGTGGACGGCAAGGAATTTGTGGCGGAGCCCGCTGAAAAGCAGGAGTTCGACGCTGCGCTTGCCGTTCTTCGCAAGGGCGATTTTGCTGGCGCCCAAACCGGTTTTGTGGCCTTCATAAAACGTTATCCGCAAAGCGGCTACAGATCTTCGGCCCTGTTCTGGCTGGGCAATGCGCAATATGCCACGCGCAATTACCGGGAGGCAGTGGTGAATTTCCGCGCGCTGGTGGCAAGCGAGCCCGATCATATGCGTGCGCCCGAGGCGTTGTTGTCGCTGGCCAATAGCCAGGTCGAGCTCAAGGACACCAAGTCGGCCCGCAAGACACTTGACGATCTTGTCAGGGCCTATCCGCAGTCCGAGGCCGCAGCGGTGGCCAAAGAGCGCCTGGTCAAGCTCAAATAGCCGTCGTTGATGACCGTTCAATTGCGCGCGCAACAACACAGCCCTTCAGCCGCGTCATGATCTCCGATGCAGGGGTAACCCCGGCCGATCTTGAACGGCGCTTTGGTGGTCTTGCGCGGCTCTATGGCGCCGCGGGGGCCCAGCGGATTCGTGCCGCGCATATTGTGGTGGTCGGACTGGGCGGCGTCGGCTCCTGGGCTGCCGAGGCAGCCGCGCGCAGCGGTGTAGGCCATCTGACGCTGATCGATTTTGACCATATCGCCGAATCGAACATCAACCGCCAGGTTCATGCGATCGACAGTTCGCTGGGGCAAGCCAAGGTGCAGGCCATGCGCGAACGCATCGTTCACATCAATTCCGAATGCAGGGTGGACTGCATCGAGGAGTTTGTCGATGCGGCCAACTGGCCGGGCCTGCTGGAACAGGCAGGCGACTTTGACTTCAGACAGCTGGCCGTGATTGACGCCTGTGATCAGGTCAGGGCAAAAACTGCCATGGCGGCCTGGGCCATCGGGGTCAAGGCGACCTTGATCAGCGTAGGCGCGGCGGGCGGCAAGCGGCTGGCACACCGCGTGGACATTGAAGATTTGTCGCTGGTCACGCACGACCCCTTGCTGGCGCAGATGCGCCGCCGCCTGCGAAAGGAACACGGCGCGGCTCCAAAGGGCAAAATCGGCGTGGCCTGTGTGTTCAGCCGGGAGCCGGTGCAGCAGCCAGCGGCCGGGAATTCATCAACGTGGCAGGAAAGCAGCTTGTCAGATGCTGCTGATGCAAACTGCCCGGCAATTCAGAGTGATGGGAGTCTTAACTGTCACGGCTACGGATCGGTGGTGAGCGTCACGGCAACCTTTGGCTTGTGCGCCGCCGGATGGCTGCTCAGCGAGATCGCTGCCGGGCCTGGCAAAGGGTTGTGAAAAGACGCTATAATTTTAGGCTGTGCTGCGAATGAGGCAACACGCGCCGGGAGAAATCCTGGGACCTTAGCTCAGTTGGTAGAGCAGCGGACTTTTAATCCGTTTGTCGTGGGTTCGACCCCCGCAGGTCCCACCAATTTTTGTGTGGCACAAGTTTTGTATGGGGGTTCTTAGCTCAGCTGGTAGAGCAGCGGACTCTTAATCCGTCGGTCGCGAGTTCGAATCTCGCAGAACCCACCAAACTTCCCCTACAGACACTGCAAAACCTGCTACCGAAAAGGTGGCAGGCTTTTTCTTGGTTGCTTCGGTGGTGATCACAAGACACGCAGCAGTGCCTCAGGCCGAATACTCCAGCCGCGGCACGTCAAGCTGCGCCTGCCTGGCCACCCTGATGCAATCCTTCATGTGTTCCTCACCAAAGTAGCGAATTGCCGCGTAACCAACGGTGGCGGCCACGATTTGCCCTGCGAAGGGGACATACTTGGCGAGCTGTTTGGTGCTCAGGCGCACGCCAATTTTGGTGGCCGCTTTGATGACCAGGTCGCGACTGATGAATTTCCCGATCAGTACCGAACCGACCAGCGCCACGGCTTTTTGCACCTGATCGCGTTTTCTGGGATCAAGCTGGTCTAGCTGGCTGGGCGTGAGACCAAACTCCCTGTTGATTTCAGGAATCAGTTTTGAAAGCAGGGCGGCGTCCACCGCCCAGTCCAGCCCCGGGACCGGAACGGCGCTGGCCACAGCGGCAATCATGGCGCGTTTGTTGAGCAGCTTGCGGCTGCGTTTGACGGCGGCTTCAAGAGCTGCGTCGTCAGAAGCCATGTGGAGCGCAGTGGGCATGGTTGCAAGCTTTTGAGCTGTCCTGAAATTTGTGAACCGACTGACTGGTTAACTACCCGCCACCGGACTGCGGGTTCGCAAATCGCGCTCCGGCCGTGCAGGCAATGAGCCAACTCTACACTGTCGTCGTTTCAATTTGCCCGGTGATTTCCAGCCACCGCTCCTCCAACGTGCCTATTTCGCTGTCAATCGCTTTCAGGCGTTTGCCGGTTTGGGCGATTTCTGTTGGCGCGGTAGTGGTCGTCAGCAGGGTTTGCAGCTTGCCCTGTTCGGCGGTCAGCGATTGAATCTTCAGGTCAATCTGCTCCAGTTCCTTGCGCAGCGGCTTGGTGCTGTCGGATTGTTGCTGGCGGCGCTGGGCTTGCTCCTTCTTGTTCGCCGATTTTTTTACATCAAAAGTTGCCTTGTCCCCCGTATTTATTGATGTTTGTGCTACTGTTTTAGTAGCATCATCGGATCGCGCAGATAAATCAGGAAGGTTGCCAGTTGATTTCCTGGCCTCTTCGCGCTGGCGCTTGGCTTCGTCGAGCAG
The DNA here is from genome assembly GCA_964371235.1 of uncultured Polaromonas sp. Taxonomy (GTDB): domain Bacteria; phylum Pseudomonadota; class Gammaproteobacteria; order Burkholderiales; family Burkholderiaceae_C; genus Polaromonas. The sequence continues at coordinate 14,215 of CAYJMW010000011.1, forward strand.
GTAGCGCTGGTAGTCGTCGAGGTCGCCATCGAACGGGGCAACGCCGCCGCGCGAGACCATCCAGAACTCGTCGCAGACGGCACGCAGCAGCGCGCGGTCGTGGCTGACCAGCATGACAGTGCCTTCGAATTCATTGAGCGCCATGGAGAGCGCTTCACGCGTGGCCAGGTCCAGGTGGTTGGTCGGTTCATCGAGCAGCAGCAGATTCGGGCGCTGCCAGACGATCATGCAGAGCACCAGCCGGGCTTTTTCGCCGCCGCTCATGCTGCCAACGGCCTGCTTGACCATGTCGCCGCCAAAATTGAAATTGCCAAGATAGCTGCGCAAGTCCTGTTCGCGCGTCGCCTGGCCGGCAATTTTGCCCTGCGCTGTCAGGTCTTTGACGAGGCGGATCATGTGCTCCAGCGGGGTGTCCAGCGGGCGCAGCACGTCAAGCTCCTGTTGGGCGAAGTAGCCAATGTTCAGGCCCTTGCCTTCGGTGATCTCGCCGCTGATGGGCTGCAGCTCGCGGGCGATGGTTTTGACCACTGTCGATTTGCCTTGCCCGTTGGCGCCCAGAATGCCGATGCGCTGGCCGGCAAGAACCGAACGGCTCACGTTTTTCACGATCACGGTGGGCGGTGTGCCCGCTGGAGCGCCTTCCGGCGGCGGATAGCCAAAACTCACCCCCGTCATCGACAGCATGGGGTTGGGCAGGTTGGCCGGTTCCTTGAACTCGAAGGTGAAGTCGGCTTCGGCCAGCAATGGTGCGATTTTTTCCATGCGGTCCAGCGCCTTGACGCGGCTTTGCGCCTGCTTGGCCTTGCTGGCCTTGGCCTTGAAGCGGTCAATGAACTTTTGCAGGTGGGCAATCTTGTCCTGCTGTTTGGAAAACGCGGTTTGCTGCAGCGCCATCTGCTCGGAGCGCAAGTCTTCAAACTTGCTGTAGTTGCCACCGTAACGCGTGAGTTTGGCGCCCTCAATGTGCACGGTGACATCAGTCACGGCATCGAGAAACTCGCGGTCATGACTGATGACCAGCATGGTGCCCTGGTAACGCTTGAGCCAGGCTTCGAGCCAGACCAGCGCGTCCAGGTCCAGGTGATTGGTCGGTTCGTCGAGCAGCAGCAGGTCCGACGGGCACATCAGCGCGCGCGCCAGCTGCAGGCGCATGCGCCAGCCGCCCGAGAAGCTGTTGACGGGGTTGTCAAGCTCACTGACCTTGAAGCCCAAACCAAGAATCAGGGCCTGCGCGCGTGCCTGCGCGTCGTGGGCGCCCGCATCGTAGAGGTCCATGTAGGCATGGCCCATCCGGTCACCATCGCCACTGGCCTCCGCGGCACCGACCGCGGCCTGCGCGGCCAGCAGCACCACGTCGCCTTCAACCACATAGAGGGTGGCGCTCTGGCCGGTCTCTGGCATGTCCTGAGCAACCTGCGCCATGCGCCACTGCGCGGGAATGGAATACTCGCCGCCGTCTTCGTGCAGAGAGCCGCTGAGCATGGCAAACAGAGAAGACTTGCCCGCGCCATTGCGGCCCACCAATCCGATTTTTTCGCCCGGGTTGAGGGAGACAGACGCGCTGTCGAGGATCACTTTGGCGCCGCGACGCAGCACCACGTTTTTAAGGGTAATCATTTAAAACAGGCAGATTCCAGAAAATTATTCGGGTGGCGGCTTCGCGCCACAACTCACGGCCCATCGCTTCAGACCCAACGCTCAGGCGTGTCAAACCAGTTGTTGGCGCGTGAGGAGCAGAACCTGGTCCGGGCCAGCGCTGGTTTCAAACCAGAGCGGCTCAAGGTGCGGGAAGGCGCGTTCAAAATTCGCGCGCTCGTTGCCGATTTCCAGCACCAGTACGCCATTTTCGCTCATATGGCGGGCCGCGTTTAGAAAAAGGCTTCGAATGAAGTCCATGCCGTCTTCACCGCCAGCCAGCGCCAGGCCCGGTTCGGCGCGAAATTCAGCGGGCAGGGCGGCCATGCTGGCGGCATTGACGTAAGGCGGGTTGCACAAAATCAGGTCGTACGGGCCACGGCACGCGGTCAGGCCGTCAGATTCGATCAGGGTAATACGCTTGCCCAGTTGGTGCCGGTCCACATTGATGCGTGCCACCGCCAGCGCGTCCGCGCTGATATCGGCGGCATCCACGCTCACATCGGGGTATGTCATCGCCGCAAGGACGGCCAGGCTGCCGTTGCCGGTACACAGATCGAGGATGCGGCGCGTATTTTCTCCCAGCCACGGGTCGATGCTGGCATTCACGAGCAATTCGGCAATCAGGGAGCGTGGAATGATGACGCGCTCATCAACATAAAAGGGCACACCCATCAGCCACGCCTCGTTGGTGAGGTAGGCCGCCGGCTTGCGTGTATTGATGCGTGCATCAAAAAGCATAGCTACCTGCGCCCGTTCTTCAAGGGCTACCGGCCGATTTGCCACTGAATCGAGGTCATCGAGCGGCAGCTTCAACTGCCACAATACGAGCCAGGCGGCCTCGTCGAATGCGTTGGTGGTGCCCTGGCCAAAGCCATCGGAAAAGCTCAAGCCTGCAGCCTCAAGCCGGGCCGCCATCTGGTCGATCAGCGCCAGCACGGTGACGGGCGCATTGGAGGCGGCGGGCGTCATGGCGCCGGCGTGTACCCGGCCAGGCGCTCCATTACACCCTTGTAGATGTTTTTAAGAGGATCAAGCGCTGCCACCGCCACACACTCATCGATCTTGTGAATGGACGCGTTGATGGGGCCAAATTCAATCACTTGCGGGCAAATTTTGGCGATGAAACGACCGTCACTGGTGCCGCCCGTGGTGGAGAGCGCGGTCGTCAAACCGGTCTCGGCCCGGATCGCGCCGCGCACTGCATCGACCAGTTCGCCGGGCGTGGTCAAAAAGGGCTGGCCGCCCAGCGTCCACTTCAGGTCGTATTCCAGTTCGTGCTTGCTGAGCACCGCTTGCAGGCGCTGCTGCAGGCTCTCGGGCGTGGATTCGGTGCAAAAGCGGAAATTGAAGTCAACGATAAGCTCGCCTGGTATGACATTGGCCGCGCCGGTGCCGCCATGCACGTTGGACACCTGCCAGGTGGTTGCCGGAAAGAATGCGTTGCCGCTGTCCCACTCGGTCGCCACCAGTTCGGCCAGCACGGGCGCAAACAGGTGAATCGGGTTTTTGGCCAGGTGCGGGTAGGCGATATGACCCTGCACGCCCTTGATGGCGAGCTTGCCGCCCAGCGTGCCGCGACGGCCATTCTTGATCATGTCGCCGAGCTGATCGACCGAGGTGGGTTCGCCCACGATGCAGCAGTCCAGCACTTCACCGCGTTCCTTGAGCACCTCGCAGACCCGGGCCGTGCCATCGAGCGCCGGGCCTTCCTCGTCGCTGGTGATCAGGAAGGCAATGGACAGCGCGGGCCGTGGGTGGGCCGCCAGAAACTCTTCAGCGGCTACCACCATGGCGGCGATGGACGTTTTCATGTCGGCAGCGCCGCGCCCATACAGCTTGCCGCCGCGATGGCTGGGCGTGAAAGGGTGGCTATGCCACTGCTCCAGCGGGCCAGTGGGCACCACATCGGTGTGACCGGCAAACACAAGGGTCTTGACTCCGGCGTTGGGGAGGCCTTGATCTGCTATTGATTTAATAGCGGTATGCGCTTTTCCTGTGTGGGCCAACGCGTCAAAACCCTGAAATTTCGCCCACAGGTTGGTGACCCGGAAGTGCTCCGGTCCGCTGGCGATGGTTTCGCAGGTGAAGCCCAGCGGGGCCAGCCGGGAAGCAACAATGGCCTGGCAACCCGCGTCGTCAGGCGTGACCGAGGGGCACGAAATAAGCTGCTCTGCAAGCTGGAGGGTTCGAGACATGATGCGTCAGGCGCCGCTGGGTCAGACCAAAGTGAAAAGCGTGGGGGCCATCGAGTGCAGGGTAGGCCCGCCCCATCCTTCGACAAGCTCAGGATGATCGGAATAGGCCTCGGGGGGCGGTGTGGTACGCGCAGCGACAAGCACGGGGGCCAGCTTCGCCGCCGGGCCGCCCCGAGGCGAAGCAGCCCCCTCGGGGGGCAGCGTAGTACGCGCAGCGACAAGCGTGGGGGCCATATTTCAGTGCCTCACATCCAGCGTGATTTCCGTGAAGGACGCTTTGTCGTCAGTTTCTTCCTCCTGCTCGCTCAGATTGACCCTGCTTCCGGCAAAGTCGTTTTCAAGCCGCCACATCAGGTTGGTTGGCGAGTCGGCGTGCAGCAGGCCTTCCTTGCGTGTGACGGTGCCCTCAACAATCAGCCTGGCGATGTCCTGCTCAAATGTTTGCGAGCCCTCGGCAAGGGATTTCTCCATCGCTTCCTTCACGCCCGAAAAATCGCCTTTTTCAATCATTTCGGACACCAGCTTGGTGTTGAGCATGACCTCCGCCGCAGGGGTCCGGCTGCCGTCCAGCGTGGTCAGCAAACGCTGCGATACGATCGCCTTGAGCGCCGCGGCCAGGTCACCGAGCATGGTATTGCGCACTTCCATGGGGTAAAAACTCAGAATCCGGTTGAGCGCCTGATAGCTGTTGTTGGCATGCATGGTGGCCAGGCACAAGTGGCCGGTCTGGGCGTAGGCGATGGCCGCCGACATGGTTTCGCGGTCGCGGATCTCGCCGATCAGAATCACGTCTGGCGCCTGGCGCAGCGCATTTTTCAGCGCCACCTGCAGCGACTGTGTATCCATGCCGACTTCACGCTGATTGACGACGGATTTCTTGTTGGTGAACAAATACTCTATCGGGTCCTCAATGGTGAGGATGTGGCCGCGCGTGGATTCGTTGCGGTGGTCCAGCATGGCGGCCAGCGTGGTGCTCTTGCCGGCGCCCGTGGCGCCCACCATCAACAGCAAGCCGCGCGGCTCCATGACCAGGTCGGTCAGGATGGGCGGCAGGTTCAGGCTGTCCAGCGGTGGGATTTCGTTTGGGATATAGCGGATCACCGCGGCATAGGTGCCGCGCTGCCTCATGCCGCTGATGCGGAAGTTGCCCACACCGGCAACCGCCAGGGCCATGTTGAGCTCGCCGATTTCTTCGAGCTCTTCAATCCGCTCGGGCGGCAGCACCTCGGCCAGCAGGTTGCGCGGGGCCTCGGGCGGCAGAATCTGCGCGTTGATGGGAATGGCCTGTCCGTTGATCTTGATCATCGCGGGCGAATGGGCTGACAGATAGACGTCCGATGCCTTTCTGTCTGCCATCAAGCGCAAAATTCGCTCCATCGTGCTCATGCTTTGCTTTGTGTCCATGATCAATTCACCTCATTCACGCAGTAAATCGTTAAGGCTGGTCGAGGCGCGTGTCTTGGCATCCACCCGTTTGACGATTACCGCGCAATACAGGCTGTATTTGCCATCCGGGCTGGGCAGGTTGCCCGCCACCACCACCGATCCGGAGGGAATGCGGCCGTAGGTGACCTCGCCCGTGGCACGGTCGTAAATTTTGGTGCTCTGGCCGATGTACACACCCATGGAAAGCACCGAGTTTTCTTCCACGATGACCCCTTCAACCACTTCCGAGCGCGCGCCGATGAAGCAGTTGTCCTCAATGATGGTCGGGTTCGCCTGCATGGGTTCGAGCACACCGCCGATGCCGACACCGCCGGACAGGTGCACGTTCTTGCCGATCTGCGCGCAAGAGCCGACTGCCGCCCAGGTGTCCACCATCGTGCCCTCATCCACGTAGGCGCCGATGTTGACGTAGGACGGCATCAGGATCGCGCCTCTTGCGATGAAACTGCCGCGCCGCGCGACTGCAGGCGGCACCACGCGCACGCCGGTGGCGCGCATCTCGGCTTCGCTCAGGTGGGCAAACTTGGTCTTGACCTTGTCAAAAAATGCGAAATCACCGGCGCGCATGACTTCGTTGTCCTTGAGGCGAAAGCTCAGCAGAACGGCCTTTTTGATCCACTGGTGTGTGGTCCATTTTCCAACACCCTGGCGCGTTGCCACACGCAACTTGCCGCTGTTGAGCTGGGCAATGGTGTGCTCAACCGCCTCCAGAACTTCTCCGGACGCCGACTGGGGCGACAGGCTGGCGCGATTTTCCCAGGCGGCATCGATGGTGCCCTGAAGCTGGCTATTTGGGTTGTCTTGAGTCATGTGCTTGAATTCTCAGTGAACTTTGGAGTGAATGAACTGAACGATGCGCTGCGCTGCTTCAACGCATTCGGCGGTTTCGGCCACCAGGGCCATCCGGATTCTGCCTGCGCCCGGATTGCTGCCCTGGGCGTCGCGCGCAAGGTAGCTGCCCGGCAACACCACCACATTGTAAAGAGCGAACAGCTCACGCGCGAATTCCGTGTCCGAGCCCTTGAAGATTTCCGGGATCCCGGCCCACAAATAAAAGCTGGCGTCGGGCAGGGCCACATCGAGCACCGAGGCCAGCATGGGCGTGACTTTGTCGAATTTCTCGCGATACAGCGCGCGGTTTTGAGCCACATGCCGCTCGTCGGCCCAGGCCGCCATGCTGGCCGCCTGCACCACCGGGCTCATGGCACTGCCATGATAGGTACGGTAGAGCAGGAAAGACTTGATCAGCGCCGCGTCACCGGCGACAAAACCGCTGCGCAGGCCGGGCACACTGCTGCGCTTGGACAGACTGGTCAGTGAAATCAGGTTTTTGAAGTCAGTCCGCCCCAATTTGGCCGCGGCCTGCAGCCCACCCAGCGGTGCTTCGTCACGAAAATAAATCTCGCTATAGCATTCATCCGAGGCAATGACAAAGCCGTATTGGTCGCTGAGATTGAACAGCAGTTCCCATTCGTCAAGCGACATCACCGCGCCGGTGGGGTTGCCCGGCGAGCAGACAAACGCCAGTTGGGCCCTGGCCCATACAGCTTGCGGCACACCGGCCCAGTCCACCGCGAAATTGCGCGCGGCAATGCTGGGCGCAAACCAGGTCTGCGCGCCGCCGAGCAGCGCCGCGCCTTCGTAGATTTGATAGAAAGGATTGGGGCAAACCACCGTAGCGCCCGGTTGACCTGGGTCCAGCACGGTCTGCGCCAGTGAGAAAAGCGCCTCGCGCGAGCCGTTGACCGGCAGGATTTGCGAGACCGGGTCCACGCTCAAGCCATAGCGGCGCGCCAGCCAATCGCTCATGACCTGGCGCAACCGCGGCTCGCCGGCCGTGGCGGGGTAGCTCGCCAGGCCGTCCAGGCTGGCGATCAAGGCATCCTTGATCAGTTGCGGCGTAGCGTGCCGTGGTTCGCCAATGCCCAGACTGATGGGCCGATAGGCCGGGTTGGGGGTGATGCCGGCGTGCAGTTGGCGCAGCCGCTCGAAAGGGTAGGGTTGAAGGCGTGAAAGCAGGGGATTCATTTGGGGATTATCCAGCTTCGGCGCCGCAGGTCGAGCGGCGGCGTGGCGCGGGCAGGCCCACGACAATGAAGATACGCTATAAATAACGTAGCTGCTCGCGTGCGTTCCGATTGGTCGAAATGCCCGATTGATTCTTGGCTTTCGATCCTTGGCGGCTGTTTTCGGCGAGCCAGCGATGCGCGCCGTTCCGGCCGCTTTGCAGCGCGCGAAGCAAAGTGTTTCACCCGCGGCGAGCGCAAACCTTCAGCGCATCAAAAAACCATCGGGCGCTCGGGTAACATTGCAGACCGTGCACCGCTACCCGTGGTGTCGGCAACCCGGCAAAGCGCCTTAAAAATCAACGGGTTAGCGTCAAGCTCAAGAAAACAGGGACTGCTGTGCGTCTCAATTCGATCAAGTTATCAGGGTTTAAATCATTCGTGGAGCCCACCAATTTTGTCCTGCCGGGGCAACTGGTCGGCGTTGTCGGGCCTAACGGCTGCGGAAAGTCCAACATCATGGATGCGGTGCGCTGGGTGCTGGGCGAAAGCCGGGCTTCCGAGTTGCGCGGCGAGTCCATGCAGGACGTCATTTTCAATGGCACCAACACGCGCAAGCCCGCCAGCCGCGCCAGCGTGGAACTGGTGTTCGACAATGCAGATCATCGCGCCGGGGGCCAATGGGGCCAGTTTGCCGAAATCGCCGTCAAGCGTGTGCTGACGCGCGACGGCACCTCCAGCTACTACATCAACAACCAGCCGGTGCGCCGCCGTGACGTGCAGGACGTATTCCTTGGCACCGGCCTGGGGCCGCGCGCCTACGCCATCATTGGCCAGGGCACCATCAGCCGCATCATCGAGTCAAAACCCGAGGAACTGCGCCTGTTTCTGGAGGAAGCCGCCGGGGTTTCCAAATACAAGGAGCGTCGCCGCGAAACCGCCAACCGATTGAGCGACACCCGCGAGAACCTGACCCGCGTCGAAGACATATTGCGCGAGCTCAATGCCAACCTTGACCACCTGGAAAAGCAGGCTGAGGTGGCGCTGCGCTACAACACGCTGCAGGCGAGCGGCACTCTCAAGCAGCATCAGCTCTGGTTTTTAAAGCGTGCCGAGAGCGAGGCCGACCAGACCCGGGTCAAGCTTGATGCCGAAAAGGCCGTGAACGAGATGGAAAGCCGCGTCGCCGACCTGCGCCACATCGAAGCCGACCTGGAAACCATCCGCCAGGCCCATTACACCGCGGGCGACCAGGTCAATCAGGCCCAGGGGAAACTCTACGAGGCCAGCGCCGAAGTAGGGCGGCTGGAAGCCGAAATCCGCTTTGTGGTCGATGGCCGCCTGCGCGTTGAGCAGCGCCTGGCCCAGCTCAGGGAACAAACTGACCAGTGGGCCACGCGCAAGCAAGACGCGGCCGTCGAGACCGAAAGTCTGACCGCGCAGGCGGCTGAAGCTCAAGAAAAGGCCGAGCTGCTGGCGGCGCAAACCGAAGAGCAGTTGACGCAACTGCCGGCACTTGAAGAAGCCTTGCGCCAGGCGCAGGCCAAAGCCAGTGAGCAGCGCGCCGGCGTGGCTCAGATACAGCAACAAATTCAGGTCCTGGCCGCCGAGCAGCGCCATATTGAAGAGCAGTCGCGCGCGATGACCTTGAAGCACGAACGGCTGACGGCGGATAGAAACGCGCTCAATGCACCCGATGAAGCGCGCCTGAGCCATCTCAACGCGCAATACCTTGGCGCGCAGGAAGAGCAGAACCTGCTGGAGGCCCGCCTGCACGAGTTGACTGAAACGGTGCCGCGGCTTGACGAAGACCGGCGCGCCTTGCAGCACGCCGTCAATACCGAGTCGGCAAAACGGGCTGATTTGTCGGCCCGTCTGGAGGCGCTCAAGGCGCTGCAGGAAAAAGTCAAAACCGACGGCAAGCTCAGGCCATGGCTGAGCAAGCACGGCCTGGACGGCCTGCAGGGGCTGTGGAGCCGCATCCACATTGAGCCAGGTTGGGAAAACGCACTGGAGGCCGCGCTGCGCGAGCGCCTCGGCGCCCTTGAAGTGGGTCGCCTGGATCTGGTGCGCGGCTTCGCCGGCGCCGACGCTCACGATACGCCGCCAGCCAAGCTGTCGTTTTACACCGCGCCCCACACCGCAGCACCTGGCCGCTCCAACGCCACGCTCGATCTCAAGCCTTTGGCAGATTTGCTGCGCCTGAACGATTCCGGCCAGGCGGCGCTCTTGGGCGACTGGCTGCATGGCAGCTACACCGCTTCAAGCCTGGACGATGCCCTGAGCGCCAGGGACAAGCTGCAGGCCGGTGAAGTGATTTACGTCATGAGCGGCCACGCCGTAACGCGGCACAGCGTGAGTTTTTATGCGCCCGATTCCGAGCAGGCCGGTCTGCTCGCCAGGGCTCAGGAAATCGAAAACCTGGAGAAAAGCTCCAGGGCCCAGGCGCTGATCAGCGACGAAGCCCGCTCCGCGCTGGTTCGCGCCGAAGCTGCCTATGCCGATGCGGCCCAGCGCCTGGCCGCGGCGCGCCGTGAAGCGGCTGAAGGTCAAAGCCGTGTCCACGAGTTGCAGGTTGAAGTGCTGCGCCTGTCCCAGCTGGCCGAGCAGACCCGCGCCCGCGGTGAGCAGATTCAGGCCGACATGGCTGAAATTGCCGACCAGCTTGACCAATTGCAGGAGCGCAAGGTCACCGCAGAAGGCCGCTTTGAAGAGCTCGACATGCAACTGGCCGACAGCCAGGAACGCCATGCACAACTCGATGACCAGGTGATTGACGCCGAGCGGCGTTTGGGCCAGGCGCGCGAGCAGCAGCGCACGCTGGAGCGCCAGGCGCAGGAGGCGCAATTTGCGTTGCGCAGCCTGGCGTCGCGCCGTGAAGAGCTGGAGCGATCCATCGTCATTGCAGCCAGCCAGGCGGCCTCGATTGCAACGGAAAAAGAACGTGCCAGGGAAGAGTTGGCACGACTGAGCGATGCCGCCGCGCAGGCCGGGCTGCAAAGCGCACTGAGTGTGAAGCTGGAGCGCGAAGCCGATCTGGGCGCCAGGCGCAGCCAGTATGACGACCTGACAGCCAAGCTGCGTGCCAGCGACGAACGCCGCTTGCAGCTTGAACGCGATCTCGATCCGCTGCGCCAGCGCATCACCGAGTTCCAGCTCAGGGAGCAGGCGGCGCGCCTTGGATTTGAGCAATACGCGCAGCTGCTGGCCGATGCGCAGGCTGACCTGGCCGCCGTTGCGCAGTCGATTGACGCCGGCAATGTTCGCCTGACCGGCCTGCAGGGCGAAATTGAACGCATCAATCGCGAGATTCAGTCGCTCGGCGCCGTCAACCTGGCAGCGCTCGAGGAACTGAGCAGCGCTCGCGAGCGCAAGCAGTTTCTCGATGCGCAGTCCGCCGACCTGAACGAAGCCATGGCGACGCTGGAAGACGCAATCAAGAAGATCGACATGGAGACGCGCGATTTGCTGGCCAGCACTTTTGAAGCCGTCAACGGGCATTTTGGCCGCATGTTCCCTGAACTGTTTGGGGGCGGCAATGCCCGACTGGTGATGACCGGCGAAGAAATTCTGGACGCCGGCGTGCAGGTGATGGCGCAGCCGCCCGGCAAGAAAAACCAGACCATTCACCTGCTCTCGGGCGGTGAAAAGGCGCTCACGGCAATTGCCCTGGTGTTTGCGATCTTCCAGCTCAACCCGGCGCCGTTTTGCCTGCTCGACGAGGTTGACGCGCCGCTGGACGATGCCAACACCGAGCGTTATGCGAAACTTGTTTCCAGCATGAGCAAAGAGACCCAGTTCCTCTTCATCAGCCACAACAAGATTGCCATGGAAATGGCCGAGCAGTTGATCGGCGTGACCATGCAGGAGCAGGGTGTCTCGCGCATTGTGGCGGTGGACATGGAAGCGGCGCTCGGTTTTGCCGAACCCGCCTGATCTGCCATGAGCACACTGCAAATCAGTTTGGCGGTAGTCGGAGGCCTGGTGCTGGCCGGTGTGGTGGCCCAGAGCGCATGGTCATCGCGCAGAAACCGGCCCAGGCGGGCAACGCCTGAAGCGCCGTCCACCCAGCAAGGGCAGCCGCAGTCGGCTGACGCGCTGGCACAGCGGCACGAGCCCGGCTTTGAAACCGACACTGAAACCGACGCCGGCCTGACCTCATTGGCCAGACTCACCACCCTTGAGAAAAAGCCGGGTCTGGACATCCTGATTGATGCAATCGCACCGGTCGTGCTGGACTCGGTGGTTTCGGGCGAAGCTGCCCTGGCCGCCATGTCCGGCACACGCCGCGTTGGCAGCAAGCCATTTGGTCTGGAGGGCTTGAGTGTGACCACGGGTGAATGGGAAACCCCAGTGATGGGCAATCGCTACAGCGCATTTCAGTGCGGCGTGCAGCTTGCCAATCGAACTGGCGCCCTCAACCAGATCGAATACTCGGAATTTGTCATGAAGACGCAGGCTTTTGCCGATGCCATAGGCGGCGAGCCGGAGTTTGCGGAAATGCTCGATGAAGTTGCGCGCGCTCGCGAGCTGGACCAGTTTGCCAGCGGGCATGACGCCCAACTGAGCTTCACCCTGCGCGCCAACCACACCGCCTGGAGCCCTGGTTATGTGCAGCAAAATGCGGCGCGGCTGGGTTTCGTCGCTGGTGCCATGCCCGGTCGCATGGTGCTGCCAGCCAGCCAGACCGGCCAGGCGCCAATTCTCGGCCTGTCGTTTGACGCGATGGCGGCTCTGGCGGAAGACCCCGAGCAAACCGCGCTGCGCGAACTCACTCTGTCACTGGATGTGCCGCAGGTGCATCGCTCCGAGCAACCTTTTGCGCGCATGCGCGAGGCCGCCATGGCGTTGGCCACCAGCATGGACGGGGCCATCATCGACGACAACGGCAACCCCATCAGGCCCGAGGCCATGGAGGTGATCCACACCGAGCTGGAGCAGCTCTATGACACGCTCGATGACCGCGATTTGTCAGCCGGCTCGCTGCTGGGCCGACGCGTTTTTTCCTGATGCGCTCCCGTCCCGCGCCGTCATTTGAAGTGTCCCATGCGTCCCCCTGACCGGTTCGCGAAGCCTCAGCCGCCCGGACAGCCGGCAGCCGATGCCGAGCGCATGGCGGCCTTGCGCACGGAACTTCAAACACACGCCCGGCGCTACTACGTGCTCGATGAGCCGACAATTCCAGATAGCGAGTACGACAAGCTGTTCAAGGAGTTGCAGGACCTCGAGGCGGCCCACCCGGAACTGATCACTGCAGACTCACCGACGCAGCGCGTCGGTGCCAAGCCGCTGGACCAGTTTGCCAGCGTGCGCCACAAAGTGCCCATGCTCAGCATCCGCACCGAAACCGACACCGAAGCGACCGGCGCGCAAAATTTCGACACCCGCGTGCGCAAGGAACTGGGCTTGAGCGAATCTGATGCCCTAGTCGAGTATGTGTGTGAACTCAAGTTTGACGGCCTGGCCATGAACTTGCGTTATGAGCAGGGCGTGCTGGTGCAGGCCGCCACCCGCGGCGACGGCGAGGTGGGCGAAGACGTCACGCAAAACATTCGGACCATCAAGCAGATTCCACTCAAGCTACCCGCCAGCGCTCCGATGGTGATGGAAGTTCGCGGCGAGGTGTATATGCGCCGCCCTGATTTTGAAGCCCTGAATGAACGGCAGCGTGAAAGGATCGCCCAGGGCGCCAAAGGCGAAAAAACCTTTGTCAACCCGCGCAATGCCGCCGCGGGTGCCGTGCGCCAGCTCGACCCGGCGATTGCGGCCCAACGCCGCTTGAGCTTTTTCGCCTACGGCATCGGCGAGATCACGCCCGCGCAGGATGGCGGCCCGGTATTCACCACCCACTACGAACTGCTCAAAGCCCTGAACTCATGGGGTTTTCCGGCCGCAGCCCAGACAACGATTGCGCGGGGTGCTCCTGAATTAATAGCGTTTCACGAGGCGATCGGGCAGCAGCGCGACCGCCTGCCCTACGATATTGATGGCGTGGTGTACAAGGTCAACAGCCTGGCGCTGCAAAACAGGCTGGGCTTTGTCACGCGTGAGCCGCGCTGGGCGGTGGCGCATAAATACCCGGCGCAGGAGCAACTCACCACGGTGCTCGGCATTGACGTGCAGGTGGGCCGCACCGGCAAGCTCACGCCGGTGGCCCGGCTGGCCCCGGTGTTCGTCGGCGGTGTCACGGTGACCAATGCGACCCTGCACAACGAAGATGAAGCGCGCCGCAAGGATGTGCGCGTGGGTGATACGGTCATCGTGCGCCGCGCCGGCGATGTGATTCCCGAAGTGGTCAGCGTGCTGCCCGGCAAGCGTTTGCCCAAAGCAGCCATGTTTACCATGCCGCGCACCTGCCCGGTGTGCGGCGCGGCCGCCGCGCGGGAAGAGGGCGAGGCCGACTACCGCTGCACCGGCGGCCTGTTTTGCGCGGCCCAGCGCAAGGAAGCCATTTTGCACTTTGCGCACCGGCGCGCGGTTGAAATTGAAGGCCTGGGAGACAAACTGGTCGAGCAATTGGTCGATGCGAATATTGTTCGCACGCTGCCCGATCTGTACAAACTGGGTCTGACTGCCCTCGCGAGCCTGGACCGCATGGCTGAAAAATCGGCCAGCAATCTGGTCGAAGCGCTGGAAAAATCGAAACAGACGAGCTTGCCGCGCTTTGTCTTCGGACTCGGTATTCGCCATGTGGGGGAGGCCACGGCCAAGGCACTGGCCAGCCATTTCGGCAAGCTCGACGCCATCATGGATGCCACCGAAGAGCAGCTGCTGCAAGTGGGCGACGTTGGCCCCATCGTCGCGAAAAGCATACGGACTTTCTTTGAGCAGCCGCACAACCGGGAAGTGGTTGAGCAATTGCGCGCTTGCGGTGTGACCTGGGAAGAGGGTGAGCCCGCCGCGGTGGCAGCCAAACCGCTGTCTGGCAAGACCTTTGTGATTACCGGCACCTTGCCCAGCTTGAGCCGTGATGAGGCCAAGGACCGGATTGAAGCCGCAGGCGGCAAAGTAGCTGGCTCGGTCAGCAAAAAAACGGATTACGTAGTGGCCGGCGCCGAGGCGGGCAGCAAGCTGGCCAAGGCGCAAGAACTGGGTGTCAAGGTCATTGATGAAGCCGCCTTGCTGGCGTTTTTGGCGCCACCATAGACTGAACACTGCACAAACCGGTCTGCGCCACGATAATTGGCCCATGACCATTCGCGAAATCCTGAAAATGGGCGATGCACGGCTGCTGCGCGTTGCCCAACCGATTGAGGAATTTGACACGGACGAGCTGCATCTGCTGATCTCTGATCTGTTTGAGACCATGCAGGCAGCCAACGGTGCGGGGCTGGCCGCGCCGCAGATTGGCGTCGATTTGCAGCTGGTTGTTTTTGGCGCCAGCCAGATCAATCCGCGCTACCCCGACGCGCCGCTGGTGCCGCGCACCGTGTTGCTGAACCCCGTCATCGCCGCGCTCGGGCCTGAGGAGGAAAGCGACTGGGAAGGTTGCCTCTCGGTGCCTGGCCTGCGCGGCATGGTGCCGCGTTTTTCGCATATCCGCTACACCGGTTGTGATCAATATGGCGACCCGATTGACCGGACTGTGGACGGCTTTCACGCCCGCGTCGTGCAGCACGAATGCGACCACCTGATCGGCAAACTTTACCCCATGCGGATTCGGGACTTCGCGCAGTTTGGCTATACCGAGGTGTTGTTTCCGGGACTCGATGCAGGGCCTGACGACTGATTGATTTGGAGGGCCCAAACCGAATCAGAAGCGTACACTGGTTTTGCGCGATTTGCCCGGCCGAGCGGGTTGTATTCAGAAAGCTTTCCGAATGTCGCAGGCGCTCCCCTATCAGTTGAAGTTTGAGACCGTCAGCGGCAGCGGCGGCGAGCTGCAGTTGCGGTCACTGCTGGACCGGCAGCAATTTTTCGATCCATTGGGCGAGGCCGAGCGCGAAGGCATCTCTTCTGCCGCCTGGCCACTCTTTGGCCTGCTCTGGCCGTCGGGCCGGGTGCTGGCGCATGTCATGCAGACGTTTGAGCTGGGTGGCAAGCGCATTCTTGAACTGGGCTGTGGCCTGGGGCTGGCCAGTCTGGTCATCCACCGGCGCGGCGGCGACATTACCGCCAGCGACTGCCATCCACTGGCGGCCGATTTTTTACGGGAAAACCTGAAACTCAACCATCTGCCCGTCATGAAGTACCAGACCGGCAACTGGTCACGATTGAACCCGCTGCTGGGCCGGTTTGACCTGATTATCGGCAGCGATGTCCTGTATGACCGCGGGCAGCCGCAAGTGCTGTCGCAATTTATTGACCTGCACGCGCAGCCGGATGTGGAGGTGCTGATCGTTGATCCCGACCGCGGCAATCGCGCCAGTTTCAATCGCAACATGGATTTGCGGGGCTATTCGCACACCGAGACACCCATTTCCATGCTGCCGGGTACGGGTGGCAAATACAAAGGGCGACTGCTGCGCTATCTGAAGACGCACGAGTAGTGAATGGCGAGCCGGAAGGCGGGTCAATGTCAGGCGTTCAACGCGTCCAGCAGTTCGGTCTCAATCGCGATTTGCGCCTTGTTTTGCTGCAGTTCCGGGCCGTCGATGAGAAAGGTGTCTTCAACGCGCTCACCCAGCGTCATGACCTTGGCCAACTGAAGGTTGATGCGGTGGCGGGCCAGCACCCGCGCGATCAGGTAGAGCAGCCCGACGCGGTCGCTGGCCGACACACTGAGCAGCCAGCGCTGGGCTTTTTCATCAGGCTGCAGATCGACCCGCGGTGCAATCGGAAAGCTTTTGACACGGCGCGACACGCGGCTCTTGCCGGGGGGCGGCAACGGTCCCGGTTTTTCCAGGGTGCGGCCAAGTTCAGCCTCAATCATGGCGGCCAGCTCACGGTAGCTATCGGCCGACGTGGCACTCACGACCTGGAAGGTATCGAGGGCATAACCGTTGTTGGCGGTGTGAATCTTGGCATCCAGGATGCTGAAACCGGCCTGGTCAAAGTAACCGCAAATGCGCGCAAACAGGTCTGGCGCATCGGGCGTGTAGACCAGCACCTGCAAGCCTTCACCGGCCAATGAGCGGCGAGCCCGCACGATGGTCTTGCCCTTGCCGGCATAGCGCGACAACTGGCGCGCATGCCAGGCAATGTCTGCCGCTTCGTGGCGCATGAAGTAACTCACGTCCAGCGTATCCCAGAGCGCCTTGTGCCCTTCAAAAGGCTCGGCATGCAGCGCCAACGTGGTCAGGGCTTCGCGCTTGCGCGCCTCCACCTCGGCATCGGGGTCTGGCGCGCGGCCGCCCAGCACCCGCAGCGTGTAACGGTAGAGGTCTTCGAGCAGCTTGCCTTTCCAGGCGTTCCAGACCTTGGGGCTGGTGCCGCGGATGTCGGCCACTGTCAGCAGGTACAGGGCGGTCAGGTAGCGTTCATTGCCCACGCGCTTCGCAAACGCGGCAATCACGTCGGGGTTGCTCAGGTCTTCCTTCTGGGCAACGCGGCTCATGCTCAGGTGTTCGCCCACCAGAAACCCGATCAGTTGGGCATCATCATCGGCAATGCCATGCTGGCGACAGAAAACGCGCACTTCCCGGCGACCCAGCTCGGAGTGATCGCCGCCGCGTCCCTTGGCAATGTCGTGAAACAGCGCCGCGACGTACAGCAGCCAGGGCTCGTCCCAACCAGCCGCCAGTTGCGAGCACATGGGGTATTCGTGAGAGTGCTCAGCGATGAAAAAGCGCCGCATGTTGCGCAACACCATCAAAATATGCTGGTCCACCGTGTACACATGGAACAAATCGTGCTGCATCTGGCCGACGATGTTGCGAAACACCCAGAGATAGCGGCCCAGCACCGAGGTCTGGTTCATCAGCCGCATGGCGTGGGTGATGCCTTCGGGCTGCTGCAGGATGCGCAGGAAGGTGGCGCGATTGACCGGGTCGCTGCGGAACTGGCTGTTCATCACTGCCCGGGCGTTGTAGAGCGCACGCAGGGTGCGTGCCGACAGGCCTTTGATGCCGACCGTGGTTTCATACAGCAGAAAAGTCTCAAGGATTGCGTGCGGCTCGCGCAAGTACAGATCATCGCTGGCCACTTCCAGCATGCCGGCCTTGTCGAAAAATCGGTCGTTGATGCGGCGTAGCGGCCAGGTGCTCGGACTTAATCGCTCTTCAATATTGAGCAGCAGGATCTGGTTGAGCTGGGTGACCGCCTTGGCCGCCCAATAGTAGCGCCGCATCAGCGCTTCGCTGGAACGAATCAGGCCCCCACGCTCAGCACTGGCGTGTCCGTCGTGCCCCCCGAGGGGGCTGTTTCGCCTGGGGGCGGCCCGTCGGCGAAACGCATCTCCACCATAGCCGAAGGATTCGGCCACGGCCGTCTGCAAATCAAATACCAGTCTGTCCTCGCGCCGTCCGGAAATGAGGTGAAGCCGGGCGCGGATCAGACTGAGCAGCGCTTCATTGGCCTTGATCTGCCGCACCTCAAATGCGGTGGCCAGGCCGCTTCGCGCCAGGTCGTCCCACGACTTGCCCAGGCCAGCGGCGTGCGCCACCCAAAGCACCACCTGCAGGTCACGCAGGCCGCCTGGCGACTCCTTGCAGTTGGGCTCCAGCGCATAGGGTGTGTTTTCGAACTTGTTGTGGCGCTGGCGCAGTTCCAGCGTTTTGGCGACATAAAAGGCCTTCGGGTCGAGCACGGCTTGCAGCTGCTGTTGCAGGCTCTGGAAGTTCTGTTTCGAACCTGCAACCAGGCGTGCTTCCAGCAGCGAAGTCTGCACCGTGACATCCTTCACGGCTTCTTCGACGCAGTGGGCTGCCGTTCGCACGCTGGAGCCGATCTCCAGCCCGCTGTCCCAGCAATTGCCAATAAAGCTTTCAACCCGAGCCTTAAGGATCGGATCGTCCTGAACATCCGCATCATCGGGCAGCAGCAGCAATACATCCACATCGGAATGGGGAAACAGCTCTCCCCGGCCGAATCCGCCCACCGCGATCAGACAGGCCGCGGCCGGAAAGCCAGCGCGTTGCCAAAGCAGCTGCAAGGTGGCGTCGGTGTGTCTGGCAAGCTTCTTCAGCAGGCTGTGAATGCCCCGGGTGAACGCACCGCCAACTGCCAGCGAAGCGAGCAACGCGGCTTTGCCGGCACGGTACTGCTCGCGCACTTCAAGCACTTCAGTCATGCCAGCTCAGTCATGGGTGATAAGAACTTGTCCGTAAATAATAGGGGGTCGCGTTGGAATGCAATCGGGATGAGTTGTCCGCCAACATCACGCCGCATGGGCTGGGTGCCCATGCCAGGGATTTGGTGGGCAAATCGCCCGATTTCATTCCAACCCGAAGGGCAAACGGATTTTCGGGCGGTCTGCGGTGTTGCAAAATCAGGCAAGGCAGACAGCCTTGCCTTGGATTTTGCGCCTAGCATCCCATCCCGAAAATTCATTTGCGCGACCCCCTATTATTTACGGACAAGTTCTAAGGCGGTCAAGCCTCGTGATGGCATGCGCGCAGCAGATCGCCGGGGACCCGGATCAGGCGCTGACGGCAACTTCGGCCTGCGCGCTTTGCGTAACGAATGCCGGAATCGGCGGGCTGCCGGCGGAAAGCGTCAGCACCTCGTAGCCGGTTGGCGTGACCAGAATGGTGTGCTCCCACTGGGCCGACAGCGAGTGGTCGCGTGTCACGATGCTCCAGCCGTCTTTCTCGGGACCGTCCTTGATGTCACGCTTGCCGGCGTTGAGCATGGGCTCGATGGTGAACGTCATGCCGGGTTTGAGCTCATCCAGCGTGCCTGGCTGGCCGTAGTGCAGCACTTGCGGGTCTTCATGGAACTTGTTACCAACGCCGTGGCCACAAAACTCGCGGACGACCGAAAAGCCGTTTTTCTCGGCATAAATCTGAATCGCATGGCCAATGTCACCCAGCCGCCCGCCCGGTCTGACCCGCATGATGCCGTGCCACATCGCCTCGTAGGTGATCTGGCACAGTCGCCTGGCTGCGATGGACACCTCGCCCACCATGAACATCCGGCTGCTGTCACCGTGCCAGCCATCCTTGATGCCGGTGACATCGAGGTTGACAATGTCGCCCTTCTTGAGTGGCTTGTCGTTGGGAATGCCATGGCAGACCTGGTTGTTGACCGAGGTGCACAACGATTTGGGGTAAGGCGCGTAGTTGGGAGGGCCATAGCCGAGAGTGGCCGGAATCGTCCCCTGAACCTTCGTCATGTAGTCATGGGTCAGCCAGTCGATTTCGTTGGTTGTTACGCCGGGTTTGACGAATGGCGTCAGGTAGTCCAGCAACTCGGAAGCGAGCCTGCCAGCAACGCGCATGCCCTTAATTCCAGCTGCATCTTTGTAAATAATACTCATCTTATAATTATCCCACCGCGCCACCCGGCGTGCATTGTCAGCAGACCGGCAAGGGCTTTTTTCGCTTGATTGAGCCGGGAAAACATGCCAGGTCTCGCAAGGAAAATCGAGTCACTGATAAAATTGAGATTTGATGCCTGGCTGCGGGCCGTTGCCCGGTCTCTGCCTTGCGGGCGGTGACAAATCCTTGAAACAGCTTGCCGGCTGCCCTTCCTCCATTCCATTACAAGGCCGCTGCAACGTGACCCTGCACCTGACGACTTTTGAGGGCGAACCCCACGGGATCCGCGCCCTGAGCGATTTTCGCGTTCAGCAACTGCTGCCCCGCCTGCAGGCCATTCACGACCAGATCGTGGGTATCAACGCCCGGTTTGTGCATCTGGTGGCCACCGAAGTGGCAGTTGCCGAGTCACTGAAAGACCGGCTGGCGGCCTTGCTGAGCTATGGCGACCCGTGCCCTCAGGCCCCGGCCAATTCAGGCGATGCGTTACGCTTCATCGTGTCGCCGCGCTTCGGCACGGTGTCGCCGTGGGCCTCCAAGGCGACGGACATTGCGCACAACTGTGGACTCGCGGTCAAGCGCATCGAGCGCCTGACCGAATACCGCCTGACGCTCAGGTCCGGATTCTTCAGCAAGTCGACACTGAACGACGCGCAGCGCGAGCAGGTCGCGGCGCTCCTGCACGACCGCATGACCGAAAGCGTGGTGGCTGACCGCGCGCAGGCGGCGGCCGGTTTGTTTACCGAACTACCGGGCGCGCCCCTGCAAAGCATTGACGTGTTGACCGGTGGCCGGGCGGCGCTGGAGCGCGCCAATACCGGGTTTGGCCTGGCACTGGCGGCTGACGAGATCGACTATCTGGTCAAGGCCTTCACCCAGTTGAAGCGCAACCCGAGCGACGTTGATCTGATGATGTTTGCGCAGGCCAATAGCGAACATTGCCGCCACAAAATCTTCAACGCCGACTTCACAATTGACGGCGTGCCGCAGGACAAAACCTTGTTTGCCATGATCCGCAACACCGAGCAGTTGCATCCCCAGCACACGGTGGTGGCGTATTCCGACAACGCCTCGGTCATGGAAGGCTCAAACGTCCAAACGTTTTATGCAAAATCGGCCTCCAGCCCAGAAGGGACGGGCGTGAGCGGCTATCAAACCTATAGTGCGCTGGACAGGGTGCTGACGCATGTCCTGATGAAGGTCGAGACGCACAACCACCCGACGGCGATTTCCCCCTTTCCCGGTGCCGCCACCGGGGCTGGCGGCGAAATCCGCGATGAAGGCGCCACCGGGCGCGGCTCCAAGCCGAAGGCCGGGCTGACGGGTTTCACCGTTTCAAGACTGTTTGACAGTGACTACGGCAAACCGGAGCACATTGCCAGCCCGCTTCAAATCATGACGGAAGGTCCGCTCGGCGGCGCCGCCTTCAACAATGAGTTTGGCCGACCCAATCTGGCAGGCTACTTTCGGGAATACGAGCAGACCGTTGGCGGCCAGCGCTGGGGCTACCACAAGCCCATCATGCTGGCCGGTGGCGTGGGCACGATTGACGCCGGGCTCACCCACAAAATTCGCTTTCCCGCGGGCACGCTGCTGATCCAGCTGGGCGGCCCCGGCATGCGCATCGGCATGGGCGGCAGCGCGGCCAGCTCCATGGCCTCGGGCGCCAATGCGGCGCATCTCGACTTTGATTCCGTGCAGCGCGGCAACCCTGAAATTGAACGCCGGGCCCAGGAAGTCATCAACCAGTGCGCCCAGCTCAGCGCGGCCAATCCGATCCTGGCGATTCACGACGTAGGGGCGGGCGGCCTGTCCAACGCCTTCCCCGAACTCGTCAACGACGCCGGACGCGGCGCCCGTTTTGACCTGCGCGCCATACCGCTTGAAGAAAGCGGCATGTCGCCCAGAGAAATCTGGAGCAACGAAAGCCAGGAGCGTTACGTGATGGCGATTGCGCCTGAGTCGTTGCCGCAATTTGAGGCTTTTTGCGAGCGTGAACGCTGCCCCTTTGCCGTGGTCGGCGTGGCCACTGAAGAAAAACAGCTGGTGCTGTCGGACCAAGGTGCTGCAGCACCCGTCCACATGCCCATGAACGTACTGCTGGGCAAACCGCCCAAAATGCAGCGCGACGTGCAGAGCATTGCGCGCGCCATCGAACCGATCGACCTGACAGGCGTGGACCTGCAAAAAAGCTGCATCGCCGTGCTGAGTCACCCGACCGTGGCCTCCAAGCGTTTCCTGATCACCATCGGCGACCGCACGGTGGGTGGCCTGACGCACCGCGACCAGATGATCGGCCCGTGGCAGGTGCCGGTGGCTGATTGCGCCGTGACGCTGGCCGATTTCCGGGGCTTTGCCGGCGAAGCGATGAGCCTGGGCGAGCGTACCCCGCTGGCCATGATTGATGCGCCTGCGTCGGGCCGCATGGCCGTCGCCGAAGCCATTACCAATTTGCTGGCTGCGCCCATCGAGTTGCCCCGCGTCAAACTGTCGGCCAACTGGATGGCCGCTTGCGGCGAGCCCGGGCAGGACGCGGCTTTGTACGAGACCGTCAAGGCGGTCGGTATGGAGCTGTGTCCGGCGCTGGGCGTGTCCATTCCCGTCGGCAAGGATTCGCTCTCGATGCGCACGGTCTGGACCGATGGCGCTGACAGCAAGAAAGTGACCTCGCCGGTGTCGCTGATCGTCAGCGCCTTCGCCACGCTCACCGATGTGCGCGGTACGCTCACGCCTGAGCTCAACCGCGCCGAGGCTGACACAACGCTGATTTTGATCGATCTGGGCAAGGGGCAGATGCGCACGGGAGGCTCCATCCTGGCGCAAAGTCTCAATCTGGAAGGCGGTGCCGTTCCAGATCTGGACGACCCGAAAGACCTGGTCAACCTGGCCAAGGCCATCAACGAATTGCGCGCGCAAGGAAAGATTCTGGCGTATCACGACCGCAGCGACGGCGGCCTGTTTGCATGCTGCTGCGAAATGGCTTTTGCCGGGCATGTGGGGGTGTCACTCAATATTGACACATTGATACTCGAAGGCGATGGCATCAGCGACAGCCGAATGGACGCCGGCGACAGCAAGAACTGGGCAAGCCAGGTCAGCGGGCGCCGCGAAGAGCTGACGCTCAAGGCGCTGTTTAATGAAGAACTGGGCGTTGTCATTCAGGTGCGAACCGATACACGCAATGAAGTGATGCAAACCTTGCGCAATTACGCGCTGTCCAGGTTCAGTCATGTGGTGGGCAAGACCCGCCCGCAACACGCAGCCCTGGAAACCGGCAAAAGCGAAATCCAGATTTGGCGCGACACGCGTGCGGTGTTCAAGGCCAGCTTGCAGGACCTGCACCAGGTCTGGGACTCGGTGAGCTGGAAGATCTGCCAGCAGCGTGACAACCCGGCTTGCGCCGATGCCGAGCACGATGCCGCCGGTGATCCACTGGACCCCGGTTTGCACAGCCATCTCGTCGTTGCGAGCCCTTCGACATACTCAGGACAGACCAAGGCGCGGCAATCCACTGAGACTTTAGAACAAAATCAGCCTTCAGCCCACGTAGATACTTCGTATCAAGCTACCAAATCAGTAGCAACTCCGGCGAGCCCCGCCTTGATGCTGGCGCGTCCCAAAGTTGCCGTGCTGCGCGAGCAGGGCGTCAACTCCCACGTCGAAATGGCCTACGCCTTCACGCAAGCAGGGTTCGAAGCCTTTGATGTCCACATGACCGATCTGCAAAGTGGCCGCGCCAGACTGTCAGACTTCAAAGGCGTTGTGGCCTGTGGCGGCTTCAGCTATGGCGACACGCTGGGTGCCGGCATCGGCTGGGCCCGTTCCATCACCTTTAACCCCGTGCTGGCCGAGCAGTTCCGGGAATTTTTTATCCGCCGCGACACTTTTGGGCTCGGTGTTTGCAACGGCTGCCAGATGTTTGCAGAGCTGGCCGACATCATCCCGGGCGCCGGGGACTGGCCGCGCTTCACCACCAATCAGAGCGAGCGTTTCGAAGCGCGCCTCTCAATGGTCGAAGTGCTCGATTCGCCCAGCCTGTTCTTTGCCGGCATGGCCGGCAGCCGCCTGCCGATTGCGGTGGCGCACGGCGAGGGTTACGCCAACTTCCGCTACCGTGGCAACGCAGACAAAGTGCTTGCCACCATGCGCTTTACCGACAACTTTGGAAATGCCACTGAGGCCTATCCTTTCAACCCCAACGGCAGCCCCGGCGGGTTGACGGCGGTAACCACTGCCGATGGTCGCTTCACTGCCCTGATGCCGCACCCGGAGCGGGTGTTTCGCAACATTCAGATGAGCTGGATCAGCGAGAGCCCCAGTGCATTCAGTGCGTGGATGCAGCTCTGGCGCAACGCGCGCCGGTGGGTTGATTGACATTAGTATGGGTGCTTATGATTTAATGACTGAAAACAACTACCGGCAAACGTTACAGATCCATGGCAGAAGTTACCGTCGTTTTTGCCGATCTCACGGGAAGCACCGGGGTTTTTGAATCACTGGGCAACGCCAAGGCCACCCAGGCCATCACGCGCCTGACTCAGTGGATGGCACAAGTCTGTGAAGGCTGTGGCGGGCATGTGGTGAAGTATCTGGGCGACGGTGTGCTCATCGTCTTTCCCCAGAACAATAGCGCCATCGAAGCCGTGACCGAATTGCAACGGGTGCATCGGGATCGCATCCGCAGCTGGCCCGAACAGCTCAAAATGCGGATCCAGATCGGCATGGCGCGCGGCGAAATCGTCGAACAGGATGGCGACTGTTTCGGCGATACGGTCAATGTGGCATCCCGTTTGAGTGATCTGTCGGGGCCGGACCAGATACTTGCCACTGACGCTGTGATCCAGCAGATTCCACCTGATAGCCTGGTGCGGTTTCGCAGTCTGGGTGCCCTGGAGATCCGGGGTCGCAGCGAAGCCTGCGTGGTGTACCGGATTGAATGGCAACCGGAAGTGATGTCAGAGTCATTCACGGTGGCAGCCAGTTTGACGCCGTTTTCTTATGTCAAGGCCGATGCGTCGCCTGCAAGCATTGAGTTGACCTGGCTGGATGTTCATGCGTCGTTTACCAGGGCCGATCTGCCCATTTTTCTGGGTCGTGACCGTGAGGCGCAATTCGTCGTGCAGGACCCGCGGGTTTCACGCAGGCACGCCAGAATCGAGTGGCGTTCGGGCAAGTTTTATCTTGAAGATGTCAGCAGTTACGGCACCTGGGTGCGTTTCTCCGAAAGCGCCGCAGTGGTGGCGTTACGTCGGCAGGAGTGCATGTTACCCATTGAAGGCACGATCGCGCTCGGGGCACCGTTTGAAGACTTCACCGTGCCTACCGTCAGCTTCAAATTTGCCGAAACCGCAGGGCATTGAGACCGGGGCCTGGCTGGGCATCAGCGAGGAGGAGTTTCTTGCTGACGCTGGTATTCGTTTTTTTTCATGACCAGATACGACTTGCGATCGACTTCATGGAGCTGTCTTGGATACGCTTCGGTGGCATCGAACCAGTACTGCAAGCGCGCATCAAACTGTTGCGCCGGGGCACGGCTGAGCGATGCCAGATAAGCCTCGATTGCCAGGTAGTAGCGCATGGTGTTGCGCTCGATGGCGCCGCGCAATCCGCCCACGTAGCCCGACTGCTGATCTGGCCTGATGGGTGTAAACCCGACTTTGCCGCGGCCCAAGGTGGCCAGATAGGTCTGCATCGCCACACGACCGACGATTCCATACTCATAGGCGTAGCGTAAATGCATGAAGGTCTTGCCGTCAGGCAAAGGCACGGCCTGAAGTTCCAGCCGGTAATTGCTGGTGCCTAGCGGGCCTTCTTCGGCATTGAGCCAAACGGCGATGTAGCGCGGAGACACCGCAACCAGCCGAAAAACAAAATCAAGCGAAAAGGCCTCTTTAAGCGGCTGCGCGGTTTTCCTGCCGATGCTCACCGCCAGCCCGCTGCGCCTGCCGTCTTCGCTGGCGCGGCAATATTTTGTGTTGAGGTGCAAGATCAGCACCTCGCACCATGACTTTGGGCTTTTGAATGTGGCGCTGACTGTGCTGAAGGGTGAGTCCAGCACGGCATAGGCATTGCCGCTGACCGCATGGGTGCTTTCCGTTGATTCGATAAATAACGGCCTGCGGTATGGATTTTGCGCCAATAGGCCAGCCAGCGACGCATGCTTTTCAAGCAGCGCCACGCCATTTGATTCATCAGGCCCCAAAGAGGGTTGTGCGACCGCGCCTGCGGCCAGCACAAAAGCGAAAGACATGGCCGTCAACCGGCAATGCTTCAAAACCAGGCTTCGAAACTTTTGCATTTCCCCAGTTTGACAGCGCGCCAGGGGCGTTTTGGCAACACGCTGTATCGTCCTACACGCAGAGTAGGCGGTCGGCTCAGGCCACGTATTTGCCGCCGTTGATCGACAAGGTGATGCCGGTGATGAAGCCCGCCTCGTCGGCGGCAAGAAAAACCACGCCGCGAGCGATTTCCGCGGGCGTTGCAAGACGTCCGATCGGCACGGTTTTCAGTATCTGGTCGAGCACCTCGGGCCGCACTGCGCCTACCATGGCGGTGTCGGTGTATCCAGGCGCGATGGCGTTGGCCGTGATGTTGCGGGAAGCCCCCTCAAGCGCCAGCGATTTGGTGAAACCGATCAGCCCGGCCTTGGTTGCGGCATAGTTGGCCTGACCTGCCTGGCCCGCCAGTCCGTTGACTGAACTCATATTGATGACGCGGCCGAAGCGGCGCTCCCGCATGCCTTCAATCACCGCGCGGCACATGTTGAAACATCCCCCCAGGTTGACGTCGATAACCTCGCGCCACTGCTGGACCGTCATCTTATGCAGCATCGCGTCGCGCGTGATGCCAGCGTTGTTCACCAGTACTTCCACCGGGCCAAGTGCGGCCTGAACCTGCGCGACACCCGCTTCACACGCGGCCATGTCAGCCACGTTCCAGGCAAAAACGGGAATCCCGGTGCGCGCCGTAAACGCCTGTGCGGTCTGCTTGTTGCTGCCGTAGTTGGCGGCCACACGATAACCCGCGGCGAGCAGCGCTTCGGCTGTGGCGGCTCCGATACCGGAGGTGCCGCCCGTGACCAGGGCGACTCGCCCCTTCAAACCTTGGCCTGATTGCGCATCTGTTTCCATGAAAAATCCTTTCGTTGATGAAAAGTGCTGCATTGGCAAGTAGAGTCAAGGCTCATCCGACGCTCCTGCAAGGCGTTTCCGCGGCTTTGCGCGCTTTCCGGTCGGCGGCAACACGTTCGCGACGGGGCTGCCGCGACCCATGGTGGCATCGAGCAGGGGCCGCAACGCCCCTAGCGTGCGGGTGTTGAGCACGTCCCGCGCCTCAAGCCAGCCACGTCGGGCCTGACTAATTCCGAAACCCAGGTTATTGAATTCCAGTGTGCTGTGCGCGTCGGAGTTGATGCTCACCAGCACACCCTCGTCCTTGGCCATTTGGCAGGCGACGTCGGTCAGGTCGAGCCGAGACGGATGTGCATTGAGTTCCAGGAAGCAGCCGCGCTCGCGGGCCTTGCGGATCACGCGCGGCAAGTCAATCTCGCAGGCGGGCCGCTCGTTGATCAGTCGCCCTGTCGGGTGCGCCAGCATGCTGAAATAGGGGTGATCCATGGCGCGCAGCAGCCGGCTGGTCTGCTGGTCGCGGGGCAGGTCGAAGCGCTGGTGCATGGCGCCGACCACAAGGTCCAGTCGCCCCAGAATGGTATCGGGCAGGTCGAGCGAGCCGTCCTCGAGGATATCGACTTCCACACCCTTGAGCAGGACGATGCCCTCGAGCTGGTCATTGAGTGCGTCGATCCGGTCGATCTGGCGTGCGAGCCGACCAGCATCCAGCCCATGGGCCAGTGCCAGACGCTGTGAGTGATCGGTGATGGCCAGGTACTGCAGGCCACTCGCCCGGGCCGCTGCGGCCAGGGCTTGCAGGCTGTCATAACCATCGCTTTCCCGGGTATGCGAATGCAGGTCGCCGCGCAAGTCGGACAGCCGCACCAGCGTCGGCAGGCGATGCGCCCGCGCGGCGTTGATCTCTCCGCGATCCTCGCGCAATTCGGGCTCAATGTAGGGCAGACCGAGCACCTCATAGACTGAAGCTTCGGTAGCACCAGCGATGCGCATCTCGCCCCGGTAGAGACCATACTCGTTCAGCTTCAGTCCTGCGTCCTGCGCCAGCTTGCGTAGCGCGATGTTGTGCGCCTTCGATCCGGTGAAATAGAGCCACGCGGCGCCAAAGCTCGCCGGATCCACAGCGCGCAAGTCAACCTGCAGGCCGCTCCTGAGCACAACGCTGGCCCGGGTACTGCCCTTGGAGAGCACCCGACGCACATCGGTGCCGGCGGTGAAGCCATCCATCACCGGGCTGTCAGGCTGGGCAGTTACCAGCAGGTCAAGGTCGCCCACGGTTTCGCGCCGTCGCCGCAGACTGCCGGCGGCCACCGCCTGCTGTACTCCCGGCACAGCCGCCAGTTCGGAAAGCAGCGCTTGGGCCACTTGGTCGGCCATGACCAGTTTGAACCGATGGGCTTCCTGACGGCGTGGCGCTGTGGCATCAAGGATCTGCTGCTCAAGCTTGGGCCCGAAGCCATGCACTGCGCGGATCCGTCCCTGCCCGGCAACGCGGTGCAGTTCATCGATTGTCTGCACGCCCAGTTCCTGGTGCAACACGCGCACCCGCTTGGGCCCCAATCCCGCAATTTTGAGCAGTTCCGTGACGGCGGGGGGCAGTTCCTTGCGCAGGCGTTCCAGCCGCGCACAGGTTCCGGTGGTCACGACCTCGGTGATCTTGCCGGCCAGGTCGGGGCCGATGCCAGGCAAGGCGTCCAGGTTTTCGCCTCGGTCCACCATGTTTTTCACGCTGCGGCCGAGTTCACCCAGCATGCGTGCGGCATTCCGGTAGGCGCGTATGCGGAAGGCATTGGCACCTTGAACTTCGAGCAGATCGGCGATCTCGTCGAAAGCTGCGGCGACATCGGCGTTGACAATTGGCATGGGCGTGTGGAAGCGAATCCTTCAGATTATTAACTGTATGTCCCCGCGCGGCTCCTATGTTGCGCTGGATCAATTGCAGATCAAGTTCACACCGCACAGTTCCCGGTTGCGGCAAATCAGGCGGCTGAATGCTGACTGGTGCAAACTACCCGGATGAACCCGGAAGTGAATTTTCGCGCCGCGGTGGATCCCACATGGGTCCATGCACTGCGCAACCGTCTTCAGGCCGATACCGGACAGCCGGTGGCACTGGTGGAAACGCACATCTCCTGGGTGCTGCTCACCGGGCGCCTGGCCTACAAGCTGAAAAAGCCGGTCCACCTGCCATTTGTTGACTTCAGCACATTGGCATTGCGCAAGTATTTTTGTGAAGAGGAAGTGCGCCTCAATCGTCGCCTGGCTCCTGCGCTTTACCTGGGCGTGGTGCCGGTGTGCGGCACCCTGCTGGCGCCACGCATCGGCAGCGCTGAAGACACCTGCCAGCCCATCGACTACGCGGTGTGCATGCAACGCTTTCCCCTTGGGGCATTGCTGAGCGAGCGGCTGGCTGAAAGGAGAGGGGGCCTGTTGCCGGAGCAGCTTGACCGTCTGGCGAGGCGGATGGCCGACTTTCACCGGGACGCTCCGGTTGCACCGCCTGTTTCGCCAGCCGACGCGGTCGATCAGGTGCTTGCGCCGGTGCTTAAGGTGCTCAAGCAATTAGGGGCCGGCGAGGGCGACTCCGCGCCGGTTGCAGCCTTGCAAACCTGGGTTGATGCGCAGGTGCCTGACTTGCGCAAGGCTTGGCGCGCGCGTCGCAGTGGCGGCGCGGTACGCGAATGCCATGGCGATCTTCACCTGGCCAATGTCGTACTGATAGACGGCGAGGCCACGGCTTTTGACTGCATTGAATTTGATCCAGCGCTGCGCTGGATCGACGTGATGAGCGACGTGGCCTTCCTGGCCATGGACCTGAAGGCCCACGACCGCAGCGACCTGGCGTTTCGCTTCCTTGATGCGTACCTGCAGCGTAGCGGCGACTACCCAGGCGTGCGGGTGCTGCCTCTTTATGAGGTGTACCGGGCCATGGTGCGGGGACTGGTCAGCCGCATCCGTTCAGCATCGGACGACGCACGCCCTGATTATCTGGCTTGGGCCCAGCGGCTGGTGCAGGCGGCTGGTGGCAAGGCTCGCCTGCTGATTACCCACGGTCTGTCCGGATCAGGAAAATCGACCGTGGCCGGGCAACTGCTGGAGGTGGCTGGCGCCATTCGTGTGCGCTCGGATGTTGAGCGCAAGCGGCTGCATGGCCTTGACGCACTGCAGCAGTCTGCCGGGCAGGGCCTGGACATCTACACGCCAGAGGCAACCCGGCGCACTTTTGAGCGTTTGAAGGAATGCGCGCGCACTGCGCTGCAGGCAGGCTATCCGGTGATCGTCGATGCGGCCTTCCTGCGGCGCACTGAGCGCGAGCGTTTCAAGACGTTGGCAGCCGGATTGGGCGTGCCGTTCACAATTTTGAGCTGTCAGGCGACCGAATCGCAGTTGCGCCAGCGGGTAGCTGACCGCAACACAGTGGGCAATGACCCTTCCGAGGCGAACATCGCCGTACTGGAGCGTCAACTGGCAAGTCATGAACCCCTGGACGGCAACGAACGCGCCGTTGCGCTGGAAGTCACCACCGACGAACCCGTGGACGTGAGAGCACTGTGCGCGCGCTGGCTTTCGCAGACGTGAGCCGTTGGCTGCACCCAACCGATCGATTCCAGCGCCAGGCTGGCCCGGTCTTGCGCCGAACTGCGATGGTATGGCAAAGGCCAGTTTGAGGCGCATGCCTTCCCGCCGCAATAAGTGCGGGGTCTGGATCTTGTCATGGCAAACTTGAAGCCCAATTTGTTGTTTGACTATGCTCTGCTGTGCGGCGAGCGCAGTTTGTGCTCTGTCGCCAATCTGACCCGGGCAGATGGCGACGCGTTTGCACTGTAGCAGACCAACGAGGCGATCGCGGCATCGCGGGCGGGCCTTGTGGGGATGGTGCGGCCGTGCTGGTGCCGCGATGATGGCCGCCGCTTGCGATTCATCAATCGGCCTTGGCAGGCGCTCGTCGTCTCGGGCGCAGAAGACCAGTTGCGCATGACCTGGCAGGTGCATCTGCTCATTGATGTTCATGCCCCTTATGTCCGAAGTTGAAACAACGATAACAAAGCGAATGCAGGCCCAGGCTGAAAGAGCACAATGGCGGCAAGACCGTCTTGCCGTCAATTCATGGTCATTCAAAAAATCCGCGTCGTTTTTGTGGCCAGATATTCTGGTTTGATCCAAAATCTGCACGGCGCTTGCTGATCGGTCACCGCAGCCGGTTTGACCACCAATACCTTTCGCAAGGGGAACTGACGATGCTGAACTCATTGAAACAGACAGGCAAGAACATCAGTCGTGAAATTGGTCGCGCCTGGGAAAGTCTCTCGGAAGGCTGGCGCGAATTGCTCAGTCGCAGCGGCGACGCCCTCACGCACTTTGGCCGGCACAAGGGCGGGAAGGAAGAAGACAAGAATGAGGGCGGTGCGCTCGCCACTTTCCCGCAGTGGAGCCTGCTGGCCGGAGAAGTGGAAGAAACCCCAACCGATATCGTGGTGCGGGTAGAAGTCCCGGGCATGGAAAAGGAAGATTGCCGCATCACCATCGACGGCAATGTGCTTTATCTGAGCGGCGAAAAGCATCTGGAACGCGAAACACATGACAGTACTTACCATGTCATGGAACGTGCCTATGGGGTATTTGAGCGCGCCATCGCCTTGCCGCGCAATGTGAACATCGACAAGGCCGAAGCACACTACAAAAATGGCGTGCTGACGGTGCGCTTGCCCAAGGAGGGCAGTGGCAAGGCCAAATCCATTCAGGTGTCCTGAGTCAAACCATGTCTCTGACCCTTACCTCAGCTGCGTTTGAACACAATGGCCTGATCCCTTTCAGGCATACCTGTGATGGTGATGATCTTTCGCCGCCATTGTTGTGGACCGGTGTGCCTGGCAGCGCGCAAAGCCTGGTTCTGATCGTCGATGACCCGGACGCGCCTGACCCCGCAGCGCCAAAAATGACCTGGGTGCACTGGGTGCTGTACAACCTGCCACCACATGCCCATGGCTTGCCGGAGGGAGCCGCTGCCAAAGACCTTCCTGCGGGCGCCTTGCAGGGGACGAACGACTGGAAGCGCACCGGCTACGGCGGACCGTGCCCGCCCGTCGGCAAACATCGCTATTTCCACAAGCTTTTTGCCCTGGATGTCCGGCTTCCTGATCTGAAAAATCCCGACAAAGCCGCGCTTGAGAAGGCCATGCAAGGCCATATTCTTGCGCATGCCGAACTGATTGGGCTGTACCAGCGGAGGCGCTAGCCGCTTGAAGGGACTGAAATGATTGTCCTGGAACAAGGGAATTTTGAGCAGCACCTTTAGGCCGTGGGGCTTTGACCATCATGCCGAGTGAAGCAACCCTTCTCCCCCTGCGTGCCGGTGATGCGCTGGTGATCGTCGATGTCCAGTCTGATTTCCTGCCGGGCGGCAGTCTGGCCGTGCCTCGCGGCGATGAGGTGGTCGCCGTGCTCAACGGCTGCCTGGCCGCTTTCCGGAATTCGGGCCTGCCCGTGGTGGCCACGCGCGACTGGCATCCGCCCGACCATTGCTCCTTCCGGCAGCAAGGCGGGCCGTGGTCGCCGCATTGCGTGGCTGGCAGCCAGGGTGCCGGCTTTGCACCCCTGCTCCAGTTGCCAACGGACGTCATCGTCATCTCCAAGGCCACGGCGCAGCAAAGCGATGCCTATTCCGGATTCGAGGGCACTGAGCTGGACCGCCTGTTGCGGCAGGCGGGGGTTGGACGCATCTTCGTCGGCGGGCTGGCGACCGACTATTGTGTGCTCAACACCGTTCGCGATGCCCTGAGGCTCGGCTATAAAACGGTTTTGCTGCTCGATGCCATCCGCGCGGTGGATATCCACGCCGGAGATGGTGAGCGTGCCATTGCCGAGATGCTGCAAAAAGGCGCCATGGCTGCGATCTCGCAGCAAATTCTGGCGAGCCCGCCATGACTGAGCGCACCAGCCCCCTGCTCACTGATCTCTATCAGCTCACGATGCTGCAGGCCTACTTCGACCAAGGCATGGCGGACACGGCGGTCTTCGAGTTCTTCGTGCGCAAGCTGCCGGAAGGTCGCAACTTCCTGATGGCCGCGGGGCTGGAGCAAGTGTTGGATTTCCTGGAGGACCTGAACTTCACCCCGCAGGAACTGGATTGGCTGGCCAACAGCGGGCGCTTGCACAGCCGCTTCGTCGATTCGCTCCATGACCTGCGCTTCACCGGCGACGTTCAGGCCATGCCGGAAGGGACGATTTTTTTTACTGACGAGCCTATCCTGCGGGTGGTGGCGCCACTGCCTCAGGCGCAACTGGTGGAAACGCGCATCATCAACCTGTTGCAGTTCCAGACCCTGGTGGCCTCGAAAGCAGCGCGGATACGGCTGGCGGCCCCCAACAGCTTGCTGGTGGACTTTGGCCTGCGCCGCGCGCACGGCGCCGAGGCCGGGCTGCTGTCGGCACGGGCCAGCTACCTGGCTGGCTTCAACGGCAGCTCGACGGTGCTGGCCGGCATGAAGTGGGGCATCCCCCTCTTCGGCACCATGGCCCACTCCTATATTCAGGCCCACGAGCGGGAGACCGATGCATTCGAGCATTTCGCCCGCTCCCATCCCCTTGCCTCAACCATGCTGATCGACACCTATGACACCGAGGCGGCAGCGCGGAATCTGGTGCCGCTGGCCCACAAGCTGGCGCGCGAGGGCATCAACATCCAGGCTGTGCGCCTGGACAGTGGCGACCTGGCCGAGCACGCGCGGCAGGTGCGCCGCATCCTGGACCAGGGGGGGCTGACGGGAATCACCATCTTTGCCAGCGGCAACCTCGATGAATACAAGCTGGCCGAGCTCATAGCCGCGGGCGCACCCATTGACGGCTTTGGTGTTGGAACGCGCATGAACACGTCGGCCGACCGGCCCTATCTGGATTGCGCCTACAAGCTGCAGGAATACGCCGGTGTGGCACGGCGAAAACGTTCTGAAGGCAAGGCCACCTGGCCTGGCCGCAAGCAGGTGTATCGCAGCTACGGCGATGACGGCCGCATGGCCGGTGATGTCCTGACCACCGCCGACGCGGTGCAGTCTGGCCAGCCGCTTCTGGTGCCGGTGATGCAGCAAGGCCGGCGGCTGGCAAAGTCACCCTTGCTGGACACCATCCGCGATCGCGCCCGCGCCGAACTGGCCAGGCTTCCAGTGCCCTTGCGCGCGTTGACGCCGGCCGCATCACCTTATTGCGTGACGGTAGCCGAGCCACTCAGGCTGCTGGCAGCAGAAGTTGACAGGCGGATCCAGAGATGAAAGACCGCTGGGAACATCTTGA
This sequence comes from uncultured Polaromonas sp., assembly GCA_964371235.1. GTDB lineage: Bacteria > Pseudomonadota > Gammaproteobacteria > Burkholderiales > Burkholderiaceae_C > Polaromonas. The sequence continues at coordinate 48,273 of CAYJMW010000011.1, forward strand.
ACATGACGCCGATATCGGCGTGCGCGGCTTGGCTATGACCAAGGCGGGCGCGTTCGAGCGGGCCGGACTGGCACGCCAGGTCGCCCGGCTTTCACCCCTGATCTGCATCAAAGGCTAAAACCATGCAAGCACAAGCCAGCGTCACGCTGATGTTGACAGGCGATGTGATGACCGGCCGCGGGATCGACCAGATACTTCGGCGCCCCAGCGCACCGGTGCTGTACGAGTCTTACATCCAGGATGCGCGGGACTACGTGGGACTGGCCGAGGCTGTCAACGGACCCATACCCGCGCCGGTGTCGGCCGGCTATATCTGGGGTGACGCATTGGCCGCAATTGCGCGGGCTGCCCCGGACCTGCGCATCGTCAACCTGGAGACTTCCGTTACCACCTCTGCCCATGCCTGGCCCGGCAAGGGCATTAACTACCGCATGCACCCCGCCAATGTCAACTGCCTGACGGCTGCGCACATTGATTGCTGCGCGCTGGCCAACAACCATGTGCTCGACTGGGGTCGCGAGGGCCTGGATGAGACGCTCCAGGTTTTGCGGCAGGCGGGCCTGCACACCGCCGGGGCCGGCGCCGATGGCGATGAGGCCTGGGCGCCAGCGATACTGCCGCTGGCTGGGCGCGCCCGCATGCTGATGTTTGCCTGCGGCACCAGCAGCAGTGGCATACCGGCCGGCTGGTCGGCGGCGCCCAAGCGCTCCGGGGTCGCGCTGCTACCCGACCTGTCGGACGCCACGGCGCGCTGGCTCGCCGACGATGTGACCCGCTGGCGGGAGGCCGGCGACCTGATTCTGGTTTCGATCCACTGGGGTGGCAACTGGGGGCTTGACGTGCCCTCGGCGCATCGAAACTTTGCTCATCGGCTGATCGATCTTGGCGCGGCCGATGTCGTGCATGGCCACTCCTCGCACCATCCGTTGCGAATTGAGGTTTACCGCGGCAAGTTGATACTCTATGGCTGCGGCGACCTGATCAACGATTACGAAGGCATTGGCGCGCATGGCAGTCTGCGCAGCGATGTTGGCTGCCTCTATTTCGCGACTCTGGCGCTGGCGGGCGCGTATTTGCAGCAGCTCAGCATCGTCCCGCTTCAGCTCAAGCGCTTTCGTCTGAGCGAGGCAGATCCTGCCGCAAGAAGCTGGCTCCAGCAAATCTTCAGCGTTGGCGGTTACAGCCTGGAGCCGCTTCAGAGCCCGCTGACGGCAAAAGGCTGGTCGCTGCGCTGGGTGGACAGAGGCTAAGGCATTGCTGATCAAGTGTTTGTTGCTTCAAGCTCAGCCGTAAGCCTGCACCACGCGGTACGCCCCGGCGGGCGCCGCCTGCGATTGCACCAGAGCGCGTGCAGGGCGCTGGCCAAGGCGGGCTCTGGCCACAGGGCAACAAACAGGCGAGCGGTCTCGCCTTTGTCATTTGTGCCCTGTTCTGTTAGGTTCGGAGGTGAGTAAATCGTCAAGACTCTCAGTGCCCGAAGCTGATTTTCACGCGGCTGATATTCACTACGACAAGGTGGCATCAATCGGGATGCTCGAACAGCTTGGCGCGCCAGGCCATCGATAGTTCAAGGGCGACCTGAAGACAGTGCCCGTCGCCAGATAGGGTCTGTTTTTTTACCCCTTCAAAATCTCGATCACCTCGTCATCTTCAACTTGCGGGAAATGGCTGTAGAACTGCCCGACCGCATGGAAGAACTCGGGTGTTTCGAGGCAAACCACCTCATCCGCCAAGTCTTCCACTTTGGCCAGCGTATCGGGCGGTGACACGGACACGGCGCAGATCAGCCGGGCCGGTTTCCTGGCGCGCAAACCGTGCAGCGCGGAGATCATGGTGGCGCCCGTGGCCAGACCATCATCGACCACGATGACGATGCGCCCGGCCGGATTGATCGGGGGGCGGATCGGCGTGTATTGGGCGCGACGCTTGCGGATGGTCTTGAGCTGTTCCTGTTTCTCGGATTCTATGTATTCCTTGCTGGCGCCAGCCGATGCGGCGTAGTCGGCGATGTAGGTCCAGCCGCTTTCATCGACCGAGCCAATCGCGAATTCCGGCTGGTGGGGCGCGCGAAGCTTGCGCACCAGCACCACATCGAATTCACCGCCCAGCTTTGTCGCAATGATTTGTGCCATCGGCACAGCACCGCGCGGGATGGCAAGAATCAGCGGATTTTTCCCCTGATAGTCCTTGAGTTTTTCGGCCAGCCGGCGGGCGGCTTCATTGCGATCACGAAACATGGTTCAGTTCCTCAGGTACGTCTTCCAGTTGAATGGTGGCCGCAACACACAAAGTGACCAGATGCGCTCAAATGCGCATGCGCGGAAATTCTGTTTGGCCGCCATTGTCAGAAGCACTGGTCCGCGCCAATTTCGCGCATGGAACCGAGATTTACGAGAGGGCTTCAATACCGAAGACCTTCTTCACAAACTCGTCCATCGCCCGTCGCTTTTCATCGGCTGCTTGTTCGAGCTTTTCCGCCAGATCAAGCTGACCTGTGGTCGGGCCAGAACCGTCGCCCCCAGCAGATTTCATAAAAGCTTGCATAACTCTGAACCGTGCTGTGTGCGCTTCCTGATTGACAGCTTGCCAGTCGGCTTGCATCGCTGCCCATTTTTTGCCGTCTTCGATGGTAGCCATATCAGCCTCCTTTACTTGGAATCAATAGTATGACAGTCAACAGCAGACTCGAAAGAATTGATTGACGGGTTTGGTGAGGAACCGAACCGAGCGGTTGACTCTTCCTATGCCAGTCTGAGGTTTCCCGACGGGGTATCGCTGAGCGACTGATTGGCAGGCGGAGGAGGGGGCTGCCGCCAGAACCGCTTGATCGCCTGGCTAAAGGCGGCTGGTCGACTGTCATCGGCTCGCCCTGAGCGTGCTGCCTGTTTCGACAACGGGCACCGCAATGCTGTAGGTTCAGCCAGCGCTTGAGGTGTTCAATCAGTTGCAAGCCGACGGCGCCGCGGCTCAAATCGCGGCAGCGTAGGATCGGGTTGACGGGCAATTGATACGGCATGTGCGAATCGGCCAGTCCGGCTTGGGAATATCGACCGCGGCGGAGCAACGAATGTTGAAAGGCGTTGGCAGCCGAGTTGGGTGTACCATTTGCCAAGGCGAACATCGCCGTGCTGGAGCGTCAACTGGCAAGTCATGAACCGCTAGACAGCGACGAACGCGCCAGCGTGCTGGATATCCGCACTGACGAACCGGTGGATGTGGCAGCGTTGCGCACTCGCTGGCTTTTACAGGCATGATCGGTTTGCCATGCAGGAGCCGACCAGCAGGCGGAGTTCGCATCAGGCGGCGAAAAACAAAAGCTCTTGACGCAGATCAACCCGCCATTTTTGAAATGAACGATCCTTGCAGCCATGAACACACTTGATAAAAACACCATCCATTCCTTAAAAACCAGGTTGCTTGCCCGGAAAGCCGAAATGCTGGCCGAGATTGAAGCGGGGCAAGAGGCCGTCGATGATGCGACGAGCGTCGATATGAAGGAGGTCAGCGACCTGGAAGACCAGGCGAGTAAGCGTGAGCGCACGACGGTTCAAGACGCCGAGGTGCAGCGCGACAGCAATGAACTCGCTGACGTGCGTGCAGCGCTGGCCCGTCTGACCGATGGGAGTTATGGCACCTGCATCGACTGCGGCCAGCCAATCGAACTCCAACGCATGGTAGCCATTCCTGCAGCCGCTCGCTGCATCGCGTGCCAAACCCAATTTGAGGCTCATGCTATCCCGGCTTCATTGACACACCGGTCTTGATCCTGGTGCCAGCTTGCGCGTAATCTAGCGAAAATTTGACATATTCCTTTTCCACTGCGCACACCCAGGCGGCGTGGAGATTCAAGTGGCCTTGAGTGCTCAAAGGGCGTTACCAAGATTCCGATGCGCGTTACCGGAATTTCGTTGGACTGACAGAATCAATCGACCAGTCAGAATTTGAGATCGATTATATTTAACATAATATACATCGTGGAATATCAAGTCCGGCGGTAAAAAGGTGCGCCAGTGCCTTGCAGACCGCATGGAACATGCAAAGCGCTTGCGCACGTTGGTGGACGTGTGTGGCCTGCCCGGAGGGGATCGAACCCCCGACCCTCAGCTTAGAAGGCTGATGCTCTATCCAACTGAGCTACGGGCAGATACGAAAGCAGATATAAAAAAAGCCCACAACGTGAGCCTTTTTTAATTGAATACTTGGTCGGAGTACAAGGATTCGAACCTTGGACCCCCTGGTCCCAAACCAGGTGCGCTACCAGACTGCGCCACACTCCGAAGTAAATGATTATAACTGCCTCGGAGTACAAATTCACGGGGTGAGTTCAATTTGAGCTTCTCACATTCGCAGGCTACTGGACTGGCCTAAGTGCCCAGTCCCCACAAAGCGAATCGCTGCCCGCAAATTCGTTGGGCACGACAATCGCTTTAATCCTGAATAATTTAATCCCGAATCTCGGGTTATTCACTAGTGCGGCTGACGCACCGCGCCCTTACCATTGCACCAACACGTTTTCAGTTTAAACAAGGAGTTCCCAATGACCTCACGCCGACTCATACTGACCCGTAGCGCCGCCATCATCGGCACCGCCTCGGCCGGTTTTCTGCTGCCTGAAATTGTGCGCGCGCAATCCGCCAAGGTGCGCGTAGGCTTCATACTGCCGTACACCGGCACTTATGCCCAGCTCGGCGTTGCGATTGAAAACGGTTTTCGCATGGCCATCAATGAACAGGGTGGCAAACTGGGCGGCCGGGAGATTGAATACTTCAAGGTTGACGATGAGTCCGAGCCCTCCAAGGCGATTGAAAACGCCAACAAGCTGGTGCAGCGCGACAAGGTCGATGTGCTGGTGGGCACCGTTCATTCCGGGGTGCAGATGGGCATTCAGAAAGTAGCGCGCGAAAGCGGCGTGCTGAGCCTCATTCCGAACGCGGGCGCCCATGCTGCCACGCGCTCGCTGTGCGCGCCCAATGTGTTCCGCACCAGTTTCACCAATTCACAGCCGACGCTCGCGCTGGGCAAGGCCATGGTTGCCAAAGGCCACAAAAAAGCTGTCTGGATCACCTGGAAATACGCTGCGGGCGATGAAGCTTTTGAGGGCTTCAAGGAAAGCTACACCAAGGCCGGCGGCACCATCGTCAAGGAACTGGGCGTGCCCTTTCCGCAGGTCGAATTTCAGGCGCTGTTGACCGAAATTGCCGCGCTCAAACCCGATGCCGTGGCCTGCTTCTTTGCCGGCGGTGGAGCGGCCAAGTTCATTCGTGACTATGCAGCCGCCGGTCTCAAGGGCAAGATTCCGCTGTACGGCTCGGGCTTTTTGACCGAAGGCATACTCGAAGCCGCCGGTCCGGCAGCGGACGGCATCATCACCACGTTGCACTACAGCGACTCGCTGAACACGCCGCGCAACAATAAATTTCGCCTCGATTACGCCACGGCGTTCCGCAGCCAGCCCGATGTGTACGCGGTGCAGGGCTACGACACCGGCCTGCTGCTGGTTCAGGGTGCGAATGCCGTCAAGGGCAACCTGAGCAACAAGGCAGCGCTCTATAAGGCCATGGAAGGTGCAGTCATCGACAGCCCGCGCGGCAAGTGGACCATGAGCAAGGCCCACAATCCGGTCCAGGACATCTATCTGCGACAGGTCGAAAAAGGGGAAAACAAGGTGATCGGCATTGCCGCCAAGGCGCTCTCTGATTCGGGCGCTGGCTGCAAAATGGCCTGACCGCCGCGATACAGGTACGATGGGAGGTTCTCGAGCCTCCCATTTTTTTGCCACTTGCCCTGAATCAATATGGTTTGCTGGCTCGGCGATTCTGCGCGAGTCGTTTTTCCTGATCCATACCATGACGCTCACCTCTTACCTTCTTTATCTCGCGGCGGTTGCCCTGCTGGTTCTCTCCCCGGGTCCGACCATGCTTATGTGCATCACCACCGCGCTGAATCACGGACCGCGCAGGGCGATGACCTCTGTGGCCGGAAGCGTCAGTGCGGTGTTGTGCGTCATGCTGCTGTCAGCCATGGGGCTGGGCGCGCTGCTGGCAGCATCTGAAACCGCGTTCACCGTGGCCAAGGTGGCTGGGGCCGCCTATCTGATATGGCTGGGCGTTAAAACTTTCCGCAGCCGTGCCGCGGCGTTGCAAACCGAATCAGTCCAGGCCGACGCGCCACGCCGCCCGTTTTTTATGCGCGGCTTTCTGGTGGGTGCCAGCAACCCCAAAGCCCTCTTGTTTTTTGCAGCATTTTTCCCGCAATTCCTCAATCCAGCGGCGCCCTTTGTTCCCCAGTTCGCAGTCCTTGCCCTCACCTTCATCGCGTTTGAACTCACTGTGCTGACGATTTGCGCACTCGGTGTGTCGCGGATCGCGCCGCTGTTGCGCTCCAGTCGGCCGGTGCGCTGGATTAACCGGATTTGTGGAGGCCTGTTCACCCTGATGGGTGGCCTGCTTTTGCTGACGCGCCGCCACACCTGAAAAATGCGGGTTCCCAGGCTTTTGACTTTCTGTCACGCGCTGATTCCTGAGGGATCTGAACTTGCCCGGGGCGGCCCGGCGCTGCGATCGGTGGCCTCAGGCTGCGCTACGGAAACATGGACTCCATGGATTTAGCCAACTTTCTCATCCAGCTCCTCAACAGCGTGCAATACGGCCTGCTGCTCTTCATGCTGGCCGCCGGTCTCACTCTGATCTTCGGCATCATGGGGGTGGTTAACCTGGCGCATGGCAGTTTTTACATGCTGGGGGCTTACCTGGCCTGGTCGCTCAGCGCGCAATGGGGCAGCCTGAGTCTGGCCATCATTGGTGGCGCCGCTCTGTCTGTGCTGTTCGGCTTTGCCCTCGAATGGATTTTGTTTCGCCACTTTTACAAGCGCGACCACCTCGACCAGGTGCTGCTCACCTTCGGCCTGATCTATGTTTTTGAGGAATTGCGCTCCATCCTTTGGGGCGACGATGTGCATGGCGTCGCGATCCCCGACCTGCTCAGTACATCGATTCCCCTGACTGATAATCTCTCGTATCCGGTGTATCGCCTCTTCATCTCGGGCGTATGCATCGCATTGGCCCTTGGCCTGTACTTGCTGATCTCCAAAACCCGCCTGGGAATGAAGATCCGCGCGGGCGCCTTCAACCGCGATATGGCCGAATCCCTGGGCATCAATATCAAGCTGATCCACGCCGTTGTGTTCACGATGGGCGTGGCGCTCGCCGCGGTTGCCGGCATGATCGCTGCGCCGATTTCGAGCGTCTATCCCAACATGGGCTCACAGGTGCTCATCATGAGCTTTGTCGTGGTGGTCATTGGCGGCATCGGGTCGGTGCGCGGCGCCCTTATCTCTGCCATGCTGGTCGGGCTGGTCGATACCTTTGGCAAGGTGCTGCTGCCACAAGTGGCGGGCATGCTGGTCTATATGTTGATGGCTGCGGTGCTCCTGTGGAAGCCCGAGGGTTTGTTCAAACAATGAGTACGCAAAAATCAAACCTGGAAATCCTGCCGCGCGGCGTTCAGATTGCGCTGGCGGTGGGGCTGATTGCCCTCGCCGCCTTCCCTTTTGCCGGCACCGAGTTCTACATCCAGATGGTCACGCGCATGATGATCATGGCGATTTTTGCAATGAGTCTGGATCTGCTGCAGGGTGTCACGGGCCTGGTGTCGCTGGGTCATGCCGTTTACTTTGGCCTGGCGGGCTATGCGCTGGCCTTTCTCACACCCCAGGGCGAGGCGCTAAGCCTGTGGTGGAGCCTGCCGGTGGCGGTGCTGGCTTCTGGCCTGGCGGCGCTTGTCATCGGTTTTTTTGTTGTGCGCACGCACGGCATTTACTTCATCATGGTCACCATGGCGTTTGCCCAGATGGTGTTTTATCTGTTTTTTGACAACAAGGTGCTGGGCGGCTCGGATGGGCTTTATATCAATTTCAAGCCCAGCGCGGCAGTCGCGGGCTGGGTGCCGTTTGATCTGGACAGCAAGCTCACGCTTTACTATTTCACGCTCGGCGCAATGCTGCTGGTTTATGCCTTCTTGCGCCGCCTGCTCTGGAGTCCGTTTGGCCGTGCACTGGCCGGCATCCGTGTCAACGAGCATCGCATGCGCGCCATGGGTTTTGGCACCTTTGGCTACAAGCTCGCGGCGTTCACGCTGGCGGGTGCGCTGGCCGGGCTGGCCGGCTACCTGTGGGGTACGCAAACCGGCTATATCAACCCGGAGCTCATGGGCTTTCATATGAGCGCGTACGCCCTCATGATGGTGATCCTGGGCGGCATGGGTAACTTCGCGGGGGCCATTGTGGGCGCGTTTGCATTCGAGTACGTGCTGCACATGTTCAAGGATTTGCCGCAGCTTGGCAGCGTGAACCTGGGCAAGCACTGGCAGCTCTGGATGGGCCTGTTCATTGTGCTGGTGGTGACGTTTGCGCCGCGCGGGCTGCTGGGGCTGCTCGGGCGCGTCAAGCGCTTTGGCAAAAACAAGGCGGTATCGCATGAGTGAGGCACTGCTCAGCGCCAAAAACCTTACCAAACGCTTTGGCGGCCTGGCGGCGGTCAATGAGGTGTCGGTGGCTATCTGGCGCAACCAGATTCACGCGGTGATTGGCCCCAACGGCGCGGGGAAATCCACTTTGACGCATTTGCTGTCAGGCGATTTGCCGGCGACGTCGGGCACCGTCACGCTGGGCCAGCGCGATGTCACGGGCTGGAGCCCCGAAAAAATCTCGCGCCAGGGTCTGGGGCGCAGCTACCAGAAAACCAATATCTTTTTGCCTTTCAGCGTCTGGGAGAATGTGCGGCTGGCCTCGCAGTCGCGCGCGCCACATGCTGCACGCTGGCTCAGTCGCGCTATAAGTTTCGAAGCAATTAATGCCCGTGCGGAAAGGGCGCTTGAGCTTTGCGGCTTGAAGGACCGGAAAGACAGCATTGCCGGCACCGTCAGCCACGGCGAGCAGCGCCAACTCGAGATTGCCATGACCTTAGCCACCGGACCGCAGGTTCTGCTGCTTGACGAGCCGCTGGCCGGCATGGGCGCGCTTGAAGCCGAGCGTATGGTGGCCCTGCTGCAAGGTATCAAGAAAGACCACGGAATTTTGCTGATTGAGCATGACATGGACGCCGTATTCGCACTGGCCGACCAGCTCACAGTCATGGTTAACGGCCAGGTGATTGCCAGCGGCACACCGGCAGAAATCAGGGCTGACGCAGGCGTGCAGGCGGCTTATCTGGGCGAGGAGCAGGTATGAGTGCAGAACTTCTCATCAACGCACAAGCGCTCCACACCTATTACGGCGCCAGCCACATTCTGCGCGGCATCAACTTCCAGGTGGCACGCGGCGAGACCATCGGGCTCATGGGCCGCAATGGCATGGGCAAAAGCACCTTGCTCAAAAGCCTGATGGGGCTGGTCAGGCCGCGCTCCGGTTCCATCGACATTGCCGGCCAGCCGATGATGGGGCGCGCGACCTACGAAATTGCACGGCTGGGTATTGCCTACGTCCCCGAAGGCCGCGGTATTTTCGGCAATCTGAGCGTGCTTGAAAATCTCAAGATGGCGGCCCGGGCAGGCACCCGGGGCCAGCGCGACTGGACTTGCGAGCGCGTGCTCGAGACATTTCCCCGCCTGAAGGAGCGGCTGGGCCATGGCGGCCAGCAGCTCAGCGGCGGCGAGCAGCAGATGCTGACCATCGGGCGCGCGCTCATGACCAATCCCGATGTGCTGATTCTCGACGAGGCCACGGAAGGCCTGGCGCCACTGATTGCCCGGGAAATCTGGCGCATATGCCAGTTGGTGCGGGACACAGGCATCAGCAGCGTCATTGTTGACAAAAACTGGAAGCACGTCACGCAGATCACCGACCGCAACGTGATTCTGGTTAAGGGTGAAGTGGTGTTTGAAGGCAGCTCGCCAGAGCTTCACGAGCGGCCGGAACTGCTGCAGCAGTATCTTGGCGTTTGAGATTTTTCTGATGCGGCCTTGTGCCCGCCGCTTGACAAGGATCAAAAGATTTCAAGATTGACTGGCGTATCATTTCATTTAGTGTCATGGCCCCGCTTTGGGGCCTGCGTTCAAACTCCGTCTGCATGGAACCCTCTACCCTACTTGCCGATGCCAAGCGGCCTGTCGCTTCGCACCCTGCCCCACTGGAACTGGTCTGCCCGGCAGGCAGCCTGCCCGCCCTGAAAGCCGCCGTGGACAACGGCGCCAGTTGTGTCTATCTGGGCCTGCGCGACGCGACCAACGCGCGCAATTTTGCCGGACTCAATTTCGACGAGGCCGCCATTGCCAACGGCATTCGCTACGCCCACGAGCGCGGCTGCAAGGTGTTCATGGCGCTCAACACGTACCCGCAGGCGTCCAATCCCGCTCCCTGGCGCGCGGCGCTGGACAAGGCGGCGGACTTCGGCGTGAACGCCGTGATCCTGGCCGACCCGGGGCTGATGCAATACGCCGCCACGCGCTATCCTACGCTGCGCCTGCACCTGTCGGTGCAAGGCTCGGCCACCAACTACGACGCCATCAACTTTTATCGCGAGCAGTTCGGCGTGGTTCGAGCCGTGCTGCCGCGCGTGTTGTCGCTGGCGCAGGTGGAGCAGGTGATTAACAAAACCCCGGTGGAAATCGAGGTGTTTGGCTTTGGCAGCCTGTGCGTGATGGTGGAGGGGCGCTGCGCGCTGTCGTCCTATGTCACGGGCGAATCCCCCAACACGCACGGCGTGTGTTCACCGGCCAAGGCGGTGCGCTGGGAGGAAACGCCCAAGGGGCTTGAGTCGCGCCTCAATGGCGTACTGATTGACCGCTATGCCGACGGCGAAAATGCCGGCTACCCCACGCTGTGCAAGGGCCGCTTTGACGTGGACCGCGAAGAGAGCTATTACGCGATCGAGGAGCCGACCAGCCTGAACACGATGGAGTTGCTGCCGCAGCTCATGAAAATGGGTGTGCGCGCCATCAAGATTGAGGGTCGCCAACGCAGCCCGGCTTATGTGGCGCAGGTGACCAAAGTGTGGCGCGAAGCGATTGACCATTGCGTTGCCAATCCGCACCGCTATGCACCCAAACCGGCGTGGATGACGAGCCTCGATAAAGTCGCCGAGGGCCAGCAGCACACGCTGGGCGCCTACCATCGGCCCTGGAAATAGTGATCCTGGATTCCTCAGTTGACCGCTTTGTTTTCACAACAAGTTCGTATGAGTATTGACTTTTTCCGCTTAGCCGCAGTTCACCATTTGGGTCAGAGCGCTACGCACCCGATTGAGCCACTGGCAACGCGCCCGGGGTCGTTGCTCCGCCTCGCAGGCAGTAGCCTGCAGCGTTGTCGCGCCTACCCGGCCACGCCGCCAGTGGCCCACTCGGGCGTGTCCAACTGAGGAATCCAGGATGAAACTTCGCACCCTGAAAATCGCCTTGGGCCCGCTGCTGTACTACTGGCAGCGCGATACCATCTTCAGCTTCTACGACGCCATTGCCAGCACACCCGTCGATGTGGTGTACCTGGGCGAGACCGTTTGCTCGCGCCGCCATGAACTGCGCCTGGCCGACTGGCTTGAGATTGCAGCACGCCTGCAGGATGCAGGCAAAGAGGTGGTGCTTTCCACGCAGGTGTTGCTGGAATCGGGCACCGACGTGAGCACGATGCACCGAATCGCGGAAAACGGCGACTTTCTGGTTGAAGCCAACGACATGGGCGCGGTTCACTGCCTGACCGGCAAGGCGCCATTCGTGGCCGGGCCACATCTCAACCTGTACAACCTGGCTTCGCTGCAATGGATGGCTGGGCTGGGCGCCAGCCGCTGGGTCATGCCGCTGGAGATGAAGCGCGAGGACCTGGCCAAACTGCAGCAAGGTCGCCCCGAAGGGCTGCAGACCGAGGTGTTTGCCTATGGCCGCATGCCGCTGGCCTATTCGGCGCGCTGCTTCACCGCGCGCCACCGCAACCTGCCCAAGGACGACTGCCGTTTCAGTTGTCTGGAGCACCCGGATGGCCTCATGCTCAAGACCCGCGAACGCGAGGAATTTCTCGTGCTCAATGGCACGCAGACCCAGTCCGCGCGCGTTTACAACCTGGTGGACGCACTGGACGATATGCGCGCGCTGGGTGTTAACGTGCTTCGTCTCAGTCCCCAGTCAGCGCACATGCAGGATGTGATCGGGGTATTTGATGCCGCACGCACGCAGGCGCTGGCCCCACAAGAGGCACTGGCGCGCCTGCGGCCGCTCATGCCGGACCAAGGCTGCAATGGCTATTGGCACGGTCGCCCCGGGATGGAGCAGATCGCGCAGATCGCGCAGACAGTGGCAGTCTGAAGTCATGTATTACGGTGAGCGTTTCAACAGCATCAGCCACCTTGTCGGAGCGGCTCTGGCGCTCGCCGGTGCGGTGGTTCTGGTCGTGATGGCGGCGCGCCTGGGCGACCCCTGGAAAATCGTCAGCTTCAGCATCTATGGCGCCATGCTGGTGGCGCTGTACGTGTTTTCCACGCTCTACCACAGCGTGCGCGGCCACGCCAAGAACGTGCTGCGCAAGTTTGACCACTGCTCGATCTATTTGCTCATTGCGGGCAGCTATACGCCGTTCGCGCTGGTCTCGCTGCGTGGCAACTGGGGCTGGACGTTGCTGGGCATCGTGTGGGGGCTGGCAGCGCTGGGCATCGTGCAGGAGCTATGGCTCGCCAAGGGAGCGCGTGTGCTCTCACTCGTCATTTATATTCTCATGGGCTGGCTGGCGCTGGTGGCGGTGCTGCCGCTGTGGCAGGCCCTCACCCCTGCGGGCTTTGCCTGGCTGGCCGCTGGCGGCGTCTGTTACACCGCAGGCATCTTCTTTTATGCCAAGGATCACAAATTTCGTCACGGCCACGGTCTGTGGCACCTGTTTGTGCTGGCTGGCAGCATCTGCCATTTTGTAACTGTGCTGCTCTACGTGGCCTGACCGTCTGGACCCGCCATGAACCTGCCCCCTTCCTTTGTTTTGCCCCGCCGCGTGGGGTCGCTACTGGCGCGCCTGCCGGCCTACCCTGGCTCGGCACTTCTGGTGAGCGCGCTCAATCTGGGGCTGTCGCCGCAACTGCCGGCCGACGTGCGGCAGCTGCTGCTGCACAAAAAGCTTCGCATCCATGTGCGCGATGCGCGCCTGACATTTGATTTCACATGGACCGGCGAGCGCTTCGCCGCCTGCCCGAAACTGCAGGCCACCGACCTGGTCATCGCGGCCAGCGCCCATGATTTTCTGCGCCTCGCGCAGCGCCAGGAAGATCCCGACACCCTGTTCTTCAGTCGCCGTCTGTCAATGCAGGGCGACACCGAACTGGGCCTGGTGGTAAAGAACGCGCTCGACGCGCTGGAGCTGCCCGTGGTTGACCTGCAGCACTGGGCGCCGCATCAGGTGTTTGCCCGCATGGCCGCATGGCGATCAGCCAGACCAGGCCAGGGCCATCCCGGAGGCAATGCGTGAACGACGGCGCAGCAACGCGTCCGCTGGTGTATTCCTGCTCGGGCTGCTCCAGCGCCGCGCAGTTGGCCAACCACATCGCCCTGCAACTGGACCGGCGCGGCCTGGTCGAGATGTCGTGCATTGCCGGTGTTGGCGGCGACGTGCCCTATCTGGTGAAGGTCGCCCGCTCCGGCAGGCCCATCATTGCACTGGATGGATGCCCGTTGGTGTGTGTGCAAAGCAGTCTTGCGCGCCACGGAATTTCGGCTGATCGCCATTACCAGCTGCAGCAATACGGCGTGAAAAGGCTCCGGCACGAGGATTTCGATGCGGGGCAGGCTGGGGCTGTTCTGAAACGCATCGAGGCTGATTTGCGGGCAATGCCGCGGACGGCAGCTGCCGAAGAAGCATCAGCCCGGGCCTATGGCTGACAGACCGGCAACACGGCGTCTCGCCGTTGCCATTGCCGGTTCCTGAAATCACAACCAGCGCTTGAACCCATGCCTTACCGCGACCTGCGCGACTTCATGGCGCAACTGGAGCAGAGCGGCGACCTGCGCCGCGTGACCGCGCCCGTCTCGCCCTACCTTGAAATGACCGCGCTGTGCGACCGCACCCTGCGCGTGGGTGGCCCGGCCCTGCTGTTCGAACAGCCCACCGGGCACACCATGCCGGTGCTCGGCAACCTCTTTGGCACGACCGGGCGCGTGGCGCGCGCCATGGGCGTGACTGACCTCACGGGACTGCGCCCGTTCGGCGAGCTGTTGGCATCACTAAAGGAACCCGAAGCACCCAGGGGTTTCAAGGACCTGATGAATATGGGCGGCCTGCTCAAGACCCTGTTGCACATGGCCCCGAAGGAACTGCGGTCGGCCCCGTGCCAGGAGGTGGTGTGGGAAGGCAACGATGTCGATTTGGCGCGGCTGCCGGTGCAGCACTGCTGGCCCGGCGACGTGGCGCCGCTCGTGACTTGGGGCCTGGTCATCACGCAGGGGCCGCACAAGACGCGGCAGAACCTGGGCATCTACCGCCAGCAGGTGATCGCACGCAACCAGCTCATCATGCGCTGGCTGGCGCACCGCGGCGGAGCGCTCGATTTCAAGGATCACTGCGCGATGCATCCTGGGAAGCCCTATCCCGTGGCTGTGGCGCTGGGGGCCGACCCGGCCACCATTCTGGGCGCCGTCACGCCGGTGCCCGACAGCCTCTCGGAATACCAGTTTGCCGGATTGTTGCGCGGGGACCGAACCGAGGTTGTGAAGGCGCTGGGTGTCCCCTTGCGCGTGCCCGCCACCGCCGAGATCGTGCTCGAAGGCCATATCCACCCCGATGCCGATCACCCCAGCGGCTACCAGCACGCGCTCGAAGGCCCGTATGGCGACCACACCGGCTACTACAACGAACAAGCCTGGTTCCCGGTGTTCACCATCGATCGCATCACGATGCGGCGCGACCCGATTTACCACTCCACCTACACCGGCAAGCCGCCCGACGAACCGGCCGTGCTCGGCATGGCGCTGAACGAATTGTTCATCCCGTTGCTGCAAAGGCAGTTTCCCGAGATCCTTGATTTTTATCTTCCGCCCGAAGGTTGCAGCTACCGCATGGCCCTGGTGAAAATCAAAAAGGCCTACCCCGGCCACGCCCGGCGCATCATGATGGGCGTGTGGAGCCACCTGCGCCAGTTCATGTACACCAAGTTCATTGTGGTGGTGGACGACGACGTGGACGTGCGCGACTGGCGCGAGGTCGTCTGGGCCCTGACCACGCGCGTGGACCCCGTGCGCGACACCCTGCTGGTCGAAAACACCCCCATCGACTACCTCGACTTCGCCTCGCCCGTCAGCGGCCTGGGCAGCAAGATGGGGCTGGACGCCACCAACAAATGGCCCGGCGAAACCCAGCGCGAGTGGGGCCGCCCCATTGTCATGGACGCGCAAGTGCAGGCGCGCATGGACGCCATTTTCGAGTCATTGGGCTTGTGACCGCGTTCACACACCTTCGTGAAGCGGTGACCCCGGCTTATTAAAGAAAACCGTCTCGTTGCGCGAAATGATCCTCGCCGACGCGTTTCATGATGCCGGACAATTTAGCCAGCATACGTTTCACTGCTTGTGTGGCACCGTAAGCGTGAACTATTTCACCCAATCTTAGACAGGGCCGTTCTTCTCACCCTTAGCGGTGACCGCGCACTGCAAGCGCCCCGCACCTTTGGAAGCGTTATTCTCCCAATGCAGGGGACGAAGATTATCTAAAGTGCCTGACCCCCCATGGTCTTGAGAAACGATATGATCAATTTCCCATCCGTATATTGAGCTTCGATCTCCATACTTTGAGAACTGCATCCAAGCGTTGCATTCGTCTTGTCGCCAAATTTTTGAGTCGTTGTTTGAAGCAATTTTCCCTTTGTTCCAAACGGCGAATCTTGTTTGTTCGTCTACTGCCATGATTACCCCTCCGGTGGTTGATGATTGAAAAGGACTAACTGGGTAAATGAAAGCAAGTGTTCATACGTCGCAGTTTAGGAGGGACGAATCCTTTCAACGAAAATTCCCCGCAAAATGCACCGGAGTCCTTTCATGTGGTGGTTTCTGAAGAAAGCGCAAACACGCGCCATCGAAGCAGCAAACAGTCCGCGTCTTCAAACGGAAGAACAGTTGCTGGCGCAGGTGCCAGACCTGAGCGCTTTGGATGAGCACGACGTAGCCATCAAGATATGGCTGCCCGAACTGGTCGCGCGCACGTTGAAATGGGTCATCGATTACGAGGGCCTGAGCCAGTCGCGCTGGGTTCGGGATCGGCTATTTGGGTATGTGTACGGGCGCGTGGCGATGCTGGCGCATCACATTCGGGCGCAACGTGCGGATGAGAACCGGCCCAGTTTCAGCCGAGCACCGGTGGACCGTGGCGCTGGCCGGTGGATTTACAAGGTGCCGCGATTGGGCAAAAACACGGTGGCGTTCAAGGTGTGGGTGAGTCAGCAAATGCGGGATGATCTTGAAGTTCTGGCGAAACACGCGGGCGTGGGCCTGTCACCGTTTGTTCGTGAGGCCATCATCGGCGATTTGCTGGGACGCGGCAGTCTGCCCGAACGCCCGAAGATCATGGGCATGCCAACCGATGCGGCAACAGCATGGGAGCGCGGCGAGGCTGTGCCTGTCGAGCCGATCGAAGAGAATGCGTTCAATGGCCTGGGCGAGGCCGAGAAAGTCTGGGTGGAAAACCTCTGAAAAGTTCAGACCCGCGCCGCATGTTCCATGCGGCATAGAGGGCTCAAAAGCGTAGGTCTCCGACTCAAACTGAGCGCATTTCCTCAATGAACCTTTTCCAACCGTTCAGCCATGCGCGTTTGCCAGCCAGCACCCGTCGCCTTCCAGCGCTCGATAACGTCAGCAGGCAGGCGCAACGAGATCAACTTGCGCGGGTTGGGTGACACAGGTCTCCCGCCCTTATTAATCTTCGCGCGGGCCAGCATGTCTTCGGTGAGTTCCGGCAGTTCCTCAAATTCTTGCGGCGTCACGGCATGAGCGTCAACGCGAGCGAGGTCAGACTTCAAGGAGCGGCGCGATGCGGGTTTGTTCACGTTCATTGGCATTTCCCAACCAGCGTCTTCTCACGTTTGGCTGGATCGAAGGTGATTTGCATGAAGTTATTGTATTTACATAAACCATGCAATGCAAGCTGTTCTCATAGCGACAGCCCGGCGAAACGCAG
>CAYJMW010000011.1:65497-69892 GCA_964371235.1 uncultured Polaromonas sp.
TACATAAACCATGCAATGCAAGCTGTTCTCATAGCGACAGCCCGGCGAAACGCAGCCGGTCGTCCCAGGCTGTTGCCCGCACCTTCAAGCACTTGCCCGGCACCCGACACCAAGGGTTTACGGGGTTGCCGCGGCATCACCTCCAAACCGATACTTGGCACTGTTATTGCGTTGGTCATCAAACAACGAATTCCCCTTCATCCTCACCGGAGTTTTCCCATGATCAAGCGCTTATTCCTGAAGTTCACCGCTGGCCTGGCCATGACCTCGGCCCTGGGTCTGGGTCTGGCCCAGGCCCAGAACACACCCATCAAGTTTCAGCTCGACTGGCGTTTTGAAGGGCCGGCTGCCCTGTTTCTGACGCCCCTGGCCAAGGGCTACTTCAAGGCCGCCGGGCTGGATGTTGTGGTGGACGCCGGCAACGGCTCGGGCGCCGCCGTCAACCGCGTGGCCTCGGGCGCGTATGACATGGGCTTTGCCGACCTGGCGGCGCTGATGGAGTTCCATGCCAACAACCCGGATGCCCCGAACAAGCCGGTGGCCATCATGATGGTTTACAACGACACACCAGCCTCGGTCATGGCGCTCAAAAAATCGGGCATCAAAAAGCCTTCTGACCTCAATGGCAAAAAACTCGGAGCCCCGGTGTTTGACGCCGGCCGGCGCGCCTTCCCGATCTTTGCCAAGGCCAACGGCATCAGTGGCGTGCAATGGACCGCCATGGACCCGCCGCTGCGTGAAACCATGCTGGTGCGCGGCGACGTGGATGCCATCACCGGCTTTACATTCACTTCGCTGCTGAACCTGGAGGCGCGCGGCATCAAGGCCGATGACGTGGTGGTGCTGCCCTACCCCGCGCATGGCGTCAAGCTTTATGGCAACGCCATCATCGCCTCGCCCAAACTCCTGAAAGACAACCCGGCGGCCGTCAAAGCCTTCCTGCTGGCGTTTGCCAAAGGCATGAAAGACGTGATTGGCAACCCGGCGGCGGCCATTGCAGACGTCAAAGCCCGTGACGGTATCATCAACGTCGCGCTGGAGACGCGCCGCCTGAAACTGGCGATTGACACCGTCATCAACAGCCCCAACGCGCGCGCCGAAGGGTTTGGCCAGGTCAACGGCCCGCGGCTGTCGCTCATGGCCTCGCAGGTGGCAGACGCTTTTAACACCCGGAACCGGGTGAATCCGGACGCGGTGTGGAACGGCTCATTCTTGCCACCCACAGCAGCGCTGGCTGTCCTGCCCAGGTAAAATCAGCTCGATTACTCCTATTTTTATAGCTGACAACGCAACAGGTATAAGGGCTAGCGGCCTATTTACTTAGAATAAATGCAAGACCCCACTGCCCCCTGGTTTGTTGATTTTCAGGATGTCTGGCTCGCCTACAGCGACGAGCTGCTCACGGCCAACCAGTTCGCCGTGGAGGCGATTGACCTCAAGGTGCGACAGGGCGAGTTCATCGCCATCGTCGGGCCATCGGGTTGCGGCAAGTCCACCTTCATGAAGCTGGCCACCGGGCTGAAAATGCCGTCGATGGGCAAGATACTGATCGACCGCCAGCCGGTCACCGGGCCACTCAAAATCTCGGGCATGGCATTTCAGGCCTCCTCCCTGCTGCCCTGGCGCAGCACTGTGGACAATGTTTTGCTGCCGCTCGAAATCGTGGAACCCTATCGCGGCAACTTCAAGGCCAGGCGCAAGGAATACGAGGAACGCGCCCGCAAACTGTTGCAGAAAGTCGGCCTTGGCGGCTATGAGGACAAGTTCCCCTGGCAGCTCTCGGGCGGCATGCAGCAGCGCGCCAGCATCTGCCGCGCGCTCATTCACGAGCCGAAGATGCTCCTGCTGGACGAACCCTTTGGCGCGCTCGATGTCTTCACGCGCGAGGAGCTCTGGTGCATCCTGCGCGACCTGTGGAGCGAGCAGCGTTTCAATGTGATTCTGGTCACGCACGACCTGCGCGAGTCGGTATTCATGGCCGACACGGTGTATGTGATGAGCAAGAGCCCGGGGCGCTTCGTGGTCAAAAAGGCCGTTGACTTGCCGCGCCCGCGTGACCTGGAAATCACCTACACCAGAGAGTTCACCGATATCGTGCATGAATTGCGCGGGCACATCGGCACCATGCGTCAAACTGGTGCAACCCTTGAGTCATAAGGCCAGGCGATGAACAAAAAACAAATCGAGCTCTGGTCGCCGTGGCTGCTGCTAGTGAGCGTGCTGCTGCTGTGGCAGATCGTCTGTTCGGCCTTTGCCGTGTCTGAATTCATTTTCCCCAGTCCCTGGCGCATCTGGACGCAATTCTGGGAATTCAAGGCCATCATTGCCGGCCACGCCTGGCGCACCTACTGGGTGACGATGACCGGGTTTGGCCTTGCCATTGTGGTAGGTGTTTTGTTGGGCTTCGTCATTGGCAGCTCACGCCTGGCCTATGCCGCGGTGTACCCGCTGATGACCGCCTTCAACGCCCTGCCCAAGGCCGCCTTTGTGCCGATTCTGGTGGTCTGGTTTGGCATTGGCGCCGGGCCCGCCATCCTCACCGCCTTCCTGATCAGCTTCTTTCCGATCATGGTGAACATTGCCACCGGACTGGCCACGATGGAGCCCGAGCTGGAAGACGTGCTGCGGGTATTGGGAGCCAGGCGCTGGGACGTGCTGATCAAGGTCGGCCTGCCGCGTTCCATGCCCTATTTTTATGGGTCACTCAAGGTGGCGATCACGCTGGCGTTTGTCGGCACCACGGTATCGGAGATGACCGCCGCCAACGAAGGCATTGGCTACCTGCTGATCTCGGCCGGTTCGGCCATGCAGATGGGCCTGGCATTTGCCGGCCTGGTGGTGGTGGGGGCGATGGCGATGGCGATGTACGAACTGTTCAGCGCCATCGAGAATCACACCACAAGCTGGGCCCATCGCGGCTCGCAGGACCAGTGAGTTGGCGCGCCAGCCACAGACCCGCACGCCCCCATGTCCTGGAACGCCCGACTGCAACTCGACTACGGCCTGGAAGCGGCCCGCACAGTGGTTCGGCACGCGCACAACGGGCCTTTGCGCGTCCTGCAAAGCCTCTACCCCGAGGGCGATGCGGTCTGCCACAACGTGCTGGTGCACCCACCGGGTGGCCTGGTGGGCGGCGACCTCCTGGACATCGCCGTCACGGCGGGCGGCACTTGTCACGGCCTGATCACCACCCCCGGGGCCACACGTTTTTACCGCTCCGGCGGCGAACCCGCGCTGCAGCGCACCCACATCACGCTGACCGGGCAGGCGCGCCTTGAATGGCTGCCACTGGAGGCCATTGGCTACAACCGCTGCCTGGCCGAAAACCATCTCACACTGAATCTGGCAGAGCAGGCCGAGTTCGTGGGCTGGGATGTCACGGCGCTGGGCCTGCCGCACGCCAATCAGCCATTTGAAGCGGGGAGTTTTTTGCAGCACATCGAAGTGCCCGGCGTCTGGCTGGAGCGCGCACGCCTGCAGGGCGATGACCAGCGCATGATGAACGGCCCGCTGGGGCTGGCGGGCCAGCGCTGCCTGGCATCGATTTTTTTTGTCACGGGCAGCCAGCTGGAGCGGGCACGGCGCGCGCGCGCGCTGGAGCTGGCCCGTGAGCTGATCGCCGCGCACGCGCTGCACCCCACGGCAGGCGCCACGAGCCCGCACGGACAGATCATCGTGGTCCGGGTGCTGGCGCCGGTTGTAGAGCCCGCCATGGAGCTGCTGCGCCAGATCCGTGCCAGCTGGCGTCAGCATTTCTGGCGCTTGCCGGCAGTCGATCCCCGGATCTGGTCAACTTAGGGTTCTGGCGTGGCACCTTCAGATCGCAACCAGTTGGCGCACGCCGTTGACTTCCATGTCGGGCCCCAGGCCACGGGCCAGCACGGCGCCACGCTGCATCACCACGTAGTCGTCTGCCAGCTCCCGCGCAAAGTCAAAGTACTGTTCCACCAGCACAATCGCCATGTCGCCGCGGTCAGCCAGCATGCGGATGACGCGGCCAATGTCCTTGATGATGCTGGGCTGAATGCCTTCTGTGGGTTCATCCAGGATCAGCAGCTTCGGACTGGCCGCCAGCGCCCGGGCGATGGCAAGTTGCTGCTGCTGGCCGCCCGATAAATCGCCGCCCCGACGCTGCAGCATTTGCCCCAGCACCGGGAACAACTCAAACAACCCGGACGGAATCGGGGTGCTGGCACTTTTATAGGCCAGGCCCATGCGCAGATTGTCCTGGACCGTGAGACGTGCAAAGATTTCGCGACCTTGCGGCACATAACCGATCCCGGCACGAGCACGCTGATAGGGCGTGGCATTCTGAATCGGCTTACCGTCAAACTCGATGCTGCCGGTCCTGATGGGCACCAGACCCATCAGGCTTTTCAGCAGCGTGGTTTTGCC
>CAYJMW010000012.1:0-67963 GCA_964371235.1 uncultured Polaromonas sp.
GTAGAGCCTGGCAGCCTGCCAGCGCTCGGGGATTTGTCTCACGCGCGTATTGTTTGGCAAGCATGAATAGTTGTCTAATATCAAATACTGATTCAACAATATATTATTTGTATTTATAACGACTCAACCCGCCCACGAAGACTAACTTCCAACGCAAAGGCGCCAAGACGCAAAGTACGCCAAGGAGCGAAAAATGTAGTCCTTTGCGTTCTTTGCGCTTTTGCGTCTTTGCGTTGGAAGCCTCGACTCCTGCCGCTCAGATAGTTACTACTTTTCATGGAATTTCGTCACCTGCGCTATTTTCTGGTTCTGGCTGAAGAGCTGCACTTCGGCCGGGCGGCGCGGCGCCTGTCAATTTCGCAGCCGCCGCTCTCGCTCAATATCCAGCAGCTTGAGGCCTCGGTCGGCGCCCGGTTATTTACCCGCAACAGCAAACAGGTAGCCCTCACCGCCGCTGGCCAGGCGTTTGTTCCCGCTGCGCGCGCACTGCTCGAGCAGGCCGCCCAGGCAGCCCATCTTGCCAGGGACGTGGGCCAAGGCATGAAGGGCAGCCTGACAATCGGTTTTGCCGGCACCATGCTCTACAGCGGCCTGCCGAAAATCCTGGAGCGGTTCCAGGCCCAGCACCCCATGCTGCGGCTCATGCTCAGGGAACTGAGCTCCAGCGAGCAACTGATTGATCTGGCCCATGACCGGCTCGACCTGGGCTTTGTGCACACCACGCGCGTGCCGCCCGAGCTGTCACAAACGCTGGTGGCCAGCCAGCCCTTTGTCTGCTGCCTGCCCGCTGGCCACGCGCTGGCGCGCAAACGCTCGCTGCCGCTGCGCCTGTTGCAGGGTGAGCCGTTTGCCGTGGTTTCGCGCAGCGTCTCGCCCGACTACCACGAGCGCATTCTCGCGATCTGCAGCGAAGCCGGGTTCTACCCCGAAATACGCTACGAACTGCGGCACTGGCTGAGCGTGGTTTCACTGGTGTCGCAAGGCATGGGCGTGGCGCTGGTGCCGGCGGCGCTGCGGCAGTCCGCGATGGCGGGCGCGGCCTTTGTTCCGCTGGCCAGCGCCACCACGCCTTACGACACCTACTGCCTGTGGAAGACGGCCCAGAGCAACGCCGCGCTGACGGCGTTTGTCGATACGGTGCGCGCACAAAAAGATTAAAGTGGCGGCGTGCAAAGCGGCCTGAATCAACACGTCAGCAAAGGAAACCCTCGCATGAATGAATTGCAAACCATCACCCTGGGCGGCGGCTGTTTCTGGTGCACCGAAGCGGTCTATGTTCAAGTGCGCGGCGTGGCGGACGTGGAATCGGGCTACGCCAACGGCCAGGTCGAGCGACCCAGCTACGAGCAGGTCTGCACCAGCAACACCGGGCATAACGAGGTCGTGAAGCTGGTCTATGACCCGGCGCAGATCAGCACCCGCGAGGTGCTTGAAATTTTCTTCGTCATCCATGACCCCACCACGCTCAATTGCCAGGGCAATGACGCGGGCACGCAGTACCGCAGCGGCATCTACTTCTCGACGCCCGAACAGGAGGCCGTGACCAGAGAGGTGATTGCCGAAATGGCGGCCAGCGGCGTGTACCGCAGCCCCATCGTCACCGAAGTGCTGCCGGTCGCCAACTACTGGCCGGCCGAGGACTACCACCAGGATTTCTTCGAACGCAACCCTGGCCAGGGCTACTGCAGGGCCGTTGCCGCGCCCAAGGTGGCCAAGTTCCGCAAGACGTTTGCGCGGCTGCAAAGAGGGTGACCAGACTCGCTCTCATCCGCGACAATCGTCGTCGATGAACTCTGCTTCCTGACGGAGACCGCGCATCGCCAGTCCCTTGACGCGGGCGCTCAAGTGGCAAAAACTGCGCGCCCTTTCAGGCGTTCATGCTCCCTGGCGGCGAAGCGGTCGGTCATGCCGGCGATGTAGTCGGCCACCACGCGCTCAGGCTTTGCGCCCTCGACGCGGGCGGTTTCAATGCCGTCGAATCGGTCAATATGCGCCTGCGGCATTTGCGCCGGATCCGTCATGTAGGCTTCAAACAAATCCCGCACCACCTGCTGCGCGCCTTGCGTGGTTTGCGTCACCTGCGGATGGCGATATAAATTTTGTAGCAGGAAACGCTTGAGCGACGCGGACTGCAACGCCATTTCCTCTGAAAAACAGACCAGCGGCGGCTGCTCGCGCACCGCCTGAACGTCGCCGGGCGCCGCCCGGCGCAAGGCCAGCCGCGTCGCCCCGATCACGTCATAGACCTGCGCGCTGAGCATGCGCCTGATGATTTCAAACAGCAGCCGCCGGCCGCGCAGCGCGGGGTACTGCTTGAGCGTTTCGCGCTGGTACTGGCTGAACAGCGCGACCTCCTCGAGTTGCGCCAGGCTCAGCAAGCCGGAGCGGACACCATCATCCATATCGTGGGCGTTGTAGGCGATTTCGTCGGCCAGATTGGCCAGTTGCGCTTCCAGGCCGGGCTGGCGGCGTGGCAGCCCGTCAGGCGTCTGCCCGATAAACCGGTGCGCCACGCCGCCGGGTTCGCGCGCCTCGATCTGTCGGGCGTTGCGCCTGGAACAGTGCTTCAAAATGCCTTCACGCGTTTCAAACGTCAGATTCAAACCGTTGTAGGCCGGGTAACGCTCCTCCAGCGCATCGACGACGCGCAGGCTTTGCAGGTTGTGCTCAAAACCGGCGCTCTCGGGGTTGAAGTTTTTCAGGCAGGCGTTCAGGGCATCCTGCCCGGCATGACCGAACGGCGTGTGGCCCAAATCGTGCGCCAGGGCAATCGCTTCGACCAGGTCTTCATTGAACCGCAGGGTGCGGGCAATCGAGCGCCCGAGTTGCGCGACCTCCAGTGAATGCGTCAGGCGCGTGCGGAACAGGTCGCCCTCGTGGTTCAAAAATACCTGGGTCTTGTAAACCAGGCGGCGAAATGCCGTGGAATGCACAATCCGGTCGCGGTCACGCTGAAAGTCGGAGCGGGTGGGCGCCGGGGCCTCGGGGTAGCGGCGGCCGCGCGAGCGCGCCGGGTCACAGGCGTAGGGGGCCAGAGTCATGCCTGCCATTTTATGCAGCCGCAGGCGGTTTCAGTGTCTGCGCCACTTCGGCCGCTTCAAGCTTGCCGCGACCATTTTCAATGGCTGTCAAACAGCCAGCGAATCAGCGTCACCAAGCCGATCCCGATCGCCAGCCAGGCAATCTGTGCGACGGTCTCCTTTGCCGTCACGCGCTTTTGCAGTTGCGGAATCAGGTCCGCCAGCGCCACATAAATAAAACTGCTGGAGGCCATGACCAGAAAGAACGGCAGATAGCCGTGCAGCAGGTCAACCAGCGCATAACCCATCACACCGCCCAGCGCCGTGACCGCGCCAGCCAGCGATACCTTGGTGAGGGCGATGCGCCGGTTGCTGGAGGTCTGGCTCAGCACCATCAGGTCGCCCATGTGGTGCGGCACCTCGTGCACCATCACAGCCAGCGCGGCAATTACGCCCAGGCGCATGTCAGCCATGAACGCGGCGGCAATGAGAATGCCGTCGCCAAATGCATGGACGCTGTCGCCAGCGAGGACGGCCCAGCCGCCGGATTTCCCGGCGTGACTGTGGTTCTGCTCGTGGCCACGGTCGTGGTCGTGCAGCTGCGGGCCGGCCAGGTTCGCGGCGGCATGATGTTCATGCCCGTGGTGCCACAACTCGGCTTTGTCAAGCAGGAAGAAAACCACCAGGCCAAGCAGCAGCGTGGTGAAAAGCTGATGGGCGCTGGCCTGGCTTTCAAAGGCCTCAGGCAGCAGGTGCATGAAGGCTGTCGCCAGCAATGCACCCGCGGCCAGACTGAGCATGTGCGTCGTGAAGCGGGCCAGCACGCCAAAACTCAGCAATGCCGCCAGCCACACGCTGCCGATGCCGGCGGCCAGGGTTCCCATCAAAATTGCTACTAAATTCATAGCTGCTCGCGCCCGTGTTATCTGGGCTAGAGCCCTGAATGACCAATAAAAACTTGTAAGTGTGACTTGCCCGGTCACTCCCACAAAGCATGAAACCCCGGGGGCAGCATCACTGCCAGCGGCTGGGGCAGTTTTTATCTTATCAAGCGTGTCAAGGGGGGAGCAAAAGGGCGCGCCCGATCTCTGCAGACGGTTCAACCGTTTCGCAGCGAGCGGCGGCTGGCTGTGCGCCGCAGCAAAACGCAGTGTCGCGCCACGATTGCACTCAACCCTGCCGCTGACGCGGCGCAGCTCAGTGCAGCGCCATCGACCGGTTTGAGCCCAGGCTCTGGCGCGCCCGGAACATGCGTTGAAACAGGTTGTTTTCGGTAATTCCCAGCGCCCGGCAGACCTCCAGGGAAGACTGGTCCTGCAGCACGCGCCGTTGCATCACTTCGCGCAGGCATTGCGGCAGCTCGGCAATGCCCAGCAGCACCCGGTGCAGCGTCTGGCGTTGCTCGGCCAACTCATCGGGTCGGGGTTGCGGGCATTCGAGCGTATGGCAGGCCACGCTTTCGGCGTCTTCGTCCAGACTGTCCAGGCTTGATCGCTGGCGCACCAGATCGACAATCTTGTGCTTCAAGATACCTGTCAGCCAGGAGCGCAGCGCCGAACGCCCGCCAAAGACGGCGCGGCCGGAGACCACGGCTTCAAACACGTCATGCACCAGATCCTCGGCCAGCGCCGGGTCCTGCAGTTTGCGCCGGGCAAAGCGCACCAGGTAGTCACGATGCGGCAGCATGTCGTCCCACCCAACCGCCGGCGGGTGGACAGGGAACACGGTGCCTGGACCATGGGGCGAAAGGGTGGGTGTCATGACGCGGCTCCTGAGCAATGAGTGAAGATGAGTTGAAGTGTGGGAGGCACATCTCGCGCCAGCGTCACCAAACATCACATTCCGATAACATCTGCGTAAGAATCAGCCCCGCCCAACCGACAATCCCCCATGGCCTACCAGATCCTTGTTGCCGAAGACCAAGCCGACATCCGCGACATGATCGCGCTGAACCTGCGCACGGCGGGCTATCAGGTCACCGCCGTGGCTGACGGTCTGGCGGCCCTGGCCAGCCAGACCGAACAGGCTTGCGACGCGCTGATTCTGGATTTGATGATGCCGGGCCTGGATGGCCTGGAAGTGTGCAAGGCGCTACGCGCCAGGGGCCGCAACACGCCGATCCTGATGCTGACCGCCAAGTCCACTGAACTGGACCGCGTGCTCGGCCTCGAACTGGGCGCGGACGACTACCTCACCAAGCCGTTTTCAATGGCCGAGTTGCTGGCCCGCGTCAAAGCGCTGTTGCGCCGCGCCGAGCTGCTGCTGGCCGCGCAGACGGCGGCCAAATCCCAGAGCGGCATCTTGCGCAATGGCGAGCTGGAGATACAGCCCATCAAGCGCGAGGTGCGCGTCAAGGGTGCGCTGCTGGAATTTACGGCGCTGGAGTTTGACTTGCTGCTGCACTTTGCCCAGCACCCCGGCCATGTGTTTTCGCGCAGCCAGCTGCTGAACGCGGTCTGGGGCTATTCGCATGATGGTTACGAGCACACCGTGACCACCCACATCAACCGCCTGCGCGCCAAGCTCGAGCAGGATCCGCTGCACCCGCAACTCATCCTCACCGTGCGCGGGGCGGGCTACAAGATGCGCGAAGCCTCCCTGTAAGCCAGCCGTGACCGTTCGCTTCAAGATCGCGCTGACGATTTTCATCACCGGGCTGCTCACCGCGCTGGGTGTGGCCGCCACGGTGGCGGTCGCCTTTGACCGGTTCGAGCACGAAACCACCTACGCGCGCGCCAACGTCTTTTTGAGCCGGGTGGTCGCCAGCTACGACAACCTTATTGAACTGCACGAGCGCCAACCCGACGAGCTGAACGCGCTGCTGCGCAAGCTGCTGCTGTTTGAGGCCGACACCCAGCTTTACCTGCTCAACGCAGACGGCGTGGTGCTCTCCAGCACCGGAAACGTCCGTCTGCCCAGCGGCTTCAAGGTGGCGCTGGGGCCGGTGCGGCAGGCCGCGCAGGGCAGCGAGCCGGGTCCGAGCATGCCGTATGTCATGGGCGACGACCCGGAACGCATGGACGCCAATGCCGTGATCGCAGCCCGCGCGCTGAGCCGCGTTGTCACTCGCCAAACCGGTCCGGTCGCGGGCTACCTCTACCTGGTGGCGCACAAGGCGCCGCTGCCCGCCGGCCGGCTGGAGCTGTTCCGCTCCGCCTTTGCCGGACCGGCGCTGGCGGCCGTGGCGGGCGTGGTCGCGCTCGCCACGCTGATGGCCGCCTGGATCATCGCCGCTGTGACGCGGCCGCTGCGACGCATCAGCGCGGAAGTTGCCGAGGCGTCGCGCGCAGGCCTGAGCGCTGCCGGTGCCGAAGGCGCCCAGCGGGTGCTGGCGGACCCGGCGCAGGAGCCGCCGGCACGCGGCCGGCTGGACGAATTTGACCAGCTGCGCGAAGGCTTTCGCGCCATGCTGGCGACCTTGCGCATGCAGTGGCAGGCGCTGCGCCAACTCGACCACTTTCGCCGCGAGGGGGTGAGCAACCTGTCGCACGACCTGCGCTCGCCGCTGACCGCGACCGTCGCCTGCCTGGAAACCCTGGAGCAGCGCTGGGCCGGTGACAGCGCCCGCGCCGATGACCGCCAGTTGATCGAGATGGCGCTGCGCAACACCCGCAACGCCGCGCAACTGGTGCGCTCGCTGGGCGATCTGTCGCAACTGGACGAGCCCGAGTTCAAGCTCCACCCTGAGGTGCTGGACCTGAGCGAAATGCTGGATGACATCGCCGTGCGCTTTGCCGGCCGTGCCGCCCAGCGCGGCATCACCCTGCACTGCCAGCATGGCAGCGACGCCGACCCGCCGTTTGCGGCGGTGGACATTGAACTGATCGAGCGCGCGATTGCCAACCTGCTGGACAACGCCCTCAAATTCACCCCCAGCGGCGGCCAGATCACGCTGGCAGTCAGCCGCTCGGCAGCCCATGCGGGCAGCGCCGCGCAGGTGCAGATCAGTGTGGCCGACAACGGCCCCGGCATTGCTGAAAAAGACATTCCCCACCTCTTCGATCGTCTTTACCAAAGCCGCAGCAGCGTGGCTCCCGCCAGCAGCGAAGAAGGCAAAGGCCTGGGTCTGGCCATCGTCAAGCGCATCGCGGAGTTGCACCAGGGCAGCGTGGCGGTGCAGAGCACCGTGAGCGAAGGAACGCGTGTGACCTTGACCTTGCCGGGACTTTAGGGCAGCGCAACAGCCAGAACCGTCACAACAAGTGATAGTGATAGAGCCGACAGACAGCGCTCAAAATTGATTAACTTGGCAAAAATAGGCTTTAGTCATATAATGGCAATATAGTTAACAAATTACGTATTGCCATGAAAATCACTTCAAGCCTCTCCAATGGCAGGACGGTTATCCCTGCTGCGTTGCGTGAGCAACTCGACATCAAGGACGGCGACCAGTTGATCTGGACCATACGCAACGGTGAGCTGATTGCCACCACCCGACGCGCGCAGTTATATCGAGCACAGGCCTTGTTTCAAAAATTTGCGCCCCAGGGCTCGCCATCACTGGCGGATGAACTCATCGCAGAGCGCCGCGCTGCGTCTGAAAACGAATGAGTCAGCTCATCGTGCTGGATGCCGCGGCCATCCTTGCCTTTTTGCAAGGTGAACCGGGCGACGACGTGGTCAGGCAGGCACTGCAATCGGGCCACTGCGTGGTGAGCGCCGCCAACCAGGCGGAAATCATTGCCAAATCCCTTGATCGGGGCGGCGACCCTGAAGCGATAAAAGCCATCCTGGCAGAGCTGGCCTACACGGTCATTGATATCAAGGCTGAGGACGGCACGCAAGCCGGCTGGATGCGCGCTCAAACCCGGCAATTTGGCTTGAGCCTGGGCGACCGCCTGTGCCTGGCTGTGGCACAGCGGCTTAAAGCAAAAATCCTGACGGCCGACCGTCCCTGGCTCAGCGTCGCGCAACAAATGGGCATCAATATCCAGTGCATCCGCCCCGATGCGCATTGACCACCCACCATCGCAAGTTTGCCAGCCCTCAATTCAAAGGGATTAAGACACCGCGGCAAAGCCAACCCAAAAACAGCCCGCGTCATCAGGCTCTGATCAATGCGCCTGGTCCCAGTTCGGCCCAATCCCGATCTCGGCCAGCAGCGGCACCTTGAGATCGGCCACGCTGGCCATCAGGCGCGGAATCTCCAGCCGCACCCATTCGACCTCGCCCTCGGGCACTTCAAACACCAACTCGTCGTGCACCTGCATGATCATTTTGGTGGCGCGCTTTTCGTCGTCAAGCACCTGCTGCACGCGGTTCATGCTGAGCTTGATGAGGTCGGCCGCTGTGCCCTGCATCGGCGCATTGATGGCGGCACGCTCGGCGGCGCCGCGGCGCGGGCCGTTGGGCGAGTTGATTTCGGGCAGGTACAGACGCCGGCCAAACACGGTCTCGACGTAGCCTTTGCTTTTGGCTGACAGCCGCGTTTCATCCATGTAGCGCTTGACACCGGGGTAGCGCTGAAAGTATTTGTCAATGTAGGCGGCGGCGGCCCTGGTTTCTATGCCCAGGTTGCGCGCCAGGCCAAAGCTGCTCATGCCGTAGATCAGGCCGAAGTTGATGACCTTGGCGTAGCGCCGCTGCTCGCTGCTGACCTGATCGGGCGCAACACCAAACACTTCGGCGGCGGTGGCGCGGTGCACGTCAACACCTTCGGTAAACGCGCGCAGCAGCGCCTCGTCTTGACTGATATGCGCCATGATGCGCAGCTCGATTTGCGAATAGTCGGCGCTCGCAATCACGCTGCCGGCGGGCGCCACAAAGGCCTCGCGCACGCGGCGGCCCTCGGGCGTGCGGATCGGAATGTTTTGCAGGTTCGGGTCATTGCTCGACAGCCGCCCGGTGATGGCGACCGCCTGCGCGTAATGCGTGTGGACACGGCCGGTTTTCGGGTTCGCGAGCTGGGCCAATTTGTCGGTGTAAGTGCCCTTGAGTTTTGACAGGCCCCTGTGCTCCAGAATTTTGGCTGGCAGCGGATAGTCTTCGGCCAGTTTTTCGAGCACTTCTTCGTCTGTGCTGGGCGCGCCGCTGGGGGTTTTCTTGACCACCGGCAGACCGAGCTTGGTAAAGAAAATCTCGCCGATCTGTTTTGGCGAGCCCAGATTGAAAGGCTGGCCCGCCAGTTCGTGCGCCTCTTTCTCCAGCTGCAAAATGCGCAGGCCCAGCTCGGCGCTTTGCCGGGCCAGCGTGGGCCCGTCAATCAACACGCCATTGCGCTCAATGCGGTACAGCGTTTCGCTGCTCTTTATTTCAAGTTCGTAAATGAAACGCAGCTTGTCATTGGCCTTGATTTGCGGCCACAGCACGCGGTGTACGTCCAGCGTCTGGTCAGAGTCTTCGCAGGAGTATTCAGAGGCCTTGGCAATATCGACCTGGTTGAATTTGATCTGGCTGGCCCCTTTGCCGCACAGGTCTTCGTAGTTGATGCCGCTGCGCCCGACATGCCGCTCGGCCAGGCTGGCCAGCCCGTGCGGCTTGTGCGCTTCCAGCACATAGCTTTGCAGCATGGTGTCGTGGGCGTAGCCCTGCACTTCAATGCCATGGTTGGCAAACACGTGGCGGTCGTATTTGACGTGCTGGCCCAGCTTGGCACGGGCCGGGTTTTCAAGCCAGGGCTTGAGTTTTGCGAGTACTTCGTCGCGCGGCAATTGCGCCGGTGCATCGGGGTAGTCGTGCGTGAGCGGAATATAGGCCGCCTCGCCCGGCGTGACGCTAAAGCTCAGGCCGACGATCTGGGCCAGCATTTCGTCGAGCGAGGTGGTTTCGGTATCCAGCGCCACCAGCCCGGCCGCTTCGATTCTGGCCAGCCAGCGCTCAAAATCGGGCCAGGTCAAAATCGTGTCGTAGCGCAGGTTGGTGGCGCGCTCGGCCAGCGGCGTGTTCAAAAAAGCGGGGCCGTCAAACAGGCCGGGCGCATCGGGCGCGCTGCCAGCACGCGCAGGGCCCGCGGTTTGGGCCGACGGCTGGTGTCCCTGCGGCCCGCCCATCCTCTCGGGCGGCGTCGTTTCAATGTCGATTTGCCTGACCAGGCTCTTGAACCCGTATTTTTCATAAAAATCCTTCAGCGCGTCAGTCTGCTGCGCGCCGATAGCGATTGATTCCATGGCAGGCAGACCCTCAACGTAGTCGGCCAGGTCACAGTCTTTCTTGATGGTCAGCAGTTCGCGGCCCCTGGGCAGCCAGTCCAGAGACAGGCGCAGGCTGTCGCCCACCGCGCCCTTGATCTCGCCGGCGCGCGCCACCAGCGCATCGAGCGAGCCGTATTCCAGCAGCCACTTGACGGCGGTTTTGGGGCCGACCTTGGGCACGCCGGGAACGTTATCGACCGCGTCGCCCACCAGCGTCTGGTAATCGACCATCAGGCGCGGCGGCACGCCAAACTCCGCCTCGACACCGGCCAGGTCGCGGCGGCGCTCGTTCATGGTGTCAATCACCGTGACGTTTTCATCCACCAATTGGCTCAGGTCCTTGTCACCGCTGGAAATAATGACTTCAATGCCCTGCTGCGATCCCATGCCCGCCAGCGTGCCGATCACGTCATCGGCTTCCACCCCCGGCACGCTCAGGACTTTCCAGCCCAGCAGCCGCACCACTTCATGAATCGGCCCGACCTGGCTGCGCAGATCATCGGGCATGGCCGAGCGCTGGGCCTTGTACTCGGGGTAGAGCGCATCGCGAAAGGTCGGGCCGCGCGCGTCAAAAACGCAGGCCGCGTAATCGGCGCGCACATCCTTGCGCAGTTTCTGCATCATGTTGATCATGCCGCGAATGGCGCCCGTGGCCGGACTTTGCGGGTCGCCCGGTTTGACGCGCAGATCGGGCATGGCATGAAAGGCGCGGTACAGGTAGCTGGAGCCGTCCACCAGCAGCAGCGTTTTTTTGTCAGGGCTCATGGGGCCAGATTGTCGGGGATATTGGCGCAAATGGCGCCAATCCATTTCAGACCGGCCAGCCTACAATGCTGTCATGAAAAACGCTTTTGGCCCGCTACTTGCCGCTGCGCTTGCCTTGCTGCCACTGGACGCGGCATTGGCTCAAACGCCAGCGCCTGCGCAACAGCCCGCGCCAGCGGCGGCGGCGCCAGCGCAGCCCGGGCGTGGCAACCAGGTGATCCAGCGGATCCGCATTGAAGACGCGGGTTCCCGCATCGACGAGTTGCGGGTCGGCGGCCAGACCGAGCAAATCACGGTGCAACCCAAAACCGGCGTACCCCCTTACGAGATCAAGCCCGCAGAAGGCGCCCGGGGCGCCCCGCCCGCCGCATCCGGTGGCGACACCAATGGCTCGCGCGTCTGGAACGTGCTGAAGTTTTAAGTCTGCAGTCCCGGGTTTTTTAATTTCCAGTTCAGGATTTCGTTTCAGACATGGCCGTATTTACCGAGGTCTCGTTTGACGAGGCTGCTGCGTTCCTGAACCCATTGAATTTGGGGTCGCTGCAGAGCATCAAGGGCGCTGCGGACGGCATCGAAAACACCAACTACTTCATAGACACCAGCCAGGGCCACTACGTGCTGACGCTGTTTGAGCGGCTGACATTCGAGCAGTTGCCGTTTTACCTGCACCTGATGAAGCATCTGGCAGCGCACGGCATTCCCGTGCCTGACCCGGCCGCAGACGCCAGCGGAGTCATCCTGCATCGCCTGAAAGGCAAGCCGACTGCCGTTGTCAACAAACTGCCCGGCCACAGCGAGCTGGCTCCCACGCCGGAGCACTGCGCGCAAGTGGGCGAGATGCTGGCACGCATGCACCTGGCCGGGCGCGCCTTCCCGCGCCAGCAGCCCAATCTGCGCGGCTTGAGCTGGTGGAACGACACCGTTCCCGTGGTGCTGCCCTTCCTGACGCCGGCGCAGCGCAGCCTGATTCTGGGCGAGCTGGCCTACCAGAACCATGTTGCGGCCTCGTCTGGCTACGGCAGCCTGCCACGCGGCGTCATTCACGCCGACCTGTTTCGCGACAACGTCATGTTTGAGAACGGCAAGCTCACCGGGTTTTTTGATTTTTACTTCGCCGGCTGCGATACCTTCCTGTTTGACATCGGCGTTTGCCTCAATGACTGGTGCATCAATCTGGCAAACGCCGCGCCAGAGACAGCGCGCGCCGACGCCTTCATGGCCGCCTACCAGCGGGCTCGCCCCCTAACCGCGCAGGAACGCACCCTGCTGCCGGCCCTGCAGCGCGCCGCGGCGCTGCGCTTCTGGATTTCACGGCTGTGGGATTTTCATTTGCCGCGCGACGCGGCCGTGCTCAAAACGCACGATCCAAACCATTTTGAACGCGTGCTGCGCGAGCGGCTGCTGCACCCTTACCGTCTGTCATCGCCCCAAAAACCGGTCCCACAATGAAACTGAACATCGTTCCCGCGCGCACCGGCCTGACCTGGGTCAAGCTGGGCATCAAGACCTTTTTGCAGCAGCCGCTGGCGATGTCGGGATTGTTTTTCATGTTCATGGCCGTGCTCTCGGTCGCAACGCTGCTGCCCTATGTGGGCGCGGCACTGGCGCTGGCCCTGCTGCCGGCGGCCACGCTCGGACTGATGGCCGCCACCCAGGAAGCCACCAAAGGCAAGTTTCCCATGCCCTCCATCCTGATCAGCGCCTTTCGCGCTGGCCAGCAGCGCAAGCAGGCCATGCTGGTGCTGGGCGGCCTTTACGCCGCGGGATTTCTGGGCGTGATGGGGGTGTCGGCCCTGTTTGATGGCGGGGAATTCGCCAGGCTCTATCTGGTGGGCGGCAAGATTTCCGAGGAACTGGTGCTGCAAGGCGGTTTTCAGGCGGCGATGTGGGTGGCCATGGCGCTGTACCTGCCGCTATCGCTCATGTTCTGGCACGCTCCCGCGCTGGTGCACTGGCATGGGGTGACACCGGTCAAGAGCCTGTTTTTCAGTTTCCTCGCTTGTTACAAAAACATGGGCGCATTCACCGTGTTCGGCCTCGCCTGGATGGGAATCTTCGTCGTTGCAACCCTGGTCGTCACACTGATTGCCAGCGCGCTGGGCAGCGCAACGCTGGCCGCGACGGTGATGTTTCCGGTCGGTCTGGTCATCGTGACGATGTTTTTTACATCGATCTATTTCACGTTTCGGGACTGCTTCGTTGGCATCGATGAAGAACCCTCGCTCACCGATCCGCCTGTTCCGCCCGCGGACGCCTGATGACCCGAATCGTGCAGCGCCAATGACCGCCGCATGTTGCCAAAGCCACAAAAAACTGCCCAAACAACATGAAAAAAGCGGTTGAAGGTGTTGATTTATCTTGTTTTTATGGAATAGATCGACTGATAATGAACCGTCCTGGCGTCACCACAATGGCGTTTTTTGTTTTACTAACATGAATAAAGGGGGGTTACCTTGATTCCGAAAACCCTGAAGTTACTGGCGCTTGCTGCCGGCGCGGTGTTGGTGGTCGGCTGCGCCACCTCGCCGATCCCGGTGTCCGAGAACTTTCCTCTGACGGTGCAACCCAAGGTCCGGTCAGCCGGGCACTGGAATTTGCTGGCCAAGGACGTCGTCACCCAAACCCTTGGCAGCCTGAACAAAGCCAACACGGCCACGAACGATTTGTACGTGGCGCTGCCGCCGAATGCCAGCCCGTTCGACAAAGCCTTCCACGAATTCCTCATCACCGAACTGGTCAAAAGCGGCCAGGTGGTGCATCAGTCGCCGGGCGGTGCGCTGCAGGTGAGCTACCAGACCCAGGTGGTTTACCACAAGGGCCCGCGACCCCACTTCATCCCCGGCAAGTTCACCATGATCACCGCCGGGCTGTATGCAATTTACGGTCTTCGTTTTGAGCACCTCGATGCCAAGCTGGCCGGCGGGTTGGGCCTGGCCGCCGTGGCAGACACCGTCGCCAGTATCGACTCGGGCGGGCCGACCCATACCGAACTGATCCTGACCACCACGGTCACCGATGGTGGGCGTTACCTGGCGCGCAAGACCGATGTCTATTACATTGAAGAAATAGACCAGAACCTGATGATGCCGCCCAGTTCACCCAAAATCATGAGGGTGGTCGGCTAATGAACTACAAACTTATTCTCTCGGCCACGGCACTCGCCTTGCTGGCTGGCTGCGGCACCCCCGCGGTAACGCGCACCAGCGCCACTTACGAGGAAGCAGCAGCCAGCCGCTTCGTCGCGCTCAACCGTGACGCCATCAACAAGCTGGTCGCCGGCATTGATGTCAGCACATTCGGCGACACGCCGGTGCTGGTCGCCACGGTGGTCAACGTCAATGACCTGCGCCGCGCTGCGCCGCTGGGCCGCACCCTGTCCGAGCAATATGCCTCCAACCTGGTTGCCAGCGGCTTCAACGTCAAGGAGCTCAAATTGCGGGGCGATGTCTTCATCCGCGAAGAAACCGGCGAGCTGCTGCTCTCGCGCGAGATCAAGGACATCGCGCGCAGCCATCACGCCAGCATGGT
The DNA here is from genome assembly GCA_964371235.1 of uncultured Polaromonas sp. Classification (GTDB taxonomy): domain Bacteria; phylum Pseudomonadota; class Gammaproteobacteria; order Burkholderiales; family Burkholderiaceae_C; genus Polaromonas. Next base: position 14,444 of record CAYJMW010000012.1, read on the forward strand.
GCTGGTCGGGACCTATTCAGCCGCCGCCACCTTCACCTTCGTCAGCCTGAAGCTGGTGCGCACTGAAGACAGCCGCATCATCCGCGGCTACGACTACGCCCTGCCCAACGACGCCGACGTGAACCGGATGCTGCAGGCGCCACGTTGAAGCGCCGCAGTCGGGCCCAACTCCCAAACCCGGCTCTGGCCGGGTTTTTTTTATAAAGGCGTGAGCTTGGCCACACTCAGCGCCAGCCATTTCACGCCATGCCGCGTGAAGTTGATCTGGGCCCGGGCGTCGTCTCCGCTGCCTTCGAGCAGCAACACCTTGCCCTCGCCAAACTTGGCATGGAACACGTTCATGCCGTTTTTCAGCCCATGCGCGGACGCGCTTCGCTGCGCTGGAACGGGCGCGCCGGGAAAACGCTGAGAGTCCACGGAATTTGAAGAAAATACACGGTTAGCCCAGTCACTACGTGTGTTTTCTGCTCCTGAATTAGTAGCATTTCCGCGGCCGAAGCCAGCTGCAAGGCCCTGATTTTTCGGCGTGATCCATTTCAGCGCCGCTTCGGGCAACTCGTCAAAAAACCGGCTCCTGAGGTTGTAGCGCGTCTGGCCGTGCAACATACGCGTTTGCGAGTGGCTCAGGTAAAGCCGCTGGCGGGCACGGGTGATGGCCACATACATCAGGCGGCGCTCCTCCTCCAGGCCGCCGGGGTCGCTCATGGAATTTTCGTGCGGGAACAGGCCGTCTTCCAGGCCCGAGATGAAGACGCAGTCAAACTCCAGCCCCTTGGAGGAATGCACGGTCATGAGCTGCACGGCATCCTGGCCGGCCTGCGCCTGGTTGTCGCCGGATTCGAGCGCCGCGTGCGTCAAAAAAGCCGCCAGCGGCGACAGTGTTTCACCGCTGTCGAAGTCGGGCCCCAGATTCGTTCGGGCTGAGCCTGTCGAAGCTGTCCCTTCGACAGGCTCAGGGTGAACGGCCACACCCGGGTCCAGACCCTGGCTGACGGGCGACTGGGTCAGCGGCGCGCCCAACTCATCCACCGGCAAGGCCACCGCGTCGCGGCCAAAACCTTCCTGGGTCACAAAGGATTCGGCGGCGTTCACCAGCTCGGCGAGATTTTCCAGCCGGTCCTGGCCTTCCTTTTCCGCTTTGTAGTGCTCCTCGAGCCCGCTGTGCTGCAGTACCTGCTCGATGATTTCGCGCAGTGTGCGGCCGGTGGTCTGCTCGCGCAGCACATCGAGCATGGCAACGAAGGCAGTCAGATTCGCGCCGGCCTTGCCGCTCACGGCACTGACCGCGTCACTGAGTGAACAGCCCGCAGCGCGCGCACTGTCCTGCAGTTGCTCGATGCTGCGGGCGCCGATGCCGCGCGGCGGGAAGTTGACGACGCGCATGAAGCTGGTGTCGTCGTTCGGGTTCTCCAGCAGGCGCAGATAGGCCAGCGCATGCTTGATCTCGGCGCGCTCGAAAAAGCGCAGGCCGCCATAAACCCGGTAGGGCACGCCAGCGTTGAACAGCGCTGTTTCCATCACCCGGCTTTGCGCATTGCTGCGGTACAGCAGCGCAATTTCCTTGCGCTGGGTGCCCTCACGCACCAGTTGGCACACTTCATCGACAAACCACTGTGCCTCGGCAAAGTCGCTGACGGACTCGACCACCCGCACCGGCTCGCCAGGGCCGGCCTCGGTGCGCAGGTTTTTGCCCAGCCGCTTGCTGTTGTGGCTGATCAGCTCATTGGCCGAATCCAGAATGTTGCCGAAACTGCGGTAGTTGCGCTCGAGCTTGATCTGGTGCGTGACGTGGAATTCGCGCACAAAGTCAGCCATGTTGCCCACGCGTGCGCCGCGAAACGCGTAAATGCTCTGGTCGTCGTCACCGACCGCCACCACCGAGCCGCCCTGCATCACGCCAGCGCCCTGCGCCGCATCCGCGCCCTGCCCGGCCAGCATCTTGATCCAGGCGTATTGCAGCTTGTTGGTGTCCTGGAACTCGTCGATCAGGATGTGGCGAAAGCGCCGCTGGTAGTGTTCGCGTATCGGGGCATTGTCACGCAGCAGCTCGTAGCTGCGCAGCATCAGCTCGCCAAAATCGACCACGCCTTCGCGCTGGCACTGGTCTTCGTACAAGGCGTAGATCTCGGCCTTCTTGCGGGTTTCCTCGTCGCGCACCACCACATCCCTGGCGCGCAGGCCGTCTTCCTTGCAGCTGGCGATAAACCACATCAATTGCTTGGGTGGGAAACGCTCTTCATCAACATTGAACTGCCTGCAAAGCCGCTTGATGGCCGAGAGCTGGTCCTGCGTATCGAGGATCTGGAATGTCGAAGGCAGATTGGCCAGCTTGTAATGCGCCCGCAAAAAGCGGTTGCACAGGCCATGAAAAGTGCCAATCCACATGCCGCGCACGTTGAGCGGCAGCATGGCTGAGAGGCGCAGCAGCATTTCCTTGGCGGCCTTGTTGGTAAACGTCACCGCCAGAATCCCGCCGGGCGACACCTGGCCGGTTTGCAGCAGCCAGGCGATGCGGGTGGTCAGCACCCGGGTCTTGCCGGAGCCCGCCCCGGCGAGAATCAGCGCGTGGGTGGCGGGCAAGGTCACCGCCGCCAATTGCTCAGGGTTAAGATTTTGTAAGAGGGGCGATGGCGAAACGACTTCTGAAAACATCCCTCATTGTAGAAAGCCTGAATGAAACCTTTCTTCCCCGCTTCCCTGCTGCTTGCCGGCATGGCCTGGCTGGTCCCGTTGCCCAACGCGCTCGCCCAGTCGTATTGCGCCAGCGACGGCCAGCCGCGGCCTGCGCAGTTGATGGAGCGCTTTATCAACGCCGACTGTGACAGTTGCTGGGCTGACCCGGCAACGCCCCAGGCGGCTGCGGGCCAGCTCGCGCTGGACTGGGTGGTGCCGGGCAGCCAGGGCGGCAACGCGCCCCTGTCCGCGCTGGCGAGCCGCGACGCGCTGACCCGGCTGCAAGCGCTGGGCCAGCAGGTTCCGGCAAAGGCCCAGGCCGGCAGCCGGCCAGTCAAAGGACTCAAAGGCGCGACATTGCGTGTCTCACACGGCTTGCCGGTGGCCGATTACATTGGCGCTTCCATAGAACTCAAGCCCATTCCCAGGGTGGCCAGGAACCAGCACTGGACGGCCTGGCTGGCTCTGGTCGAAACCCTGGCGGCCGGCACCGGGGGCTCGCCGGTCGAAAGAAATCTGGTCAGAAACCTGCTTCAGCCCACGTGGAACGGGCGCAATACGCTATCAAAAACAGAGCAAAACCGCTTTTTTGAAATGCGCCCCATGAACATTGCGCCAGGCGCCAACCCGAGCCGCCTGCGTGTGATCGGCTGGATCGAGGACGAAAAAGGCCAAGTGCTGGTGGCAGCGCAATCGCGCTGCGCGGCAGCTCAAGCAAACTGACACCGCTGCGGCGACTGCGGCAACAGGTCGGCCACCCACATCAGCCCAACCCTATGAACGGTATATGCGCCGTACCCACCCAAGGCGGACGTAGACGCCTAGAATCAGGCACCGGGCCCAAGCAATTGCGCCCGGTTTTTTGTTTGCTGGCGCACCCCCCATGTGCAGACCTTTGCAGGCAAGCCGGTCCAGTCCAAGTGCCTTCTGTTCGTTAACGGTCTTATTGAGGAGCTTGGGAAATCATGGAAATCTTCGACTACGACAACATCCTGCTGCTGCCGCGCAAATGCCGCGTGGAAAGCCGCTCCGAATGCGATGCCAGCGTGACCCTGGGCGGGCGGCGCTTTCGCATCCCGGTGGTGCCGGCCAACATGAAAACGGTGGTCAACGAAGACATCTGCGCCTGGCTGGCGAAAAACGGCTACTTTTACGTGATGCACCGCTTTGATCTGGACAACGTGCAGTTCGTCAAGGCCATGAAGGCCCAGGGCGTTTACGCTTCCATCTCGCTGGGCGTGAAAAAGCCCGATTACGACACGGTGGACCAACTGCTTGCCGAAGGCCTGGCGCCCGACTACATCACGATTGACGTGGCGCACGGCCACGCCGACACGGTGCAAAAGATGATCGCCAACCTCAAGCAGAAACTGCCCGCGTCGTTTGTGATCGCCGGCAACGTGGGAACGCCCGAAGCGGTGATCGACCTGGAAAACTGGGGCGCCGACGCCACCAAGGTCGGCATTGGCCCGGGCAAGGTCTGCATCACCAAAATGAAGACCGGCTTTGGCACCGGCGGCTGGCAACTCTCGGCGCTCAAATGGTGCGCGCGCGTGGCGACCAAACCCATCATTGCCGACGGCGGCATCCGCGAGCACGGCGACATTGCCAAATCAGTGCGCTTTGGCGCCACCATGGTGATGATTGGCTCGCTGCTGGCCGGCCTGGATGAAAGCCCCGGCAAAACCGTCGAGGTCGATGGCAAGCTCTTCAAGGAATATTACGGCAGCGCCTCGGACTTCAACAAGGGCGAGTACAGGCACGTCGAGGGCAAGCGAATTCTGGAGCCCGTGAAAGGCTCTTTGGCCGACACGCTGCGCGAAATGGAAGAAGACATCCAGAGCGCCGTCAGCTACGCCGGCGGCAAAAAACTCATGGACATCCGCAAGGTCAACTACGTCGTTCTGGGCGGCACCAACGCCACCGAAGATCTGCTGATGTAGCCTTGGCCGGCCCTGTCGCCTGTTCAGGGAGCGGTGCTGGCGACCAGCTGCAATACCAGCTGGTTCAGGCGGTGGCCGGGCTGAACCAGCGCCTCAAGAATGCTGAAGTGATTGAGCCCCGGCAAGGCTTCGCGCACAGGCACCACCCGGCGCCCCCAGGCCTGCTCGATCAGCTCGCTGTGGCGCAAAAACTCCTCGCTCTCAAGGGACCCGGCCACGGCATAAAGAACGCCTTGTTCCGGCGGCGGCAGCCAGGCCGGGCTGGCCTGCGCCACCTGGGCTGGCGTCAGCTTGAGCGAGTCTTTGACAAACGGCGCGTGCCGCATGGATTCCAGCTCGTAGAGGCCGGAAATTGACAGCGCATTTTTCACCAGATCAGCGGGCAGATCTTTGGCAAATACCGGCCACAGGCAAGCCAGCAGCATGGCGGCCAAGTGCCCTCCCGACGAATGCCCGATCACCGTGATTCGCTCCGGGTCGCCGCCAAAACGCGCCACATTGCGGTAAATCCACGCCAGCGCCCTGACCATTTGCAGCGTGATTTCCGGAATCGTCACTGCCGGACACAAATCGTAATTGGGAATCACCACGCAGGCGCCAGCTTCGGTGAAGGCCGGTGCCACAAACGAAAAGTCCGCTTTGTCCAGGGAACGCCAGTAACCGCCGTGAATATACACCACCACCGGCGCAGCGCCCCTGGCTGCGGGGAAAACATCCAGCCGGTCGCCATCGCCCGGGCCAAAGGCCAGGTTCAGCGAGCAGGACTGCGTATTCCTGGCCTGCACCGAAGCCTCAATCCAGCGCGTGAAATGCGTTGGGTACTCGGGTACCAGCGCGCGGTTGTTGTACATGAGGTCCAGCCAGGCGGGATCAGGTGCGGTCATGCGGTCTCCCAAAAAATGAACTTATCGTCAAACGGATGCCATCTTGGCACAGTCAGGCCGCTGCGTCACTGCCTTGGGTGAGGCCGGCGATCGGCCGCTTTGTGTATTCTGTATACAATACAAAACGAATGACCCAGCAGCTCATCAAGATCGAATCCGCGCCCGACCTGGTCGATCAGGTCTATCGAAGCCTGCTCGACGCGATCAGCGACGGCTCGCTGGCACCCGGCGCGCGCATCACGCAGGAAGATATCGCCGGGCAACTCGACGTATCGCGCCAGCCCGTGCTGCAGGCCTTGCGGCTGCTGAAAAAAGACGGCTTTGTGCTGGATGCTCCCGGCCGCGGCGTGCTGGTGGCACCGTTGAACGTCGCCTGGTTGGTGCAGATTTACCAGGTGCGCAGCGCCCTTGACGCACTGGCCGTGCGCCTGGCCGCGCAAGCGCGCAGCCAGCTCGACCCCCGGCTGATCAGCCAGGGCCGGGCTGCGGCCCGCAGCAAAAAGCTCAAGGCCATGATGACAACCGACATGCAGTTTCACGCGGCCATTTATGCCGCGTCGGGCAACCCGCTGATTGCCCAGAGCGCGCAACTGCACTGGCGCCACATCCGCCGCGCCATGGGCGCCGTGCTGCAGATACACACGATGTACGAATCGATCTGGGATGAACACGAAGCGATTGCCCAAGCGATAGGCGCCGGCGATGAAAACGCGGCCGAAGCCCTGATTCACCAGCACGACGAAGTTGCCAGCCGCAACCTGGCAAGTCTGCTGGCCAGCGCCCTCAAGCCGTCTGCCCCTTCAACGGCCCAGCAAGCTATCTGACAGCATTCTCGCGCGGCGGGCCTCATGATGGTTGCCGCGCACCTCACCGGAAAACTCAATGACTATTGCAAGCACGGCGCACACCCCCAGCATCGCCTTTTTAGGCACCGGCAACGTGGGTTTCCCCATGGCCAGGCGCCTGTGTGAAGCGGGCTATGCGCTCCAGGTATGGAACCGCACGCAAGGCAAAGCCGATGCGCTGACCGCGCTTGGCGCGACGGTGCATGCTCGCGCCGGTGCGGCGCTTGCCTCTGCCGACATGGTGGTCAGTTTGCTGGAAAACAGCGCCGCCATTGAAGACGTGCTGTTCACGCAAGGCGCCGCCGCGGCCATGAAACCGGGCGCGCTCTTCATCGACATGGCTTCGATCATGCCGCGCGAAGCACGCGACCACGCTGCCCGCCTGGGCGCCTTGGGTGTGGCGCACCTTGATGCCCCGATCTCCGGCGGCGTTTGTGGCGCCGAGCAGGGCACACTGGTCATCATGGTGGGCGGCAAGGCGGCCGAATTTGAACGCGCCCTGCCCTTGTTCCGGGTGTTCGGGCGCGCGACCCATGTCGGCCCGCATGGGACGGGCCAGCTCGCCAAACTGGCCAACCAGATGATTGTTGGCGTCACGATCGGCGCGGTGGCCGAGGCCTTGCTGTTTGCCACCAGGGGTGGCGCCGACATGGCAAAGGTCAAGGAAGCGATTACCGGCGGCTTTGCCGACAGCCGGATTTTGCAGGTGCATGGCCAGCGCATGGTCGAGCGCGACTTCGCAACACGCGGCCGGCTCTCGATACAGCTCAAGGATATGCGCAACGCAATCGCCACCGCACAGGAAATCGGTTTTGATGCCCCCGCCACCACCCTGTTTGAGCAGCTCTATGCCGACAGCGCGGAGCACGGCCTTGCCGACCTGGACCATTCGGGCCTGTTTGTCGAGCTGGCCAGCCGCAATGGCATGACTTGATCGCCGGGGCTGATGCGGCCCGCCCGTGTGACCTAAAATCAGTGGTTTACTCACCCGGACCGCTGGCCACAGCGTTCCCCATTGATCCAATCATTCCATGACCACCGAAAAAATTGACAATATCAGTGTCATCACCCGCGCCAACGTGTACTTTGACGGCAAATGCGTGAGCCACGGCATCACCCTGGCCGACGGCAGCAAAAAATCAGTGGGCGTGATCCTGCCCGCCACCCTGAGCTTCAACACCGGCACGCCCGAAACCATGGAATGCGTGGCCGGCAGTTGCGAGTACAAGCTGGCGGGCAGCGACGCCTGGGTCAAGTCCGCCGTGGGCGAGAAATTCAGCGTGCCCGGCAACTCGCGCTTCGACATTCGTGTTGCCGAAGGCGTCGGGGCTTACCACTACATCTGTCACCTCGCCTGAATCCGGAATCACCCAGGAACCCCTTCCATGGCCACCATACTTCAACACCTTCCCATCGGCCAGAAAGTCGGCATTGCATTTTCCGGCGGCCTGGACACCAGCGCCGCGCTGCACTGGATGAAACTCAAGGGCGCCATACCCTACGCCTACACCGCCAACCTGGGCCAGCCCGACGAGCCCGACTACGACGACATCCCGCGCAAGGCGATGCAATACGGCGCTGAAAAAGCGCGCCTGATTGACTGCCGCAGCCAGCTCGCCGCCGAAGGCATTGCCGCGCTGCAATCCGGCGCTTTTCACATCAGCACGGCGGGCGTGACCTACTTCAACACCACGCCGCTCGGGCGCGCCGTCACCGGCACCATGCTGGTCGCCGCCATGAAGGAAGACGACGTCAACATCTGGGGCGACGGCAGCACCTTCAAGGGCAACGACATCGAGCGTTTTTACCGCTACGGCCTGCTCACCAACCCCAGCCTGAAAATTTACAAACCCTGGCTCGACCAGCTCTTCATCGACGAGCTGGGCGGCCGCGCCGAAATGTCGGCTTTCATGACCGCGCACGGTTTTGGCTACAAGATGAGTGCCGAAAAAGCCTACTCCACCGACTCCAACATGCTGGGCGCCACGCACGAGGCCAAAGACCTGGAGCAATTGAACAGCGGCATGAAGATCGTCCAGCCCATCATGGGTGTGGCGTTCTGGAAAGACGAAGTTTCGGTCTTGCGCGAAGAAGTCACGGTACGCTTTGAAGCAGGCCGCCCGGTCGCGCTCAACGGCAAGGTCTATGACAGCCTGGTTGAACTGATCCTGGAAGCCAACCGCATTGGCGGGCGCCACGGGCTGGGCATGAGCGACCAGATTGAAAACCGCATCATCGAAGCCAAGAGCCGCGGCATCTACGAAGCGCCGGGGCTGGCGCTGCTGTTCATCGCCTACGAGCGCCTGGTCACCGGCATTCACAACGAAGACACCATCGAGCAATACCGCGACAGCGGCCGCCGCCTGGGCCGCCTGCTGTATCAGGGCCGCTGGTTCGACTCGCAGGCCATCATGCTGCGCGAAACCGCGCAGCGCTGGGTTGCCAGCGCCATCACCGGCGAAGTCACGCTGGAACTGCGCCGCGGCAACGACTACTCGATCCTCAACACCGAGTCGCCCAACCTGACCTACCACCCCGAGCGCCTGACCATGGAAAAAGGCGAGCTGAGCTTCACGCCGCTGGACCGCATCGGCCAACTCACCATGCGCAACCTGGACATCGTCGATACGCGCGCCAAGCTGGGGATTTATGCGAAATCCGGCCTGCTGTCACTGGCCAATGGCGGCGACCTGCTGAAATTGTCGGGCGACAAGGGCGAGTGAACGATTTTTTGGGTTGGATACCACAAATCACCCGGAACCTGTTTTCAAGCGATGAACTAGGCGCCCAGCCCTTAAAAATGATCCGCAATTAGCTGGTAAATCCATCATTGGCTCTGGTGATTGCAAACTCGTCTTTCTCCTATGACCTATCGGTCAAGCGGACTGCCAGCAAGCCGGGGGTGCCTGAAAAGGACTGCGACCGGGTGACTTGTCAACGAATCCCGATCTTGCCTCTGAATGCGCGAAGATCTTCAACAAAATATTTTGCAGAATTTCCCCGAAGTAATCGATCAATCAGAAAAGCATCTGCAACGCTTGCCAACTGCCCAAGAATGGGATTAGCCAAGTCAAGACAAACGGATACGGCATACCGAATCGTTTTTACTGGAGCTGTTGACGCCCACGGAACTTCGTACATTAAGTCGACAAACCGTGCGTGGACTTCTTTTTCTGAAAGTGCCGCCGTTTGATGAAACCACTGTCGAAATGTGCGCGCATTTCGACCGCGTGTGAGACTTAATAGGTTGGAAAATTTTTTGGAATCGGCTAGCGTAACGGCAGCAAGGTTTGGAACACTTGCGACTTCAAGGAAAGACCAAAGCCGGTTTCGCGCAGGATGTGAACGCCTTAAATGGCTAAGCTTTAGGTCTATGCTGTCACCAACGGGTGATGCGGTAGACATGCTGGTACAGTTGAACTGCTTTGAAAGATAAAGCTCAATATTTGTCAATGCAAGAGCCAGAAGCGCATCAATAGGATTATTAGTCGCGTCAGTCGTTGGACCGAGAACACGAGTTTGCATCTTTTCCAAGCCTGGGAGCTTTAACAACCCTGGCTTATGAAAAGCATAGTAGTTGTTCCAAAGCGGAGTTTGTCGAAGATCTGCGTAGGCGTTGTCGCGAACGGCGCCAAGGACTTGAGATAACTCCATTGGGTGTGACTTCTCCGCAAGCAATTTTTCAAGTGTGACGCGTTCTGTTAACGGCGATTTGACGGTGCTAAGGCCAGCGGCGATCGAAGATTCAAGCGGTGAGTCCTGAGGCCGTTTTGCTTCAGGGTCTTCGAACGTCACAAGACCACCGTCACGACCAGTACCGCGTGCGTATCCAAAAAGACCGCGAAGCCGAATGAATCGAAGCTGATCTGACTCCAACAAATCTATAACTGCACGCTCACCAAACAACTCGATCAAACCGGCAGCAGTTAAGTAATCGCTCGTCGGGACAATGATTTGGTCATGAAGTACCAATTGTTCGCATAACGATTGCGCAATTTCGTTGCGACGTGCGAAATAGCGCTGACCGTGCAATCCGTCCAGATTGAACGTGGCCGAAAGGTCACCAGCCAATACTTTCAGCATAGTCTCTCCAAAGTCCTATCCGAAGGAACGGATAATGGATAGGAAATTCAACCCTATGAACCCAAGTATGGCATGCGTTGGGAACGCCAGAATATCTTCAAAACCCTGGCTTTGATTCCCCAAGGGGCCAGATTCGGCAGGGCCGCCTGCTGTATCAGGGCCCCTGGTTCGACTCGCAGGCCATCATGCTGCGCGAAACCGCGCAGCGCTGGGTTGCCAGCGCCATCACCGGCGAAGTCACGCTGGAACTGCGCCGCGGCAACGACTACTCGATCCTCAACACCGAGTCGCCCAACCTGACCTACCACCCCGAGCGCCTGACCATGGAAAAAGGCGAGCTGAGCTTCACGCCGCTGGACCGCATCGGCCAACTCACCATGCGCAACCTGGACATCGTCGATACGCGCGCCAAGCTGGGGATTTATGCGAAATCCGGCCTGCTGTCGCTGGCCAACGGTGGCGACCTGCTGAAATTGTCGGGCGACAAGGGCGAGTGAACGATTTCAGGGGTTCGATGTCAAAAATCACTGAAAAGTCAATTTTTACGCATTAAATCAACCTCCAGCCCTTTAGGAATGGGCGTGAATAGCTACTGAATTTATAGTGGATACGCTTGGGTCCGGGTTCGCTTTTGCCTCAATGCCACCTATTTCCCGATGGGTGTATTACAATGTCATACAACTTGGAGGCCGTCATGCAAACCACACTCACCGTCCGAATTTCAGACCGCGAAGCGCAAAGTCTGGATGGCCTATGCGCCAGCACCGGCAAGTCCCGCAGTGAAGTGGTGCGTGATGCCTTGCGCGGTTACAGCCTGCGCGAGGCGCTGCGTCAAAGCCAGGCGCAACTGGCACCCTTGGCGCGCGCATCGGGCTGGTTGACCGAAGAGGACATCCTGCAAGACGTTTCATGAAGGTGTTCCTGGACACCAACGTATGGTTGTCGGCCACCATTTTTTCTGGCCTGTGTGAGGAACTGGTGCTGCAATGCGCCGAGCGCGACTGGCTGCTCAGCAGCGCATTGATACAAGCCGAAGCCCATGAAGTGTTGCAGCGCAAGTTTGCGCATGCACCCAACGCCTGCGCCCTGTTTGATGCGTCGTGGCAAGTCGCCCGGATGATTGAGGACGTAGCTGCTCCTTTTGATGACAACGACAAGCGTCTTGTCACAGCCGCCGCAGCCGCTGGCGCGAATCTGTTTGTCACCGGAGACAAGCGGGTATTGGGTTGGCAGCAAGTGCAAAGCGCCACAGGAGCCCTGCGCATCGCCACGCCGCGCGAGGCTTGGGCGCTACTGATGGGTGGCGCTGCGGGTCATTGAAAGCAGCGGGCAGATTTATATGCTGAGGCTGAGGTTGAACGGTTTTCGGGGTCAATAGTTCGCCAAACGTTGCACTTCATACTTGAATCCACGAAGTAATATAGTCTTTAGCAAGCAGCTACTGAATTAATAGCGCTCAAGGTGTCAGCGCAAGGCTCAACATAAACCTCAAACCACCACCGGCTCGGGCTCCAGCAGGATGCCAAAGCGCTCATAGACGCTGGTCTGAATCGCCTTGGCCAGCGTCATCACTTCGCCGCCGGTTACCGGGTTGCTGGCGCCGCCGCGGTTAACCAGCACCAGCGCCTGCTTGTCATAAACGCCTGCATTGCCTACCGACTTGCCCTTCCAGCCGCAGGCGTCAACCAACCAGCCGGCGGCGAGTTTGACCGAGCCGTCGGCCAGGCGGTAGTGAACAATTTTTGGATCGCGCTGAATGATGTCGTCGCATTGCTCGGGCGAGACGGTCGGGTTCTTGAAGAAGCTGCCGGCGTTGCCGATGAGCTTCGGGTCGGGCAGCTTGGCCCGGCGGATGTCGCAAATCCACTCATAAATTTGTAGCGCATCAGGCGCGTTAATCGTGGACTGCAGCATCTTTTTATCAATATCCGCGTAGCCCAGCACCGGTTTCCATGCCTTGGGCAGCGACAGGCGTACGCGCGTGATCAGCGCCTTGCCAGCCAGGCCGAATCCCTGGGCGCCCGTGCTGCGGGCCGTGCTGCTGTGTTTGAACACCGAATCGCGGTAGCCAAACGCGCATTGCGCGGCATTGAGCGTAAAGCTCTGGCCGGTCGTCAAATCAACGGCATCGAGCGAGTCAAAACGGTCTTGCAGCTCAACCCCGTAAGCGCCAATATTTTGCACCGGCGCGGCGCCGACGGTGCCCGGAATCAGCGCCAGGTTTTCCAGGCCGGGGTAGCCGCCCTGCAGCGTCCAGGTGACCAGATCGTGCCAGTTTTCACCGGCGCCGGCCTCCACAATCCAGGCTTTGGCGTCCTCGCCGACGAGGCGCCTGCCCATGATCTCCACCTTGAGCACCAGCGCTTTCACGTCGCCCGTCAAAACGATATTGCTGCCCCCGCCCAGCACGAACCTGGGCGCGGCGCGCAAGGCCGGGTCTTGCAGCAGGGCGGCAATATCGGCCTGGCTGCCGATCCGGACCAGCCTGAGCGCCTTGGCGGCAATGCCAAAGCTGTTGAAAGGCTGGAGTGAAACGTTGTTCTCGACTAACATTGAGGAATTGTCTCACCCCCCTACCTCGCAAAAGCAACACCATGCCCTCCTTTGACACTGTTCTTGAAACTGATCTGGTCAAGGTCAAAAACGCCGTGGAAAATTCGGCCAAGGAAATCGGCACGCGCTTTGACTTCAAGGGAACCGCCGCGTCGATTGAACTGAAGGACAAGGACATCACGCTGATTGGCGACGGTGACTTCCAGATCAACCAGATCAATGACATCCTGCGCAACAAACTCACCAAGGCCGGCGTTGATGTGCGGTTTCTGGACGTCGGGAAGATTGAGAAAATTGGCGGTGACAAGGTCAAGCAGGTGACCAAGGTGCGCGACGGCATTGAAACCGAACAGGCCAAGAAAATCCAGCAGCTCATCAAGGGCAGCAAGATCAAGATTCAGGCCTCGATCCAGGAAGGCAAGGTTCGCGTGACCGGCGCCAAGCGCGACGACCTGCAGGCCGCCATGGCCTTGATCCGCGCGGAAATCAAGGATCTTCCGCTCAGTTTTGACAATTTCAGAGACTGAATGGCCCCCACGCTTGTCCCAATCGCGCTGGCCGCATTGACGTTGGTGTGCGCCACGGCACAGGCCCAATCCGTCGCCCTGGCCGGCATGATGGGCAGCAAGGCGCTGCTGGTGGTTGATGGAAGCGCCCCGAAAACCGTTGCGGCGGGAGAGACGCATCGGGGCGTCAAGGTCATCTCCACCTCGGGCGACCAGGCCGTCATTGAGCAGTCGGGCCAGCGGCGCACGCTGCGGGTCGGCGATTCTCCGGTCAGTCTGGGCGCCAGCGGTGGGGGTGGTGGGCGCGGCACCCGGATTGTCCTGACGGAGAGCGACGGTGGCCATTTCATGACGGAGGGGCAGATCAACGGCCGGTCGGTGCAGTTCATGGTCGATACCGGCGCAACCAATGTGGCCATGAGCACGCTTGACGCCGAGCGCGCCGGCATCCCCTACAAAAGCGGTCAGCCGGTGCGCATGGCCACCGCCAACGGCGAATCGATGGGCTATCGCATCAAGCTCAATTCGGTGCGGGTGGCCGACGTGGAGGTGTTTGACGTTGATGCCGTGGTGACGGCCCAGCCGATGCCATTCCTGCTGCTGGGCAACAGCTTTCTGACGCGTTTTCAGATGAAACGCGAAAACAACCTGATGACGCTGGACAAGCGGTACTAGTGCAGTGTTGTGGCAGGGGTTTGGTGCGACGGCGACGTTCGGCGCGGGCGCGGTGCTTTGCGTGCTGGCGTACGGAGTTCATAAAGCGCGTGATCCCGTCGCCGGCTTGCGCGTCGCGCTGAAGTGAAAGGCGTCCATCGCCGCCGCCACGGAAAGCGCCAGCCACATCAGGATCGCAAAGGCCTTGCTGAGCATGTCCACATGCATCTTGGGCCCATCTGCGGCCCAGAGCACGGGGCCCCATCCCAGCAGGCAAAGCAGCACGCCAGCCGTGAACAGCACTGTGCCGGTCACGAAGCGGTCCTGCAGCCACTGACCCAGCCCGGGGACCACAAACGATGCCAGGACCTCATGCCAACGCCGCCGCGCTTGACGCCTGCCAGATCGCGCCGCCCGGCCAGACGCGGCCTGTGCTGGCGCTGGTCGCGCCTGCATGAGGAGCGCCGCGGCGCGCCCGGCGGTGACGGAACTGGCGCATCGGCCGGTCAACCGCTCACCGGTGTCGAACTTGAGGGTCAAATTGGGTTGCGGAAGAAGAACCCTGCGCCACAACCAGGGCCGCTGTCCATCCGGCTCGTCCCGAGGGTGCCCCGCGTTGACGACGCTGCGACGTGGCCACTCCTGTTGCAGCCGTCTCTCGCGCGCCCCGGCGGCGAACAGAAGGATGCGCTGGTTGGTGACGAGCAGCCAGCGCGGTTTCCAGCCCGGCAGGTAGAGAGTCTCCCGCGGCGCTTCGCCCGGCTGGCGCACCTTGTCCCAATCGTCGTGCCGGTCGAGCCAGGCCAGCGCCTTGTGGTTCAGCGTGGCCTCGTAGTTCGGCCTGGCCGACAGCCGGGCGTACCGCCACTGCTGCCACAAGGCCACCAGCAGCACAGGCACGGCGACGCTGAGCACCGCCATCTGCGGGAAGATGAGGAAGTATTTTTGTGGTGCCTTGACCAGGCTACCCATCAGCCACGGCAGGATCAACATCAGGCCGCCCGCAGCCGCCACCAGGCGCAGCACCACCGGCAAGCCGAAAATCCAGAGTCTGTGCCGCACCAGTGCCCATGGACCTTGTCGTGGCGTACCGACAAGGCTGCTCGGGCGGGCACTGGTGACGGCCCGCACTGCGAGCTTCTTGTGGCGACCGTAGGCGCCAATGCCGGCAACCAGCAAGACGGCAGCCAGAAGAAACCCATAACGCGATGACAACGTGGCCCAGAACTCGCGATCAGCTCGCATCTGCTGCAACGTGAGGTTGACCTCGCCGTCGCCGAAGCGCCCCAGCGCCGTCCTGTCGGCGCCAAAGCGCAACACCTGGTAGGTTCCGCCATCGACGATGAGCAGGTTCTTGTTGAACCAGGCCATGTCACGTAGCAGCGCGAGGGGCTCTGCGTTGAAGTTGGCGTGCCGCCCGTCGGCGAAAACATCCACCGCGTGGCCGGGCTCCATCAGAAAACCGAGCCGGCTGACTGTTGCCACCGGCGGTTCGAGCGTGCCGGGCAGCGGATCGCCATGGGACCCCACAAGTTCGCCCAGGGCGGCGTAGCCCGCCAGATCGCCGGTCAGGCGGATCGATGCCTTCGGTTCAAGCGTTGCCGTGTCGAGCAGGCGCAGCGTGGAACGGTTGGTGTCCGTGGTCCACCAGCCCTGCGGACCATGCCACAAGCCGTTGGTGAAGTAAAAGGTGTCCGGGGCCGTTTGTGTCTTGAACTTGCCGTCGCGGTCGAACAGCAACACCGTGTGGCCGCCGCCGGTGGCCACTGCAATGTCCCAATCCGGTGACACCGCAACATGGATCGCGCGCAAGTAGTTGTCGCGGAACTGTGCCGGCCACTGGGGTGCAATGGTCCGCACCCGCGACAGGTCTCGGGTGTCGAGCACTTGCCAGGTTTTGTCGCCCCGGCTGGTGACCAGGGCCTGTCCGCCGGGCGCGAGCGCGATATTGCTCACCGCCTCGGTGAGCCCGAGTTGGCTGAAACTGCGCTGACCAGTCTTGTGCCCCGCGCGGTCCAGAACCCAGAGATCGTCGTTGACACCGAGCCAGAGGGTTTGACCGTTGATCGCCTGCAGGGTCCCCGGCCCCTGGATGGCGATCATTCTCTGGCTTGCCCAGTGCACGGCTGCAATCCCCGCCAGCGCCAGCGCCACAAGCCCCACCGCGAGCTTCTTCATGCCTGATGGTGAATTCCAGAACGAACCCATGCACCCCCCGCTTTTATAACCATTTTCCCAGATGGTAACCAATGCGGCCAAGGCATCGTCAATGCGAATTCAGCGTGCGTTCAACGCAGCCTGCCGAATCGGGTCAACCGACGCGCTGCGTGCGGGTTCAGGCGGGGGCTTCGCGAAGAATTTCAGGCATGGATTGAAACTTGCGGTATTGAGCGCGCCCGTTCCGCCGACAGGCCGCCCTTAGGCGGAACAGCCCCCTCGGGGGGCAGAGAGCTACACGCAGTGAGCGAACGTGGGGGCTCACTTTATTTCCCGGGCTGCCTGAAAGCTCCCAGTTTCGACTCAGTCCCTTTGAGCAGCTTGCTGATGTTCTGCCGGTGCCGGTACACCAGCAGGGCGCTGATGGCAAACAGCACGAGCAGTATTCTTTTGTCAACATACCAGGCCGCCCGGTCGCCAAACAGGTAGTAGAGCGGCGCAAACACCGCGGCTGCCAGCGCCGCCAGCGATGAATAGCGCGAAAAATACGCCACGATCAGCCAGGTTGCCAGAGTTGCCAGGCCAAGCACCCAACTGATGCCGAGCAGCACGCCCGCCGCCGTGGCCACGCCTTTGCCGCCCTTGAACCGGAAAAACACCGGGTACAAGTGGCCGATGAAAGCCGCCAGAGCGACGGCCGCCACCGTGCCGTCGCCCAGGCCGTAGTCACCGCCAAACCACCTGACCAGCACCACCGGCAGCCAGCCTTTCAGGCCGTCGAGCAGCAAGGTCGCCACCGCCGCCGCCTTGTTGCCCGAGCGCAGCACATTGGTCGCCCCGGGGTTTTTGCTGCCAAAGCTGCGCGGGTCTTTCAGGCCCATCGCCTTGCTGACAATGACCGCAAATGACAGCGAGCCGATCAGGTAGGCCAGCAGCGCGGCACCGGTTGAGTAGGCGTAATTCAAAATGGTTTTCCCCTGGTTATTCGATCAGCGCGCACTGCACCGGCGATGCACCGAGCAAGGTGACGCACACCCGCGGATCAATGCCGACCAGAAAGCCGCGCCGCCCGCCGTTGATCGCGATTTTAGGCAAAGCGAGAATGCTCTCCTCGATATACACCGGCATGGCTTTGCGCGTGCCAAAAGGCGAGGTGCCGCCGACCAGATAACCGCTGTGGCGCTGGGCCGCCTCAATCTGGCAGGGCTCAACCGATTTGGCGCCGATCTGGCGCGCCAGATTTTTGGTCGAGACCTTGCGGTTGCCGTGCATCAGCACCAGCAAGGGCTTGCCATCCTGGTCCTGCATCACCAGCGTCTTGACGACGGTGAACGGATCGAACCCCAGCACCTGGGCACTGTGCAGCGCGCCACCATGCTCCAGGTACTCGTAGGGATGCTCGGTAAACGCCACTGAACGGGCCCGCAGCATCTGCGTGGCCGGGGTTTCGCCGGCGTGGTCCTTGTTGTGATTCTTTTTGGCCATATCAGACAGTGGGGTCGCGAATCTCCCAGCGGATTTTGTCAATCTCGGCCAGCACTTCGGGGGGCAAGGCCGTGCCAAAGGCATCCAGGTCTTCATCGAGCTGCGCGACCGAGGTCATGCCGACAAGGGTGCTGGCGACCTGCCACTTGGCGCGGCAAAACGCCAGCGCCAGCTGCGTCGGCGTGAGGCCCCGCGCATGCGCCAGGGCGTTGTAGCGCCGCGCCGCAGCCAGCGCCTCGGGGCGGCCCCAGCGCTGCTTGCGCACTGATTCAAACTTTCCGATACGCGCCTGTTTCGGCGCATCGGGGCCCTCGATGCCCGAGGCGTCGTATTTGCCGGTGAGCAAACCAAACGCCAGCGGTGAATACGCCAGCAGCGACACGCCCAGCCGATGCATGGTTTCATCGAGGCCGTTTTCCACGCTGCGGTTGAGCAGGCAGTAAGCGTTTTGCACACTTGCAATTTTGGGCAAGCCGTGCTGCTGCGCCACGCGCACAAACTCATGCACACCATAAGGCGTTTCATTGGAAAGGCCAATGGCGCGCACCTTGCCCGCCTTGACCAAACCCGCCAGCGCTTCGAGCTGCTGGTGGATGGTGCTCACCGGCTTGTCTTTGGCCGGGTCGAAATACATCATGCCAAAGGCGGGAACATGGCGCGCGGGCCAGTGGATCTGGTAAAGGTCGATCACGTCGGTTTTCAGGCGCTTGAGGCTGCCCTCGCAGGCACTGACGATGTCGGCCGCGCTCAGGTCAGGGCTGCCGCCGCGAATCCAGGGCATGCCACGCGCCGGGCCGGCCACTTTGGTGGCCAGCACCAGTTGGCCGCGCGCCGACGGGTTTTTTGCAAACCAGTTGCCAAGAATGGTTTCCGTCGCGCCAAAGGTTTCAGCCCGGGCCGGCACCGGATACATCTCTGCCGTATCCAGAAAATTGAGACCACGCTCCAGCGAGCGATCAAGGATGGCATGCGCCGTGGTTTCATCGACCTGTTCGCCAAAGGTCATGGTGCCCAGGCAAATCGGGGTGACGTGCAGATCGCTGCTGCCAAGTTGAACTTTATTCATGGAAATTACAGTTGAGAAACAGGGGAAACCGCCCGTTGTCTGGCATCAGGCCATTCGCCAGGAACCAGCCCCCGGACGGTCGGGACGGGCCAGTTTAAAGGCTTCAACGGCCGTTTGCTCGCCGCCCCTCGCAACCCCATTCCATTTCCAGATCATTCATGTCTAGGCGTCGAGCCGCAGGCAGTGCTGTAGCACGGCAAGGCGAGACAACAACGACAGGGATGATTTGGAAATGGAATCAGGTGTTCCTGAAGCGCTCTTCTTCCCGCAGCCGCAGCACACGCCGCTGCACCTTGCCGGTGGTGGTCATGGGCAGCGCGTCAATAAATTCGATCTCCTTGGGGTACTCGTAGGGCGCCAGCAGCGCCTTGACGTGGGCTTGCAATTTAACTACAAGTTCTGCATCAAATACGGCTTCAGCCCTCGTGGAACATGCGCGGGCAGCTATAACATCAGGAGCAAGCACCACATAGGCCTTGACCACCGCGCCGCGCTCTTTGTCGGGTTTGGGCACCACGGCCGCATTGGCGACCGCCGGGTGCTTGACCAGGCAGTTCTCGATTTCCCCAGGGCCGATGCGGTAACCCGCGGCCTTGAAGACATCGTCGGCGCGGCCGTCGTACCAGAGATAGCCGTCGGCATCAACCCGCGCCAGATCGCCGGTGCGGCACCAGTCGCCGGTGAATTTGGACTGGGTTGCAGGGTCGTTTTTCCAGTAACCGAGGAAAAAGATCGGGTCGGGCACGCCGTGGATGTCAAAGCGGTTTACCGCCACGTCACCCGGCACGCCCACCGCGCATTCATGGCCGTCGTCATCAATCACCGCCACGCGGTGGCCGGGATAACCTTTGCCCATGCTGCCGGGCCGGGCTGGCCAGCCTAAAGCCCCCACGCTTGTCACTGCGTGTACTGCGCTGCCCCCCGAGGGGGCCGTGCCTTGCTTGGGGCGGCCCGGCGCTGCGGCTCCTGAGCCAGCTGAAACCCGGTTCATCGAACAATTGCCAACGACGTAGTTGATTTCGGTCTGGCCAAACATCTCATTGACCGTTACGCCAAGTTGCTCCTCGCAATAAGCAAACACCGCGTCGCCGACCGCCTCGCCCGCACTCATCAGGCCCTGCAGCTTGAGCTTGAAGTGCTGGCGCGGATTCGGAAAGGCCTTCATCATGGCTTTGAGCGCGGTGGGGAACAGAAAGCTGTGCGTCACGCCCTGCTGCGCCATCAGGCTGAAGGCAAGTTCGGGGCTGAAGCGGCCGTTGAAAGCGACAATGGGACGGCCGAAATACAGCGTGGGCAGCAGCGCATCCATCAGGCCGCCGGTCCAGGCCCAGTCGGCCGGAGACCAGAAAACGGCATCCGAATCCGTTCGGGCTGAGCCGGTCGAAGCCTTCCTGCGCTGCCCTTCGACAGGCTCAGGGCGAACGGGAGAGAAGCCAAACCAGTTCTGGCTGCAGATAAATCCCGGCAAGTTGCCGATCAGCGCGCGGTGCGCCAGCAGCGCCCCCTTGGGCGGGCCGGTGGTGCCGCTGGTGTAGATCAGGATAGCCGCCTCGTCGGCTTTGGTTTTTACCGCCGTGAAGCCGCGCTGCTGGGCGGCCACCGCGGCTTTCACCGCTGGGCCGCCCCGAGGTGAAGCAGCCCCCTCGGGGGGCAGCGCAGTACGCGAAGCGACAAGCGTGGGGGCCACATCGAAGTCCAGGTCGCCCTGCCCCACGGCGGTTCCGCCCGCCAGCACCGTGCGCAGCGCCGGGCATTGCGCCCTTACCGCCTTCACACTGGCGATGGAACTTTCATCGCAAATGGCCAACACCGCCGCGCTGTCCTGCAAGCGATACGCCAGCGCCTCGGGTCCGAACAGCATCGATAGCGGCATGGCGACCGCGCCCATCTGGAACACCGCCATGTAGGCCACGGCGGTCTCAAAGCGCTGCGGCATCACAATGGCGACCCGGTCGCCGCGCGCCACGCCCAGCCCGACCAGCACATGACTGAGCGCGTCAGCGGCCTGTTGCAATTCAGAATAGGTATGAAATATGCCTCTAGTCCCCGTGGAATGGGCCCGGATAGCTACTCTTTTTGTAGTACCCTGCCGGCCATTGTCAGCCCGCGCCCAGCGGCTGCAGCAGACCTCGGCGATGTTGAAGAACTCATCGACCTGCCAGCGAAAGCCGCTGTGCAGGGCCGCGTAGTGGTCGGGCGGGTTCTTGTTTTCCACTGCGGCCTTGTCGCTGTTTTGACTGCGCTTCACTTGAAGTCTCCTTATGATCAACCCCCAATGTACAAAGAAAAACGATCTCCTCAAGGCGAGTTTGTCCCTATACGCGAACTCGATTACCACGTTCAGCGCTGGCAAGGCACAGCCAGCGCCGCCCCGGCGCAACCGCCCTTGGTGCTGCTGCATGGCTGGATGGACGTGGGCGCTTCCTACCAGTTCATGGTGGACGCCTTGACCGACGCCTTTGCGCAGGGCCGCAGCATCATTGCGCCCGACTGGCGCGGCTTCGGCCTCACAAACACGCTTGGGGCCCAAGATAATTTCTGGTTTGGCGACTATCTGGCAGATCTGGACTTTCTGCTGGACCATTACGCGCCGGGTCAGGCGGTCGATCTGGTCGGCCACAGCATGGGCGGCAATGTCGCCATGCTGTATGCCGGCGTGCGCCCCGCGCGCATCCGCAAACTGGTGAATCTGGAAGGTTTTGGCCTGCCGGCCAGCCGGCCCAGCCAGGCCCCCGGCCGCTACGCCCGCTGGATGGACGAGCTGAAAACCCTGCATCGCGGCGAATTGGCCCTCAAGGCCTACCCCGATGTGGGCGGCGTGGCCCGGCGGCTCATGAAGACCAACCCCCGGCTGACGCCCGACAAGGCCAACTGGCTGGCCAGCCATTGGTCCCGGCCAGATGCCGCCGGCAAGTGGCAAATTCTGGGGCAAGCCGCCCACAAGGTTACCAGTGCGCAGTTGTACCGGGTGGATGAAGTGCTGGAAATTTACCAGCGCATCAGCGCGCCGACACTTGCCGTCGAGGCTTCCAGTGACTCGCTCACGACCTGGTGGAAAGGCAAATACACCCTGGACGAGTACCACGAACGGCTCAGGCAGGTGCCCCAGGCCAAGGTTGCGGTGATTCAGGACGCCGGCCACATGCTGCACCATGACCAGCCGGAGCAACTGGCCCGATTGATCGAAGATTTCCTGACCTGATTGCGCGTTCCCGGCTTGGGGTTGCCAGTTAGCGCACACTCAAGCCCTTTGACAGCGCTTCAAGCGGGAACAACGATGACCGGGCCAGCCTATATTCACCAGGAAAATTTTCGCCGCATCCTGACGCGAAACATCAGCCTGCCGCTGGGCGTCGGCGTGCTTTCCGCCGCCGTCTTTGCCATCCTCATCTTTTACCTGCTGGCGGCCCTGGGCGGGGTCGCGCAAACCGAGCGGGCAATTACCAACGCCAATCTGATCGCCAAGCTGGGCGCCGACATGGAAACCAGCATGTACGGTTACCTCGTTACCGGCGAAGAACCACTGCTGCAGCCTTTTGAAATCGGCAAGCCGCGCATCGCAGCCGAAACGAACACGCTGGCCCAGCTTGTCCGCGACAACCAGGCGCAGTTCAGCCGGCTGGGGCGCATCGGCGCGCTGCAGACCCAGTGGAATGAATATGCGGAAAACATTGTTTCCCTGCGCCGCAAAAACCTCGACTACCAGGAACCGATTCGCTCCGCACGGGGGAAAAGCCTGACTGACGAAATTCGGCGCGAGTTCGCCGAGTTCATCAGCGTTGAAGAGCGGCAGCTGCAGCAGCGCAACGACGAGGCCAGAAACACCACGTTCTGGGGCATGGCGGCCTATTTGCTGTTCAGCCTGGGCCTGAACGGTCTGCTGGCTTTCATTGGCCGCCGCGAACTGGTGCATCTGTCGGACACTTACGGCGAGACCGAGCAGAAGCAGGCCGCCACCGCGCTGCTGCTGGAGCAGCAACTTTGGCTGCGCACCGGGCAGCGGCAACTGGCCGAACACACCATCGGCCAGACCGGGATGGAATCGCTTGGCCGCAGCGCCCTGCAATTTGTGGCGCGTTATCTTGATGCTGCCGTGGCGGCCCTCTATGTGCGGGAAGACGACGGCAGCCTGCGGCGTGTGGCGGCCTATGGCTTCAGCAAGGACTACGAAGACACCGGACAGTCGTTTTACAGTGCTGAAGGCCTGGTCGGCCAGGCCGCCCTGGAAAACCGTGTGCTGCAACTCGACGACTTGCCTGACAACTACCTGAAAGTCACCTCGGGCCTGGGCCAGGGCTCACCGTCCCATGTGCTGGTGGTTCCGGTGCAAAACGAGGGCCAGGTCAACGGCGTGGTCGAGCTCGGATTTCTGCGCCCGCTCGGCCCGCGCGATCTGGAGTTCGTCAACATGATCGCCACCAATATTGGCAACTCCATCCACGCGGCGCTGTATCGGCGGCGGCTGCAGGACGTGCTGGAGGAAAGCCAGCAGCTTAACGAAGACCTTCAATCGCAGCAGGAAGAGCTGCGCACCGTCAACGAAGAACTGGAAGAAAAATCGCGAGTACTTAAAGAGTATCAGGTCAATCTTGAAAATCAGCAGGCTGAGCTCGAGCAAACCAACCACCGCTTGTCCGAGCTGGCCTTGTCGTTGGACCAGAAAAACGTGGCGCTCAATCAGGCGCAAACCCAGCTGGAAGAGCGTGCCGCGGAATTGATCCGGGCCAGCCGCTATAAATCGGAGTTTCTGGCCAACATGTCGCACGAGCTGCGTACGCCGCTGAACAGCTCGCTCATCCTGGCCAAGCTGCTGTCGGACAACCCCAGGGGCAATCTCGACGAAGAGCAGGTCAAGTTCGCGCAGTCCATCTATTCGGCCGGCAATGACCTGCTCAACCTGATCAACGACATTCTCGATATTTCCAAGGTTGAAGCCGGCAAACTTGAGCTCGCTCCCGAGAACATCACCATTGGCACATTGGTCGATTCGCTCAAGCGAACCTTTGAGCCGATGGCCAGCCAGAAAAAACTTGAGTTCAAGGTGGAGGTCGAGGCGGGCACGCCGCCGACGCTGGTGACCGATCGCCAGCGCGTCGAGCAGGTGCTGAAAAACCTTCTCTCCAACGCCATCAAATTCACCGAAACCGGCAAAGTCGGCCTCACCGTGTCCGGGCAGCCCGGCGGCTTCATTTCGTTTGCCGTGCAGGACTCGGGCATCGGCATTCGCCAGGACCAGCAGCCGCTTATTTTTGATGCGTTTCATCAGGCCGATGGCACGACCAGCCGGCGCTATGGCGGCACCGGGCTGGGCCTTTCGATTTCACGCGACCTCGCCGCGCTGCTGGGCGGCTCCATCACGGTGCAAAGCAGTGAGGGCCAAGGCAGCCTCTTCACCCTGCTGCTGCCCTGCGACTGGCACCCCCGGCAGCCGGCAACGGAGTCGTCACTGGCCGCGCCGCCAGCCAGCCCCGCGCCGCCCGCGCAGGGTGCGGCGCAACGCGATGCCAACGGGCCTGGCACTGCCGGGCCCGTCGCCGCGCCGGTGCCGACTTTTGCCGACGACCGGCTCCAGCCGGCCGGCGCGCGCCTGGTGCTGGTGATTGAAGACGATGTTTCTTTTGCACAGATCCTGTACGACCTGGCCCATGAGCTCAATTACAGCTGCCTGGTCGCGCACGGCGCGGAAGACGGATTCGCCTTGGCGACGCAGTTTGTCCCGGCCGCCATTTTGCTGGACATGAGCCTGCCCGACCGCTCGGGCCTGTCGGTGCTGCAACGGCTCAAGGACAGTCCGCAGACACGCCATATTCCCGTGCATGTGGTGTCGGCTTACGACCGCCAGGAAGCGGCCCTGCAAATGGGCGCGATCGGTTACGCGCTCAAGCCGACCACGCGCGAGCAACTCAAGGCGGTGTTCAAAAAGCTCGAAGACAAACTGACGCAGAAAGTCAAGCGCGTGCTGCTGGTCGAGGACGATGCCTTGCAGCGTGCCAGCGTGACGCGGCTGATTGGCGATGACGACGTCGAAATCACCGCGGTGGCCACTGGCGAGGAAGCACTGGCGCTGCTGGCCAGCACCATTTTCGACTGCATGATCATCGACCTGAAGCTGCCCGACATTCAGGGGTATGAGTTGCTCCAGCGCATGTCAGCCGGGGAGACCACCTCCTTTCCGCCCGTCATTGTCTATACCGGACGCAACCTGACGCATCAGGAAGAGGCCGACCTGCTGAAGTATTCACGCGCCATCATCATCAAGGGCGCGCGCTCACCTGAGCGCCTGCTTGATGAAGTCACGCTCTTCCTGCACAAGGTCGAATCGGAATTGTCGGCGGAGCGGCAAATGATGCTGAAAACCTCGCGCAGCCGTGACCGGACGTTTGAAGGCCGCAAAATTCTCCTGGTTGACGACGATGTGCGAAACATCTTCGCCCTGACCAGCGCCCTGGAGCAAAAAGGCGTGCTGGTCGAGATCGGCCGCAATGGTTTTGAGGCTATCAGCAAGCTCGAAGAGGTCGGCGACATCGACCTGGTGCTGATGGACATCATGATGCCGGGAATGGACGGCCTGGAAGCCACGCGCCGCATCCGCAAGGACCCGCGGTTGCGCAAGCTGCCCATCATTGCCGTCACCGCCAAAGCCATGAAGGACGATCAGGAGCAGTGCCTCAAGGCCGGCGCCAATGATTACCTGGCCAAGCCCATTGATCTGGACCGGCTGTTTTCGCTGCTTCGCGTCTGGATGCCGAACATGGAACGCATCTGAGTGCCGAAACGAACGTCCACCGCCGGGCCGCCCCAAAACACGCTGATCGCGGCCAGCACTGCCGAGACGGAGTTGCGCCGGTTGATGGAAGCGATTTACCTCAGGTACAGCTACGACTTCCGCGACTATGCGGGCTCATCGCAAAAACGCCGGGTACTGCAGGCCCTCGCGCCACTGGACTGCCCGACGATCCCGGAGTTGCAGGCCAGGGTGCTGCACGATCCGGCGGCATTCATGCAGTTGCTGCAGTACCTGACCATTCCGGTCAGCGAGATGTTCCGCGACCCGGCATTTTTCCTGGCCCTGCGCCGGCAGGTCATACCGCGCCTGCAGACCTATCCCTCGCTCAAGATCTGGATTGCCGGCTGCAGCACCGGCGAGGAAGCGTATTCGCTGGCCATCCTCTTGCGGGAGGAGGGCTTGCTTGAGCGCTCGCGAATTTACGCAACCGACATCAACGCCAAGTCGCTGGACAAGGCGCGGCAGGGTGTTTTTCCGCTCGCCAGCATCCAGGGCCACACCGCCAATTACCAGCAAGCCGGTGGCAAGCAGGCGTTTTCCGACTACTACACCGCCGCTTACGGCGCCGCGATTTTCGACAAGTCGCTACGCGAGAACATCACATTTGCCGATCACAGCCTGGCTACCGACAGCGTGTTTTCAGAAACCCAGTTCGTGCTGTGCCGCAATGTGCTGATCTATTTCAACAAAAAGCTGCAGGATCGCGCGCTGGGCCTGTTTCATGAATCATTGAGCCACCGCGGTTTTCTCGGCCTGGGCAGCAAGGAGAGCATCGACTTTTCCGCGTATGCCACGCGTTTTGAGCCGCTCGACAAGGCCGAGCGGATTTTTCGCAAGGCCTGAGCGCCCACAGATGATGCAAGCGGCAAAAACACAGGTGATCGAGGCGGTGGTGATTGGCGCTTCAGCCGGCGGCGTGTATGCCTTGCTGCGCGTGTTGTCGGGACTGCCGGACAACTTTCGCTTGCCGATGGTGGCAGTGCTGCATTTGCCCGAGGGCCGCGACAGTCGGCTCGCCGAACTTTTCCAGAAAAGATTGCCAATCGCCGTGCGCGAGGCGGCCGACAAGGAAAGCATCGCACCGGCCACGCTGTATTTCGCGGCTCCTGGCTACCACCTGTCGGTCGAGATGGATCGGACTTTTTCATTGAGCTGCGAAGCACCGGTGCACTACTCGCGCCCTTCGATTGACGTGCTGATGGAATCGGCGGCGGACGCTTATGGCCCAGGCCTGGCCGGCATTTTGCTCACTGGCGCGAATTTCGACGGGGCCGCCGGTCTGGCTAAAATACAGCAACAAGGCGGGCTTACCGTGGTGCAAGACCCGGCCGAAGCCGAAGTCGCCGCAATGCCGGAAGCAGCCATCCGCAAGCTGCACCCCGATTTGATTCTCACTCTGGACGGCATTCGCAGCCTGCTCCTCAAACTTGATGGAAATTCATGCTGAACGACAACACCCCCAAAGCCAAAATCCTGATCGTTGACGACCTGCCAGAGAATCTGCTGGCCCTGGATGCGCTGATTCGCCAGGATGACCGGATTGTCTTGCAGGCCTCAAGTGGCGAAGCGGCGCTGGCCCTGCTGCTTGAACATGAATTCGCGCTGGCCATTCTGGACGTGCAAATGCCGGGCATGAACGGGTTTGAGCTGGCCGAACTGATGCGCGGCACCGAAAAAACCCGCCACATTCCGATCATCTTTGTCAGCGCTGCCGGCAAGGAGTCGAACTACGCCGCCTGGGGCTATGAAAGCGGCGCGGTGGACTTTTTGTACAAACCGCTGGACCTTTATGCGGTCAAGGGCAAGGTCAATGTTTTTGTCGAACTGTATCAACAAAGGCAGGAAACCCGCAGGCAGGTTCAGGCCCTTGAAAAAAGCCGGCAGGAGCAGGAATCGTTGCTGCAGCAACTGCAAGCCACCCAGGGCGAGCTGCAACGCGCCATCCGCATGCGCGATGAGTTCATGTCCGTGGTGGCGCATGAACTGCTGACGCCGCTCAACACGCTATTTCTTGAGACACAGTTGCGCAAGGTGGAACTCGACCGGGGAAACACCGCCATTTTTGACGCCGCTCACCTGCAGGAAATGGTGGCCCGCGACCAGCGCCAGATCCAGAGCATCATGAGCTTGATCGACGACATGCTGGACATCTCGCGGATTCGCAGCAATCGGCTGGCGATTCGCCCGCGCCAGGTGGAGCTCTCCGCCTTGATGGCCCGCGTCGTAGGCGACCTGTCCAGCCAGGCCGCAGCCGCGGGCATCCAGATCACGCTGCAGGCTGACCAGCCCGTGACCGGCTTTTGGGACGAATTCAGGATCGAGCAGGTGCTCATCAACCTGCTGACCAACACCCTGCGCTACGGCAACGCTCAACCGGTGGAGATTCGGCTCACGCCGCTGGCCGACGGCGCCCGCATCGACGTGAGCGACCGTGGCGAAGGCATCGCCGCGCAGGACCAGGAGCGTATTTTTGAGCAGTTCGAGCGTGCCGTGGAAAACGAAAGTTCGGGCGGCCTCGGACTGGGCCTGTACATCAGCCGGCAACTGGTTCTGGCGCACGGCGGCTCCCTCACAGTGCAAAGCCAGCCCGGTGATGGCGCTGTGTTCACGGTGACGCTGCCGCTGACCGCGCCTTCGGAAACGGCCGCCTGAATCGGCATTGGCAGGGCATGGCCCTTTTCCGTGCCGGCCCTTGCGGGCATGAGAAAATGCGAGATTGAACCCAAGACCCAGACAGGACACTCCCATGGAAGCAGAACGCATCAACCTCATTGGCAACCAGCTCGCCGACCTCAGCAACCGCGTCAACGAACTTCGGGGGTATCTTTGACTACCCTGCCAAGGAACGCAAGTTAAACGAAGTCAACGCCGCGCTGGAAGACCCGAAAGTCTGGGACAACCCGAAGCGCGCCCAGGAGCTCGGCCGGGAAAAACGGACGCTTGAAGGCGTGGTGCTCACGCTCGACCGCCTGACCGCTGAGCTGGCCGACAACACCGA
This sequence comes from uncultured Polaromonas sp., assembly GCA_964371235.1. Taxonomy (GTDB): domain Bacteria; phylum Pseudomonadota; class Gammaproteobacteria; order Burkholderiales; family Burkholderiaceae_C; genus Polaromonas. The sequence goes on from CAYJMW010000012.1 coordinate 43,078, forward strand.
GCTGTTTGAGATGTCCCGGGCCGAAGGCGACGAAGCCGGCATGCTGGCCATCGAGGCCGAGGCCGGCAAACTTGCCGCTGAAGTCGAGAAAATGGAATTTCGCCGGATGTTCCACAACCCGGCCGACCCGCTGAACGCCTTTCTGGACATCCAGGCCGGCGCCGGCGGCACCGAAGCCTGCGACTGGGCCAGCATGTTGCTGCGCCAGTACCTGCGCTATGCCGAGCGCAAGGGTTTTAAAACCACGGTTGAAGACGAATCACCCGGCGACACGGCGGGCATCAAGGGCGCCACCATCAAAATTGAGGGCGAATACGCCTTTGGCCTGCTGCGCACCGAAACCGGCGTGCACCGGCTGGTGCGCAAGAGTCCGTTTGACTCATCGGGTGGGCGCCACACCAGCTTTGCCAGTGTGTTTGTCTATCCCGAAATTGACGACTCGATCGAGATTGACATCAACCCGGCCGACGTGCGGGTCGATACCTACCGCGCCAGCGGCGCCGGCGGCCAGCACATCAACAAGACCGATTCCGCCGTGCGCCTGACGCACATCCCCACCAATACCGTGGTGCAGTGCCAGGACGGCCGCAGCCAGCACGGCAACCGCGACATCGCCTGGAAGCGCCTGCGCTCCAAGTTGTACGACCTTGAGATGCGCAAGCAGCAAGCCGAGCAGCAAAAACTCGAAGACTCCAAGACCGATGTCGGCTGGGGCCACCAGATCCGCTCCTACGTGCTCGACAACAGCCGCATCAAGGACCTGCGCACCAACTACGAAACCTCGGCCACGCAAAAGGTGCTCGACGGCGACCTCGACCCCTTTATTGAAGCCTCCCTGAAGCAAGGTGTCTGATGACGGCTCGCGCGCCATCCGGCCGAATTTTTTCAGCAATTTTCAAAAATGTTTTAGGAAGCAGCCATGTTGCAAATGATTGATGATCTTGAATCAGGACAAGGCCCCGCAGTGAGCATCAACCGCGCCGACTACAGTGCGCCCGCCTACTGGATTGACAGCGTCGATCTGTGTTTTGACCTGGACCCCCTGAAGACGCGCGTGCTCAACAAAATGACGCTGCGCCGCAACCCCGACGTGGCGGCGCAGGCCCTGAAGCTCGACGGTGAAGATCTCAACCTGGCGCGCGTGCTGGTCAACGGCCAGGGCACCTCGTTCAAGATGGAGGGCAAACAACTGGTGCTGGAAAACCTGCCCGAAGGCAACGCGCCCTTCGAGCTGGAAATTTTCACCACCACCTGTCCGTCCAAAAACACCAAGCTGATGGGCCTGTATGTCAGCAACGACTCCTTCTTCACGCAGTGCGAGGCCGAGGGCTTTCGGCGCATCACCTACTTTCTGGATCGCCCGGACGTGATGGCCAGTTACACCGTTACGCTGCGCGCCGACAAGGCAAAGTACCCGGTGCTGCTGTCCAACGGCAACCTGGTGGCGCAAGGCGATCTGGACGATGGCCGCCACTTCGCGCGCTGGGTGGACCCGCACAAAAAACCCTGCTACCTGTTTGCGCTGGTGGCCGGCGAGCTGGTTTGCCGGGAGCAGCGCATCACCTCGCGCGCGGGCAAGACGCATCTGCTCCAGGTCTATGTGCGCCCCGGCGACCTTGAAAAAACCGGGCACGCCATGGCTTCGCTGATGCACGCCGTGACCTGGGACGAAGCGCGCTTCGGCCTGGCGCTGGATCTGGAGCGCTTCATGATTGTGGCCACCAGCGACTTCAACATGGGCGCGATGGAAAACAAGGGCCTGAACATCTTCAACACCAAGTACGTGCTGGCCAACCAGGCCACCGCCACCGATGCCGACTTCTCGAATATAGAAAGTGTGGTGGGCCATGAGTATTTTCACAACTGGACCGGCAACCGCGTGACCTGCCGCGACTGGTTCCAGCTCAGCCTGAAGGAAGGCCTGACGGTCTTTCGTGACCAGGAATTTTCGCAAGACCTGTGCGCTGAAGCCTCGGCGCGCGCCGTCAAGCGCATCGAAGACGTGCGCGTGCTGCGCACCGCGCAGTTCCCGGAAGACGCAGGCCCGATGGCTCACCCGGTGCGGCCCGACAGCTACATCGAGATCAACAACTTCTACACCGTCACCATTTACGAAAAAGGCGCCGAGGTGGTCCGGATGATGCAAACGCTCGTGGGCCGCGACGGCTTTGCCAAAGGCCTGACACTGTACTTCGAGCGCCATGACGGCCAGGCCGTGACCTGCGACGACTTTGCGCAAGCCATCGCGGACGCCAACGCCGGGTCCGGTCTGGCACGCGTGCTGCCTCAGTTCAAGCGCTGGTACAGCCAGGCCGGCACACCGCGGCTGCAGGCGCATGGCATCTACGACGCCGCCGCACGCAGCTACTCCCTGACGCTGGCGCAAAGCTGCGCGCCAACGCCGGGCCAGCCGGTCAAGGAAACGTTTGTCATTCCGGTCAACCTGGGACTGCTGGGGGCCGATGGCCGGGACTTGCCGCTGCAACTGTCCGCGGACACCCACGCAACCGCGGGAACGCGCACCCTGGTGCTCACGCAGGCCAGCGCGACATTCACCTTTGTGAACATCGACGCCGAGCCCGTGCCCTCGATCCTGCGCAACTTCTCCGCGCCCGTGGTGCTTGAATTCGACTACACCGATGCCCAGTTGCTGCACCTGCTCGCGCACGACAGCGACCCCTTCAACCGCTGGGAAGCCGGGCAGCGCCTGGCCGTCAATCGCGCTATCACATTCATAGCTGGTAACGCAGATGTTGCGGGGGCTAGCGTGCTGGATGATGCCTATATCAGCGCCATGCGCCAGGTGCTGCAGCAGCCCACGCTGGATGCCGCCTTCAAGGATCTGGTGCTGACGCTGCCGTCTGAAACCTACCTGGCCGAGCAGCTTGAGGTGGTCGATCCGCAGCGCGTTCACGCGGTGCGCGAAGCCATGCGCCAGCAACTGGCCAGCGCGCTCAGCGCCGACTGGGAGACGGTGTACGAGACCCACCAGGTCAGCGGCGCCTACACCCCCGACACCGTGTCTTCAGGCCGCCGCGCGCTCGCCGGCATGGCGCTGGGCGCGCTGTGCCTGGCGGCGCAAAGCACTGGCGACCCTTCGACAAGCTCAGGGCAGGCTTCGGTCTGGCCCGGCAAGACCCTGCAGCGTTTCAAGGACGCCGGCAACATGACGGACCGCTTCAACGCGCTGTCGGCCCTGGTGTCCAGCGGCCACCCGCTGGCGGCGCAGGCGCTGGCGCGCTTTTACGAGCTGTTCAAAAACGAAGCACTGGTCATCGACAAATGGTTTGGCCTGCAGGCGGGCGCACCCGATCGCGGCGGCAATGTCCTGCCAACCGTCAGGCAACTCATGAAGCACGGCGACTTCAGCCTGCGCAACCCGAATCGCGCCCGCAGCCTGATCAGCACTTTCTGCCAGGGCAACCCGGCCGCGTTTCACCGCGCGGATGCGGCAGGCTATGTGTTCTGGGCTGATCGCGTGCTGGAGCTCGACGCCATCAACCCCCAGGTGGCCGCCCGCCTGGCGCGCGCGCTGGACCGCTGGAGCCGCCTGGCCGAGCCTTACCGCAGCGCAGCGCACGAAGCCATCACCCGCGTCGCCGCCAAAACCGGCCTGAGCAAAGACACGCTCGAAGTCGTCACGCGTGCGCTGGCCGCCTGATACGCTCCAGTTCGTCAATCAACCGCTCAAGGAAACCCGCACCATGGCCAAGAAGAATGCCTTTTACGCGCAATCGGGCGGTGTCACCGCCGTCATCAATGCATCGGCCTGCGGCGTGATCGAAGCCGCACGCGCCAGCAAGGACAAAATGGGAAAGGTCTATGCCGGGCGCAACGGCATCATTGGCGCCTTGACGGAAGACCTGATTGACACCAGCAAGGAATCCGCCACCGCGATTGGCCAGTTGCGCTACACGCCGTCGGGCGCCTTCGGCTCCTGCCGTTTCAAGCTCAAATCGCTGGAAGCCAACAAGCGCGAATACGAGCGTTTGATCGATGTCTTCAAGGCGCACAACATCGGCTATTTTTTCTACAACGGCGGCGGCGACTCGGCCGACACCTGCTACAAGGTGAGCCAGTTGTCGCAGACCACGGGCTACCCGATCCAGGCCATCCACATTCCCAAAACGGTGGACAACGACCTGCCCATCACCGATTGCTGTCCGGGCTTTGGCTCGGTGGCCAAATACGTCGCCGTCTCCACACTCGAAGCCTCGTTCGACGTGCGCTCCATGGCCAAGACTTCGACCAAGGTTTTTGTGCTCGAAGTGATGGGCCGGCATGCCGGCTGGATCGCCGCGGCCGGTGGCCTGGTGGAAGACCACGGCATCCCGGTAGTGGTGCTGTTTCCGGAGATCGCGTTCGACGAAAGCAAATTCCTCGCGCGCGTGGACGCACTGGTCAGGTTGCACGGCTACTGCAGCGTGGTGGTGTCCGAGGGCTGCCACTATGCGGACGGCCGGTTCCTGGCCGAACAGGGAACGCGCGACGCGTTCGGCCACGCGCAACTGGGCGGCGCCGCGCCGGTGGTGGCCAATATGGTCAAGCAGGCGCTGGGCCACAAATTTCACTGGGCGGTGGCCGACTACCTGCAGCGCTCGGCGCGCCACATCGCGTCCGCGACCGACGTGAAACAGGCCTACGAGCTTGGCAAGAAGGGGGTGGAACTTGCCCTCAAGGGCCACAACGCCGTCATGCCGACGATCGAGCGCGTCAGCGACGCGCCGTACAAATACAAAATCGGCATGGCGCCGCTGGCCAAGGTGGCAAACGTCGAAAAATTCATGCCGCGCAACTTCATCACCGAAGACGGCTTCGGCATCACCGCAACCTGCAAGCGCTACCTGACGCCCCTGATCCAGGGCGAGGATTATCCGAAATACAAGAACGGATTGCCGGTCTATGCGACGCTGAAGAATCTGCCAGTGGCGAAAAAGCTGCCGCCGTTCGAACTGCAATAGCCACAGGGCAGAGCGGCGCATCAGCGTGCGGCCCGGCTCACTGCCCGGCACGCCAAGCTATAATTCTCGGCTGTACTTCAAAAAAAGCCGGTGTAGCTCAGTCGGTAGAGCAGCTCATTCGTAATGAGAAGGTCGGGTGTTCGATTCATCTCTCCGGCACCAATACAGTTAAAGAAAGTCCGCTATCTAAACAGTAGCGGATTTTTTTTGGGCTAGCACCGGGCTAGCACTAGGCCCAAAACGCAACTGCGTAAACGACCAGAACTTACTCGCGTGTCGGCGCCCAGTCAGAGAGAAGTGACCCCGTTTTGACACGCTACAAATGACTACAACACAACGTGCCAGCAAAAGAAATTAAAAAAACCCACTGACGCGGGTTGGATGAGTGAGTGCAGGCGTGTGAACGGGCTGGGCAACGAGACTTATTTGAAAAGTATTTCCTCAAGGACTTTTTTGTGCGCACGGTTTATTTTTCTGGACTTCAGCGCCCCCTGAATAATTCGCTTGATGAGCTCGGGTGAACAAAGCTCTTTTTCAATGAATTCGCCAGCCTGAACCTTCGTTTCTATAAACCGCGCTTTTTCCAGGCGTGTAAACCGATAGTCAATGAAACTGCTGTGCTCAATAAAAGGGTGATCCCCTTTGTTTAACACGCAGGTATCTTCGTTGGAAACGCCAACCTTGATGCTGGTAACGCAAGCCATGAGGGCCATTGGCTCTTTGCCATAACCATCAACCTCAGTCGGGCTAATCATGACTGCAAATAAGTGTTTGTGGCCGTCTTTGGGTCCGGATGGAATGAGTAGGGTACTACCCTTTTGACAACTCCACTGAGCCATGCGACTTAACTGAAAGCTGCATTCAGGTAACGCTGTTCGTGCAGGCGTTTGGCGAGCGCCTCAACCTGTTCCGGGTCGTAGCCGACGGCTTTCAACAAGCGTGCCGTCGGGATAGGCCTACTGGAACCCATAGGGTCTTCCCATTCTGGGCACGCCTCGGAGTGGGTGTATTTAACGAGCTCCCATCTATCCCAGTGGCCGAACTTCACCCAAACCTCACCGAGGCACTCCATATCCGATTCACTTAAAACCAGAAGGTCTTCTTCTGGCGACCTGATCATGCTTTCGTCTCGCAAGGCTATTGCGTTGCCTGCCCGGTCGGCAATCCACGTATCCCAGCCCCCTTTTTGCGACTCCAGTCCACCATTCATGTGGTCATAGGTCATCGAAAGAACCGGCCCCTGCGGCATGGAGACAAAAGAGTCGCCTGTGATGGTGTCGCCATAGCGCTGCATGGACAGTCGTTCAGCCAAGTACAACAGCTTCATCAATTTGAGCAACGGCAATTCCCCTCCTGCCTTGTGTAGCATGAAGGCGGCAGCCTGAGCTGCTTTGCGTTCGTCAAATAGGGAGTAATTCTGCATGGTCTCCAAAAATTGTTGGCAACCGGAGAGATCGAAGATCACGAATTGCTGTTGCGGATTACTTGAGGTAAGACGTAAAACCGATTTTTATAGCTCGAACTGTACAGGAATTGCCCTGTGGATACTGTGGGCAACTCAATAATTCGGGTAAACGACAGGGCTTTTGTTGCACTGCATCAACACCCAGCCTTGCTAGGCACGCAGTTACACAAATGCAGACCGCCAGCTCCAGCCGTGGCGTTTCGATTGTGTCCCCGTCAGCGTAGCTGACCATAAAAAAAGCCCAGCGAATTAGGCTGGGTCTTAACTCTTACGAGCCGCGCTCAGGGAGGTGAAGCGCGGGGGCTTGATGCCCGGCTGAACTGTAGCATGGTGTGTGATGCTGCCCCGACATGAAACTGCTGCCTGCTACAGCGAATCATTCTGCATAGATCATGTAATCCGATGCTTACGCCAGGTTACATGCTTTTTATGCCTCTAGCCCTTATAGATCGTGCGCATGTAGCTACAAAATAAATAGCATTATGACCACCAGAAACAAGCCCGGTAGCCACACCAACAAGCCGCCGCCGTCAGGCGGCGTGTCTTGGCGCGGGCTGAGGGAGCCCCCTTGGGGGGCGGACGGGCAGACCGCGCGGGGCCAACGCCCGCGAAGTGGGCGAGGCCCTGAGGGTGCGCAGGGGCAAACACAACGTGACTGGCCGTAGGCCACTGACCAAACACACTGCGCGCAGCGCCTGACTAATGCCACAGCGCCACGACAGCCACAAGGGCGCGCAGACAGCGGTGCGTAGGGCGCGAAGCGAACGGGGAGCGCCGACGGCTGTGCGACCGACTCCAGCGAAGGCCACTTTGCATAACGCCTGTTGCCTTCACCCGACGGGGCGCGAAGCGGTGACCGGCACCAAGCGGAGCTTTAGCGCAGCGACTGGCGGGCACTGAGGGCAATGCGGCCTTATGTAAACCCGAAGGGCCGCGAAGCGGGTGGCCGTAGCGGGGGTGAACCACAGAGCAACGAACACCACGGCTGCCAGGCCGAGCCGTAGGCGACGGCTGATCCAGCACGATGCGCAAGCGAGCCGACACCATGACTGCGCCACAGCGCACTGACCAATACTTGCGAAGCACTGGCGATGTAACTCCCCGGCACCTGTGCGGGGCGCAGCAGCGCCGCGCACACTGACATACAGCGCTGGCAAAACGAGAGCGGTGATGCTGGGTGCGCTGCCACCAGCGCGCAGCGCCGCTCAGCAGGCAGCGTGCCCGGCATGACCGCGCTGGTGTTGAAGGCAATTAGCCTGCTGCTAGCCCGATCGTGTCCGCAATCTGCGTCGCAACATCCCGCCCGTTGTCATCCACTACGGCCATCAAGAAGAGGCACTTGCCGCCGCTCGAAGCCTCCCACTGCCTGCCGATCTGATCTTTCTCGCGGGTGTCTTCATAGACCTGCAGCTTTCCTTTGTATTCCACGACCAGAATGCGACCATCTTTCAATTCGGCCACGAAGTCGGGGTAAAAGTAATCAGTGGCTGTCGGCAGCCAAAATGAAAAGCGTTCGTCCTGCGCCACATTGCGCACCCAATGCTTGACAGCAGGATGCCCGTCAATTGCGCGGGCGCAGACAAATTCCTCTGCCGGTGTCCCGTCTTTGCGCTTTTCACGCAGGTCGTGAATCACTGAGTAATAGTGTTTCTTGAACCGAAACCGTCCAGAGTAAAACGGCGGGCGTGCCGGGTACTGGTTTGGGCGGAAGGTGAAGGCATGGCGAAAGCTGTCAGCCAACACGGGCGCAGCCGTGAATCCGGGCAGCGCTTTCTGAAAGCCGTTATTTACGGCCAATTGCCGCCGCCGGTCAATTTCACGGCGCACCGCTTCGGCCAGCAGGTATTTGCCGCGCACCAGGGCAGTGAGCGTTAGTCCACGGTCTCCAATCAGATGCCGCACCAGCGCCAGCAACCACTTGAGCAATGCCGGCTGGCCGACATCCACTTGCCGACAAGCCCGGTCAAGGTGGCGCACCAGGTCATGCTCGTCCGCATGGGCTTTCACCTCATTCAAATGCAGTTGGCCACTTTCCGCGTTGTCGTAAACCACTTTGTCGCCGGACACGTCAATCTCAAAAATGGTGCCGCTCTCATGCACCGTAAAGCCCGGCAGGCTGACCACTTCGGCAAACAAGTCAAAGTCGCCCAGTTCAGCCAACACGCGGCGCTCAACCGGTTGCAACTCGCCATCCCATTCAAAGCATAGTTGCGGTAGCGGGGCGAATGGCACGCAGCGCGAAGCCGGGGCCAGTTGGGCGTCTTGCCGGGCGCGCTCCCGCTCAATCACCTCTTGCACAGCCTGTTGCTGCTTGCCGGGTTTACAGGAGGCCAGCAAAAAGTCTTCCACCTCCGCCGTCAGCTCGCCGCGCACGATCACCGTCGCGCCAGTCGATGTCGGACGAATCTCGATGCTGTCTTTCAACGCTTCGGGTATTGGCTGCGTCGGCGTGACTGGTAGCGCAATCACTGCCTCGACGGGAAGCAATGGCCGCTGCGTACCGTCATCAAAAGAAGGGAACGCCGTTTGCGACGAAACAATGGCAGCCTGCGCTTCGTAGCGCTCAAAGCCCATGTTGTTCACCAGTCGATCCACCAACGCATCGGCAGCGCGGGCGGTCGTCATCGATACCACATGCGCATACGCCTTGCCCAGCTCTGCTTGCTGGCGTGGTCGCGCATAGGGCATACGCAGCACGCGGCCCAGCAACTGCTCTACGTCCTTGCCGCTCTTCATATCCTGCAAGCTGCACAGCACATAGGCAAAAGGACAATCCCAGCCTTCCTTCAACGCCTTAACGGTAATCACAAAGCGAATCGCACAGGTCGGCTCGGACAGTACAACGCCGTCCAGCTCCTTTTGTTCGCCGGTGGCAATGGCAATCTGTTTGCGATCCAGCTTTTCGCCGTCGGTGCTGGTCAGGTGCGCCAGTAGCGTTTCCACATTCGCTTCGCCATTGACATCCTCGGCCTGAAACAACAATACCGGGCGAATGTAGTCGGCCTCCTTGGCGGCGATAGTCTCCAGCCGGTCGCGTGTCAGCACCGCATCCCGCACGGCATCTTTCCAGCCGGTTTTGTGCTCCATCAACACAATGGGCAGCTTGATCATTTCCTCATTGGCCAGCGCCTGCGCGCCGACGTGAAAAATCACATTGCTGTCGGGCATCGGTGTGGCCGTCAACTCAATCAAACAGGCCGGATGCAACTCGCGCAGCGTGCGAAAAGCCTGCTCCGTGCGGTTGTTGTGCGCCTCGTCCACGATCACGATGGGCTGGTGCAGCGTCAGCCAATTGGCCAGCGACGCCTTCACCCGCCCAAGGTCGGTCACGGTCAGATACGGCTGCGCGGCTATGTCCGCCTCCAGCACCCGGTCAAGTCGGCTTTCCTGTTGGGGTGTCAGTGCTTGGAAATGGGGGGCCAGCGATTCGTCAAAGGAATACACCGTGCGAATCGTCTTGTCCTTGACGTTGAACGACTGAATCGTCGCCACGATGATGATGGCCGAATTGCCTACCTCTTGCGGGCCAACAGCTGCCAAGTCATCCAGCGCGCAAACCTGCACACGCTCACCAAAGTGCTGGGTCAATGCCTCGCGGCATGGGTTGCGTGGTGTGGACAGTGCCGCCAGCGTCTGGCTGCGAATGGCATCCGACGGTACCAGCCACAAGGCCACGGGTGCCGCCGTATCGCGCAAGGTCTTGCCCGCCTGGGCGACAGCATGTGCAGCAAGAAAAGTCTTGCCGCCGCCGGTGGGAATGCGCACACACACGGCGGGCACATCGCCTAGTGCAGCCGGGTCATATTTCGCCTGCCAGCTCTGGTCATTCTTCTCGTGCAAAGGTGCGCAAGCAAGCCATGCAGCATCCAGCCCGATGGTGCGCAGTTTGTAAAAGAAGCCGTCGAGCGTTGTCAGTGCCTTCTGTTGGTAGTCCTTGAGGGCAAACATGGTCAGCGCGCCTTGATGTCGTAGGGAATTTGCTTGAACGTGATACTGGCCTCACGCAAGCGGGCTTCGCCCAGGCGCGTGGTTTCGCCATAGATCACGCGCGGCCCGGTGTGCGGAAACAGTGCATCCAAATGCGCCAGCACATTGGCGGTTAATACGTTTCCACCAGCCGGGCGACGGTCGCCCAGAATGCCGTTGTAAAGCAGTACATAGGCAGTGCCCTCATGCACTCCGAGCAATGGCGAATCGAAGGTTTGGCGGGCCGGGTTGCCGGTCTCGAAATGCCAGAGATAGGCAGCCAGTGCGGCGAAGCGCACGGCGGGGTGAATGCCACCGTCGGCATCGAATACCGGTTCACCCAACTTGTGAAAACGGAATCCACCGCCGCCCTGCCAGCCGATGGACTGAGAAATGCCGTTTTGATCGCCTGCGACAACAGTATTCAAACGCGGCAGGCATTTGGTTACGGCGTGTTCACCGCGTTCAATCCCGATGTATCGCCGCCCCATTTTGTGAGCGACCGCAGCCGTCGTGCCAGATCCAAGATACGCATCTAAAACCAAGTCATTCGGTCGAGTGGTCAGCTCAAGAATCCGCTTTAACAGTGCTTCCGGCTTCTTGCTCTTTGGGAATTCCACGCCACCTTCTTTGTGCAGATTGTTTGAAAGCAAGTCATCCCAAAGCGTGGTCAATGGTTCACCCGCGACCAAAACCCCGTCAATTTCTTTCAGCTTTCCGCTATAGAAGATCAGACGTTGGCCGCCCCTGAAATACATATTTGAGTAGCCATCTCGTTTCAAAAACAGAATACTGTCCGGTTCCGCTATAGATTGGTCAATCAGCTTTTGTGCCGCCGCGCTAACCGCGTCGTAGTCGGGCCGTACTGGCTGGATCACTTGATTCGCATGTGTGATCACGAATTCATTGAGTCGCTCTTCCAACACCAATGGCCCCAATTCCTTCTTCAAGTCATTGAGTTTTTTACCCCCGTTGGCGGCACAAAAAGCTGCGGATAGCGTCGTTATCCGCCATTGAGAGCAAGGATCATCGGGGTTTGCTAGGAACTGGCCGTAGCGTTTGTCACGCTCTCGCCCGGTAAACAGGCGATTGGGTTTCCAACTGGCTTTGTTCTTGGCGTACACCACCATAAAGTTAGTGGTGCTAACCATGCCGGGATTGATGGACTTGTGACCCGTAGCCGCGCCTTGCTTGAAAGTCACAATTGCAACGCGGTTTTTCCGGTTCATCACTTCGTCGGCGATTGCCAACAGGTAGCCCAATTCATTGTCATCAATGTGTATGAACAAGGTGCCATCTGGTGCCAACAGGTCACGCTGCAACTGGAGTGCAGGAAAAAGCATCGTCAGCCACTGTGAATGCTCCAATTTGTCGTCGTAATCGGGGAACGCCTGTTCTGTATTAAATGGTGGGTCTGCGTAAATGCACTTCACCTGCCCACGGTAGAAGGGCAACAGCGCTTTGAGTGCCAGCAGGTTATCGCCCTGAATAAGCAGGTTTTCCGATTGCGGGTCGCCATGCGCGGACTGGAATTGCAGCAGGTGATAGGGAACGTCGGCAGTGGTGCGCTGCGCCTGGGCTTTGTTGACCCAATCGAGAAAAGGCATGGGGCGTATTTGTAATTGACGTGAGGCGTCATTCTATTTGACGTGCGACGCTTTGCGCGATACGTCAATACAAACCACCATTGCACCCATGAAAATTGGGCAAGTCATTCGGGAGATAAGGGAAGCGCACAAAGCGACGCTTGAGGAAATTGCCTTGGCTGCCGACACCAACGCCAGCAACTTGTCTCGCATTGAACGTGGCACTCAGGGCTATTCGCCTGAAACTTTGGAACGCATTGCTACCGCCCTGGGGGTGACAGTCTCGGAATTACACCGAAGGATGGAGACCGCATCACAAAGCGCGGGCAAGTCCGGCGTCGTCGGCGCTGGCCAGAAGCACCCGGAACTTGATCCTGCGATTACTTCGAGCAAGTATTCAGCGTTGACGCCGGATCACCGGGAGCTGGTGGACGAGTTCATGACCTTGTTGCTGCGGAGGCAACGGGTCAAAAAAGCGTAGGTTTGCGCTGCACGTCAGTTCCACGGGGCCAGCCACCGCTGCCATGACGCGCGTTGAAAGCTTTATGCAGCCAGCGCCAGTTCTTCAAGGTCGTAAGTGAAGTCGAAAATCATCTGGATCGGCTGCACGGGCAGGCGGTTGTCGTTGTAGCTGTCCACGTCCATCTTGAGCTGACGGCAGTCGCCAACGATTTGATGCCGCCGCTGTTGAAGAGCCATCGACATGTGCTGGTGCGTGGCAGTTCGCATATCTGCCCACAGAACAAGCTGCGCACCGTCCTGGGTGACGGTAGCGGCGTGCTTGGCGCGGACACGGCGGCCCTGAGCATCGGTGATGTATTCCTCGCGCATGGCGCGGGAGAGTTGGTCAGCGCATTGATCAACGAAGGCCGATGGCTTCGGTGCCCACAACTGGTGATTGATGGCCCATTGCGCCATGTCGCGCGTGGTGGCTGGCCAAGGCTGATTGGCAGCTTGGTACTTGGCGACGATGTCTTGCAACATTTCGGATTGGGTGCGCATGGGCGGTTCTCCGGAGGTGACAACAACTACAACATCGGGGCGTGGTGCCCCCAACCATCGGTCAGGGCATTGCCGACGATATGCTCTTTTGCCTTGGCTATCAGCTTGCGATAGTGCGAGAAGGGCACTTGCTTGCGGTTGTGAAGCTGGCCAACGACGATGCCGGGATGCACGCCAATACGCGCTGCAAAGCCAACGATGCGTTGCTCGGAGTAGAGCGGCGCGACGCGCAAGATGAAATCATTGAAGGTGGCAGCCGGAATGATGGCTTCCGCCGCCTCTTGGTCAGCCTTTACCTCGAAAGCAGGTTTGTCGCCAGCGTCATTGCCTTCCGCTCCAAGGTTTTCGTCGATGATGGCGCTGCCGCTCTGGCCGTCTTTGTTGGCGACGTGGCGCAGCTCGTGCATCAGCACAAACCAGAAATTGTCGATGCGGTCAAAGCGCAGGGTCATGGCGATGACCGGCGAATCGGCGTCGAGCCAGAAGCACACGCCATCCACCTTCATGCCGGGGAAGGGCTCGATCAACACGAAACGAATGCCAGCCTCGGCCAGCACGCGCGGCACTTGCCGAATGTCCTCCGGGTTGGTCATCAGGGTCTTGAGCTGGGCAACGGCCGCATCGAACGACTTGGCGGAAAACTTACCGACGGTCAGCCCCTGCGCCATTTGCTTGGCACGGTAGAGCCAAGCGGTCAGCAGGGGCGACTGCTCAACTTCGTTGTACGTGGTGCGCCGCGCTGCGTAAGAGTGGAATTTCGGCGGAGTATCGAGATTTTTCATACCGCAAAAGGCCGTGAATCGCGCTTCCAGCACGTCAAGACTTTCCGTTGCCTCGATCCAGCCACGTTTGAGCATTTCCTTGACCGGGAAAAAACTGTAGAGCTTTGCCCGCCGGGCGACGGGCGCGGCGTCGGTCTTGAGTTTGGAAAGCTGATAGGCGCTCTCCATGTTCATCCAGAACTGCGCGCTGGTGCCCAAGGCATCCGCGAGCGCTTGCGCCGTGTCTGGTGTGAGGGCACGTTTGCCCAAAATAACCTCGCTAATCAGCCGTACCGACTTGCCGGTGATGTCAGCCAAATCGTTTTGCGTCCAGCCACGGGCGTCAATCTCTTCCTTGATAAATTCGCCCGGCGGGAAGACTTCCGCCGCTTGTCGTTCCGTCATTCTTAACCCCTTGGTTGTTGTTTTGTTCATCAGTGGTAATCCGCAATTTCCACGATCACGACTGTTTTGTTGGGACTCTTACCTTTAAATTCAAGAATCAATCGCCACTGGTCGTTCAGACGCATCGAAAACTGGTGGCTGCGCTTGCCTTTGAGTTTCTCAAAATGCAAAGCCTTCAATGCATAAAAGTCGCGCTCATCGGGAGCACTGCGGATAATCTGCATCCGTTTGCGAAACGTAGAAACAGCCGCTGCGGCAAACCCACCCGTAAAGCGTGGGTCGATTTCCAGTTGATCAAGGCTTTTGTCGGCAAATTCGACCTCCATGCGCGAACTTTCTTGTTTTGTGATTTTGCCAATTGTACACATAGCGTAAAACAGTGCAATTCACGTTTTAGTACCGCTGGGCGACATTTGGCCTGTCTTGATACCCTCCAGCCGTCCCATCGCCAGCCCCATCTTTTCCGCCATCCCAGCAAACGCGCTGTTGCTGTGGGCATAGTAGGCCATCCTCATCCGGTTGTATGTCTTCCAGTGCATCCCGTTGGGCTTGTCACCATCACCGTAAGCAATGCCAGCGACCCAGCCCAATTGCTTGCGTAGTGCGTTAGCCCGTCGGAGTGCCCGATCATCCGGGGCTTCCCGCTGGGTGCGATATGCAAGTTTGTGGCAATGCCTGCACGCGTACACCTTGCCACCGAAAAGAACCGCCACACGCCGCCCACAGCCCACAGCAGGGCAAAGCCACCAGGCACGCTGTCCGCCGTAGTTACAGGGTGTCCAGTCCAGTCCTACCGGGTAGTTCCTGTCCTGCCATTCGCCGCCATTGCGGCGGCTGCGATAGGTTAAGGTCACTCGGTCGGTGTCAGTGCGGATGCCGATGGAAGCTATGACTTCGCCTCGACGTGACCATTGCCAACTAAACGACTGCCCTGGCGTCAATCGTCCGGCACGCTGAATATGCCGAATGTCCAAAACGTGCATATCGTCCGTGGTGCGCTTGCCGCCGCGCCTGCCGCTGTTGTAACTGCCCATGGTTTGTTCTCCAAATATTCACCGAAATCATTAGCAAAGCTGAGCACCTGTTGCGTACTTATTTGACGGCAAAATCCCCGCTAGCCCGCGTGGATGCTTGGTCTTCGATGGTTTTCGCCTGTTGCATTTTTGTTGCCAATTCAGCAGCCACCAACCCCCGAATATGGGCTTCATAAGCATCGTTTGTGTGCATTGACGGGTAAGATTGTTGGTGAATCACGGGTTTTGCAAGCCTTTCAACCAGCGGATCGGCACCGTTTAGTTGCTGGACCACGATGTTCAATGGCGTGGGGGCCTTGCCTTCGGGCCTGCCGACAAGGTATTGCGCTAGCCAGTTGCGCGCCTGCGGGTCGCCGCCCTTTGCTGCCTGCAATGCGCCGGTGACAACGCCGCGCCAGTCGTCCAGAGTCACGGCATCGAGCAACACACCCATGTAGTCGCCTTCGGTGCGGCGGTGGGTGGCGTGGCCTCGGATGTATTCGGTTTGTTTGCGTTTTGCCATGGTCAACCCTTGTTTCGTGTGAGATCACATTTCTTGCCGCCAGTTTGATCGGCCTGCACATACGCGCGCCACAACGTCGCGCCAAGCCCACAGCGCAAACCATACCGGCTACCACGCCCGGCGGCGATGCAAGTTGGGCAGTTGAAGTGATGGGCCAAATAGGCCGCGTCCAGCGCGTGCCAGTCGGTCGGGCTGGCTGGGTTGCTCGGCGGTTCAGGTGCAGCGATTTCGGCATCATTGGCCGCCTTCACCCAGTCGATCAGCAGGGCTTTGCTGTCGCGGATCAGCGCGCGCAGGTCTTCGGTCAAGCGACTGGACGGGGCCACGGCCAGCCCGCCGGTGGGTGCCAGCGACAGATTGAGGCCAGCACCGCGCAGTTGATCGACGATGGCGCTGGCAGAGTGGGCGGTCATTTAGAACACCTCCACGTCGGCAAGCACCACAGCGTCCAAGGGCTTCGCCATCAGCATAGATTCCATAGATTCCTCGTTTCCGACGCCGGAATCTATGGAATCTATGGGGAAATCTATGGCAGTGGGATCTATGGCCGGGGTCAAGCTGGCGTCAATGAATGGCACCTCGCCACCGCCCGGCAGTCTCCAATGGACTGCCAACTGTTTCCCGAATCCGCTTTTATGGCGGATCACGCCCAGCTTCTTTGTCGCCTTCCAAATAGCCTTTTTAGAAAATCCGGCATCTGCCAGGGGCTTGCTGGCAAGTGCTGAATTCGTCCAACAGTCCACCGTCAGTTCTGAGCGCAACATTTCCACCGCATCGTTGTGATCTTCGTCTGGCGCGTTCTCGTCCTTGCCGTCCGGGTCGGTGAGTAGCTCTCTCGCTGTGCCGTCCACCGCCTGACCCCACGTAATGAAGCTCGCATGAATGCCAGGCAGCGGTTCGGCCTGTTCAATGTGGTACTCAAAGCCGCCGTTGTCTGGCCCGATATTGGATTTGCCACGCGCAAGAATCCGGCGGTCTTGTCCTTCTTCGCCCTTCACTTTGGCCGCAACCAGCACCACGCGGGCCACCGCCGTGAACGCGATGGAGCCGATAACCCGCGTGGCCGGATCGCCACCGGCCCCGCCTTTGGACAAGTGCGTGATGCCAATGGCCGCTGCGCCCAACCTGCTGGCAAGATCAACAATGGGTTGCAGGTCGCGCCGTACTTCTGCGTTCTTGTGGCTGTCGCCTGCCACGGCGCTAACGACCGGATCAACCACCAGCAGACTGACCCCGCCGATGGCCAGCGCCTGCCGCTCCAGCCCCTGCATATCTGTCGCGGGATCGAATGCCAGCAATTCCCCTGAAACTTGGGTGCCACTGACAAAGAAGCAGCGCGCACGGTCCGCACCGGACGCGATCAACCGGGGCAGCAGTGTGTCCGCCGGGTCATCTTCGCCACTCCAGATAAGCACGTTACCGGGTTCGCACCGGCTGCCATCCGGCCAGCGCCCACCCATGGAGACAGTTGCCGCCATCGCCATTGCAATCGTCGTTTTGCCCTGGCCGGGCGCGCCAGCCAGCAAGTGCAGCTTTCCGCGTGCCAGCCAGTCAGACCAAAGCCAGATAACCGGCTCGGGTGTCAAGTCTGCGCCATTGGTCAGGACAACCTCACGCCGGTAAAGCGCTGGCGAAAGTTCAGCATCAAATTGACCTCTAGCCCCCGTATCACTTGCGCAAGCAGCTACTGAATTGATAGCTACTGCAAGGCCAGCATCCTCGTCCAGGCTGGCGGCGAAATGGTCATAGTCTTGCGGTTTCATGCGAACGCCTCCACCAGTCGGTTGATGCGGTTTGCCGCCACCATCAGCCGTGCGCGGTCGGCATCGGTCAGCGTCACGCCGTTGGCCACATTGCCCGCAGCCACTGCCGCGAGCGTGGATTCAAACGCCATCACGGACAGCGCCAGGCGCGGGCTGAGTGGCGTAGGCTTGGTCTGAACTTGCGGACGGCCATCGTCAACCCAGCAGCCCAGGGCTTTGGCAGCGTCCACAAATTCCTTGCCGCCGTCCTTCATTTCATAAGCCAGCACATCGCCGCCTTTTTCGCCGCAGCTCATGCAGACCCATGCGCCACTGGTGACGTTGACGCGCATGGAATCAGAGCCGCCGTGAAAGTTGCAGGTGGTAGTTTTCCACTTGGCAGACCGTGGGCCTTTGAGGGTGAGCCCGTGGTTTTCAAAGTAGGTAGCCGGGTCGGGGAGTAGGTTGCGTTCAAACGCCATGGCAAAACCTTTACGCGGTAGCGCCGGTTTCACGGGTACGCTTTTCCAACCATGCCAGAAGGTCGGAATGCCGGTATCGAACTTTGCGACCGACTTTCAAGAATGGAAGTGCATAGCGCCCGGTGGAGCGCCACACCGACAACGTGCCCGGCGTTACGTCTAAAACCGCCGCAGCGGCCTTGTCATCAAGCAGCTCCTTGCTGGCTTGAACGATGGATTGAAGGGTCATGATTCGCTTTCATGTGTGCCCGCCTTGCTGGATTGCGTTGCGGTATGGAAGCGAACTTTGAAGAAACCGAGGCGATTGCGGGGGCAACTGCCCAAACCAAATAGGCAACTGCCTATGAATCCCTTATTTCATGCGGCCTGCAAGAGCATTGGGGAGTTTCTTTAAGTGGCCTTCGATGGTGGTTTCACCGATTGAAAGGCCCATGCCTGCCGCCGTGCTTTGGATCAATCCTGCCGCCTTTGACGGTTTGTCGTAGGGGATTTTTGCTTCTTTGCACAACACCGCAATGATGGTCAAAAGGGTGTCGCGCTCGCGGGTTGCCAGGGGTCTGTCCGCTGAGGTTTGAATGTTTTCTGACTGGCCTTGGTCAAACTGATAAACCGACTTTAGGCAAATGGCCGACAACCAACGTGACAACTCTTTCCGGGTAAATTTTGCCGTTTCGTACATTGCAAAATCGTCGGAGTCGTGCCAAGTATCTAAAGCCATCTGCGTAACTGAGTCAAGGGGTAGGCCCCAACTCCCGATCTTCACTGGGACAAGCTCCATCTCTCTATTTCGCAATAACCGCTCTGACAATGGTTCATCGGTGGAGAACTTCCACTTACCGTCTCGCATTGCCTCATACAAATCACACGCCGTAAGAAAATCGTGTTCCATTCGATCAGCCACCGGTTTGATTTGCGGATGCTCGTGATAGTCGTAGATGCGGGGGTTGTCCCGGGCAGGTTTTGTATTGGTGTAGATTTCGGCAGGGTCAATGCCCACAATTAGCGCCGCCGCTTCGTACAGCCTAAATTCGACTGCAAAGTCCCATTTCGACAAATCCACGAGCGCCATACCGTCCCCCTGTTGCGCCCCGATAGAAAACCAGCGCCAGCCGGGTCAGGGGTGTCCCGGTTTTCGCCATCGGGGATCAGCCGACAGCTAGGCGTGGCTTAAAACTGTTCTACCTCTTTGCCGTCCTTAGCCGGACGACTTCGGTCTTTTTCTTCAATCCTGCCGCCTCCATCATCGCCGCCGTCGCCGTGTTGACGGACTGGCGCACTGGATCAAGATCAAGGCGGGCGTAAATAGCTGTAGCTTGGTGGGTCTTGTGGTTCAAGCTCTTACCGATGATTGGCAACGATGCGCCCGTGCGTGCCTGCCAACTGCCCAGCGTCCGGCGCAAGTCATGGATACGAAGGTTTTCTATGCCCGCCGCTTTGAGAATCGTAGCCCATGCTTTTTTCGGCTCCACAATATGTTTGGTCTTGCCTTCGCCGGGGAACACGAATTCGCCGCCGCCTGCCTTGCGCGATTCCAATACGGTCACCGCCTCCGGTGATAGCGTCACGGTTTGCGGCGTGCCGTTCTTGGTCTTGGCGATACGCCAAACACCTGCCGCCAGATCAATATCGGCCCACCGCATTGCAGACACATTGGCGCGGCGCGCACCTGTCAGCAGCGCCAGCAGGAAGAAGTCACGCATGATTTCGTTGGTGGATTCCGAAAGCGCCTTGAAGAAGGGTGTCAGTTCGTCCGCCTGCAAAAAGCGGTCACGGCTGGGGGCTGGATTCTTCTGAATCCTTGTCGCTGGGTTTTGGCCGCTGAATCGTTCGTGGGCTAGCATGAAAGTGAAAACCGCCGAAACCACAGCCACAACTCGGTCGGCTTGGGCTGCGCTCTTTTTGGTCGTCCTGGCATGAATCGCTTTGATCTCGTTACGCTCAATCGCAGACAACCTTTTGCCTTTGATGCCGTCCAGATAGAGCCGCAGCAAGTCCTTGTAATCCCGCTTGGTCTTGTCACTGATCGCGGAGCCATCCCGCTTGCGCTTACGTTCAAGGAAGTCATCAAACGCTTCGCCGAATGTCAGCTCCGCCTTGACCGCACGCTTTACCGCCGCTGGGTTCTCTCCTTTGGCAAACTCCCCGAGTACCTTGTCCGCTTCCTTGCGGGCTTGCTCGCAGGTCATATCGGGAAATGTTCCGAGCTTGAGCCAGACCATCGCGCCGCCCATTCGCTTGACCACGTAGAAGGCGCGCACTCCGGTGTGCGTCATACGCATTGCCAACTTTGGTGTTTCGGTGTCATAGATCACCTGGCGCTTACCCGCAGCGGGGGCAACCAGACCGGCCAGCAGGGTCTTGGTGAGCTTTTGATGATTCGCAGTAGCCACGGTGTCCACCTTTCCATTTTTGGGCTAGCACCGGGCTAGCATTAACGGGATTATTTCGTGAACTTTCGTGCTAGCCCATTAAGATAATTATGCCACTTTCATTTGGAAGATAGGGTTTTATTAAGGTGCATTAATTAGCGGGTCTATGTATCCCTGCTAATTCGTAATGAGAAGGTCGGGTGTTCGATTCATCTCTCCGGCACCAAATGCAAAAGGGACAGGCTGTCATAGTCTGTCCCTTTTTTTCATGTAGTCAGTACGTGACCGCTGGCTAATGATGATCCCAACGCGTCTTTTCCCTCAAGCTTGATACGTTCTAAATCATCGGCCTGCGCGGCTTTTCGCGCAGATCCTTGGATTGACGCGTTATCCATCATACAGCCCGCTGCTCTCGGTTGCGTTGATTTTGACCGATAACATTTTCCAGTTGACGAGACATGGCTTCACGAATAGTCTGGAGGTTCGCTCTTACTGACTCGATCCGTCCTAGCACGAGGTCGAGATCGTCGCCAGGTACCGCAAATAGCTGTGTTTGGTCTTTCACAAGCGACTTCGCTTCTTTCGTTTGCTCAGCTGCGGCAGCAAGGTCTTTTTCGAGAGAATCCCTTAGCAGCTTCTCGCGACTACCGCCTAGAGTACCGTTGTAAATTGATGCCGAGGTGTATTCGCGTTGCAATTCGATTACGAGAGACTGAATTCGTAGTTCCTCCGCAATCAACTCATGGCACTCGGCCACCAACTCGCGCATCGCGCTTCGATGCAGAACCTTTGCTGCAACTCCAGCACTCGCTTGAGAAGCAGAGGCTGACTTTGCGGCTATAAAGGTAGCAACGACACTTACGACTGTTGCTCCTGCCGTGGCTATAAGTGTCACCCATTCAGATACGGCGTTCATTTCAGCCTCCCTTCAGCTTGATAAATTGCCGGAGAAACCCCGCAAGTTTGTATGAACGAGTCTAGCCGACTAGCCGGGAATTGCAGCCCTTCCAGCGCAACATGCGCATAACGCTCCACCCATGAACTGGGTTTTCCAGCCACCCAAACGTTGCAGTTCGTGCGTGGGTGTTCCAGCCTCCCGATGCCATGTGGCAAAGGTGTGCCGCAGGTCATGCCCGCCGTAGCGGCCATGTCGATCAGGGTGCCCCGCGAAAACAGCTTCACCTTGCCGCGCATCAGGTCAGAGCTTCGCGGTATTTCATGCCTTCACCACACCCCGCTTGACGGCATCGCGCAACAGCGCGTTGATACGGGTCTGCCAGCCCGGCCCGGTTGTCTTGAACGCTTCCAGCACCTCGGCATCAACCCGCAGCGTCGGGTGCTTCACGGCTACGGCGGGCCGGCCACGGCCACGCCTGATGGCCGCGCTATTCCAGTACGCGGACACGGCAGCCGCAGCGTTGGGGTTGTGCCCATCGATCAACTTTTATATCCAGCCTCCCGTTGATGCCGCAGCGCCAACACCAGGACGCGCTGCCTGTGGGGCAAAAATCGGTACAACGCAAGGTAGCCGGTTCGCCCGCGCGAAATCACCAGTTCGCGCTGTCCCAAGTGTACTTTTCGGCCAATCTCCGGGTTGTGCACCAGAATTTCCAGCGCTTCGAAGATAAGCCCAGCGGTGGCTTGTGCGGCTAGCGGGTCTGTTTCTATCAAGAAGTCACTCAATCGTTCCAGGTCCAGGAGCGCTTGCGCGGTATACACCAACTCCATCAGGCACTTGCCACCGGCTTGGCCGGGTCGAGTGGCGCCGCTTGCGGCCTGGCTGACTTGCTGCCTGCAACACGGGCCATGACGTAAGCCTTGACATCAGCACCGCGAAAGACTGCGTTGGTGCGCAGACTGTCCTGATAGGCGGCCTCGCCATCTGCGTAAAACTGCTGGCGCGCCAAAGCGTCTTCCATGGCCGCCTGCAAGGTATCCACCATCAGCGCGTGCGAGGTTTTGCCCTGAAACGCGGCCACCTTGGCAATGTCCGCTTTCAAAGCATCCGGGAGTTTGAGAGAGGTGGTCGCAGGCATAAACGTCTCCAAGTGGTGACACGATGGTAACACCGTCATTCGCCGGAGACAAATTGAGTGTCATTTTGGGCTATGTCTGCGTTAACTGTTGAAATCCCTGTCTCCCCAGCGGCAGATTTATCCATCCTCCCAGCGACAGATGAAAATTCAACAACTAACGCAGACATAGCCTCATTTTGGCCTCCAGCCCTCGTGGAATATGCGCAAGCAGCTATTGAATTCATAGTGACTTCACCGCGCCGCGCACATCGATCTGGCCGGTGACGGCGGCGGAGATCAGCGCGGTGCGGCGTTCTTGCAGCAAGTCGATGGCGAGCTGGGCGTCGGGGCTCTGCGCCTCGGCATCAACCCGCATGTTCAGCGTCGGGGGCTCCCCACGGCCACGCCCGATAGCCGCGCTTAAGGCCGTCATCAAGGCAGCGCGGAGCGTCCTGCTGGGCGTCAGGCGTTTGAATCATGCCGCGGCAATGGCCAGCCGCTTCACCCCAAATTCAGCCCTTCGCGGCCGCATTGCCCACAGGTCATGAGCTGCCTGGTGGCCCAGCCAGCTCTCGGCACTCTTGCCAAAGGCCAATTCCAGACGCATCGCCATTTCAGGCGTTACCGTGGCGCGACCGTTGACAATTGCTGACAGGGTTTTGCGCGACACCCTG
Source organism: uncultured Polaromonas sp. (assembly GCA_964371235.1). GTDB lineage: Bacteria > Pseudomonadota > Gammaproteobacteria > Burkholderiales > Burkholderiaceae_C > Polaromonas. Next base: position 66,042 of record CAYJMW010000012.1, read on the forward strand.
AGCTGCGACGCGGCCTGCGTGATGGTCATGTCCAAAGGTTTGAGCCAAATTTCGCGCAGGATGGTGCCGGGGTGGGGTGGGTTATGCATCAGCATCACAAATCTCCAGTATTAGTGGTAATCGAGGTAATCTACAACGCAGGCATCGCCGCCTTCAAACTTGAAAATCATTCGCCAGTTGGCCTGCACAGTGACGGACCAATAAGCGACTCTCTTGCCTTTGAGCTGGTGCAGGCGAAGCCCGGGCGCATCCATGTCCTCTACGCTACGTGCCTGATCCAGCATCGCCAGCAACAGGCTCAGCCGCATGGCATGTATGGACTGAACACCCGCCTTGCTGCCAGTGGTAAAGAACAGTTCCAAGCCTTTGTGCGCAAACGACTTGATCATGCCGAAGTGTACCCATTTACGTTACGGTGTGCAACCCATTTGGTTACACAACATTGGATCGAAATTGACCGCCAGCAGTCAGGCAGCCATCGTCGGAGCGGGTTGACATGCAGCGGTGCAGCTTTGAATCGCTGCTCCTGCATCACGCGTTCGAACCCTGCATGGTTTTGCCAGGGCGCATGACTGACTTTCGCAGCACGGCATTGGCGCGGGTTTGCCAGCCCTTGAACGCTTCCAGCACCTCGGCATCAACCCGCATGTTCAGCGTCGGGCGCTTCACGGCCACGGCCACGTTTGATGACCGCGCTATTCCAGTACGCGGACACGGCTGCCGCAGCGTCCGGGTTGTAGGGTTCGCTGTCGCCATCCGTGGCCGGGTTGAAGGGTACGGGCGCATCCCGCCCGGACTCGCGCTTGACGCACTCCCAGTGGGCCCCCGTGGGCTTGTTCCCAGTGGGCTTCTTGCCGGCTTGCATACAGCTTCCTTTCCTGTTTCGATGCGCGGCGCAGTGAAATGGCCCGCACCGTGTTCGGCTCGCGCAGCACATATACCAGCACCAGCACCAGTACCACGCCTGCCACCTCTAACGCGCCTGGCGCACCACCCGCAAGCGGCTGGCAGCGTAGCGGGCCAGGATGTCGGCGTTGATCGCCAGCGCCGGCCTTGGCACCGCCGGCACCAGGTTCGGCATAAAGCCAGCCGTTTTGTGACAGGTGCCGGCAGATGTCACTCTCGAAGCTGATGTTCATGGCCTTCCCTGTGGTCGTCAGATGCCGCTCAGCACCGCATCCATCGCCGCGATGAGCTCGTGGGATCGGTCCCGGACGGATGTAATTTCTGCCTTGAGCAATCGTTTGTCCAGCGGTGCTGCTTCAAACGGCACCAGCATCAAGGACTTGCCGTTCACGGTAATGACCGGGCACAGTTGGCGTGGCAGGTCTTTGGCCGCCAGTGTGGTGACGGCTAGCGGCACCACCATGCGTGTGGCCAAGCTGCTGAGCAAGTCACTTTGCACGTCCACCACATAGGGGTAAACGTCACGCATGCGCGGGCTGGGGTTCTCAAAAACATCGAACTGCATGGATGCATTACCAAACGCGCATGTCGTCGCACCATAGGCCATGCGCATCAAAGCGCTGGTTCTGCTCGGCGATCCACGCGCGGTGTGATTGCTCAAATTGGGCTTTGCGTTGCGCCAGTGTTTCGCTCCGTGTTGCCGCCTGAAGCTCGGAAAACTGCTTTGCTGACATGATCACGGTGTCGATGCGCCCGTCTTTTTCCACAAAAACAGGCTCTGTTTTGGCTTGGGCGCAGATGGCGCCAAAACGGTTCTTGGCTTGGGTGGCGGTGACTTGCATGGCGGGTCTCCTGAATGGCTTGATGGCTATTTTAGCTAAAGTGGAGTCTTGAGGCTATACAAACAAAACGATTTTGGTAATGATTGAGCGTATCCAATCAAATATTTACAGTCGAATCAGCCTCTAGCCCTCTACAGGGACTTCCAACAAAGTCAAGAAACGGCATCGGTATTT
>CAYJMW010000013.1:0-66310 GCA_964371235.1 uncultured Polaromonas sp.
AAAGCACCTATTTCAGCGTGGGCAGGATAGGCGATGACCAGTTGCAGGACCTGGCCAAGCGGCGTGGCGCCAAAGCCGAGGACTTGCAGCGCCTGCTTGCGCCCAATTTGTAAGGTCGGGTAGTGCGCCGCGCCGGGCCGCCCCAAGCAAGCACAGCCCCCTCGGGGGGCAGCGTAGTACGCGAAGCGACAAGCGTGGGGGCACCCCTTTCAGTAGCCCGCCTTGAGCACCCGCCGGTACTGCACCGCTTCAGCCACATGCGTGACCTGCACCGCCTGTGCACCCACCAGGTCAGCAATGGTTCTGGCCACTTTCAGGCAGCGGTGAATACCGCGGCCTGACCAGCCCAGCCGTGCGGCCGCGGTGTTGAGAAATTTTGCTGCGGCCGGGTCAAGCTGGCATTGCGCATCAATGGTCTGGCCTTCCAGCGCCTGATTGGTGCTGCCTTGCCGCGTGATGGCGCGCTCGCGCGCCAGCGCAACGCGGCAGCGGATGGCTGCGCTCGCTTCGCCGGGCGGCGTGTTCACCAGTTCATCGGCCGCCAGGCTACCTACTTCCACATGCAGGTCAATCCGGTCCAGCAGAGGGCCGCTGAGCTTGCCCTGGTAGCGCGATACCTGATCGGGCGAGCAGCGGCAAGCGCGCAGGCTGGAGCCCAGGTAGCCGCAGGGGCAGGGGTTCATGGCGGCGATGAGCTGGAAGCGCGCCGGAAACTCGGCGCGATGTGCAGCCCGCGCGATGGTGATGGTGCCGGACTCCAATGGTTCGCGCAGCGCTTCCAGCGCAGCGCGCGGAAACTCGGGCAGTTCATCCAGAAACAGGACTCCGCGGTGCGCCAGCGAGATCTCGCCGGGCCGCGGCGGGGAGCCGCCGCCGACCAGGGCGATGGCGCTGGCCGTGTGGTGCGGCGAGCAGGTTGGCCGCACTGCCCAGTTCTCAAGCGCAAAGCGCCCACCCAATGAAGCGACGGCAGCGCTTTCAAGGGCTTCCTGCGTGGTCATGGCGGGTAACAGGCCGGCAAAGCGGTGCGCCAGCATCGATTTGCCGGAGCCGGGCGGGCCCATCATCAGCACGCTATGCCCGCCAGCGGCCGCGATCTCCAGCGCGCGCCGCGCTGCCGCCTGGCCCTTGACATCGGCAAGATCAGGATAAACCGGCTGCTGCGGCGTTGAAACCGACCCGATGCGGGACCAGCCCTCCAGCACCTCTGGCGCAGCGCTGCCAGGCAGAAACTGGCTGACCACATCGAGCAAATGGCGTGCCCCGAAAATCTGCGCATCGGGGACCAGTGCTGCTTCCTGGGCACTGCCTTCGGGCAGCACCAGTTTGGGCGGCCTGCCGGTGGCGTTGCTGGCACGATGGGCCAAGGCCAGGCTCATGGCCAAGGCTCCCCGCACGGGCCGCAAATCCCCGCCGAGCGAGAGTTCACCCGCAAATTCGTAGCCCACCAGCTTGCGCGCATCAACCTGGCCGCTGGCGGCCAGAATCCCCATCGCAATCGGCAAGTCAAAGCGGCCGGAATCCTTGGGCAGGTCGGCCGGCGCCAGATTCACGGTGATTCTCTTGTTGGACGGAAACTCCAGTCCGGTGTTCTGAATGGCGGATCGAACCCGTTCCCGGGCTTCCTTCACTTCGGTTTCAGCGAGCCCAACCAGTGTAAAGCTGGGCAAGCCATTGGCCAGATGGACCTCGACGCAGACCGGCCGCGCCTCCAGGCCCAACAAGGCACGGCTGTGCACTAAAGACAAGCTCATTGAAGGTGGCTCCCGTTTAAATGCGTCAAAGTTGTGCATCCGTTATGCGCCAACTTGGTGCGCGGTGTATTTCTTATCGCTCTGACGTTAACGCAGCAGTCCCAGACATGGCGGACTGGTGCGTTACGGGGAAAAAGGTTTGGCACGGTACATGCTTAGAAGACCTCGTCCCATTTAACAACCTCGGAGCCCACCATGATACCTAGTCCCGTCCAAGTCGCGCTCGCCGCTGTATTGGTTTTGTCCGGAACCGCCTTCGCACAGACGGCTGCACCGGCCGCGGAGCCGGAAGCATCGCCCTTGTCTTTCAATATTTCCCTGACCAGCAATTACAAGTTCCGCGGTCAGGATCAGGATCAATCCAGTACCAGGGCTTTCAAGCCGGCCTTGCAGGGTGGCGTGGACTATGCGTTCGCCAACGGCTTTTACGTCGGCAACTGGAACTCCACCGTCAACTGGACCAAGTACCTGCCCTCCAACCCGAGTAACCACCTCGAAATCGATGTCTATGGCGGCTACAAATTCAAGGCCGGGCCGCTCGACATGGATGCCGGTGCCCTGACCTATTTCTACCCGGGCGCCAGTGGCGCCAACACCACCGAGGTCTATCTCGGCGCCGCTTACGGGCCGGTCAGCGCCAAGTATTCACACACTGTTTCGGGTGGTTATTTTGGCATCGGCAAGGAGTTTCTGGCCGGTGATGGACGCGGAACCGGCTACCTGAATCTGGCATTTGCCCAGGAAGTGATGCCCAAGCTGACGCTCAAAGCCTCGGTCGGATATACAAATTTCAAGAATGCCGTCAACGCGGCCGGCCTTCCCGACTACATGGACTACAGCGTAGGCGCCAGCTACGACCTGGGCAATGGTCTCTCCCTGTCGGCAGCGGTGGTCGGGGCTGACAAGAAATCGAGCTACGTGTACCCCGCTTCCGTTGACACCAGCGGCAAGTCCATCAACAAGAGCACGTTGCTGGTGACGCTCACAAAAACCCTGTAACGCAACTGCAGAGGCACACGCCCGCTGCACCGAATCACTCTGGAGGAAACCTGAAATGAAACTTGTCACAGCCATCATCAAACCGTTCAAGCTGGACGAAGTGCGCGAGGCGCTGTCCGGCATCGGCGTGCAAGGCATCACCGTGACTGAAGTCAAGGGCTTCGGTCGCCAGAAGGGCCACACCGAGCTCTACCGCGGCGCCGAGTACGTGGTCGATTTCCTGCCCAAGGTCAAGATTGAAGCGGCAGTTTCTGACGAACTGGTGGATCGCGTGATTGAGGCGATTGAAAGCGCGGCGCGCACCGGCAAGATCGGCGACGGCAAGGTCTTTGTCTATGACCTTGAGCAGGTTGTGCGCATCCGCACCGGTGAAACCGGCAAGGAGGCTTTATGAGCCTCATGAGCCCTTGTGGGACAGACCGCAGCGACACGAAGTGCGCAAGCTCTGTCCCCAACTGTTCAGGCCAGGACAGGCCATAGCCGCGCAGCCGCAAGCTCTGTCCTTCAACCGTTTAAACCAGATCACGAGAACACTGACATGAAAAAACTACTTGCCTCCCTGGCTTTGGGATTGAGTCTGCTCACCGGCGCTGCCGCCGTGCTCGCGCAGGCGCCGGCTGCTGCCACGGCCGCCTCCGAATCGGTTGCACCGGCCGCCGCCCCCGCTCCCGCAACGATGGCTGCGCCGCCTGCCGTTGCAGCGCCTGCCGCCGCCGCAGCGTCTGCTCCGGTTCCCAACAAGGGCGATACCGCCTGGATGATGGTCTCGACCCTGCTGGTCATCCTGATGACCATTCCCGGCCTGGCCCTGTTCTACGGCGGCCTGGTGCGCAGCAAGAACACGCTGTCGGTGCTGATGCAGGTCATGGTGACTTTCTCCCTGATCATCGTGCTGTGGCTGATCTACGGCTACAGCCTGGCTTTTACCGAAGGCAATGCTTTCTTCGGCGGTTTTGACCGATTGTTCATGAAAGGCATCTGGGACAACGCTGCTGGCACCTTCGCCAACGGCGCGACCTTCAGCAAGGGCGTGGTGATTCCTGAAATCGTTTTTGCAGCCTTCCAGGCCACCTTCGCCGCCATCACTTGCACGCTGATCGTCGGCGCGTTTGCCGAACGCATGAAGTTTTCCGCCGTGCTCATGTTCATGGCGCTCTGGTTCACTTTCAGCTACGCACCGATCGCGCACATGGTGTGGTTCTGGATGGGCCCTGACGCTTACACCGGCAAGGAAGTGGTCGATGCGATGAACGCCAAAGCCGGCTACGTCTGGCAGTCGGGCGCGCTGGACTTTGCCGGCGGCACCGTTGTGCACATCAACGCCGCCGTGGCCGGTCTGGTCGGTGCCTATCTGGTGGGCAAGCGCATTGGTTACGGCAAGGAATCCATGGCCCCGCACAGCCTGACGCTCACCATGGTCGGTGCGGCATTGCTGTGGGTTGGCTGGTTTGGTTTCAATGCGGGCTCCGCCCTCGAAGCCAACGGTTTTGCCGCGCTGGCTTTCGTCAACACGCTGGGCGCAACCGCCGCGGCCGTGCTGGCCTGGTGTGTCGGTGAAACGCTGATGCGCGGCAAGGCATCGATGCTGGGTGCGGCTTCCGGTGCGGTGGCGGGGCTGGTGGCGATCACGCCGGCAGCCGGCAACGTCGGCCCCGGTGGCGCCCTGGTCATCGGCCTGGCCGCGGGCTTTGCCTGCCTCTGGGGCGTCAATGGCTTGAAGAAACTGCTGGGCGCGGACGATTCGCTCGACGTGTTCGGCGTGCACGGCATCGGCGGTATCCTGGGCGCCTTGCTGACGGGTGTGTTCAATTCCCCCAGCCTGGGCGGCCCTGGCTACGTGGCCGACTGGGTCACGGCGACCATGGTCACTGCGGCTGACTACTCCATCGTTGCCCAGGTCTGGATCCAGTTCAAGGCGGTTCTGATCACCATTGTGTGGTCCGGCGTGATGTCCTTCATCGCGTACAAGGTGGTGGATCTGACCATCGGTCTGCGTGTCAGCGAAGAAGATGAGCGCGAAGGCCTCGACATCACCTCACACGGTGAAACCGCGTACAACCGCTGATCGGTAGCCGGGCTGCCCGCGCAGGGCAGCCCTTTTTGTTGAAGAGAGTCTCCTTTGGATGTTCAGCCCGCCGGTGCCAAACTGGCGGGCTGTTTTTTTTGCCGCTACAGTGGGCCTTGACGGCGCTCAAATTGCAGCGGTCAAAAGGACACCACGACGCATGACCTGGCAAATTGTTGTGAACCAGCCCAGCGAACTGGGCGAGTCGCCCTTTTGGCATCCCGATGAGCGGATGCTTTACTGGGTGGACATTCCCGGCAGACGGATTCATCGCGCCAATTTGTTATCGGCCACGATCGAAAACTGGACCATGCCGTCGGAGCCCGGTTGCATCGCACCCGCGAAAACAAAGGGACAAGCCAGTGGCCTGGTGATTGCACTGCGTGACGGCATCTACCGCGCGCGGCAGTGGGGCGGCGCGCTGCAGCGGCTGGTGCTGGCTGGGCATGACACGGCCACCACGCTCTTTAACGATGGCAAAGCCGACCCGCTGGGCCGTTTCTGGGTCGGCACGCGCTACGAGCCGCGCAACGCCCCCAGGGCGCAGCTTTTTTCGCTGGATGGCCGCAATGGCCGCGCGCCCGTGCTGGAACTCAAGGCCGGCAACGCCACCACGGGCAATGGGCTGGCCTGGTCGCCCGATGCCTCCACCGTCTATTGGGCCGACACACCTGGCCACATCATTCGTGCCTGGCGTTGGGAGCCTGAAAGCAACGCCATGGGAAGCGAGCGGGTGTTTCAACAATGGCCCGGCAAGCCCGAGGGATGGCAACCCGGAATGCCCGGCTATGATGGCCGGCCTGACGGCGCCGCCGTTGACGTGCAGGGCAGCTATTACGTGGCGATGTATGAGGGCGCCCGGCTGCTCAAGCTCTCGCCTGCCGGCGACGTGCTGGCCGATATCGCGGTGCCGGCCCAGTGCCCGACCATGCCCTGTTTTGGCGGCGATGATCTGAAAACGCTTTACCTCACCACCGCGCGGCAAAAACGCTCTGCCGGGGAGCTGCAGAGCTACCCTGACTCGGGCTGCGTGTTCTCGATGCGGGTCGATGTGCCGGGTCTGCCTGTGAATTTCTACCAAGACTGAGTGGTTGCTGAAAAAGCCGAACAAGCCCTGTTCAAAAAAATCAACACCACAAGCGCCATAGCCGCTTACCATTCTCCTCATGGTTACAGATACCGATACAGACGCCCTGACTTCCATTCTTGCACGGGTGCAAAGCGCCGTCGCCACAAGCACGCCTCTGCGCATTCGCGGCGGTGGCAGCAAGGACTTTTATGGGCAGGCGCTGAATGGCGAGATCCTCGACATGAGCGGCCATGCCGGCGTCATCAGCTACGAGCCGAGCGAGCTGGTCGTCACGGTACGCGCCGGAACCAGGCTGGCCGAGCTGGAAACCCTGCTGGCGGCGCACGGCCAATGCCTGCCATTCGAACCGCCGCATTTTCAGGTTGATGGCGCCCGCGGCGAGGCCACCGTCGGCGGCATGGTCTCTGCCGGACTGAGCGGCCCGGCGCGAGCCAGCGTGGGCGGTGTGCGCGACTACGTGCTGGGCGCAAAGCTGGTCAATGGCCGCGCCGAGCTGCTCACCTTTGGCGGGCAGGTCATGAAAAATGTGGCAGGCTACGACGTATCGCGCTTGCTGGTGGGGGCCATGGGAACGCTGGGGGTCATCACCGAAGTCAGCCTCAAGGTGATGCCAGTGGCCCCCGCCGAGGCCACGCTGAAATTCGGGATGAGCCAGGCAGAGGCGCTTGAACGGCTCAATGCCTGGGGCGGGCAGCCGCTGCCGCTCAACGCCAGTTGCTGGCTGGACGATGCCGGTGTGTCCACGCTGTATCTGCGATTGCGCGGCGCCGTTGCAGCGGTTGATGCCGCCTGCAAAACCCTGGGCGGCGAGCGCCTGGACAATGCGGCAGCGGCCCCCGACTGGACGCGCTGCCGCGACCAGCAACTGCCCTGGTTTCTGGAGCGCGGAGAACGTGACTTGTGGCGCCTGTCCGTGCCACAGACCGCGCAGGTAGCGGACCTGCCCGAGCCGCCGCTGATCGAATGGCACGGGGCGCAACGCTGGCTGCGCGCCGTGCCCGGCGACGCCTCCCGCCTGCGCGCGGCCGCGGCGCGCGCTGGGGGAAACGCTACGCTTTTTATAGCTTGTGAGGCCCATTCCACAAGGGCTGAAGGCCGGTTTGATTCATTAAAACCGCCGCTGGACCGGATTCACCGCGAACTCAAGCGTGAGTTTGATCCAGCCGGAATTCTCAACCGCGGCCGCATGTACCCCGATTTCTGATGCAGACCAGTCTCGCCCCCGAATTCAAAGGCACCGCCGACGGCCAGCAGGCTGAAGCGATTTTGCGCAAGTGCGTGCACTGCGGCTTTTGCACCGCGACCTGCCCCACCTACCAGTTGCTCGGCGACGAGCTCGATAGCCCGCGTGGCCGCATCTACCTGATCAAGCAGGTGCTGGAAGGGGCCGTACCAACGCGCAAAACGCAGCTTCACCTGGACCGCTGCCTGACCTGCCGCAACTGCGAAACCACCTGCCCGAGCGGCGTGCAGTACGGCCACCTGGTCGATATCGGCCGCAAGCTGGTTGATGCCAGAGTGCCACGCCCGGTGGGCGAAACAGCGCTGCGCTGGGCGCTCAAGGAAGGCTTGCCGTCGCCCCTGTTTGGCACCGCCATGAGGATGGGGCAACTGGTGCGGAGCTTGTTACCCGCCGCGCTTAAAAGCAAGGTGCCCGCCAGGCAGAATGCCGGTGCTTGGCCCGCCTCGGAACACCCCCGGAGGATGCTGATGCTGGAAGGCTGCGTGCAGCCCGCCATGAGCCCCAACATCAACAGCGCCACCGCCCGTGTGCTGGACGCCGCCGGCATTCAGGTTGTGCTGGCGGACAACGCAGGTTGCTGCGGCGCTGTCAAGTTTCACCTGAACGACCAGGACGGCGGCAAGGCCGAGATGCGACGCAACATTGACGCCTGGTGGCCGCATATTGAAACCGGAGCCGGCGCTGGTGTCGAGGCCATCGTGATGAACGCCTCGGGCTGCGGCGTCACGGTGAAGGAATATGGTCACATCCTCAAGGACGACCCGGCTTACGCAGTGAAAGCCGCTCGCATCAGCGAACTCACCCGCGACCTGAGCGAGTTGCTGCCCGGTCTGGTGGAGCAGTTGCGTGGCAAGGTGTCTGCCAGAGCAGGCCAGATCGCCTTCCACCCTCCCTGCAGCCTGCAGCATGGCCAGCAACTGCGCGGCGGTGTTGAAAAGCATTTGGGCGAACTGGGCTTTGACATCAAGGTGGCGGGCTGTGAAGCACATTTGTGTTGTGGCTCGGCGGGAACCTACTCGGTACTCAATCCCAAAATCGCCTACCAGCTGCGCGACCGCAAGCTGGCGAATCTGGACGAGATGAAACCCGAAGTGATCGTGTCAGCCAACATCGGCTGCATCACGCATCTGCAAAGCGGTACCGCCACGCCGGTGCGCCACTGGGTCGAGTTGCTGGATGATGCACTACTAAATAAGTAGCAGCCTACGCCCGTTTTCTATGGGCTATAGCCATGTAGTCCTTAAGAAATCAGGCGGCCAGCGCCGCTTCAATGTCTTTGGCCAGGTCGGCAGGCTGGTCGGTGGGGGCGTAGCGCTTGATGACCTGGCCGTTCTTGCCAACCAGAAACTTGGTGAAGTTCCACTTGATGGCTTTGCTGCCCAGCAGTCCGGGTGCTTCGGACGACAGCCACTTGTACAGCGGGTGCGCGGTCGGGCCGTTGACATCGATCTTGCCCATCATCGGAAAACTCACGCCGTAGTTGACCTGACAAAACTCGGCGATTGCGCTGTCATTGCCGGGATCTTGCTCGCCAAACTGGTTACACGGAAAGCCCAGCACGGCCAGACCCTTGCGCGCATAGCTTTTGTGAAGTTCTTCCAGACCGCCGAACTGCGGCGTGAAGCCGCACTGGCTGGCGGTGTTGACGATCAGCATCACCTTGCCTTTGAATGCCGACAGGGCGATGTCCTTGCCGTTGATCTGGCGGGCTTGAAAATCGTAAACCGTGGGCGTCTTCATGGCTGGGCTCCTGAGATCAGTCTTTGCTATGTCGGATCAGGTCGATTTTGCACCACGTCGGCGCCAGGCGCCATGGCCGCCAGCACCGCCGCCAGCACGATCAGGCTTCCGCCCAGCACGATGCGCGGGCTGAATTGGGCAGCACCCAGTGCCGCCGCTGAAAAGCTGGCAAACAGGATTTCGGTCAGCATCACAATCGCCGTGGTGCTCGCTGCCAGTCTTGCCGCGCCGTATTGCAGCGCCGCATTGCCGGCCATGAAAGCCAGGCTGAGTCCCAGAGCCACAGGAATGCCCGCTGCCTGCAGGGTCGGGCCAGGCACAACTTGCTGCTGCATTCCCAGCAGCGCGGCCGCCGCTGCCATCAGGCAGCCGCCACCAAACATCGCCAGCATTCGCGCGCCGCTCGGCGTCTGGCCATATTTGCGCAGCAGGGCATTGGTCACCGCAAAGCTCAGCCCCCCCAAAATGGCGAGCCAGTCGGCCAGGCCCTGCGGCACCGGCCACGGCGAGTCCGGGCTTTTCAGCACCACCAGCACGCCGGTCATGGCCAGCAGCAGTCGCAGCAGCGAAGCCAGCGAGGGTTTTTCGCCCAGCATGCCCCACGCCACCAGCACCGACCAGGCCGGCATCAGATAAAACAGCAGCACAACACGCACCACGTCGCCCACCGTCACGGCCCAGTTGAAGCCGACATTGGTCAGGCCCGACGCCACCGCCAGAAAGCACAACTGCGGGTACGCCAGAAAGCCGCGCCAAGCCTTGAAGTTGAACGCCAGCAGACCAGCAAGAACCAGCGCGTAAACAAGCGCGGTGGACCAAAGCGGATGCAGGCCGTAGTTCTGCAATTGCCGCAGTGGCCACCAGGAAACACCCCAGACAAACGCGTTAAGAACGAGCGCGCCGACGGCTGACAATGCCCCGCGGTGGCTCACCGCGACCAACTCCCTGCCGCCGACGGGAGGCCAGCCTGCCCGGGCCGACCTGTCGCCGCTGACAATGCCAAACAGGCGCTGGCCGCGTCGAAATCTCTGCCCGCCTCTGGCTGTGATTGCATGCGGTGGCTTGGGTACATTGAGAGTGAGTGTGAGCAAAAGGGCAGACGCAAATGACAGTTTCAGGCCACCGGGCAGCAACCCGTCGCAGTCGAATACGCCATAAAAACAGTAGCTGTGTACGCCCACAATCGATGGGCCAGAAAGCAAAAAGGCTTCAAAACCGGAGTCTTGAAGCCTTTCAAGCTGCCTTCAGCCAATGACTGAAGAGCTTGTACGCGCTGGCAAGTCAGCCTGCAGCGCGAGAGTCTGGCAGGGCTTAGTAGCCGCCGCGTCCACCGCCACCACCGCCACCAGAGCGGCCGCCTCCAGCGCCGCCGCCGCCGTAGGGGCTACGGAAACCGCCATCGCTGCCACCACCACTGGAGCGACCGCCGCCGCCGCCGGCACCACCGCCGTAACCGCCACCGCTGCCACCACCACCGTAGCCGCCACCACCACTGCCGCCGCCGAAGCCGCCGCTGCGTGGAGGACGTGCCTCCATGGGACGGGCTTCGTTGACGACAACGCTACGGCCGCCCAAAGGCTGGCCGTTCATGCCGGCGATTGCCGCCTGGGCTTCGGCATCGCTGCCCATTTCGACAAAGCCAAAGCCTTTGGAGCGACCCGTGTCGCGTTCCATCATGACTTTAGCGCTGGTGACAGCGCCAAATTGGCCAAAAGATTGTTGCAGGTCTTCGTCACGCACCGAGTAAGGCAGGTTGCCGACGTATAGTTTGTTGCCCATGAAGGGACTCCTCTAAAACACAAAAACAAAAGCGATGGGGTCCCGAAAGCACAACAAATCTTAAACGTACCGCTGTAGCGCGCGAAACTGACCGATCACCCAACGTGTGGGAATGTTGACATTCACACTTGTTTATTATGCATCAGTTCTGCCAAGTGCATGCAACTATCGTTATTACCTAGGGAAGGCCGGTGTTACATATTGTCAGGCGCATGAATCGCTTGCCGCATGCCACGTGTTTTGGGCGGGTCAGGGTCAGGGTCAGGGCTCTGGATCCGTCGGCATGGCCTCGTCGCCATAGTTGCGCCACCGCGCCATGGCGGCACGCAGGGTCAGGACCTGGTTTTCAAAGTTGGGGCAAGCTTTGCACGCCAGCAAGTGCAGCTTCAGGGCGATATTGTCAGGCAAACTCAGGGCGCGATCTTCGCGGGCGATCACAAGCGCGGCTGCCTGCTGGCAGGTTCGCATGAGGGGAAGCTTTGGGTTCACGACAGATAAGGATTGAAGGCCCGGATCAGGCCAATATCAGCCGCTCCGGGCTACCCTGGAGCCGCCAAACCAATGAAGATTCAGGCATTCCTGCAAGCGCAGGCGGGCCCGGTGCAATTGAACATACAAATTGGTCGGCGTAATGGAAAGTTCCTTACAGACTTCCTGTGAAGAAAGTTCCAGCCATTCGCGCATCAGGAATAGCCGGCCCAGTGCGGGCGGCAGCCGTTCCAAGCAGGCGTCGAGCACCTTGAAAAATTGTGCCTGTCGCAAGGTTTCCTCGGGCTTGCCCCAGTCATTGGGTGCTTCGGCAAAATTTCCGTCGGTCTTGAACATCAGGCGGTCAAGATCATCCCCGTCGTCGTCCGAGGGCGCATCGGGCGCTGCCACCAAACGCGCGTTGCTGCGAATCAGGTCAATGATCTTGTGTTTGAGAATTCCGATCAGCCAGGTCTTGAGCTGGGAGCGGTTGCCAAACATCTGGGGTTTGGACAAGGCGGCCAGCAGGGTTTCGGACACCGCATCTTCGGCCCAGTCGTCATTGCGCAATTGCAGTCGCGCAAAGCGGATGAGATACACGCGGTGCTCTACCAACTGGTCTTCAAATGTCGCCATGGTGGGCAGTCTAACTGCACCCGCGTCGACTATCACAAAGCAGTCTCAATTTTTGTGACCCGGAGCTTTGCCCTCCCTGCACGCGCAGCCATCCATAAACCCGAATGGCCGCAGTCGGCGGCGCTTCATGCGTGAGCGCCCGATCTGATGCACGCGAGAAATCGACTTGCAAGCAAGGGAGCAGCAAGCTGCCAAATGAATGGCAAAGCCGTGATCGATGGATCGAGACCCGTGGAGTTACCAGTTCACCTCGCGGTCGGGCGTGGCACCGATGCGGTGAATTGACAGGTCCGCGCCTTCAAATTCCTCCTCCTGACTCAGTCGCAATCCCATGGTGGCTTTGATTACTCCGTAAACAGCAAACCCTGCAAGCAGCGCCCAGCCCACCCCCAGGGCGCTGCCCAACAGCTGCGCGCCAACAGCCACGCCGCCCAAGCCGCCAAGCGCCGGGCTGCCAAAAATGCCTGCGGCGATACCGCCCCAAGTGCCACACACGCCGTGCAGCGGCCAGACACCGAGTACATCATCAATCTTCCATTTGTTTTGCGTCAGCGTGAACATCACCACAAACACCCCACCCGCCACGCCGCCCGTCACCAGGGCGCCCAGCGGATGCATCAGGTCGGAGCCGGCGCACACTGCGACCAGTCCGGCCAGCGGCCCGTTATGCACAAAGCCGGGGTCGTTCTTGCCAAAGACCAGCGCGCTCAAGGTGCCGCCCGCCATGGCCATCAGCGAGTTGACGGCAACCAGGCCCGAAATCTTGTCAATGGTTTGCGCGCTCATCACGTTAAAGCCGAACCAGCCGACGGTCAGAATCCATGCGCCCAGCGCCAGAAAAGGAATGCTTGACGGAGGGTGGGCCGAAATGCCGCCGTCCTTGCGATAGCGGTTGTGGCGCGCCCCGAGCAAAATCACCGCCGACAGTGCCAGCCACCCCCCCACTGCATGCACCACGATGGAGCCGGCAAAATCATGAAACTCGGCACCCGTGAGCGCCTTGATCCAGGCCTGCACGCCAAAATGCTGGTTCCAGACAACGCCTTCGAACAATGGGTAAACCAGTCCGACGATAACCGCAGTTGCGATCAATTGAGGGTAAAAACGCGCCCGTTCGGCGATGCCGCCTGAAATAATCGCTGGAATGGCGGCGGCAAATGTCAGCAAAAAGAAGAACCTGACCAGTTCAAAACCGTTCTTTGCAGCCAGCGCCTCGGCCCCAACAAAAAAATGGGTGCCATAGGCTATGCCATAGCCCACCCCAAAATAGACAACGGTTGACACCGAGAAGTCCACCAGAATCTTGACCAGCGCATTGACCTGATTCTTCTTGCGGACTGTGCCGAGTTCCAGAAACGCAAATCCGGCGTGCATGGCGAGCACCATGATGCCGCCCAAGAGAATGAACAAGGCATCCGAGCCCTGTTTTAGTGCTTCCATAAATCCCTCTTCAAAATAAGTGAGTTGTTTTGGTGCGTTTTTTATGAATTCTTAGAACCGCACCAAAGACATGCAAGAAATGCGCCATAAATGTGCGACAAGGGCGGGCAAGTTGACAGGGCCGGGATACTCCGCATGTCTGCGGCCGGAAGGCCGAGCCGATAATCGCACCATGGAAACAAAATGGCTGGAAGATTTCGTCAGTCTTGCTGATACCCGCAGTTTCAGCCGCTCTGCTCAGTTACGGCATGTCACGCAGCCCGCGTTTTCGCGGCGCATTCAGGCCCTGGAGGCTTGGGCCGGCACTGATCTGGTTGACAGGAGCTCGTATCCGACGCGCCTGACCCCGGCCGGTGAAACGCTTTACAGCCAGTCGCTGGAAATGCTGCAGGGCCTGCAGTCCACGCGGGCGATGCTGCGCGGCCATACCTCGGCCGGGCAGGATGTGATTGAGTTTGCGGTCCCGCACACCTTGGCTTTTACTTTTTTTCCGGCGTGGGTCAGCAGCTTGCGTGAAAAGTTTGGCCCCATCAAAAGCCGCCTGATTGCGCTCAATGTGCATGACGCGGTGTTGCGGCTGGTTGAAGGCAGTTGCGACCTGCTGGTGACCTACCATCACGATTCCCAGCCCTTTCAGCTCGACCCGGGCCGCTATGAAATGGTGACACTGGGCCAGGAGGTGCTGGCGCCGTTTTGCCGGACCAATGGCGCGGGCGAGCCCGAGTTCAGCCTGCCGGGCCGCGCCGGCCACCCGCTGCCTTACCTGGGCTATGCGCCAGGCGCCTATCTCGGGCGCATTGTTGACCTGATCCTCAAGAACTCCAGCATCGCCATCAATCTGGACCGGGTCTATGAAACCGACATGGCCGAGGGTCTGAAGGCGATGGCGCTGGAGGGGCACGGCATTGCCTTTTTGCCGCTTAGCGCGGTCAAGAAGGAGCTCAGGGCCAAGAAGCTGGTCAGCGTCGGAAGCCATCTGGAGATGACCATGGACGTGCGCGTTTACCGCGAGCGGCCCAACGCCAAAGTGGCCACCAAAAGCCATGCCCAGGCGCTGTGGACCTATTTGCAATCGCAATCGGGCAGCCAGGACAAGGCCACTGGCCGGGGCGCCAGTCAGTCGGCAAGCAGGCCATGACTGATCGGTTTCATTTTCTTTTGATCACGACTTCAAGGTACTCGCCCGGTACGACCATCGCGCCGTCGGCTGCGCGGTTGAACTGCTGCACGAGACGGATCAAATCGGCGGCCAATGACTCCTGCTGGGCGGCACTCAAGGCACCAAACGCCTTTTGCGTCGGACCGTAGTAGGTGCGAAACGTGTCGAGCCAGTGCTGCGGCGTATGGTAGCGAAACACGAAGTTCCTGCGTGGCGCGTCCAGCGCGGCGATGGACTCGTTGAACAGCTCGCGCATGCGCTCTTCCGTGCCCCACAGCGATGGTGGCTTGACTCCTGCGGGTGGCGGGATGTAGCGACCGATCACCTTGAACAACTCACCGACGAAACCCGACGGCGTCCAGTTCGCCAGGCCGATCTTTCCGCCTGGCTTGCAGACGCGGGCAAGTTCACTCGCCGCCCGTTCCTGGTTGGGAGTGAACATCACACCAAAGGTGGACAGCACGACGTCAAACGACGCGTCCGGGAACGGCAGGTTCTCGGCATCCGCTTCCTGAAATTGCACCGCCAGGCCCTCGGCGCCTGCCCGCGCCTGACCGCGTTCGAGCAAGGCGCCCACATAGTCGGTCGAGACCACGTCGCACCAGCGCCGCGCCGCTGCCAGCGTGGCGTTGCCATTGCCGGCGGCAACATCGAGCACGCGCGCGCCGGCGCGCAAGTCGAGCGCTTCGCACAGCGTCTCACCGACGATCTGCAGTGTTGTTCCAATCACGGCATAGTCGCCGGCGGACCAGGTTACTTGCTGCTTCTTCTTGACCGCCACCAGATCGACGGCAAGCACAGGAGATAAGGTTTCCATCATCGTGCTCCTGAATCAGGGTTGTATTTCACCAATATTCCTCGCGTGTTCATACGCGGATGATCTGGTCCTTGAGCGAATAGAGAATGGCGAGAACGTCTTTCTTCGAATCCTCGTCGATGCGATTCTTGTCCAGCGCAACAAAGATGTCGTTCACGACCACCAGAAATTCCTGCTCGCTGATGTTCATGCCTTTGTGCGCGGCGAGCATGCCCTGCCCGGTGTAAGTTTGCGGTCCGCCTGAGCCCGTCGTCAAAAACTCGCGCGACAGTTTTTTGATGTGCGCCATGTCTGTGATTTTCTCGAATCGGGTTTTGACGAGAGGATTGGCCAGGTGTGTGTCAATGATGTCGTCCACGAGGCGCGCGATACCGTCCGCGCCGCCCAGTCGTTGGTAAAGTGTCGTTGTCATGGAGAACTCCTTTTGAGGTTGAGGGTCTTGGTTGATTTCGCCGAGATAAAACGTGTTTGCGATGGCGCAACACGCAACGGTATTGCACCTCTTTGGCATCGACATCGGGTCACCCAAACGTTGACAAACAGGGAGACAAAAAAGGGGACAAATGCAGGGTGCAGGGTGCAGGGACATAATTCTCCGACCGGGGCAACAAGGACAAGGGCCGCAGATGAATGAGCAGGGCAACTCTTTCGGATACTGGCTGCGACGGCGGCGTAAGGCGCTTGACCTGACGCAGGACGCGCTGGCGCAAAAAGTCAGTTGTTCGCAGGCCGCCATCAAGAAAATAGAAGCTGAGGAACGCCGGCCGTCGCGGGGACTGGCTGAGCGCCTGGCACAACACCTGGCAATTCCCGCGCCGGAGCGGGCGGCGTTTGTGCAAGCTGCCCGCGCCCTCCAAACTTCCGGGCGCTTGCAGCTTGATGAGTCGCCGCTCAAGGCAACGAGCGCCGATGCCGCGAGCGATGGGCCCGCGCACGCAGGCGATCAGAAGCTCCCCTTCGTCGGGCGCAATAACGAATACGGGCAGTTTCTTGGTCTGATCGCCAGGCTCACGGCGGGCAAGGGTCAGGTGGTGCTGATCGAGGGCGAGGCCGGCATCGGCAAGAGTCGGCTCATGCACGAAGTAGCGTGTTATGCGCGGGAGCGGGCTTTGCCAACGCTGCTCACGAATTGCTACGAGATCGAACGCGCGATAGCCTATCAACCGGTCATCGATCTGGCCACGCAGGCGTGCGAGGGCGCGCCGGAGGCCCGGCTGCGCAAGATCACACCGATCCTGCTGGCCGAGATCGCCACGCTGGTCCCGGCCATGGCCGAGCGCCTGGTTGACCTGATGCCCTTGTCGGCGGACTTTCCCGAGGCGCGCCAGGCGCGCCTGTTTCGTGCGCTGGTGCAACTCCTGGACGCACTGGCGCAAGACCGGCAGTTGATTGTCATGATTGATGACATTCAATGGGCCGACGACGCCAGCCTGCGTTTTCTGCATTTTCTCGCGCGCCAGATTGCGAGCCGGCCGGTGCTCCTGGCATGTGCCTATCGGGACGAGGACGCGGGCAACAGCGAACACCTCGCCAGCCTGGTTGAGAGCCTGCGCCGTGAACCGCAGACACGACACATGGCGCTGGCGCGGCTTGGTCCCGGCGATACCGAAACACTGATCGAACGGCTGCATGATCCAAAACTGAATGCGCCCGATCTCGCCGCCCGGCTACACCGCGAAACGGACGGCAATCCGTTCTTCCTCTGGTCGATCCTGCACTCGCTGAGCGAAGGCGAATGCGCGGCCGGTGACGCAGGCAGCCTGCCCCTGCCGGACGCCCTGCGTGACTCGGTGCGCGCGCGCCTGGCCCGCGTGCCGCAGGAAGAGCGGCCGCTGCTCGACCTGGCGGCGGTGCTCGGGCGGCGCTTTGACTTCGAGACTTTGCTCGCGCTGACCCGGGCCCCCGAGAAGCGCTTTCTGCACAGCATGGAGTCGCTGGTGAAGCGTCGGCTTTTGCGAG
This sequence comes from uncultured Polaromonas sp., assembly GCA_964371235.1. Classification (GTDB taxonomy): domain Bacteria; phylum Pseudomonadota; class Gammaproteobacteria; order Burkholderiales; family Burkholderiaceae_C; genus Polaromonas. Next base: position 17,150 of record CAYJMW010000013.1, read on the forward strand.
AGGATCAGGAGGGCGGGTTCTATGATTTCAGTCACGACAAGGTGCGCGAGGTGGTGTACCGGGATATTGGACTGGCCCGGCGCGTGCTGCTGCATCGTGCGGTCGCAGAGATGCTGGAGCAGCAGCCGGCCAGCAACTTGCATGAGCGCGTAGCCCACCTTGCCGAGCACTATGAACGCGGCAACGTGTGGTCCAAGGCAGTGCATTACCTGGGTCTGGCCGCCGATCACTCGCAAAAGCTGTTTGCGATGGGGGAAGCGCTGCGATGGTTTGATCGCGCCGTAGCATTGCTGCAGACCCATCCGGAGGCGGCAACGCAAGCGCAGCAACAAGCCCTGTACGAGCGGCGTGGTCTGGCGCGGGCGCAGGCGGGCCAGATCGAGGGTGCGGTGACCGACTTTCAGCGGGTGATCGATGCGGCGCGCATGCTTGGCGAGGATGAACATGCGCGTGATGTACTGATTCAACTCGGCATGGCCTATCGGCGCGCCGACGCCTACGAGCGGGCCGTTGTCTGCCTGGACGAGGCGCTCAAGGCGTCACGCGCCATGGGCGATGAACGGCATGCGGCCGATACCTTGTACCACCTGGGAACCGTGGCCTGGAGCAATGGCCGAAATGATCTGGCGATTGCGCACCACCAGCAGGCGGTGGATATTTGCGAGCGTTTGCGCCTGATTGACCTGGTCGCCGTGCAGGCTTTTCATGGTCGCGGGGAAGCGTATTTCGCCAAAGCCGAACCGGCAGCGGCCATCGTCTCTTTCTCGCGTTCTCTCGACCTGGCGCGCGGCATCGGCGACAGGAGCTATGAATCGGAGAACCTGATGATGATCGGCTGGGCCTGTACGGGTCAAACTGGGCTGGCCGACTACCCGCGCGCCTTGTCGCACTTCAATGAAGCGCTCGCCATTGCGCGCGCCGCCGACCTGCAGTGGCATCTGGGGCCGACCCTGATCGGGCGCGCCAATGCGCAGGTGGCGCTCGGCAAGTTTGGCCCGGCCTGGTCGGATTTGAACGAGGCGTTGCCGCGCCTGGAGACGCTGAGGCTGATTCGATACCAGATCATGGCGCATGACGCGCTAGGCTGCCTGTTCCTCGATCTGAACCTGCCCGAACAGTCGTTGCAGCACTTTGAACGCGGCCTGGTTCTTGCGCGAGAGGCAGGGACCATGTACTGGCGCCCCAGACTGCAAGCCAACTTGGTGATCGCACAACTGCGGCTCGGTGTCCCCGCTGATCGGGCGGCATTGCAGGCGGCGCAGCAGTATGCGCAGGCTCACAGCGAGGACTGGATGACGCTGCGCTGCCTGGAGGCGCGCGCAGAGTGGGCGCTGGCAAATGGCGACGCGCAAGGGTGCATCACGCAGGCGGACCAGTTGCTGGCGCTGGCATCTTGCGGCGACCTGCGGGAGATGACCGGACAAGCCCATCGCTTGCGCGGCCTGGCATGGTTAGCTCTCAACGCGCATGAAGCTGCGCGCGTGGAGTTGACGCTGGGGCTCAGGCTGGCCGAACAGATCGGGCGGGTCCGGCTCGCGTGGGAGTGCCACCGGGCACTCGCCCAAGTTGCCGCGGCGCTCGGTGACGGGGAGGGTGAAAACACCAGCAAGGCGCGAGCCCGCGCGCTTGCGGCGCAAATTGTGGAGAGTCTGCGTGGATCGGGTTTGACTTCCAGTCTGCCGGAGGTTCAGTGAGTCGCTTTTGTCCTCAGATTCTCCCGCTACTGCCTGGCGATGGTGATCGACCTCTGGGACAATAGCGCCCATGACCCCCGAGATCACCATCACCCGACCGGACGACTGGCACCTGCACGTGCGCGACGGCGAGGCCCTCATCACCGTCGTGCCGCACACCGCGGCGCAGTTCGGCCGCGCCATCATCATGCCCAACCTGCGTCCGCCGGTAACGACCGCGGGCCAGGCCGTCGCCTACCGCCAACGCATTCGGGCGGCAGTTCCCGCGGGCATGAAGTTCGAGCCGCTGATGACGCTGTACCTCACCGACAACCTGGCCGCAGACGAGATCAAGCGGGCCAGAGATGCGGGCGTAGTCGCCGTCAAACTCTATCCGGCGGGCGCCACCACCCACAGCGATGCGGGCGTGACCGACCTGCGCAAGACCTACAAGGCGCTGGAAGCCATGCAGCGTGAAGGCTTGCTGCTGCTGCTGCATGGTGAAGCGACTTTGCCCGAAATTGATCTGTTTGACCGGGAAGCGGTGTTCATTGACACGCAACTGATTCCTCTGCGACGTGATTTTCCCGAACTGAAAATCGTCTTCGAGCACATCACCACCCGCGAAGCCGCGCAGTACGTGCGTGAAGCGAACCGGTTTCTGGGCGCCACGATCACCGCGCACCACCTGCTCTATAACCGCAACGCCCTTTTTGCCGGTGGCCTTCGACCGCACTACTATTGCCTGCCCGTGCTCAAGCGCGAAGTTCACCGCATCGCACTGGTTGATGCGGCCACCAGCGGCAATTGCCGGTTTTTCCTCGGCACCGACAGTGCCCCGCACCCGGCGCAGCTCAAAGAAAACGCGAGCGGCTGCGCCGGCTGCTACACCGCGCACGCAGCCATCGAACTTTACGCGGAAGCCTTCGACGCAGCCGGTGCAATCAACCAGCTCGAAGCCTTTGCCAGCTTCAACGGCGCCGACTTCTACGGGCTGCCGCGCAACCAGGAACGCATTACGCTGAAGAAGGAAAGCTGGATATCGCCAGAAAGTTTTGCGTTTGGCGAGGCGCAACTTAAGCCGCTACGAAGTGGTGAAACTTTGAACTGGAAACTGGCATGAGCGCTGAAAAGCAGAATGACTATCGCATTGCGTTGCTTATTGATGCTGACAATGCACCGGCCGGAAAGATCGACGCAATTTTGAGCGAACTATCGAAGCACGGAACAATCAACGTACGAAGAGCTTACGGCAATTGGAAAAAGGCGGAATTGAAGGCATGGGAAGAGCGGCTGCATGAATTCGCCATACGACCTATGCAGCAATTTGACTATTCCAAAGGAAAAAATGCTAGCGATATGGCTATGGTGATCGATGCAATGGAATTGCTTTATACCGACAAGCCTCATGCATTTGGAATTGTCTCTTCTGACGCAGACTTCACGCCGCTGGTGATGCATTTGAAGTCAAAGGGGGCCGCTGTTTTCGGATTCGGGCAGAAAAAGGCTCCTGAACCATTTCAAAGGGCCTGTTCAACATTTCTGTTTGTTGAAAACCTGGGCAACGAGTCGGCGCTATTAACGACTCACGAGCCTTCGCTTACTGTTGCCAGCGAGGTGGAAACGCTTCAGCCCGTACCAACCGCCAAGCTAAAAATGGACACACGGTTGGTAAAACTGCTTCGTGGTGCAGTGCAATCCGCTGCCGATGAAGATGGGTGGGCGATTCTGGGATCTGTCGGAACGCATATTTCTAATCAAGCGTCTTTCGATCCAAGAAATTACGGTTATGAGAAGCTGGGTGCGCTATTCGAAGCCACCCAGCTTTTTGAAACGAGGCGTGTTGCCACAGTCATGTATGTGCGAGATATACGTTTCGGAAAAGTCAAGGCCGTTCAAAAACCCGCAAATGCTGGAGGAAATTGATTGGAAGCGCCCTTGGCTCAGTGGATACCGCGTACACGGTGAAGCCGTTGTGAATTGCGTGTTTGCAGGTGTTTCAATACCAGATGCGCTCAATACTTTAGGCGTTGCGCCGGTGCGTTTCGTATCTCAGTTGGCCTTGCCCTCAGGCCAAGCCTACGAGCAGTTTATCTTCGAAACCGGCACAGTTCCCACACGCGACAATTTGCACGACTTTTTTAATGGCCTTTGCTGGCTGCGCTTTCCGCAAACCAAGACGAAGCTCAACCAGTTTCAGGCTGCAGAAATTGCCGCTGCTGGTGTGACGCCGCTGCGCGGCCCGGTACGCGACGCCCTGACGGTGTTTGACGAGAACGCGGCCTTCTTGTCGGCGCCGCCGCCTCTCTGGGACGCCCTGATCGCCAAGGATTGGCAACGGCTGTTTGTCGAGTTGCGCCCGCTCTGGCAGCAAGCCCAACTGGTGCTGTTCGGCCATGCGCTGCTGGAAAAGCTGGTTTGTCCACGAAAACAGATCACAGCCCATATCTACCGGGCGCAAACAGCTATAAAGTCAATAGCAGAACTGGACGCCTGGGTGGCCGCCGATCTGAGCGCGAGCAAGCTGGCAACCAAGCCTTTTGCGCCTTTGCCGGTGCTGGGCGTGCCCGGCTGGTGGCCGGAAAACGAGAACTTTTCCTTTTATGATGACTCATTCACATTTCGCCAGCGCCGATAAGAATCAATTGGCAAAGGCCTGTGCCGCAGTCGGTCTGGCTGACTTGATTTGGCTTGATGGTCCCCCATTTATCGGCAGAAGCAGCTTTTTCAGCGTCCGTTAGCCTTTTCTTCGTCTTTTGTTATTGACCCTCCATGGAGAATTCATGAAGCGCATCTTTTTGTTTATCCTGACCAATGTTGCCGTGGTGGCGGTGCTGGGCATTGTGGCCAGCCTGCTGGGCGTCAATCGCTACCTCACGCCCAATGGATTGAACCTGCAGATGCTGCTCGGCTTTGCGCTGGTCATCGGTTTTGGCGGTGCCATTATTTCACTGTTGATCAGCAAGCCGGTGGCCAAGTGGAGTGCGGGCGTGCGCGTGATCAACGATGCCCAGAATGCTGACGAAGCCTGGATTGTCGAGACCGTTCGCAAGCTGGCCGGCAAGGCGCAAATCGGCATGCCGGAGGTTGGCATTTTTGAGGGTGCGCCCAACGCATTTGCGACCGGTGCTTTCAAGAACTCGTCACTGGTGGCGGTATCCACCGGGCTGCTGCAGGGCATGACCCGGGAAGAGATCGAGGCCGTGATCGGCCACGAAATCTCCCATGTGGCCAATGGCGACATGGTCACCATGACGCTGATCCAGGGCGTGATGAACACTTTTGTGGTGTTCCTGTCGCGGGTGATTGGCTACGCCGTTGACAGCTTCTTGCGCCGCGGCAGCGACAACACTTCCGGCCCCGGCATGGGCTACTACATCAGCACCATCGTGCTTGACATCGTGCTGGGCTTTGCCGCGGCCATGGTGGTGGCCTGGTTCTCGCGCCACCGCGAGTTTCGCGCCGACGCCGGCGCCGCGCAACTGATGGGCAGAAAGCAGCCCATGATGAACGCGCTGGCCCGTCTGGGCGGCATGCAGCCGGGTCAATTGCCCAAAGCCGTGGAGGCCATGGGCATCACGGGCGGCATGGGCAAATTGTTTGCAACGCATCCACCGATTGAAGAGCGCATCGCGGCGCTGCAGAACGTGCAGGGCTAAGGCCTAACCGACCGGTTCGGGACCGGCCCCCTGCTCGATGATTCGGCTGACCTCGCCCGGGTCCATCCCGTACATGCCAGCGAACTCGGCGGGCGTTTTCCCGCTGGCCCTGAAGGCGCTGAGCAGCGCTTCGCATTTTGCGGCCCGCTTCCCGAGTTCGGCAAAGGCGTCGGCGAGCAGGGCATTCGACGCATCATCGTGCTGCTGCACGCGTAGTGCATAGTCCTCCCGGCTCAAGCCAGAAGCTTCAATCGCCGCCATCAGTTGCGCCCGGACAAAGGGCCGCAAGTCCTGGTTTGAACGCGCCTGGCGGCGCCGGAACACTTCGACAATCGCGTGGTGAACATGCTCCGGGGCGACCGGCTCGACCGGAACACCTTGCGGATCGTGACGCGGGTAGCCTGCGGCCACGCTTTCCAGGTAGCGCGTTGAGCGGGCATGCAGTCCGAGCGCAACTTTCAGCTCCTCACGTTTGAACAAATCGGGGTGCAGCGCCAGCAAGTCCTGGAACACGCCAAGCTTGAGCGGCAGGAATTGCGCGCCGAACATCTTGGGGTAGAGTCCAAAAAGCTGCTCAAGCACAGGGTTGACCTGGCGCGTGCGTGCCGGTTTTTTGGGGCGCGCTGGCGTTTGGGGCGCGGCGCTTTCCTGGGCCGGGCGTTGAAGTTCGGTGTCAGTCATCAATCGGTTCTGTCGGGTTGGGGTTCGGAAACAGTGAGTTAGTGTGGTGCGCGTGGGCGAAGTATCCACCATCAGGCGGTGGCCGTGCGCAAACGCCGCGCGTCATGCAGCACGCTGCGCGCCAGCGCCTCGGCCACCTTGATGCCGTCCACCGCGGCGGACAAAATGCCGCCGGCATAGCTGGCGCCTTCGCCAGCCGGATACAGGCCGCGCACATTCAGGCTTTGCAGGTCATCGCCGCGGCTGATCCTGATCGGCGACGAGGTGCGTGTTTCCACACCCGTCAGCACCGCGTCGTGGGTGTCAAAGCCCCTGATCCTGTGGCCAAAGGCGGGAAAAGCCTCGCGCATCGCTTCAACTGCGTAGCCGGGCAAGGCCGACGACAGGTCGCCGATCGCCACACCCGGCTGGTACGACGGATTGACACTGCCCAGCGCCGTGGAGGCACGCCCGGCCACAAAGTCGCCGACCAGTTGGCCGGGCGCTTCGTAGTTGCCGCCACCCAGCACAAAGGCATGCGATTCGAGCTGGCGCTGCAGCGCGATGCCCGCCAGCGGGTCGCCTGCTTCATGGCCTGGATAGTCATGCGGATCAATTCCCACCACGATGCCGGCATTGGCATTGCGCTCGTTGCGCGAGTATTGGCTCATGCCGTTGGTCACCACGCAGCCCACTTCCGAGGTGGCCGCCACCACCGTGCCGCCCGGGCACATGCAAAAGCTGTACACCGCGCGGCCATTGCTGGCGTGGTGAATCAGTTTGTAGTTGGCCGCGCCGAGCAGCGGATTCCCGGCGTGGCGGCCCCAGCGCGCGCGGTCGATCAGGCTTTGCGGGTGCTCCACCCGAAAGCCGATGGAAAAAGGTTTGGCCTCGATATGCACGCCGCGTTCGTGGAGCATGGCAAAGGTGTCGCGCGAGCTGTGGCCCAGCGCCAAAATGACCTGGTCGGCGCGCAACTCGTGCTTCTGGCCGCTGGCCTGGTCCAGCACGGTGAGGCCGCGGATATGTTTCTCGCCAGCGTCGCCCTCAATCAGCACATCCGTCACGCGTTGTTCAAAGCGGATTTCTCCACCCAGCGCGATGATCTGCTCGCGCAGGTTCTCCACCACCTTGACCAGCTTGAAGGTGCCGATGTGGGGATGCGCTTCGTACAGAATCTCGGCGGGCGCTCCGGCCTTGACGAACTCATTCATCACCTTGCGCCCGAGCTGGCGCGGATCCTTGATCTGGCTGTACAGCTTGCCGTCCGAGAAGGTTCCCGCGCCGCCTTCGCCAAACTGCACGTTCGATTCGGGGTTGAGCACGCCTTTGCGCCACAGGCCCCAGGTGTCCCTGGTGCGCCGCCGCACGGTTTTTCCGCGCTCCAGCACGATCGGCTTGAAACCCATTTGCGCCAGCAGCAAAGCTGCAAAAATGCCGCAGGGGCCAAAGCCGACCACCACCGGGCGCAGCGGCAGGCTGGCCGGAGCTTGTGCCACCGGGTGGTAGGCCATGTCGGGCGTGGGCAAAATGTGCGGGTTCGCGGCATGCTGGCGCAGCAGCGCGGCTTCGAGCCCGGCGCTGGCCAAGGTCACATCAACGATATAGACCCGCATGATCGCCGCTTTGCGCGCGTCGAAACTGCGCTTGAAAACCGTGAAGCTCACCAGGTCGGCGGGCGCGATGTGCAGTGTCTGGAGGAGGGCGCCCTGCAACGCGTCTTCAGCGTGTTCAAGCGGAAGTTTGATTTCAGTCAGTCGCAGCATGGTCGTCTCGGCAGGGGCTGCCAATGATAGGGGCAGGTCAAAGCTCTGCCGCTGCGTTCCCGGCGCAGCGGCGAGGCGACTTAAGCGGGGAAAAACCCTTCCACCGACAGGTAGCGCTCGCCGGTGTCGTAGTTGAAGCCCAGAACACGGGCCCCGGCCGGCAATTGGGGCAGCTTCTGCGCAATCGCGGCCAGCGTGGCTCCGGAAGATATACCCACCAGAATGCCCTCCTCGCGGGCGCAGCGGCGAGCCATTTCCCGGGCCGGTTCGGCATCGACCTGGATCACGCCGTCGAGCAGGCGGGTATCGAGGTTTTTCGGAATGAAGCCTGCCCCTATGCCCTGAATCGGGTGCGGGCCAGGTGCGCCGCCGGAAATCACGGGCGAAGCCACCGGTTCGACGGCAAATACCTCGAGCTGCGGCCAGGCGGCCTTGAGCACCCTGGCGCAGCCCGTCAGGTGGCCGCCGGTGCCCACGCCGGTAATCAAGACGTCAAGCCCCATGGGAAAGTCGGCCAGGATTTCCTGTGCCGTGGTGCTGGCGTGGATGTCAACGTTGGCCGGGTTTTCGAACTGCTGCGGCATCCACGCGCCGGGCGTTGTGCCCACCAGCTCCTGGGCCCGGGCGATGGAGCCTTTCATGCCTTTTTCACGCGGCGTCAAATCAAAGCTGGCACCGTAGGCGAGCATCAGGCGGCGGCGCTCCACCGACATGCTGTCGGGCATCACCAGCACCAGCTTGTAGCCCTTGACGGCCGCCACCATGGCCAGGCCGATGCCGGTGTTGCCTGAGGTTGGTTCAATGATGGTGCCGCCGGGCCTGAGCGCGCCCGACTTCTCGGCCGCTTCCACCATGGCCAGCGCAATCCGGTCCTTGATCGAACCGCCGGGGTTGGACCGCTCGGACTTGACCCACACCTGGGCCTGGGGACCAAACAGGCGGTTGATGCGGATATGGGGGGTGTCACCAATGGTCTGCAGAATGCTGTCGGCTTTCATGGCATCTCCTTGTGATTGCGGGGGGTGTGAAGAACGTATTGTGGCGCAATGCGATAATTAGAACGTGAAGCTCGCCAGACCGCCGCTGGTGCAATCTGGGAAACCAGGCACTGGAGGAACGTCCGGACTGCACAGGGCAGCGTAGGAGGTAATACCTCTCCACCGTGAGGTGAGGATCAGAGCAACAGAGACGAGCCGATTCAGTTCGGGTGAAACGGGCAATCTCTACGCGCAGCAATACCAAGTAGGCACACGTTGATGGGGCCCCCGGAGTGTGCGGGTAGGTAGCATTGAGCCGGGTGGGCGACCCCCGGCCCAGATTAATGGCGGTCACACCGGGCCAACCTGCTTTCGGGCAGGAAAGACCGGCGCACAGAATCCGGCTTATCGGCGGGCTTCACACTTTTATTCGCGGCTCAGCGGGACACGACCCTTCAGGCCATGTTTCGCAAAGCCTCAATCCGGTCCACATGAGCTTGCAGCGAACGCAGCGCAACCGGCCAAAGGCGCGGGTTGATGTCGTCATAGACCCGTTCCAGCCAGTCGTTCATCGTGCCTTCAGGCTGGGCCGTCATGGCTGCCATCACCTTGGCTTCGCGCATCAGGCGGTGCGTCTTGAGCTGCGCAATCGCCTGTTTGGCGGCGCCCAGCACATGGCCATGAGCGGGCAGGATGAAGTCGATCAGATGCTCGTCGCAGGCGGCGCCCAGCGTATCGAGCGATTCGAGGTAGGCGCTCATGTCGCCGTCGGGCGGGTTGACCACGGTGGTGCTGCCGTTCAGGATGTGGTCGCCTGAAAACAGCAGGCCGTCTTCAAGCAGCGCCAGACACAGGTGGTTGGCCGCGTGCCCGGGCGTAAAAATCACCTTCAAAGTGTGCGTCAGCCCTTGCCCCTTAAGCGTAAGCAGCTCCTGATTTAATAGCGATTGATCCGGTGTGAACTGCGCGTCGGGGCGCGCGGTGGCGGCCGAGGCCAGGCCCAGAATCGGCGGCGCGCTGGCGCACAGCGCCTGCAGCGGGCGGGCGGCGGGCGAATGGTCGGGGTGGGAATGGGTGCAGACGATGGCCTGGATACGACCACCGGTGGCCGCATGGAGCCGCTGGATGTGCTCCGCATCGTCCGGGCCGGGGTCAATCACGATGAAGCCGCTGTCCGCGTCACCGACGATATAACTGTTGGTGCCTGGTCCGGTCATCATGCCGGGGTTGGGGGCCGTCAGGCGCCTGACATGTTTAAGAAGCTGCACCGGCGCGGCTGTTTGCCAGTCGAGGCAATGCACGATTTGCCCGTCGGGGCAGGTCAGCGCCAGCTCGCCATAAGGTGCGTCCGTTTCCATGAAACGCGCCGTCTGGCCAGCCAGCAGACCGCCACGCGGGCAGGATGTCCAGAGCGGCTCGTCGGACAATGCGCAGGCCTGCAGCAGCGCATCAACATGAGGGTATTGCTGCAGCCTCTCGAGCGTGCGCAGGGTCGGGAAAATCATGAACAAGCGGCCATCCCGGTGCCGCTCCAGCGCCTCCGACGGGCGCACCCAGACCGGATCAAACTGCTCGGCTTCGTCGGCCACCGGGCTTTGCCCTTCGGGCATGCGGGCCACCAGAAAAGGCACGTCAAAGCGGCTCGGCATATCGCGGCCCGTGACCCAGTGGGCTAGCACAAACACCTGGTCACCCGCCAGTGTGAAGCCGCGCTCCCGGCACTGCGCTGCAAACGGGGCCTTGCGGTCGAGCGCCGCAATGTCCGCGCTGGTGGCGTAGCCGCCGTGGGAATGGCGCGCCAGCAGCACGCCCAGCTCTTCAAAGCTTTCGCGGATGGCGGCGATGGCCTGCGTCAGACGCAGGTCGCTCTGGCTGGCGCGTCGCGTTGAATGCCCGTGCGCCAGTGCGTCCGCCGCATCGATGCCGCCGCCGGGGAAGACATACGCTCCGGGCGCAAAGCTGGCGCTTGTGGCGCGCCGCGTCATCAGCACTTCAAGGCCTTGGGCCGTGTCACGCAGCAGCAGCACCGTCGCGGCCGGTCGAGTGGGCACGGGTTCGCGCTGGGGGTAAAGGAGTTGGGAAAGTCTGGGCATGGGCAATTATGGCTTTGAGCGCACGTCTTTGCTGCTGGCTTGGGAGGGTTGATTTTTTCTGGATCGGCTGGCCGGGGGTAGCCCGGCGGCTAGTTACTTTTCTTTGCTTCGCCAAAGAAAAGTAACCAAAAGAAAGGCGAGCCGAAGTCAGGGCCCTTCGGGTTCCTTGCGCTGCTCGGAGTTGCCGGAAATTTTAGAAACTAGTCCGCTTCGCGGCCGTCGGACATCTAAAATTTTGATCCGGCACCTCCTGCGCTGCTCAGCCCTGCCACACGGCGGGGAGAGCGAAGAAGAATTTTCTGCCGCCGATAATGTCGTCATGCGAATCCGATTTACAAAAATGCAGGGCGCGGGCAACGATTTTGTGGTGCTCGACGAAACCCGTGAACGCTTCAACCTCAGTTCGGCGCAGTACCGCTTTCTGGCGGACCGGCATTTTGGCGTCGGGGCCGACCAGATTCTTTCGGTGCGGCCTTCGCCCGGGGCCGGCATCGACTTTGAATATGTGATCCACAACGCCGACGGCGGTGAAGTTGAGCAGTGTGGCAACGGCGCGCGCTGCTTTGTGCGTTTTGTGCGCGAGCAGGGGCTGACCACGAAAGACGCCGTGCGGGTCAAGACCCTGAGCGGCGTGATCGAGCCGCGGATGCAGGCTGACGGCCGCGTGACGGTCGATATGGGGGCGCCGGTGTTTGAGCTGGCGCGCATTCCATTCGATGCCACCGGTTTGCTGCCACAGGCCACAGGTTCATGGGAAAAATGGCCTCTAGCCCTTGAAGAGCGGACGCAGGTAGCTCCTGTTTTTATAGCTGTTCTGTCGATGGGCAATCCCCATGCAGTGCAACTGGTGGCGGACGTGGACAGCGCCCCGGTGCTGGAAACCGGCCCGCTGATCGAGCGCCATGCGCGCTTTGCGCGCCGCGTGAACGCCGGTTTCATGCAAGTGGTTTCGCGCAGCCAGATTCGTCTTCGGGTGTATGAGCGCGGCACTGGCGAAACGCTGGCTTGCGGCACCGGCGCCTGCGCGGCGGTGGTGGCCGGCAGGCGCTGGGGCCTGCTTGATGCGCGGGTCGATGTGCTGACGCGCGGCGGCGAGTTGACGATTGAATGGCCGGGCGAGCTCGATGCGCCGGTCATGATGACCGGCCCGGCCACCACGGTGTTTGCTTCGGAGATTGAAGTTCCCGAAGGGCTGTGAGCTGTTGCGCTGCCGCCAACCGGTCTGGCGCCGCCCGGGCGCAGGCCTTTGCGCAAGCGGCAAAACTGGCGACAATGCCAGCATGAATCCAAGCGACTACTCCATTACCGAAGACGACATTGCCAATTTTCTGGCCAACACGCCTGACTTCTTCGAGCGTCACGCCGAGTTGCTGGCCTCGGTGCAACTCTCCAGCGGACACGGCAACCGCGCCGTCAGCCTGCAGGAGCGCCAGGCCGGCATGTTGCGCGAGAAGATCAAGGGGCTGGAGACCCGGATGGTCGATATGATCCGGCACGGACAGGACAACGTGGCGATAGCTGACAAGATGCGGCGCTGGACGCGCCGCCTGCTGCAAACGCTGCAGGCGCGCGACCTGCCCGGCGCCATCGTTGAAGGCATCACCAGCGAGTTGCAGATTCCGCAAGCGGCGATCAAGGTCTGGCGCGTCAATGGCATTTTTTCTGACGAGCGTTTTGCAAGCGGGGTCAGCAGTGATGTGCAGACCTTTGCGTCGTCATTAACGACGCCTTACTGTGGTGTCAATTCCGGATTTGAAGCCGCCGCCTGGCTGCCCGAACCTGCCTTGGCGCTATCGGTCGCCCTGGTTCCCCTGCGCGCTGATGATGCCCACAATCAGGTGTCGGGGCTGCTGGTGCTGGCATCGCCCGACCCCGAGCGCTTTCACGCGGGCATGGGCACCGAATTCCTTGAAAGTCTGGGCGCGCTGGCCGGCGCGGCGCTGTCGCGTTTGCGCGGCCAGACGGCTGCCCAGAGCTTCACTGAATAGCCGCCGCCATGACGCAGACCCTGCCTGCTGCGTCTGATCTTGCGCCATCGGTTGCCGGCCCGCATCCGCTGGTGCTGCGTTACCTGACGCATGTGCGCGTTGAAAAGCGCCTGGCGCAGCGCACGCTGGAGCTGTACACGCTCGATTTGCAGAAGCTGCAAGCCAATGCCGCCCAGGCGGGTGTGGCGCTGACGAATGTGCAGAGCACCCACCTGCGGCGCTGGGTTGCCCAGATGCACAGCGGCGGGCGCAGCGGCCGCGGCATTGCGTTGATCCTGTCGGGCTGGCGCGGCTTTTACCGCTGGCTGGGCCGCGAAGGCCTGGTGAGCGGCAATCCGGTGCAGGATGTGCGCGCGCCCAAAGCGGCCAAGCCGCTGCCCAAGGCCTTGAGCGTGGACGAAGCGGTGCAATTGGCCAGTTACCAGTCTGCCGGTGGCCAGGGCGATCCACATCTGGAGGCGCGCGACCAGTGCATCGCCGAACTGCTTTATGGCTGCGGGCTGCGCATTGGCGAACTGGTGGGGCTCGACGCGCGGGCCAGCGGCCAGTCGCGTGGCTGGGTGGACATGGACGCCGCCGAGGCGCACGTGCTGGGCAAGGGCTCGAAACGGCGCAGCGTGCCGGTGGGCAGCAAAGCGCTGCACGCGTTACGGCAGTGGCTGGCCGAGCGTAGCAGTTGGGCCCGGGACGGGGTGCCTGGCGGGGAGGCCTTGTTCATCAGCCAGCGCGGCACGCGGCTCACGCCGCAGCAGATACGGGTGCGCCTGAAGCAGCGCTCACTCAAGGCCGGGCTCGCCACGCCGGTGCACCCGCACATGTTGCGCCACTCGTATGCCAGCCACCTGCTGCAGTCCAGCGGGGACTTGCGCGCGGTGCAGGAACTGCTGGGGCATGCCAGCATCACCAGCACGCAGATTTATACGCGGCTTGATTTTCAGCACCTGGCCAAGGTCTATGACGCCGCGCATCCGCGGGCCCTGTTGACCGGCGCCGGGCCAGCCGTTTCCGTGCTGCCTGGGCCGTTGAAAACCAGGGCCAAACTCAAGATTTGAGACGGTTGCCGCCGGGTTCAGGCGCTTTTGCCAAGCGGCGAGTGCCGCGACGCTGAGGCACCGCCATCGGACCCGTCCGCGAGAATGAAAACGGCGCGTTTGCTGTCTGCGGGGGTATCTGCCAGGCGCCTTCCGAGTTGCGCCATCAGCTCATGAGCGTTCAAACCCTTATATGGCACGATCGTATAGGCCACATGCGCCTGAGCCGTGCAGTGTCCGCTCATGGCCTCGCGATACATCAGGCAGCGGGCCACAATGCGGGGCCCGAGCGCGGCGGCGTCTGCGGCGCTGAGCGGGCCCTCCACCAGCATGCCGAAGCGCCACGTCGAAAGCCGGGCAACGCTGTCGATATCGCGCGCAACCGACATCAGCTGCTTTGCCATGTGCAGCGGCAGCCCGTCGGCCACTTTGCGCCCGAAGTCGCGCTGGACCTGTTCGGAATTGACCAGGTCGATGAGCAGCACGATACCCTGCTGGCGCATGCGACCCGAGCGTGCAATCATGCCGCTCAGCCGCTCGGCAAACACCTGGGCATTGATCAGGCCAGTGGCTGGGTCGATTCGCTCCATCGCGTGAACGCGCCGCATCGTTGCGCGTCGGCGCTGGCTGCGCAGCATCAGCACCAGCATGACCATGGGCAGGTTCAGGGCCACACCCAGCAGCATCCCATAGTCGGTGAAAAAGCCGGGCGACACCCACTCGGCATCGCGCGCCAGGCTCCAGCCCCCAGCTGCCGAAATGGGCAGGTAGGCGAGTATCAGCCACAGTGCAATCCGGTCACCGCGCCGCCAGGCGCCCGCCAGACCCGCCGTGCCGCCAAGCACCAGCAGCAGCAACGCGGGAAGGAACAGGGTCATGCGCGATGCCGCCGGCAGCAGCGCCAGCGTGGCGGCCACCACAACACCCAGCGCCGCCTGGCCAACCATCAGCCAGTGCAGCCCACGTGAACGCTCGGGCAGTGACACGGCGTGCGAGATGCACAGTAGCGAGGCAGATACCGTCAGCATGGGCAGGATGGTCGTGGAGAGGTCATTCCACCAGGGCCAGTCGGGCCACAGGTGAAGGCCGCCGATGCCGGTCACGCTGGCCAGGGCCAGGCCTGTCAGGGTCACGGACAGCGCATAAAGCCCGTAGGCCGTGTCGCGCAGCAGCGCCGCGCCGAGTGCGCAAACCACCGCCGTCAGGCCGATCAGCCCGAAAAACATTCCCAGAATCAGCGACAAGCGCTGCGTGGAATAGTTCAGATGGCTCTCGCTGACGAGCTGCAGCGCGGCGCTGAAAGGGTAGCCGTTTTCAAGACGCAGCAGGTACTGCGTGGGCCCTTGCGCAGTCCCTGCGATCGGCAGCAACGGGAAACGGTGCGGCGCCGGCCACTGGCTCACGGCCACCAGGTCGCCCGCCCGCCCTTCCTGCCAGTTGCCCGCGCCGCCTGGCGTGTACAGCGAAATCCGGTCAATGGACGGGTTGGCTATTTGAACAAACCAAGCTCCGCTTCCGGATGGAGGCATCGCGCTAAAGCGAACCCACACTGAATCGCCGCTGCGCACCGGGTAAACCGCATCGGTGCGTGTGGGTTTCCAGGCGATTTCCGAACTGCTTGCCACTTGTTCCGGGGTGAACTGTCCGCTCGTGTCTATCCAGTAATCGCCCGAGTCCTGCAGATCCACGGGCTGGGCGCGGCTGTTCAGTCCCTGCACCGTGCCCGCGGCTGCATCCGGGAGGGTCAGCACAAGCACCAAGCCGACCAGCGGGCACAGGCTTGCACCCCTCATCCAGGCGCGAACAATTCGGGCGCCGCCTCGGCTGGCAAGGCCCGCGAAGCGTGCAAACGGATTGCAATGCTCCATCAACCCTGAAAAACAGTTCAAGATCATCAGCCAACGATTGTGGCAAAGATTGGCAGTGATTGCATCCCCCGTTGGGGTGAGTGTTTGAGCGAACCGATGAACGGACGCCGAGGGTGCTCAGGAGGCTGTGGTGGTGCCGCGCGCCGGTCGCGGCCAAGGGCGAGGCGCGACAATAGCGGCATGAAAATAGTCAGACTGAAAGACGGAAAAGAGCGCTCCCTGCTGCGCCGCCATCCCTGGATTTTTGACGGAGCCATCGCCAGAGGCGGCGCTGATCCCGGTGAAACCGTGCGCGTCGAGAGCCACAGTGGCCAGTTTCTGGGCTGGGCCGCGTTCAGTCCCAGCTCAAAAATCCGGGCCCGAGTCTGGAGTTTTGACGAAGCGCAACGAATTGACGCCTCGTTCTTTTCAGTGCGTATTGCCCAATCCATCAGGGCAAGAAGCCTGTTTGATATCAAAAGCAACGGCATGCGGCTGATTCACGGGGAATCCGATGGCCTGCCCGGACTGGTGGTGGATCGCTATGCCGACACGCTGGTGGCGCAGTTCTCGAGTTGCGGCGCGGAGCGCTGGAAAGACGTGATCGTGCAAGCCCTGCTGGCTCAAACCGGTTTGACGCGCCTGTATGAACGTTCCGATTCCAGCGTGCGCTCACTTGAGGGCTTGCCCGAGGCAACTGGTTGGCTGGTGGGCTCGGGCGATACCTCAATCACCATCACCGAGCACGACTGGAAACTGAGCCTTGACGTTGCCGAGGGCCACAAGACCGGTTTTTACCTGGACCAGCGCGATAGCCGGCAGAAGTTTTTCGCCTACACGCGCCGCCTGAAATTTGAGCGGGTGCTCAATTGCTACTGCTACACCGGCGGGTTTACCGTGGCCGCGCTGGCCGGTGGCGCCGGCCACATCACCTCGATTGACTCGTCCGGTCCGGCCCTGGCGCGGGCCCAGGCCAATGTGGCTTTGAATGGCTTCGAGGCTGATCGCACCACCTGGCTGGACGCCGACGTGAATGCGTCGCTGCGGCAGTATCAAAGGGAAGGCACAACCTTTGATGCCATTGTGCTCGACCCGCCCAAGTTCGCGCCCACTGCGGCGCATGCCGAGCGCGCAGCCCGCGCCTACAAAGACATCAACCGGCTGGCTCTTGGCCTTCTGGCACCCGACGGCGTGCTGTTCACCTACTCGTGCTCGGGCGGCATCAGCGCTGACCTGTTTCACAAGATCGTGGCATCGGCGGGCATCGACGCCGGGGTTGACGCCTTCATTTCCGAGCGCATGGGCGGCGCGCCCGATCACCCCATGACGGTGGCCTTCCCGGAAGGCGAATACCTCAAGGGGCTGGTACTGGTGAGAAGACCGGCTTCCTAGCTAATTTGTGAGATGAAATCGGGTTTTGCCCTTATATAATGGACGTTGCCAGCTATAAAAACAGTAGTGAATATTGAATCGCAACAGCACACAAGGGTTCAAGGGGCTTGATCGGGCCGCTAAACTCCCCAACTGGGTAGTTGCCTCTCTCTCCTGTTTCTTGCATTTTCCCTTCAGGTACACACCATGAGTTTGATTCCCGTCACCATCGTCACCGGCTTTCTCGGTTCGGGCAAAACCACGCTGCTCAAGCGCGTGCTGACCGAGGCGCATGGCCAGAAAATTGCCGTCATTGAAAACGAGTTTGGCGAGGAAAACATAGACACCGACATTCTCGTCAATGACACGAAGGAAAACATCATCCAGATGAACAACGGGTGCATTTGTTGCACGATCCGCGAGGATTTGCGCGAAACACTGCAATTGCTGGCCGCAAAAAAACGCAAGGGGCTGCTCGATTTTGAGCGCGTGGTGATTGAAACCACCGGCCTGGCCGACCCTGGCCCGGTGGCGCAGACTTTCTTCATGGATGAGGAAATTGCCGAGCAGTACCTGCTGGACTCGATCCTGACGCTGGTCGACGCCAAACATGCCGAGGCCCAACTCGATGACCGCCAGGAAGCGCGCCGCCAGGTCGGTTTTGCCGACCAGATATTCATCAGCAAGGCCGACCTTGTGGCGGACGACGAAGTCAAGGCCCTGATGCACCGGTTAACGCGGATGAACCCGCGTGCCCCGCAAAAATCGGTGCATTTTGGCGAAGTGGCGATTGCCGACGTGTTTGATCTGCGCGGCTTCAATCTCAACGCCAAGCTCGACATCGACCCGGATTTTCTCAAGGACGATGAGCGCGAGCATCACGACCATGATCATGTCCACGGCGAGCATTGCGACCACCCGGCGCACGGGCATGACTCCGGGAACGGGCATCACCATCACCATGATGACGATGTCAAGAGTTTCGTGTTCCGATCAGACAGACCATTCAGCCCGGCCAAGCTGGAAGACTTTTTGGGTGCGATCGTGAATATTTACGGCCCGCGGATGCTGCGCTACAAGGGTGTGCTGAACATGGAGGGCACCGAACGCAAGGTGATTTTCCAGGGCGTGCATCAGCTCATGGGCAGCGACCTCGGCCCCGATTGGGGCGAGGGCGAGAAGAAAAATAGCAAAATGGTCTTTATTGGCATCGACTTGCCTAAAGATATTTTCATGCAGGGGCTGGAGCAGTGCCTGGTTTGAGTTAGGCTGTGCGCCTTGAGCTGTATAAAGCAGGAAGGCAACATGTTTGTATCGATTCTCCAACGGTTTGGTTTCAGGGCGCCACGGCACGCAAGCGAGCCGCTACAATCGCGCGCCGACCCAAATACCCGCAAAACCGAATTGCAGGGCAAGTCAGACAAAATACAGATCAAGAGCCGCGGTAAAGTGGCCACTGAAAACTGGCAGGCGGCAGAAAAACCAGGAAATCTGGCAGCAGACAGGGCCGGGCTGACCGACAGCAGTTTGGCCAGAAAAGCGCAGCGGGCGCCAGAAGGCTACCCGCAAGCGGATTCCCCCAGGAGACACACCGTGAAAGCCCAAGCGAAAAAGAGCAAGACCAAGACACCTGTCAAGGCAAAGACCCGAGCGGCCGCCGTCAAACCAGCCGTGAAAGTCTTGCCAGCAGCACGCAAGGTCGCGGCTAAAGCCGCGGTCAAGGCTGTGAAGAAAGTAGCCAAGCCGGCCAAAGCCACTGTGCCCGCAGTAAAAGCCAAGCCGATTGTCAAGACTGTGCCCAGGACAAAGGCGACTCCGGCGGCCAGCAAGAAAGCAGCCACCAAACCAGCGCCAAAGCCGACCAAGGCCGCGGCCAAACTTGCCAAACCAGTGACAAAAATATTGACGAAACCATCGGTCAAAGCGGCTGCAAAGGCAACTGCCCATCCTCTTGCCAAAAGCAGCAGTGCCACCAAAACCACCAAGACCGCCAAAGCAGGCGGCAGCCCGAAAGCAGCGCCACCCGCCGCACCCGTGCTGGCCGCGCAGGCCCATTCAAGCTCGGTGCTGATGGCCCCCAAGCCGCTGAAGCCCGGTCGAAGAAGTTCAGCCCGAACAGCGATTCAATCACCCCCATCCGCACCCATGGTGCCAACCCATGCGCCCGACGCAGCCAAAGCCAGTTACGCCACAATGACCGAACGTGTGATCGCGCCGCCGATTCAGGCCGCCACCAAAAAAGACCCCAAACTTGCCAACAACTGGAAGATCAAACCTGCCGAGCAGTTAACCGACGAGGAAGTCAAGGCCATGCCGGACTCCGAGTACATGAACGAAAAGCAGCTTGCTTTTTTTCGCCACAAGCTGGCGGTGCTCAAGCAGGATATCCACGACAATGCCGGTGAGACCACCGAACACCTGCGTGCAGACACCGTTGTGGTGCCAGATCCGGCAGACCGCGCAACCATAGAAGAAGAGCATGCGCTTGAATTGCGAACCCGTGACCGCGAGCGCAAGCTGCTCAAGAAGATCGAGCAGTCGATTGCCCGTATTGATTCCGGTGACTACGGTTACTGTGACGAAACCGGTGAACCGATCGGTGTGGGCCGCCTGATTGCCCGACCCACGGCCAATTTGTCACTGGAAGCCCAGCAACGTCGCGAGCTCAAACAGAAGATGTTCGGCGACTGACGGCGGCACTTGTCAATCAAACGCTTTTTAACCTGTCATGGCCAAAGAAGATAGCGCACCCGGCTTGTTGTCCAAGATGGTCAAGTTTGTCCGGAACCCGGCCACGAGCTGGTCAGAGCTTGATTCCGCGCCAGCGGACAATGACGAACTGGTCAGCAAACAGTTGCTCAAGGAGATGATTGAGCGCAAGCGCCGTAACGACTTTGTTCGCAAGCGTGAATTCGACATGTTGCGCAAGCTGCGCAAGCGTGAAAGCATGGCAGGTTTGAACCAGGAACTGGGCGAGCGGCCTTCCTTTTTTCAAAGCAGCATGCCTTCCAAGCCCGATGACCGGGCCTCAACGATCAAGAAGATCGACGAAATCGAAGCGCAGATGTCCATGCATTGGTGGAAAACCAAGAACGCCAGCGTATCGGATCGCACGGTTCAGGCGCCATTGCCGCCGCGAGGCAGAGGCGACGTGACGCAAAATCCCCTGCTCGACCACGAACTGCCGACTGCTTACAAACTCACCACCCCGGCGCCGTTGCTGGTGGGACGCAAACCTGCGCAAGCCACGGCGTCGCAGGATCTGTTGCCGACAGCGCCCGCTGTCCTGTCGATGGCACTGGATGATTCCAGGGCAGTCAAGCCGCTGGCCAAACCACCGGTGATGGGCGGCTTGTCAGGCATGGGCGGTGATGACAGCCAGACCTCTGCTTTTTCGCAATCCAAACTGACCGCCGTTGATGTGGAAGAAGGCGCGGAGCACGATGCGGAACTTGAGGAGGCCGCCATCCGGTTTGCCAATGGCGACGATGCTGGCGCTGAAACGGGCCTGCTTGAAATTCTTGGGCCCGGCGGTAGCCGCGCCGGATCCGCGGAAACCTGGTTGACGCTGTTTGACCTGTACCGCGCTGCCGGAGAACAGGACAAGTTTGAGGCCGCCGCCATCGAGTTTGTCGAACGTTTTGATCGCTCCGCACCGCAGTGGTTCTCAATGCCGGAACTGGTGGAAATAGTCACTGAGCCGGCGAAGCTGGTGGTCTATCGGCCCACGGCTGACTGGACCTGCCCGTCAGTGCTGGGGATTCAGACTGTCGCCGCGCTCAAGGCAGCTCTTGCCCGGGCGCCGATGCCATGGCGACTGGACTGGCACAACCTCAAAACGATTGAACCCGCTGCCGTCGAGCCCTTGACCCAGGTTTTCAGTGGCTGGGCGGTGCAGGCGGTTCAGTTGCGTTTCATAGGCGAGGCGCAGCTGCAAAAGGTGCTGCAGGGTTTCACGCCCTCAGGCGACCGCAATGCCGCCCAGAGTGGGTGGCTGCTGCGTCTGCAGGCGCTGCGTGTCATGCAGCAGCCCGACGACTTTGAGCTCACGGCACTTGATTTTTGCGTGACCTACGAGTTGTCCCCGCCGGCCTGGGAGCCCGCGCGCTGTGACTACAAACCGATTGACGCACATGGCGGCGTCGTTCCAGGCCCAGGCGCCATGAGCGACGGCTCCGGCGATTCCGTTCATTCCGGCCACAGCGGGCTCGACAGCGATTTCCAGCCCGATGCCCAGAATTCCCACATGAGCCAGCTGTTCTCGGTGGAGTTATCCGGGCATATCAAGGGCGATGTGATCGCGGTTCTGGACAAGCTGGAAGGCAGGTTCATGGGCTCTGACACGATGCTGATTTCCTGCAGCAGGCTGATCCGGGTCGATTTTTCCGCCGCCGGGGCGCTGCTCAATTGGGTGTCAGCGCGCCAGGCTGAAAACCGCTCGGTACAGTTCTCGGACGTCAACCGCCTGGTGGCCGCGTTTTTCAATGTCATTGGAATCACAGAACACGCCAAGGTCGTGGTTCGGGTGGACTGAGTCAGCTCGAGCAGGCATTGTTGTCGCGACAGGTCGGGGCGATGCCCTGGATTTGGCGAACTGTTTCGGTGTCGCACTCCTGCAGAAAAACACTCAGGGCTTCAGGACCCATGACGGCATGGTGCTCAAACACCGTATGAATTCCAAGCACCGCCTCATTGTCCTGGGAAAAGGTGTTTCGAATGGCAAGCGCTTGCGGCAAGCCGTGCGAGACGCAGCCCGGGCACAGCATCTGGAAGGCATGAAGTACCACCACTTGACCCCGCAAATCGGCCAGCGTGATGGCACGATCGGTGTTGAGCCATGCGCTGATCCGTAGCACCGGGGCTTGGTGGGGAGGGTGATTCAATGGGTCTTCCTGCTCTGATTCATGGTGTCGATTACGCGCATTCGAGTGCTCTCCAGTTTGTATTCATGGCTGCCGGATCGGCTTGCCAATCAGCGCCAGCAGCGCGGCGAACAAGTCATGCTGCGTTGGCGTGGGCAAATCATCTACTGCATCCATTACAAAGCCTGTCGCTTTCGAAATCCAGTTTGCCAGGGCGCGCCCGGAGATGCTGAGCCGCAGCGCGACGGCACGCCCGTCGTCTGCTGCGCGACTCTTTTCGATGAGTCCTTTAGCGGTCAATGACGTAACGGAGTCACTGGCGCTCGCCGTAGTGACGCCAAGCTGGCGCGCGATCCAGGACAGGCGGACACCTTCAGCCCGTAATGAAAGTATTTCCAGCACGTCAACTTGCGTTGGGTTGAGCCCCTCAGCGGTCGCAAACTGCCATGCGCCAGCTCGCAGTACGGTTGCGATACGGGCGATGGCGCTCAGACTGACGGGAAATCGTAAGGGCCCCGGTGACGCACGACGCTCGAGGGTATGCGAGCTTAAACAAATACTTTGATTGCACGCGCTAAGTGCTTAATCTAGAACGTTTTTGTTTACAAATTACCCAATGAAAACGGCTAAACCATTGATTTCATTGAAAGTATTTGTTTCGAATAACTTGCTTGAAAATAGTTTCCTGATAAAGTGGGAGAAAGTGCAATTTAGTGGTGAAAAGTGTTTTTGAGGGATTTCTAACAGTGTTTCAAG
This sequence comes from uncultured Polaromonas sp., assembly GCA_964371235.1. Classification (GTDB taxonomy): domain Bacteria; phylum Pseudomonadota; class Gammaproteobacteria; order Burkholderiales; family Burkholderiaceae_C; genus Polaromonas. Next base: position 39,833 of record CAYJMW010000013.1, read on the forward strand.
GCGCATCATCGCTTGCTCTCGATGCCAAAGGTCGGCTCTCATTGCCGACGCGGTATCGTGACGTGCTGGGCGCGACCACCTCGAGCCAATTCACCATCACCAAGCATCCGCACGGTTGCCTCATGATTTTCCCCCGCAACGAGTGGGAAAAATTTCGCGAGCGCATTGCGTCGCTACCGATGCAGGCGCAGTGGTGGAAGCGGATTTTCCTGGGCAATGCCATGGATGTGGACATGGACGCGACCGGTCGCGTGCTGGTTTCGCCCGAGTTGCGCGCTGCGGCCGTCATCAGCAAGGACACGATCTTGCTGGGCATGGGCAGCTATTTTGAACTCTGGGATGCCGCGACCTATGCGGCGCAGGAGGCTGAGCAGATGAAGGGTGACATGCCCGATATTTTCAGAGACTTTTCATTCTGAAAGAAGATGGTGAACAGCCCATGGCCACACCGCACCGTCCTGTTGAACGAAGCCATCGCAGCGCTTGTTGTCAACCCGGACGGTCACTACATCGACGCCACCTTCGGGCGTGGCGGGCACTCGCGCCTGTTGCTGTCGCAACTCTCAGCGCTTGGTCGGCTGACCGCCTTCGACAAGGACCTGGAGGCCATTGCCGAGGCAAACACCATCAGCGACCCGCGCTTCACCATTCGCCACGAAGGCTTCGCCAGCCTGGGCCAATTGCCTGCGGCCAGCGCGGCAGGCGTGCTGCTGGACCTCGGCGTGAGTTCGCCGCAGATCGACAATCCGGCGCGTGGTTTTTCCTTTCGGCAAGACGGTCCGCTGGACATGCGCATGGATACCAGCCGCGGCCTGAGCCTGGCCGACTGGCTGGCAGATGCGTCCATAGCAGCCATGACGGAGGTCATACGTGACTATGGCGAAGAACGGTTTGCTGGGCAGATTGCAAAGGCGATTGACTGTCGCCGACAGGAACGGGGCGCTCTTGCAACCACCGCTGAGTTGGCCGAAGTCGTGGCTGGCGCGGTCAAAACCCGCGAGCCGGGCAAGGACCCTGCAACGCGCACATTTCAGGCTTTTCGGATTTTCATCAACGCCGAGCTTGAAGAGCTGCAACAGGCGTTAGACGCATCGTTGAAAGTTCTCCAGCCCGGAGGCCGCTTGGTGGTGATCAGTTTTCATTCGCTCGAAGACCGGATCGTCAAGCAATTCATCGCCGGACATTCGCGCGAGGTTTTTGACCGGCGAGCCCCTTTCGCAACACCTCAAGCCATGAAACTCAAGGCGCTGGGCCGGATCAAGCCAGGCGCGGCGGAAGTCGCGGGCAACCCGCGCTCGCGCAGCGCGGTGATGCGGGTGGCCGAGCGCACGGAGGTGGGCGCATGAACACCGCAGAACTTCTTCAGGAGGGACGCTATATCGCGAGCCTGGGGACCCCCGAGCGCCGCGCCGGGCCGCCCCAAGCAAGCTCAGCCCCCTTGGGGGGCAGCGCATTACACGCAGTGAAAAGCGTGGGGGCTGCAGGCCGCCGCGCCGGGCCGCCCCAAGCCAGGCCAGCCCCCTTGGGGGGCAGCGCATTACACGCAGTGAAAAGCGTGGGGGCTGCAATATGCTCCGCCTGAACCTCCTCCTGTTGCTGGCGGTGCTCGCCAGCGCGCTGTATCTGGTGCACATCCAGTATGAGTCGCGCCGTCTTTACGTCGAACTGGAAAAAGCCGCGGCACAAAACCGGAATCTGGAGGCGGACAACACACGCCTTCAAGTTGAAAAGCGTGCCCAGGCCACCCCACTTCGGGTTGAGAAGCTTGCGCGGGATCGTCTGCGGATGCGCACGGCCACGCCTGACATCATGCAGTACGTGACCTACAAGGATGCGGCAGCGGCTGGAGCGGCGCATGAGTAGGAGTGTCCTCTATAGCTCCAGTCCCTTGCTGGCCAGCAAGACACCGGTCTGGCGCAGCAAACTTATCGTGGCTGGGTTTGCGCTGGTTTTTGCGGCGCTGGCAGGAAGGGCAGCCTACATCCAGATTTTCGGCAATGAATTTTTCCAGCGCCAGGGCGAGGTCCGCTTTGCCCGGACTCTGGAGTTGCCGGCCAATCGGGGCCGGGTGCTGGATCGCAATGGCCTGATTTTGGCATCCAGCGTGCCGGCTGCGAGCATCTGGGCCATTCCTGAAGACGTACAGGCGAGCAAGGTTCAGTTCGCGGAACTGGCCAGGTTGCTGGAAATGTCGCTGTCCGACCTGAATCGAAAATTGGGCAATGACGACAAGACCTTTGTCTGGGTCAAGCGCCAGGTTGACGGGCCGGTGGCCCAGAGAATTCATGCGCTGGGCATCAAGGGCATCTATTTGCGCAAGGAATACAAGCGCAAATATCCCGAAGGCGAAACCATGGCTCATGTCGTCGGCTTTACCAATGTCGAAGACAGGGGCCAGGAGGGCATTGAGCTGAGCTTCGACAAGGAGCTTGCCGGAAAGGCCGGTTCACGGCGTGTGATCAAGGACCGGTTTGGCCGCGTGGTCGAGGGTGTCGGTGAGCAGGTGCCGCCGGTTGAAGGCGAGGATATCCAGCTCAGTGTTGACAGCAAGGTGCAGTTTTTTGCCTACCAGAGGCTGCGCGATGCCGTGATCGAGCGCAAGGCCAAGGCCGGCAGCGTGGTGGTGCTCGATGCAATGACGGGCGAGGTGCTGGCGCTCGCCAACTATCCAAGTTATGTTCCAGACCGGCGCCAGAATCTCACGGGCGAGCAATTGCGCAACCGTGCCTTGACCGACACCTTCGAGCCGGGCTCGACGATGAAGCCGATCACGATTGCGATGGCGCTCGAGGCGGGCCGCGTGACGCCGACAACGCTGATTGATACCAGCCCTGGCCGTTTCAGCATAGGCGGCTTTACCATCAGCGATACCCACAACTACGGCACGCTCACTGTGGAGGGCGTGATCCAGAAGTCGAGCAACATCGGCGCGCTGAAAATCGCGCAAAAGATGAGTCCTCACGAGATGTGGAATACCTACGTCGCGCTCGGATACGGCCAGAAGCCGCAAATCGAGTTTCCCGGCGCTGTGGCGGGTCGGCTGCGGTTGTGGAAAACCTGGCGGCCGGTCGAGCAGGCAACCATGGCTTACGGCTACGGGCTCTCGGCTTCACTGTTCCAGATGGCGCACTCCTACACCGCCTTTGCACACGGCGGACAAATCATTCCAGTGACGATGCTCAAGAGCAGCGAGGCAGCCGTTGGCGTCAAGGTGTTCTCCGCCGAGAACGCGCATGCCGTGCGGCGGATGCTCCAACTGGCCGCTGCACCGGGCGGAACCGGTCCGCTGGCACAAACGCTCGGCTATTCGGTCGGCGGCAAGTCGGGCACTGCGCGTAAACAGGTTGGCAAAGGCTATTCAAGCAATAAATACCGGGCCTGGTTTACCGGCATGGCCCCGATCGAGGCGCCGCGCATCATCGTTGCGGTGATGATCGACGAACCAGGCGATGGCAAGTATTTTGGTGGCGTCGCCGCTGCCCCCGTCTTCAGCGAAGTGGTGCAGCAGACGCTGCGCATGATGGGCGTGCAGCCCGACCTGAGCGTCAAGCCGCAAATCGAGACGCAGGCTGTGGAGGAGTCGTTTTGACCACCCAGCTCCTCACCCCTGAACACGCAGCCCGCTGGCTTGAGCAACGCGTGACCGGCAGCCTGCGCACTGACAGCCGCCAGGTGGAAGATGGGGACGGGTTTATCGCCTGGCCCGGCGCCGCTACCGACGGCCGCAAGTACGTCGGTGACGCGCTTGCCGCGGGTGCCCGCGCCTGTCTGGTTGAGCACGAGGGCGCTGCGGCCTATGGCTTTCAGGACGAAAAAGTTGCCGCCTATGCCGGACTCAAGGCAGCAGCCGGCCCCATTGCCGCCGCTTATTTCGATCAGCCAAGCCGGCATTTGCAGCTTGCAGCGGTCACCGGAACCAACGGCAAGACATCCACTGTCTGCTGGCTGGCGCAGGCACTTGACAGACTGGGGCGCAAATGCGGCGTGGTCGGAACCTTGGGCGTTGGCGAGGTTGGTGCCATGGTCTCCAACGGTCTGACCACGCCGGACCCCGTGCTGCTGCAGCAGCAGCTCCGGCGTTTTGTTGATGAAGGCTTTGCCGCGTGCGCGCTGGAGGCTTCTTCTATCGGCCTGGCGGAGCATCGGCTCGATGCGACCGTCATACAGATCGCCATTTTTACCAATTTCACCCAGGACCATCTCGACTATCACCCGTCGATGCAGGCGTATTGGCAAGCCAAGGCAATGCTGTTTGGCTGGCCCGGATTGAAGGCCGCCGTTATCAATATCGACGATATCAAAGGCGCTGAACTGAGCGATTCGCTGGCAGGCAAAGGTCTGGATATCTGGACATTTTCCTGTGTCCAGCCGGCGCGACTGCAAGCGCGCGCGATTCATCACGGCGCCTATGGCTTGTGCTTTGAGCTTGTGGAGGGCACCGAGCGGCACCCCATCTCGACGCATCTGGTCGGCCAGCACAACGTGTCCAATTTGCTCGGCGTCGTGGCAGCGTTGCGCGCAATGAATCTGCCGCTGGCTGATGCCGTTGCTGTCTGTGCCGACTTGCTGCCGGTGCCCGGACGCATGGAGACTGTTGAAGTGCCGGGCCAGCCGCTGGTCATCATTGATTACGCGCATACGCCGGACGCGCTTGAAAAGGTGCTGGCGGCGCTCAAGCCGGCTGCGCTGAGCCGGGGTGGCCAGCTGTGGTGCGTGTTTGGCTGTGGCGGAGACCGTGACACCACCAAGCGGCCACTGATGGCGGCGGTTGCAGAAAAGAATGCCGACCAGATCGTGGTGACCAGTGACAACCCGCGCACCGAAAACCCGCTCGCCATCATCGGGCAGATATTGCTGGGGCTGAGCCACCGTGATGCCGTCCACGTTCAGGCTGATCGCGCTGCCGCGATTTTGCATGTCATCGAACTCGCGCAGGCACCAGACGTTGTGCTGCTCGCTGGCAAGGGGCATGAAGATTTTCAGGAGGTCTGTGGCGTCAAGCGTCCGTTTTCCGACAGGACCCACGCGCAAGCGGCCCTCAGTGCCGCAGCGGCCGGGTACAAGGCAAAAGGGGGCGTCGCATGATGACACTGCAGCAAGCGCTGGGCTGGTTGCCGGCGGCCCGGCTGGTGGGCGACGGCGGTGTGAAGTTCCTGCGCGTGCATACGGATACGCGCAGCCTGCAGGCCGGCGATCTGTTCGTTGCGCTCAAGGGAGAGCGCTTCGACGCCCACGAATTCTTGCCGCAAGCCAAGGCGCAGGGCGCGGTCGCGGCGATTGCCCAGCACGGTCTGCTTGCGGCCGGCCTGGCCGGTCTGGAAGTTGCCGATTCCCGGCTGGCGCTGGGCCAACTGGCCGCTGGCTGGCGTTCGCAATTCAGTTTGCCGCTTATCGCGGTGACTGGCAGCAACGGAAAGACAACCGTCACGCAGATGATTGCGCAGGTATTGCGTGCCTGGAAATCGGCAGAAGCATTTGCCACCGAAGGCAATCTCAACAATGACATTGGTGTTCCCCTGACCCTGCTGCGCTTGCGCGCCTCGCACAAGGTGGCGGTGGTTGAACTGGGAATGAACCATCCCGGCGAAATCGCCACCCTGGCTGTGTTGACCAGGCCCACGGTTGCGCTGGTCAACAATGCCCAGCGCGAGCATCTTGAATTCATGGCCACGGTTGAAGCGGTTGCTCGGGAAAACGGTTCGGTGATTCAGGCGCTCAATGCGGATGGCGTGGCGGTATTTCCCGCGGATGATGACTTCACGGCGCTCTGGCGCGGCCTGGCCGGTTCGCGCCGGGTGTTGACTTTTTCGCTTTCGGGTCCGGCCGATGTCACGGCCAACGCATTCTGGAATGGCGAGAGTTGGGCCGTCCAGGCCCAAACGCCGTCAGGCCCGCTTGAGTTCGTCCTGCATGTTGCTGGGCGGCACAATGTCAAGAACGCTTTGGCCGCCGCCGCGTGTGCACTTGCGGCCGGCGCTCCCTTGCGCTTCATCTCGGCAGGCTTGTCGGCTTTTGCGCCGGTCAAGGGGCGCTCGCGGGCTGTGTTGCTTCGTCTTCCCGGCCCGCCGGGCCGCATTTTGACGCTGGTTGATGACAGCTACAACGCCAACCCCGACTCCATGCGCGCGGCCATCGAGGTGCTGGCCGAACTGCCCGGGCCACGCCTGCTGGTGATGGGCGATATGGGCGAGGTCGGTGACCAGGGTCCGCAGTTTCACGACGAGGTCGGCCAGTATGCCCGGGCGCTGGGGATAGAAAAACTTTTTGCGCTCGGCGATCAGTCGCAAAAGGCGACCGTCGCTTTCGGCGAGGGCCGCCATTTTCAGGACATGACCGCGCTCGTCGCCGCTGTCCTGGCCGAGTTGCCAACTACCGGGAGCGTATTGGTAAAGGGCTCCCGTTTCATGAAGATGGAGCAGCTGGTTCAGGCCCTTGCCGACCACGCCCAACAACACAGGAGTGAGCCTCATGCTGCTTAGCCTGGCCCAGTGGCTCCAGACGCTATCACCTGAGTTTAGTTATTTCAGGGTGTTTCAGTACCTGACCTTGCGCGCCGTCATGGCGGCGGTCACGGCGCTTTTGATAGGCCTGCTGGCCGGCCCCTTCGTGATTCGTCGGCTTATCGAACTCAAGATTGGCCAGCCGATCCGCGAGTACGCGATGCAGACACACCTGAGCAAAAGTGGCACGCCCACCATGGGCGGGGTGCTGATTTTGTTTTCCATTTCGATCTCGACTCTCCTGTGGTCGGATCTGTCCAACCGTTTTGTCTGGATCGTGCTGCTCGTCACCTTGGGATTCGGCGCCATCGGCTGGGTCGACGATTGGCGCAAAGTGGTGCTCAAGGATCCGGAAGGGATGCGATCGCGCGAGAAATACCTCTGGCAATCCCTGATTGGACTGATCGCCGCGCTGTACCTGGTGTTCAGCATCTCGGAGCGCTCCAACCTGCGCGTGCTTGAGCTCTTTTTCAGTTGGGTGCAATCGGGTTTTGACATCAACCTGCCGCCCAAGGCCGGGCTGCTGCTGCCCTTCGTGAAAGAAGTGAGCTACCCGCTGGGTGTGTTTGGCTTTGTCATCCTGACTTACCTGGTGATTGTGGGGTCGAGCAATGCCGTCAATCTGACCGACGGGCTCGATGGGCTGGCCATCATGCCGGTAGTCATGGTGGGTTCTTCACTGGGTGTGTTTGCTTATGTGACCGGCAGCGCGGTTTATTCGAAGTACCTGTTCTTCCCTCACATCCCCGGTTCCGGTGAACTGCTGATATTTTGTTCCGCCATGGCGGGCGCCGGGCTCGCCTTTCTGTGGTTCAACACGCATCCGGCACAGGTGTTCATGGGCGACGTCGGCGCGTTGGCGCTGGGTGCCGCGCTGGGCACCATCGCGGTCATCGTGCGCCAGGAAATTGTGCTGGCCATCATGGGAGGAATATTTGTGGTTGAGGCCCTTTCCGTGATGCTGCAGGTCATCTGGTTCAAGTACACCAAAAAGCGCCATGGCCAGGGACGGCGCCTCTTCAGGATGGCGCCGCTGCATCACCACTTCGAGAAAAGCGGCTGGACGGAAACGCAGGTGGTGGTTCGTTTCTGGATCATCACCATGCTGCTGTGCCTGGTCGGTCTTTCAACACTCAAACTGAGATGAAACAGCTGGCTCACAAAAACGTTCTCGTGCTGGGGCTGGGCGCTTCGGGTCTGGCGCTGGCGCGCTGGTGCGCGCGCTGTGGGGCGCGGGTCACGGTGGCAGATACACGTGCTGTGCCGCCACAGCTCGAAGCGTTGCGGGATAGCGTGCCGCAGGCAGCATTCATCAACGCCGAAATGAATGAAGCCCTGCTAGCCGCGGCTGCCTTTGACCTGGTGCTGAAAAGCCCGGGCTTGTCGCCCGCATCGGTGGCCGGCGTGATCAGTGCCGCGCAAGCCGGGAAAATCGCCTGCGGCAACGAACTGAGCCTGTTCGCGCAGGCGCTGGCTGATTTGAAAGAGGATCAAGGCTATACGCCGCAGGTCATTGGCATCACTGGAACCAATGGCAAGACAACCGTGACTTCACTGACGGGTCAACTGGTCCAGTGCGCCGGCAAGTCAGTGGCCGTCGCGGGTAATATCGGCCCGACCTTGCTCGACACGCTGGCGGAAAAGCTGGATGAAAACCTCCACGGGAAAGCCTTGCCCGATGTCTGGGTGCTGGAGCTGTCGAGCTTCCAGCTCGATCAGGTCAACAACTTTGAGCCCACGGTAGCGACCGTGCTCAATGTGACGCAGGATCACCTTGACTGGCACGAAACCCTGCCAGCCTACGTCGCCGCCAAGGCGCATGTCTATGGCAGCGACGGCATCATGCTGCTCAATCGCAACGATGCCCTGGTGATGGCGACAATCCCTCAGCCAGCGCCTGTGATGCCCCGCGTAAAAGCCAAGCCGCCGCGTCCGTACCTGACTTTCGGCAGTGACGAGCCGCGGCGGCCGGGTGACTACGGTATTGAAACGGTCAATGGCATGGCGTGGCTGGTGCGTGCTGCCGAGGCCGATGAGACGATCAAGCGCGGCAAGGATGAAGAGGTGGTCTTGCATATCCAGCGCCTGATGCCGATGGAGGCGCTGCGCATACGCGGTCGCCACAACGCCACCAATGCGCTGGCCGCGCTTGGGCTGGCGGTGGCGGCGGGTTGCCCGCTTGCCCCCATGCTGCACGGCTTGCGCGACTACCGGGGCGAGCCGCACCGCATGGAATCGGTGGCCGTGGTCAACGAGGTCGAGTATTTTGATGACAGCAAGGGTACCAACGTGGGTGCCACGGTGGCAGCGCTGACGAGCCTGGGAACGGAGCGCCGGCTGGTGCTGATCCTGGGCGGCGAGGGCAAGGGGCAGGATTTTTCGCCGCTGGCCGAACCCGTGTCGCGCCATGTCCGGGCCGTGGTTCTGATCGGGCGTGACGCGCCCCTGATCCGGTCTGCGCTGCAAACCGCTGATGTTCCGTTGCTGGACGCCGCATCCATGCAGGAGGCCGTGATCGTTGCCGCGCAGCAGGCCAGACGCGGCGACGCGGTGCTGATGTCGCCCGCCTGCGCCAGTTTTGACATGTTTGACAACTACCCGCACCGCGCACGGGTTTTCTGCGAGTCGGTGCATGCGCTGGCCCAGGAACAGGGAGTGGTGCTGTGACCTCGTCCGCTCGGCTCTCCAACTGGTTTTTGGGTTTCGGCAAGGCTGCGTCCGAAGTGTTGCCGGTGGGTCAGAGCCTCTCGCGATCACTGGCGCCCACCCCTGGGCGCATGACCGGTTTTGACCAGGCGCTGGTCTGGGTCACGCTGGCACTGCTGATGTGGGGTTTGGTCATGGTGTACTCGGCATCGATTGCGATGCCGGACAACCCGAAATTTGCGCGCTACGCACACACCCATTTTCTGCTGCGCCACCTGCTGTCGCTGGTGGTCGCGTTCACGGTGGCGGTGCTGGTATTTCAGGTCCCCATGACAAGCTGGGAAAAACTGGCGCCGTGGCTGTTCGTGGCGTCGCTGCTGCTGCTGGTGCTGGTGCTGATGCCCTTTATGGGCAAGGGTGTCAATGGCGCCCGCCGCTGGATCTCGCTGGGCTTCATGAACTTTCAGCCCTCGGAGCTCGCCAAGTTCGCAGTGCTCCTGTATGCCGCCGATTACATGGTTCGGAAGATGGAAGTCAAGGAGCGCTTCTTCCGTGCCGTGATGCCCATGGCAATCGCAATAGCCGTTGTCGGATTGCTGCTGCTGGCCGAGCCCGACATGGGTGCTTTCATGGTGATCTCGGTCATCGCCATGGGAATACTCTTTTTGGGCGGCGTGAATGCTCGCATGTTCTTTGTGATTGCGGCGGTGGTGGTGGTTGCTTTTGGCCTGATGGTGATGCTCAGCGACTGGCGGCGTGAGCGAATTTTTGCCTACCTCGACCCGTGGAGCGACAAATACTCCCTGGGCAAGGGCTACCAGCTGACACACTCATTGATTGCATTCGGGCGCGGTGAAATCTTTGGCGTGGGCCTGGGCGGCAGCATTGAAAAGCTCAATTGGCTGCCCGAGGCGCATACCGACTTCTTGATGGCCGTGATTGGCGAAGAGTTCGGGCTGCTCGGCGTGCTGGCCGTGATTGGCATGTTTCTGTGGATGACCCGCCGCATCATGCACATCGGCCGCCAGTCGATTGCGCTCGACCGGCTGTTTTCCGGGCTAGTGGCGCAAGGTGTGGGCATCTGGATCGGTTTTCAGACCTTCATCAATATCGGTGTCAACCTGGGCGCCTTGCCGACCAAGGGCTTGACCTTGCCCCTGATGAGTTACGGCGGCTCGGCGATTCTGATGAATCTGGTTTCATTGGCGGTCGTTCTGAGAATTGATTTCGAGAACCGAACCCTGATGCGCGGAGGCCGGACATGAGTCGGCAGCACTGCGCCTTGGTCATGGCCGGTGGCACTGGCGGTCACATCTTTCCAGGGCTGGCGGTGGCGCAAGCCTTGCGCGAGCGCGGCTGGCGCGTGCACTGGCTGGGCGGCCGGGGCAGCGCAGGCCGTCCCAGCATGGAAAGCCAGCTCGTGCCGCCGTGCGGCTTTGCGTTCGAGTCGATTGATTTTTCCGGTGTGCGCAGCAAGGGGCTGGTCACGCTGGTCTTGCTGCCGCTGCGTCTGCTCAAGGCTTTTTGGCAAAGCATCCAGGTCATCCGGCGCGTCAAGCCCGATGTGGTGCTGGGTCTGGGCGGCTACATCAGCTTTCCGGCCGGCCTGATGAGTGTGCTGCTGGGCAAGCCGCTGCTGCTGCACGAGCAAAACTCCGTGGCGGGCCTGGCCAACAAAGTGCTGGCGGGCGTGGCCGACCGCGTCTATACGGCCTTTCCCGGCGTGCTCACGAAAGCCCGTTGGATCGGCAACCCCTTGCGCCCCGCGTTCACCCGGCAGCCTGATCCTGCTGCACGTTTTGCGGGGCGCAGCGGGCCGCTCAGGCTGTTGGTGGTCGGAGGCAGCCTGGGCGCCAGGGCCTTGAATGAGCTGGTACCCAAAGCCCTCGCGCTGATTCCGGCGGACAAACGACCGCAGGTCAAGCATCAAGGCGGCGCCGGTCAGCTTGAGGCGCTGCGCGCCCACTACGCGGCAGCAGGCGTGCAGGCCGAACTCACGCCGTTCATAGAAGACACCGCCCAGGCGTTCGCCGACGCCGACCTGATCATCTGTCGCGCGGGGGCCAGCACCGTGACCGAGATTGCCGCCGTCGGCGCCGCGGCGCTGTTTGTGCCGTTTCCGTCCGCCGTCGATGACCACCAGACCACGAATGCGATGTTTCTGGTCGGGCCGGGCGGCGGCTGGCTGGTGCAGCAGCGTGATCTGACGCCAGAAAAGCTTTCAGAAATGCTACAAAAAACGGAGCGAACAGCGCTTGTTAGATGTGGGCTACAGGCTAAAAACATGCAGAAAATTGAGGCAACGGCAGAGATCGTGGCCGCTTGCGAGGAGCTCGCAAAATGAAGCACGCCATCAAGCACATTCACTTCATCGGGCTGGGTGGCGCTGGCATGTCAGGCATTGCCGAAGTTCTGCACAACCTTGGATACGTCATTTCAGGCTCGGACCTCTCGGACAGCGCGGCGCTGCAGCGCCTGGGCAGGCTGGGGATCAGGACTTTTGTGGGCCATGCAGCCGGCAACCTGGTCACGGTCGACGCGGTGGTCACATCCACCGCCGTGCAGGCGGACAACCCTGAAGTCCTTGCGGCGCGTGAAATGCGCATTCCAGTGGTGCCGCGGGCCCTGATGCTGGCCGAGCTGATGCGCCTCAAGCAAGGCATTGCCATCGCCGGCACCCATGGCAAAACCACCACCACCAGCCTGGTGGCCAGTGTACTGGCCGAAGGGGGTCTGGACCCGACGTTTGTGATCGGTGGGCGCCTGAACAGCGCCGGCGCCAACGCCAAGCTCGGCTCGGGCGACTACATCGTGGTGGAGGCCGACGAGTCCGATGCATCCTTCCTGAACCTGCTGCCCGTGATGGCGGTGGTGACGAATATCGACGCCGATCACATGGAAACCTATGGGCATGATTTTGGCAATCTCAAGAAAGCCTTTGTCGATTTTCTGCACCGCATGCCCTTTTACGGCACGGCGATCCTGTGTACTGATGACGCGGCCGTGCGTGACATCGTGCCGCTGGTTTCATGCCCCATTACAAGTTACGGCTTTGGCGAAGAGGCGCAGGTGCGCGCGGTCAATGTGCGGGCGGTAGGTGCACAGATGCATTTCACGGCGCAGCGGCGCAACGGCGTCATGCTGCCTGACCTGGAGGTGGTCCTCAACCTTGCAGGAGAGCACAACGTGCTCAACGCCCTGGCGGCCATCGCGGTGGCGGTGGAGCTCAATGTGCCAGACGCCGCCGTGCAGAAAGCGCTGGCTGAATTCAGTGGCGTGGGCCGGCGTTTCCAGGGTTACGGGGACTTGCCGGCAAAGAGCGGCGGGCATTTCACCCTGATCGAAGATTATGGCCACCACCCGATCGAATTGGCCGCCACGCTGGCCGCCGCGCGCGGCGCGTTCCCTGGCCGGCGGCTGGTGCTGGCGTTCCAGCCGCACCGCTACACCCGCACACGCGACTGTTTTGAAGATTTTGTCAAGATCCTCGGCCACGCTGATGCCGTGTTGCTGGCGGAGGTTTATGCCGCCGGCGAGGCCGCTATTGTTGCGGCTGACGGCCGCACGCTGGCGCGAGCCTTGCGCATGGCGGGCAAGGTGGAGCCCATCTTTGTCGATGACATTGATGCCATGCCCCAGGCGATCCTGGACAACGCACTGGCCGGTGATGTTGTCATGTGCATGGGTGCGGGCTCGATCGGTGCGGTGCCCGTCAAAGTCATTGAAATGCTACAAAAAACGGAGCAAACTATGCAGGTGGGTCAAGGGCTATGAGCCAGATTATTTCAAACTTTGGCAAGGTCGACGTAACTGGCCTGGGCAAGGTCGCGGTGCTGCTGGGTGGCCAGTCGGCCGAGCGCGAAGTCTCGCTGATGTCGGGCAATGGCGTGCTGCAGGCGCTGCGCGCACGCGGTGTCGATGCCCACGCTTTTGATCCAGCCGAGCGTGACCTGGGCGAGCTCAAGGGCGACGGTTTTACCCGCTGCTTCATCGCGCTGCATGGCCGCTATGGCGAGGACGGCACCGTGCAGGGCGCGCTGGAGCTGCTTGGCATTCCCTACACCGGCTCGGGCGTCATGGCGTCGAGCATTGCGATGGACAAGGTCATGACCAAGCGGGTCTGGAGCGCCGAGGGGCTGCCCACACCGAGGTACATATGGCTGGCACCGGATCAACAGCAGCGCAAGCGGGTGCTCGCCGTACCCGATGAGTTGGGCCTGCCGCTTATTGTCAAGCCGCCGCGCGAAGGCTCGTCGATCGGCGTCACCAAGGTCAGCGGCTACTCGCAGATGCAGGACGCGGTTCGCCTGTCGGCCCGCTACGATCCGGATGTCCTGTGCGAGGAATTTATCGAGGGCGAAGAGGTGACCTGCCCGGTATTGGGCCGCGGCGCTGGAGCGCGCGCGCTGCCGGTGATCCGCATCATCGCGCCAGACGGCGCCTACGACTACCAGAACAAGTACTTCACCGACGATGTCAAATACCAGTGCCCGAGCGGCCTGCCGGTCGCCGAAGAGCGCGAGATCCAGCGCATCGTGCTGGCGTCCTACCGAGCCCTCGATTGCCGTGGCTGGGGCCGTGCCGACCTGATGATCCGGGCCAGCGACCGCAAGCCCTTCCTCCTCGAGATGAACACCTCGCCCGGTATGACCGGCCACTCCCTGGTTCCGATGTCGGCGCGCGCCGCCGGGATCTCCTACGAGGACCTTTGCATCGAAGTGCTCCAGTCAGCTGCGCTCGACTATGAGTTGCCGAAAGGAACTGCCCCTTGAGCCGCGCCCTGCCACAGCAAAAGGGACTGTTGCAGCCCTTGCCGCCGGATGTCATGCTCATGAACACCCTGTCGATGCTGCTGGCCGGGGTGTTTGCCGCGATGGCGCTGGCGCTGGCCGTTGCCTGGCTGATGAGGCAGCCGCTTTTCAACCTGAGTGCGATTCAGGTACAGGGCGATCTGGCGCACAACAACGCGGTCACCCTGCGTGCCAATGTCGCGCCCAAACTGGCTGGCAACTTTCTCACGGTGGATCTGGCACGCGCGCGCGCCGCATTCGAGGCAGTGCCCTGGGTTCGCAGGGCCGTGGTGCAGCGTGATTTTCCCAGCCGGCTCAAGGTGGTGCTGCAGGAGCACAAGGCCGTCGCCTACTGGGGGCCGGAGGGTGATTCGCGGCTTGTCAACAGCGTTGGAGAAATCTTTGAGGCGAATCATGGTGATCTCGAGGCCGATGACTTGCCGCTGCTCAACGGGCCGGCCGGACAGTCCGCGCGGGTGCTTCAGGTTTACCAGATGCTGTCTCCGATGTTCGAGGAGATCGACGCCGTGCTGGAGCAACTTCAGTTGACGGGACAAGGCAGTTGGCGCGCCCGGCTCGATAGCGGCGCCGTGATTCAACTGGGGCACGGCTCGCCAGACGAAATACAGGCGCGCGCGCGCCGGTTTGTTGCCACCCTGACACAGGTGGCCTCCAGATATGGAAGAGATCTGGAGGCCGCCGATCTGCGCTATGGCAATGGCTATGCGATCAGGCTCAGGGGAGTCACCACCGGAAGCGCGGGTAACAAGAACGACGGAAAGATGAAAAGGTAATCAGATGGCCAAGGAATACAAAGACCTGGTGGTCGGGCTGGACATAGGCACCAGCAAAGTCATGGTGGTGGTTGCCGAGGTCATGCCGGGAGGCGAGCTCAAGCTCGCCGGTTTGGGAATTGCGACCAGCAACGGTCTCAAACGCGGTGTCGTGGTCAATATCGAGGCCACCGTGCAAAGCATTCAGCAGGCCCTCAAGGAGGCCGAACTGATGGCCGACTGCAAGATCGCCCGTGTCTATACCGGCATCACGGGCAGCCACATTCGCGGCATCAATTCCAGCGGCATGGTCGCGGTGAAAGACAAGGAAGTCTCGCAGGCCGATGTGGCTCGCGTTATCGAAACCGCGAAGGCCATCAACATCTCGACCGACCAGCGCCTGCTGCTGGTTGAACCCCAGGAGTTCGTCATCGACGGCCAGGATGTTCGCGAACCCATCGGCATGAGCGGCATCCGCCTGGAAGCCAAGGTGCATATCGTCACCGGTGCGCAAAGTGCTGCCGAAAACATCATCAAATGTGTGCGGCGCTGTGGGCTTGAAGTGGACCAGTTGATGCTCAATCCGCTGGCTTCGAGCCTGTCGGTGTTGACTCAGGATGAGCAGGAACTCGGTGTGGCGCTGCTGGACATTGGCGCGGGCACCACCGATGTTGCCATCTTCACCGGCGGCGCGATCCGGCACACGGCCGTGATTCCAATTGCCGGCGACCTCATCACCAGCGACATCGCCATGGCGCTGCGCACCCCCACCAAGGATGCCGAAGACATCAAGGTCGAGAGCGGCTATGCCAAGCAACTGCTGGCCGACCCTGACACCCAGGTGGAAGTACCTGGCTTGGGCGACCGCAGCCCCCGAATGCTCAGCAAACAGGCGCTGGCCGGTGTGATCGAGCCGCGCATTGAAGAAATCTTTTCGCTGGTTCAGCAGGTGATCCGCGAGTCGGGTTATGAAGAAGTACTTTCTTCCGGCATTGTGATTACCGGCGGAAGCGCGGTGATGCCCGGCATGGTCGAGCTTGGCGAGGACATCTTTCTCAAGCCGGTGCGGCGCGGCATACCGCGCTACAGCGGCGCACTTTCCGATATGGTCGCCCAGGCCCGGGCTGCCACGGTGATGGGCTTGCTCGAGGAAGCCCGCCTTGCACGCATCCGCGGCTACAAGGTGGCGCAGAAGGCGGGCAGCATGCACACCGCCCTGGGCCGCGTCAAAGACTGGTTTGTGGGGAATTTCTGATGAAAAAATCCGTTACTGGCCCAATCGGCCGCCCCTCGCGCTGCCGGCATTCCGGAGGTGCCGATCCGCCCGCGTGACGGGTCATGTCAGGCACAAAAACTTTTGAGACTTTATTGGCAACTGCATTTTTACAGACTGGAGGCTCCCCATGAGCATCGAAATGATTGAAATCGAGGAATTCAACCAGGGCACGCAGATCAAGGTGATCGGTGTCGGTGGTGGTGGTGGCAACGCAGTCGGGCACATGATCGACTGCGGCGTGCAGGGCGTCGAGTTCATCTGCGCCAATACCGATGCGCAGGCGCTCAGCCGCGGCAGCGCGCACAAGACCATTCAGTTGGGCAGTAGCGGCCTGGGCGCTGGCAGCAAGCCCGACAAGGGCCGGGACGCGGCCGAGTTGGCGGTGGACGACATTCGCAGCGCCATTGCCGGCGCGCACATGCTGTTCATCACCGCCGGCATGGGCGGCGGCACCGGTACCGGAGCCGCTCCGGTGATCGCCCGCGTGGCCAGGGAGATGGGCATTTTGACCGTTGGCGTGGTGACCAAGCCGTTTGAATTCGAAGGCGGTCGCCGCATGGCCAATGCCGATATGGGCCTGGCCGAACTGGAGGCCAATGTCGATTCGCTGATCGTCGTGCTCAACGAAAAGCTGCTGGAAGTGCTTGGCGATGACGTGACCCAGGATGACGCCTTTGCGCACGCCAATGACGTTCTGAAAAACGCCGTCGGCGGCATTGCAGAGATCATCAATGAATACGGCAACGTCAATGTGGACTTCGAAGACGTGCGCACCGTGATGGGCGAGCCCGGCAAGGCCATGATGGGAACGGCGGTAGCCAGCGGCCCTGATCGCGCCCGCATCGCTGCCGAGCAGGCGGTCGCCTGCCCGTTGCTCGAGGGCATCGACCTGTCGGGCGCCAAAGGCGTGCTGGTGCTGGTGACCGCCGCCAAGGGCTCGCTCAAGCTGAGCGAATCCAAGCTGGCAATGAACACCATCCGCGCTTATGCCTCGCCCGACGCGCATGTGATCTACGGCGCTGCCTATGACGACAAGCTGGGCGACGAAATGCGCGTGACCGTGGTTGCCACGGGCCTGTCCCGCCAGGGCGTTCGTCGCCATGCACCGCCGCTGCAGGTCTTGCGCACCGGAACCGACAATGTGCCTTTCAATGTGCCTACGCTCAACGCGGTGGCGGGCACTGCAGGCGCGCAGCCGGGCGGTCTGGGCAGCATCGGGACCACGCAACCCGATTACGGCAACATGACCGTGCCCAGCGTATGGCGCACCAACCGCACCCAGGCCGCCGCAAAAGTGGATGCGCTGGCCTCTGGGGGCATGGATGACTTCGAGATCCCGGCTTTCCTGCGCAAGCAAGCCGATTGACGGGTGTAAAGCTACTGCGCGAGCCAATCTTGCGCCTGCGGTGCTTGACGTACCTGAGTACGTCTCCGCTCCTCAGCGCAACCTTGGCCCGCTCGCTACGCTTTCCATCCCATCAATCTCATGCCTAGCGAACGCAGCGCCGGGCCGCCCCAAGCAAGTTCAGCCCCCTCGGGGGGCAGCGCATTACACGAAGTGAAAAGCGTGGGGGCCATATTCTTGGATTGCAGGGACTGCGCTCCCCGACTCGGGCCTGGCGTCTCACTACGCTTTCCATTCGACTAATCGTCCGGTGATTCAACGCCGCTTATCTCGCATCGCAATCCCCTACGGGCGCATGGGGCGCGTACAAATTAAAATAACTTCATGCTGGCCCAAAGAACACTGAAATCCCTGACCAAGGCCGTCGGCGTGGGCTTGCACAGTGGCCAGCGCGTTGAGCTCACGCTGCGGCCAGCACCGCCAGACACAGGCATCGTGTTCAGGCGGGTCGATTTGCCGCAACCCGTGGATATCGTCGTCTCGGCGCAGGCAGTGACCGAAACCCGGATGGCATCCACCATCTCCAGCGGCAATGCCAAGGTGCACACCGTCGAGCACCTGATGTCGGCCTGCGCCGGTTTGGGGCTGGACAACCTGTATATCGATATCACCGCCGAAGAGGTGCCCATCCTCGACGGCTCGGCCGCGTCGTTTGTTTTCCTGCTGCAATCGGCCGGCATTGAACAGCAGGCCGCGCCCAGGCGCTTTATCCGGGTGCTCAAGCCGGTTGAAGTGCGCGAAGGCGAAGGCGCCAGCGTCAAGTGGGTGCGGCTGGACCCTTACGAGGGCTACAAGCTGAGTTTTGAAATCGACTTTGACCACCCGGCGGTGGATTCCACCGGCCAGCGCGTCGAGTTCGACATGAGCTCGGGCGCCTACAGCCGCGACATCGCCCGCGCCCGCACCTTCGGCTTTACCAAGGACGTGGAGATGATGCGCACTAACGGGCTGGCCCTGGGCGGCGGGCTCGACAACGCCATCGTCATGGACGACTACAGGGTCCTCAACAGCGAAGGCCTGCGCTACAACGACGAGTTCGTAAAACACAAAATCCTCGACGCCATGGGCGACCTGCACCTGCTGGGCAAGCCGCTGCTGGCCGCCTACAGCGCCTTCCGCTCCGGCCACGCGATGAACAACAAACTGCTGCGTGAACTGCTGGCGCGCAAGGAGGCCTGGGAAGTTGTCACGTTTGAAGACGAGAAACGCGCCCCCGCCGGTTTTGCAACGCTGGCCCGCGCCTGGTAAAGCGTCCAACTGAGGAATCCAGGTTCAAACCATGGTGATTGCCCGCTCGATCGTCCTGCTGTTGCTGCTCGGCGCGGCCTTGTCTTTTGCATTGTTCGCGGTCACGGGGCAAGAGCGCTTCAAACGCTTTGGCCTGACCATCCTCAAGTGGACCCTGATCGCCGCCTTCGGATTTTTTGCGGTGCTGATTGTGCAGCGCGTCGCCTGAGCGTCGCTACGTCAGTAGTGGCGCCCCGCCTTGGAAGACGCGCCCGAATTGGGACTCAGCGCGGTGGCCGCCGCCAAAATGGCCGCTGAGCGCCCGGCATGGGCATGGGTAATCGCCAGCCCCAGCGCATCGGCGGCATCTTTTCCCGGCAATGCAGGCAGCTTCAGGAGGCGCATGACCATCTGCTGCACCTCTGCCTTGCCGGCCTTGCCATAGCCCGCTACCGCCTTCTTCATTTGCAGCGCGGTGTATTCGGCGACCTGAAGATCGCAGGAAACCAGCCCCGTCACGCAGGCGCCGCGCGCCTGGCCCAGCAGCAGCGTGGACTGCGGGTTGACGTTCACAAAGACGATTTCCACCGACGCCACATCGGGTTGGTAGCGTTGCACCACTTCGCGCACGCCATCGAACAGCACCTTCAGGCGCGCGGGCAGATTGCGTGTGTCCAGTTGCGAGGTCTTGATGGTGCCGCTGGCCACATAGCGCAGCTGCGGGCCGTCCACATCGACCACGCCAAAACCGGTGATCTGCAAGCCAGGGTCGATGCCAAGAATTCTCATGCTACTATTTTAATAGCTAACTATGCTTATTGGACGTGGGCTAGAGGCCAAAGTTGTCATGGAAGCTCCACGTCGCCCATGCGCGCCGCGATGGTGCCGGCGCGCGAAGCGAGGTAGCCCGAATTGATGCGGGTTTCAAAATACCGGGGCCGTGGCAGCATCACGGCCAGGCGCGCCGCCTCGTAGGCGCTCAGTTTGGCGGCCGGTTTGCGGTAGTAGTGCTGGGCGGCAGCTTCCGCGCCAAAAATGCCTTCACCCCACTCCACGCTGTTGAGGTAAATTTCCAGAATGCGCTGCTTGCTCAGCAGCGATTCGAGCAGTAGCGTGAGCACCAGTTCCTGGCCTTTGCGCAGCAGGGTGCGCTCGCCCGAAAGGAACAGGTTTTTGGCGAGTTGCTGCGTGATGGTCGAGCCGCCGACAATTTTGGGCGCCTTCACGGCAGGCATGGCTCGTTTGGTGGAGGCCCGGCTGGCTGATTTCTCCGCGCGCTGCTCGGCTTGGGCATTTTTCTCCCAAGCCTTTTCAAGCGCCGCCACGTCCACGCCATCGTGCTCACTAAAACTGGCATCTTCCGAGGCAATGACCGCCCGCTTCAGGTTGTCCGATAAAGCGGCGTAGGGCACCCACTGCTGACGCCATTTCAGCGATCCGGTGTGCCTGGCGATCAGGTAGGCCTCGGAGCGCTGAAAGGCGGTGGACTCCGGGTTGAGCACGGCCATCATGGCGATGCGCGCCACAAAATAAAGTTGCAGGGCCAGCGCGGCCAGCAGCGCCAGACCGAGCAGTCTGAAAAGTGCTTTCATGCCAGCCGCGCCCGCATTTCCCTCAGCACTTGCGCGGAAGGCGGGCGCACCTTGCGCCACAAGGCAAAAGATTCGGCGGCCTGCTCCACCAGCATGCCCAGGCCGTCGCGCGGGCTTGCACCGTGTTCAGCCGCCCAGGTCATGAAAGCCGCCGCGGCAGGGCCGTACATCATGTCGTAAGCCAGCGCGCCGGGCTTTAAAACGCGGCCCTCAACGGGCACGCCAGCGCCCGCCAGGCTGCTTGCGCTGGCATTGATAATCACATCAAACAAGCCGTCCAGCCCTTGCAAATCCTGCGCAAGAAGCTCTGTTTTTTGTAGCACATCCTGCAATGATGGGTGTGCCCGGTGGCGGGCCACCAGCGCATCGGCCCGGGCCCGCGTGCGGTTAGCCAGCACCAGCCGGCGCGGCCGGGCCGCCAGCAAGGCGCCCAGCGCGCCGGCGCCGGCGCCGCCCGCGCCGATGAGCAGCAGGTCGCGCCCGGCCAGCGCCACGCCGGCGTTGTTCTGGATGTCATTGACCAGCCCCACGCCGTCGGTGTTGTCGGCGTGGACGGCGCCGCCGCCAAGCACGAGGGTGTTGGCGGCCTGCGCCAGTTGCGCCCTGTCGGTTTGCGTGCTGGCGGAGCGAAAAGCCTCGAACTTGAACGGTACCGTGACGTTGCAGCCGCGCGCGCCGCTTTGCACCAGTTGCGCCAGCGTCGCCGCAAAACCATCAAGCGGTGTCAGCAAGGGCTGGTACTGCAGGGTCTGGCCTGTCAGTTCGGCAAAGCGGGAATGAATCAACGGCGACTGGCTGTGCGCAATCGGGTTGCCCAATACGTAATACCGGTCCATGCGGGTCGTGCTGATGCGTGAAGGAAGCGCCGGGGTCATGTGGCCAAAGGTTCAGCGCTCGGTGAGCCTGGTTTCCAGGGTGGCGTCGCGCGTGAACCTGAAGCGCGACACCACCACAATCTGGTCCGCCTTGCGGCGCATGGCAGCGTTGAACCGGTCGAACGGGGCGGTGCCGCGGACGATGCTTTGCGCCCGCCGGTCCAGCGTCAGGTTGCCCGAGGTCTGAACCACTTCGGTGTCCAGCACGCGGCCATCAAAATTGACGGTCACGACCATGGTGAGCTCGCCATACAGTTTTTTGCCTGCCTGTTCGGGGAAATTCACCGTGCCCTTGTCCTCAATTTTGTGGCGCAAGCTGTCGTAGTACACGGCATAGACCTCTTCGCGCGTGGCCGGGCTGATGTAGCGTTTCTTGGGCCGCGCATTTTCTTCGTTGATGCGCTTTTCAATCTCGGCCAGCAGCTTGATGAGCTGCTTGCGCTTTTCTTCGCGCTCGGCCTGCGCGGCGTCGGGGGCGGGTCGCGCAAGATCAGGGGGCGGCATCGTGGCCAGTTGCTTTTTCAGGCGTGCCAGCAACTGCATTTGCTGCTGCTGCAGCGACTCGACCTTGCGCTGCGCGTCTTCGGCGGCATCGCCCAGTTCCATCAGGGCCGACGGCGGCAGCGGCGAAGTGGCGCGGCCTTTTTCGAGCTCGCCGCCGCCTGCCAGCGAGGCCTGCGCGATGGCTTTGGCAAAGTCCGGCTTGTCCCGGGACTTGGCATTGACCAGAATCACTTCGAGCGGTGTGTCCTGGAACACGCGGTTAAAGCGCTCCGGATCGACAAAACGCACCGTCAGCAGCACCGCATGAAAGGCGATCGAGATGCCCAGGGCGATTTGCAGTGTGCTGAGTGATTTCACAGACGGGAATTATCGGGTTTTTATCCGTGCCGCACCCTTAACCCGCGCTGGCCAGTGCACTGACGGACTCCACCGCGGGCTCGCTGAGATCGACGGCAATCGCGATCGGGCCGGCCGCCAGGCCGGTTTCGCCATCGCCTTCGTCGCTCGGCTCATCGATTTGCGCCGCGCCTGCCCCATCAGCCGCCGCGTCCAGCCGCTCCAGCACGGTTCCCGAAATATCGAGCGTCATTTCGTCAATTGCGCCCAGCTTCACACGCACCCTGGCGCCACGCGGCAAGCCCTGCGCGCCCAGCGCGGGCAAGACCAGCGGCAATTCGTCGGCGCGAACCAGGTTGTCCTTGAAGGCGGTGGCGTTCAGCTCGGTGACGCTGTTTTGCCGCAGGTATTTGAGTGTCCAGTAGCGCTCTATGCCGGCCTGAAAGCCGTTGTATGCGCTGTAGGCGGCATCAAAACAGGAAATGATCGAAAAGAGCTCGGCATCCTTGGGCTTGAAGGGCGCCGCCAGCGCGGCGGTGCGGCCATGCCGCACGCAGGCAACGATTTGCCATTGGTTCACCAGGTCGGTGTAGCGGCGTAGCGGCGAGGTGCTCCAGGCATAGCTCGGAACGCCAAGACCTGCATGCGGCAGTGCCTTGGTGCCCATACGCACCTTCACGCCGGGCGCCAGGCTCGCCTGGCTGCGGTAGATGCCGGGCACGCCCAGCTCGGCCAGCCACTGGCCCCAGGTGCTGTTGGCCAGAATCATCGCTTCGGCCACGATCAGGTCCAGCGGTGCGCCGCGCTGCCGAACGCTGATGCTCACCGCCTCTTCGCCCTGCGGCTCCTGGCCCGCCGGATTGTCGAGCTTGAAGTTGTAGTCAGGCCGGTTGAAGTTTTCGGGTTTGCCGCGAACCACTTCGCGCCTGGCCTTGAGGTGTTGGGCCAGCCGGTGCAAAAAAGTCAGCTCCACGCCCCACTGCACGCCGGTTGGAGGAGTGACCTGGGCGGCTTCAAAAAATGCCTCGGTAAACGTGCTGTCCAGCTCATCATGACGCAGGTTGCTGGCAATCGGCACCTGCTCGAGCCGGGTGACGCTGGCCGTGATCTCCAGCGTCGTTTCATCCAGGGTGAGGTAAAGCGACAGGGAAGGGCAGTTGCGGCCTTCCTGCAGGGTGTAGCTTTTTACAATGCTCTCGGGCAGCATGGTCAGCTTGTAGCCCGGCATATAAACGGTGGACAGGCGCGCACGGCCCACGGCGTCAATCGGGCTGCCCGGCAACACGGCCAGGCCCGGTGCGGCAATATGAATGCCGAGCGTGACCGCGCCGCTGCCCAGCCCTTGCACCGACAAGGCATCGTCAATCTCGGTGGTGGCGGAATCATCAATGGAAAACGCTCGTACGTTGGCCAACGGCAACTCGTCTTTCACCTCGGGTGCCTGCAAGGCCGGGAAGGCCGTGCCCCTCGGGAAATTCTCAAACAAAAAGCGTTTCCAGTGAAACTGGTAAGGCGATGCAATGGCGCCGGCGCGCTGCAGCAAATCAAGCGGCGCGGTTTGCGTCGCGCGCGAGGCTTGCACCACGGCCTTGTATTCAGCGCTGTTCTTGTCGGGTTTGAACAGGATTTTGTAGAGCTGCTCGCGCACCGGCGCTGGGCACTGGCCCTGGCCCAGCGCGCTGGCCCACTCAGTGATTTGCGCGGCGACCTGCTTTTTCTTGTCGATCGCGGCCAGGGCTTGCTGCAAAATCTCGGCGGGCGCTTTTTTGAAGCGGCCTTTGCCGGCCCGGCGGAAATAGTGGGGGGCTTCATACAGGCGGAACAAGGCCGCGGCCTGCTGCTCAAGCGACGCGGGTTTTGACGCATCAGCGCTGAAGTAGTCGCGCGCCAGGTCGGCAAAGCCAAACTCATCCTCGCTGGCAAATTCCCAGGCCAGTTCGAGCTCAATGTCCGCGCTCAATTTTTGCCCTGCGGCCACCAATTCGGCCGGCGCGGGCTTTTCAAACTTCAGCAGCGCATTGGCGGCCTTGACCTTGACGCGCTTGCCCGAGTCGAGCTCCACTTGCAGCGACGCATCGGTTTCCGACAAAATCCGTCCGGCCAAAAACTTGCCGGTTTCTTCAAACAATACAAACATGGGGCGGATTGTCCCACGCGGATTTATTGGGGTCAGAGCCCAATAAATCCCAGCACCTCGTCGATGTGCTCATCAAAGTCGCTAAGCGCGTGGTCGCTGCCTTCGAGCAGCTTGATGCGCGCGCCAGCATAGCGCCGCGTCATTTCGCGCCAGTCAAGCAACTCGTCGCCTTTGGCAATGATCGCGAAAAAGCGCTCGGGCTGACGCATTGGACCGGTGTCGAGCGCGCGCAACTCCTCAATGAACTCCGGCCTGAAGAAAAAATGATCCTGCGGGTCATGCCAGGCGGTCTGCTCACCGATGTATTGCGCCAGGTCACGCGCCGGATCAACCGCGGGGTTCAGCAGCACCGCCGGGCAACCGATTTGCCCGGCCGCCCAGGTGGCATAAAACCCGCCCAGCGACGATCCGACTACCGCCATCGCGCCGCGCGGCCATTCGGCAATGCCCTGCATCACCAAGGCCATCGCCTCGCGCGGCGAGGGCGGCAATTGCGGGCACCACCAGGTCACTCCCGGGTGCTGCGCGCGCACTCGCGCAGCGAGCTTGCGCGCCTTCATCGACTGCGGCGAGGAGCGGAAACCGTGGAGGTAGAGCAAGTGGGTGGTGGGCATGGCGCCATGTTAGGCGCACTCCAGCGCGGCCCCGGTAATGCCCTGTATGTTTGAGAAAAACAACTCTCCAGCCCACGTAAACAGGCCGTAGTAAGCTATCCAAACTATAGCAAAAAACCCCAGGCCAGATCGCCAGCGGCCGGGCCCTTGCGGCCCGGCTGGCGGATAATCGGCGCATGGCTGCCGTTTTTGACAAACCCTCCCTTTACCGGCGGGCCCTTCCCCTGCTGCAGGGCTTTGACGGCCTGCTGGCCTTTGCCGTGTTCCTGCTGGCCTGCGCCGGGCTGCTGATCATGTACTCTTCGGGCTACGACCAGGGCAGCCGCTTCGTAGACCATGGCCGCAACATGCTGATCGCCGGGGCCATCATGTTTGTGGTGGCGCAGGTCCCGCCGCAGCGCTTGGCGGCCTTTGCGGTGCCGCTGTACCTGGTGGGCGTGGCGCTGCTGGTGGCCGTTGCCCTCTTCGGCGTGAGCAAAAAGGGCGCGCAACGCTGGCTCAACGTCGGGGTCGTCATTCAGCCCGCTGAAATCCTGAAAATCGCGATGCCGCTGATGCTGGCCTGGTGGTTCCAGAAACGCGAAGGCCAGCTGCGCCCGCTCGACTTTCTGGTAGCCGGTGTGCTGCTGGCGCTGCCGATCGGGCTCATCATCAAGCAGCCCGACCTGGGCACCGCCTTGCTGGTATTGACGGCAGGCGTGGCGGTGATTTTTTTTGCCGGCCTGAGCTGGAAGCTGATTGCGCCGCCGCTGCTGCTGGGTCTGATTGGCGTGTTTCTGGTGATCTGGTTTGAGCCGCAACTGTGCGCCGACGGGGTGCGCTGGCCCATTTTGCATGACTATCAGCAGCAGCGCATCTGCACCTTGCTCGACCCTTCGCGCGACCCGTTGGGCAAGGGCTTTCACATCATTCAGAGCATGATCGCGATCGGCTCTGGCGGCACCTTCGGTAAAGGGTTCATGGCCGGCACGCAAACGCATCTGGAGTTCATTCCCGAGCGCACCACGGACTTTATTTTTGCGGCTTACGCCGAGGAATTCGGCCTGGTGGGCAATCTGCTGCTGATTGGCGGTTTTGTTTTTCTTGTTTTGCGCGGGCTGGCCATTGCGCTGGAAGCCTCCACACTGTTTTCGCGACTGCTCGCGGGCGCGCTGACCATGATTTTTTTCACCTACGCCTTTGTCAACATGGCGATGGTCAGCGGCATCCTGCCCGTGGTCGGCGTCCCGCTGCCCTTCATCAGCTATGGCGGCACCGCCATGGTGACGCTGGGGCTGGCCATTGGCATGCTGATGTCGATTGCCAAGGCCAAGCGGCTGGTTCAAACGTGATCAAATGGCCCCCACGCTTGTCGCTGCGCGTACTGCGCTGCCCCCCGAGGGGGCTGTTTCACCTTGGGGCGGCCCTGCGGTGAAACGCACTGCTACGCTTAACGCTTCCAATTCCCGATCGGTGACCCTGATCGGCGCTGGCAACATGGGCGGCGGCATGGCAGCCAATTTGCTGGGCAAAGGATGGCGCGTTGATGTTTGCGATATCGACCCGGCCAAGGTTGCCGATCTTGGATTTTTTGGGGTCAGAGCCCAAATTTTCTCAGCCAAAGGCTGACCCTTCGGGTGCGACGCATGGCGTCGCAGAAAAATTGGTGTCTGACCCCAATAAATCTCATCTGCGTGGTGGATGCGGCGCAAACCGAAGCGGTGCTGTTTGGCCCGCACGGCCTGACGCGCATGTTGCAGCCCGGGCATGCCGGCGCGGGCGCGTGACGGCTCCATGAGCCTGATGCTGGCCTGTCCGCATGCC